>NZ_SGWF01000015.1:0-242787 GCF_013337105.1 Paenibacillus sp. JMULE4
AAATTATTGGGACTATGTAATTTGAACAGAAAGAGATCATTGGTCTGAATAGCTTTAAATGATTGTCTACCACCCGGCTGCCAAAAATTCAGTTCATCCGGCTGTTCGTTAGCCAAATATTGAAACCAGTTATGATCCGTAACACCGATATAGAATTTCATATATCTTCACTCCGAAAAACGCAGCTTTAATAGTCCATTAGATTTATTCCACAATCCAACTGGAAACTCCTTCTTTCGACACCATGCTTTCACTATTATATAGCACTCCATTGACATTATTCTGTCAGCGAGTATATGTTCGCATAAAAAACCTCCGCCGCGTGTTGGGGATGTTTTATCCAAACAATTGCTTCGTCTTCTTTGCAGCATCTTTCAAAGCTGCTCGTTCCCCGGTACGCATCACGAAACCTTTTTGTAACTGTCGCGTCTAATATTCATCACGATTAAAGGAGCGAATCAATTTGTTAGTCACTTGCTTTTACGATAATGGATGCGATATGGGCTATATTTATTTGAAGCCACCGGAGGACGATGAGTTTGATGACTATGAGCGGAGCAGAAACGAAATTAGCAAGTACATAGACCCCGATCAAATTAACATTCCTTATGTGGTAGATGCACAAGTGGCTTCTAATCTTGATCAGATGGTCGTTGCCGCGAATACCTTTAAAGTAGACTATGAAAAAGGCTATGATACCGAGTATGGCAACGATATGGACGAGGAAGGGCACATTATTGGGATCGAATTAACGCTTAAACATGAAACATTTATCGAGCTTGTCAAAAATCAAGCTTTTAAGGTAATCCGAATAGAGTGGCGGAATAGAGAGTATCATCTGGTAACTTTCGACTACTCAGAGAATGTATTCAAACCGGAGAATGTCATTTATAAATTGACCGATAATGAAGATGCGTTTGTAATTGTGCAGCTTGTAAAACCGGAGAAGCTTGGATATCAGTACACAGATGAAATAGATCAGAAGCGCCCAATCGCTTTGTTCAAAGCTTTAATTTCAGCGAGAGATGATATTTATCCATTGGAATATTTATTGAAGCCACAATTTCTCTTACATAAAGACGAAGGATATCTCCTCGTTGAGGACAGAATATGGTGTGCTGCTCCCGACAAAAATCTTTGGAATTCCATCTCATCAGAACAACGTAGAAGCTTACTGGATAGCATTAGTTGTGAACAATGCTCGGCAAACATTGTTACACTGGACTGTACAGTTGATATGAAATCAAAAAATAGTTTTATTGCAAGACTGTATTGCAACCGATGCAAGCATCGATTTATAAAAGTTGTGGAATGGGGGTAAATATTTTGTAAACAAGCGTATGTTCGCATGAAAAAACCTCCGCCGCGTGTGGGGAGGTTGCTACGTCATTTGCTGATTAATTTTTCTATTTGTTCCTTTACCTTAAGAAATACTTCGGATTTCAAATGCCCGAATTTTCTAATGACGATCCGATTCGAGAAGGTGTAAATCTTATCCGCTCGGATTAATGAATCCACTTTTAATTGTCCCTCATCGAGATCATTTGCAGTAACATAAATCGAATAATCTTTATCCGTCACATTTGAAGTGATTGCTGCTACGACAATGTCTTGGTGCATTCCGTTATAAATTGTATTGGATAAAACGAGAACAGGACGTTGCTTCGTTGCCATTAAATCGGTATATGGAAAAGGGATAAGCAAAATATCACCTTGTTTATACATCGTTCCAAACCTCATCATCAACAGGATTATCCCAGAAGTCCATGCTGGTCATGCTTGCTTGTTCGAGATTCATTAATGCCTCACGTTCGCGCTTCATGTTCAAATAACCGATAAAATCAAGCACTTCTGCAGCTTCTTGTTCGGTAATACGATCAATCATGCGTTTCAATTCTTCGCGGTTCATACTCATGGATCACACCACCTTTTTCGTCCTGAAACCATTATAACACAAGTTCAGGAGATTTCAGACTTAAGCGATTCATTCCTCCCGATATATCCTTACCACGCACTCCACATGTGTTGTGCTGGGAATAGGAATGCACTTTCCCCCTTTCACTTCGCATGGACTTTTTTTGCTTATGCATCTTGCTTTGGATGCTGTTATGAAAGCCGGTTTTATAGACGAAGGTCAATTTGTACGGCTCGGGACTACCTTGATCGGGGTTCTCCCCAATAATCACTTTATCGACAATGCTTTCGAATACGTTCCGGTCGAATGCGGTCAGAAGCTCATTCGTTTGAAGCACTTTGCGAAAATGTTCAAGCCGTTTTCCCAAGTCAATTTCATCTTGCGCGGATTGCTCTAACTGTTCCTTTTCTTCGAGCAATTTAGTAAGCGAAGTATCGAGCTCCGCATACTTCTGTTCGTAAGTAGCCCTGTCTATTTTCTCATCCAGGCACAAATCAATCAGTTTGCAACGTTTTTGCTCCGTAGCCTGAATATCGCTGATAATTTTGTTCAGTCGCTTTTGATTATTCTGGTCGCTAAACACGGACTCCATTCTTTTCATAAGCTCGTCTAGCACATCCGAATTGTTGCGGCACACCAATTTGTACGATTCGACAAAAGCACCCTCAATCAGCTTTTCCTCCAAGGCTTTACTGAGAGAGCAGTATTTCTTCCCTTTTTTCGTGGCTGTCACACACTGCCAAATCACCTTTTCATGCGGGGTTCCGCTGTGCCAGTTCCGCCGCGAGAGATTGCTTCCGCAGAAAGCACATTCCAACTTGCTGCTGAAAGCAAATTTCCTGCTGTACTTGTCCCGCTTGCCTTTTGCGCCGCGGCGGCGATTCTCGCCTCTTCGATGCAATATGTCCTGCGCCTTTTCAAAAACTTCCTCGCTGACAATCGGCTCATGATGATTTTTGACATAAAACTGATCTTCCTCGCCGTAATTGTCCAATCTTCTCTTGGAAATGGGATCGACGGTAAATGTCTTTCCTTGCAACAAATCGCCTTTGTACTTCTCATTCTTTATGATACGAAGAACGGTTGTGTCCTGCCATTCGACTCTTCCGTACTTGGTTTTATGTCCCGCCTCAGTCAGTTCCTTTGCAATAACGTAAGCGCCGATTCCCGATGAGTATCGTTCAAAAATATAGCGGACGATTTCGGCTTCTTCTTGATTAACGGTTATCTGTTTCGTATTCACATCGTAATCGTATCCCAGACAACTTTGAAAGCCCACCAGTTCGCCGCGCTTCATTTTCATTTTCAAACCTTTTTTCACGTTGGCGGAGATATTCTCCACTTCCTGCTGCGCTACGGAGCTTAGAATGACAAGCAACAATTCGCCGTCCATCGTCAGCGTATTGATATTTTCGTCTTCAAAAAATACGGCGATGTTCTTTTCCTTCAACATTCGGACGTATTTCAACGTATCCAGCGTGTTTCTTGCAAACCTGGAGATAGACTTTGTGATGATCATATCAATTTTCCCATCCATACAATCGTTAATCATGCGCTGAAAATCCTCGCGCTTCGTTACCTGTGTCCCGGTTATGGCTTCGTCCGCATAAATATCGACAAGCATCCAGTCGCTGCGCTTGCTTACGAGATCGGTATAATATGCGACTTGCGATTTGTAGCTGTTCAATTGCTCCTCAGTGTCGGTACTTACGCGGGCATAAGGGGCGACGCGAAGAACATCCGATAACTTTCCGGCGTTGCGATCCGATATTTTCCGACTTGCTTTAATCACTTCCACTTCAAGAGCCATGGTGTTGTCCTCCATTCTTATTTACTCGCCATCAGTTTAATAAGAGATGGGCGAACCGACAAATGTGCGAATCAAGAAGTAAGGTCCGAAATGATGCCGTAATCCCGCATCGTTTTGTTCTTTATCAAATGAAATTCGTTTTCGGTAATCAAAGATAAAGCCAGTAACTGTCTTATCATAGCTATTTGCATGCTGTACCGGATGAGTTTATGGTTCATAATAACCTCCCATTAATCCATCAAAGCTGAAAATCAGAGATGCGCAACGAACATAACCGTATGTGCGCATCTCTGTTTTCGCCTCTGTTTTGGTTGCTTCTCTCAAATATCCTATCCGGCGGACAGTGGTTAGCCGTCCTCATAGGCTTCAAACCTCTTCCAGGATCGCTGCAAGCCGCCCCCATTGCGCTGAACTGTGGCTGGACGGAAGTATCATTATCCCTCCGCATGGGTCTTCGCCATAAATAGCACCACCATTTTTCATTGCATGGGCAAAATCGCTCGCAGTTTACCGCTTCTGATTTCAGGGCATGTAGAAACAAGAACCGGCAAAATGGTCATGGCGCGCCTGCAATCTGGCTTTCCTTTCAGGTCATGCGGGGAACGTACCGGATAAGATTTTATTCAGTTTTCAAGGATCAATGAGGGGTTGAATATAATGCTCCCATAGGTTGAGACACGGGAGAGTGATAAATAAGTTATAATGAAGCTATGGAAAAACGGAACCGATATACCTCAGAGTTTAAGACAAAAGTTGTGCTGGAGGTCCTCCGGGAGGAGCAGACCGTCAACGAGATTGCTGCCAAGTACGAAGTAAGCCCGGTTATGGTTAGCCGATGGAAAGCTGAATTTCTTGAGCGTGCTTCTGTCGTCTTTGAGAAGAAGACAAGTGAAGTCGACAAACTGAAGAAAGAGTACGAGAGCAAGCAAGAGCATCTAGAGAAGCTGGTTGGCCAACTCACGGTAGAGGTCGACTGGCTGAAAAAAAACTACGGCGGCATGAATAACATACATGTTATTTGAGCCATTGGTTTTCTAAATTTTTAAGATAATTTTGTGGATCGCGTTTAAACCGTTTGCGCATAACACTATCGCTCAACCGGTTATTCCATTTTTCTTTCTGTTTCTTGTAGCTTGTGTAGTCGACCATCCTTAAACGGGCGATTAGGTTTTCCTGTTTAAGTCCATCATCAACGAGCACAACCATCTCACCATTCCGTAAGATGTATTCGTTCCAGTTGCGTAGCCCGGTCATCCGACGGTGTCGTGTCTTCGTAGCTCGGAAGAAGCGTTCCAGATCGTTGTTCGTTCTTGGCACATGATAATGATCGTAGCAAGTGAAGAGTCCCTTCCAGAATCCCTTGCTGTAACTAAGGAGATTGTTAACCATTTCCAGATCATTCTCTTCGGTATAGGAAAGCCGAACCCAATCCAACAGCTTTGTCATTTCCCATTCAACTGTCTTGCTTGTCTTATCCATGCTGGGTTCAAGGATTTCTGCAATGTGACGGATTGGCTTCATCCAGCGAGCGACTTTCTCGTATTGTTGCTGAAGGGAATCGACTTTACTAAATATTCTGAAAACGTTTTGAAGTAGGGTGGCCCCCTTTTTTATCCAAGCATTTTTGAAGGGACGCTTGAATGGCTTGGGCCTGTTCATAGATACGCATACCGGGTAAATCTAATGGAGGATTTCCGTCTTCCAAGAGCAATGCACGTACGGCAGCAACGTAACCCTTCGCGATGCTTGCTTCTTGTGAATCCGACTGTTCGATTTTCCGCTCGACTTCACGAATGCCGCGCATGCTTTTCTTGAGCTCGGTCTTTAACTTTCGATCGACATCAACAACCGGTTTCGCGATGTCTTTTAAATAATGGTACTGGCAATATTGATAAGGCACATCGGGCAAAAGCGTCTCCATCGCTAGACGAATGGATTGCTGTCCATCACTAACAATACCGACGATCGGATAGCCTTGCTCGATGATCGGTTGGATGAGCGTTTGTAACTCGGCAGATGAACCACTTTTCATGTTTTTTGCTATTAAGACAGTACCGCTGAATACTTCACGAATTACATAAAGTGTCTCATTGCCTTTCTCTGGCTGGACGCCATCCATAGACAAGATAATACCGCCGTTTTGTTCTGTGACTTCAGCCAGCACTTTCTTCGTATGTTCAGTAAGACTAGCAGCAAGCAATGTTTGATACCGTTCATACAGATTTTGTGCGCTCCGTTCGGATGTCTGAACACCTCTCGCGTTCAATTCATCCGCAATCTCCTTGCGGGTCATATGCCGTTTGAAGCGAAGTTCACCAACTAGGCAAACAACGTCGAAGCCGTAAGGAGAATGCTTCATGCTTATTGCTTCTGCTTCCGCCGATTTGTAGTATACACCTGGCTTCGGGCAATCTGGATTTTCGCAATGGTAGGCCATGCTCCAAACGTGAACGACTTCTTTCAATGTGGCGATTTTCTTATTCCATGCTGTATGTGAACGACGTAATTTCTGTTGGCAGTGAGGACAATTCTTATGTTCAGGTCTAAAGTATATTCTCCGTTGTGGACGCAGACGGTTTTTGGAAAGCAATGCGGGTCAACTCCTTTGGAAATTTTGACCGTAATTACTTCGACAAACCGTTAGGAAGATCCTGTTAGTTATTCATGCCGCCGTAGAAAAAAAATCTGGCCTCAAATGAACCGCTCGAAGTTCGAAAAGCCATGGTGGAGCGTGATAACAATGAAATTACCATTAAGCGCCAGGCCGATCTGCTGAACGTGAACAGGACAAGCGTTTATCGCCCTAGTCAAGAGAAAAGCGAAAGCGAAGAGAATGTACAGATCATGCACCAGATCGATGAAATCTATATGAAACACCCTTACTTTGGTTATCGGCGGATGACCCGATTCCTTCGAGATCGAGGCTTTGAGGTGAATCGTAAGCGCGTACGGCGTCTCATGCAGCACATGGGGCTTGAAGCGTGTATTTGTCAACTGAAAATCCGGCCACATAATCATTTAATTTCCGGCCACGCGGCATAAAAATAAAGCTACGCCAACTGCTGTTTTTGCAACCACTCCTTTGTTTCTTTCATGCGATATGAATTTCCGTTCATGTTGACGATGTAAGACTGATGCGTCAGCCGGTCAATCATCGCAGCGGTCATCACCGGATCTTGAAAAATCTCACCCCATCGTTCAAAGGACAGATTGGTCGTAATGATCGTCGATTTACGTCCAGCCCGAAGTGACAGATGGGTAAACAATAATTCAGACCCTTCTTTATCAAACGAGATGTAACCCATCTCATCAGCTATGACCAGATCATACTTCTCGAAACGGTTCTGGAATGCACGTAGAGTCTGTTCCGACCGGCATTCCCTGATCCGGTTCACGAGCAGGGGGACGGTTGTAAACCATACTTTGTAACCCTCCAGGCAAGCTTTCAGACCTAACCCGATGCTAATGTGCGTTTTTCCAGTCCCTGGGTTTCCGGACAGAATTACGTTGCGCCCTTCTCGGATAAAATCTAGCGTTTTCAACAGTTTTAACTTCTTCTGTGCATCTTCCGGCAAGTCCCCGACAACCAAATCTTCGAGATATTTTTTGTGCGTAAATTCCGCCAACCGTATTCGGTTGTACCGGGACGCTTCCCGACGGGCATCGCATTCCTTTTCGAGAAGTTGCGTCAGAAATTCTTCGTAACTGGCGTCCCGTTGAGTCGCTTCCTGAATTTGCTCTTCCAAATGCTTACGAATCATCGGGAGCCGCAATTCTTTGCTGTATTCCAGAATCATTTCCTTCAACGCCTTGCGCGGCGAGTGGCTCATGCAGCGCCCTCCTTCGTTTCTGTCGGCCTAGTATCAAACAATTCATCGTACATGCGCAAATGCTCAACTGATCGCTCCGCAATCTCTTGGCCGGTTTCCGAATGTGTCGTCCGAACCACCGGCGCCAGATCTCGGTTTTTGGCACATAGCACTTTAATTTTATCCGTGGTTACATGGGCTGGGTGGATCCACTCCAATTCCTGAATAGCTTGCTCGATCTCCGCGAAACTGGCATCATCTCGAATATATTGCAATAGTTGTACAAATTCCTTGTTGCGTCTGGTATAATACCTTTCGTAGATTGTTTTTATCTTTTTGGGAGCCTGTTGCCACGCCGCGCTACCGGCGAATGCACCAGGTTTTTTCTTTAGCGTATCTAAATAATGGTTCAAGTCCAGCCGCCACTCATGGCTGCCGGTACACCGTACATGCTCCGCTACTTTCGTTTCTTGGTGAAAACAAAGCACTCGGGTCGAGTACACCTTGATCATGATCGATTCTCCAACCAGATGATCTGGTACGGAGTAACGATTTTGGTCCACCATAATCGTCGCGTATTTATCCGCCCGCCCGTAAAGTACACGGGCTGCGTCAAACGGGGGCGGGGAAGGCAAAAGGGTGGGGCGTTCTTCTTCCAGTCGTTCCTTCGCCGTCTGGCCGTTATTCTCGGTTTGCGGCTTTTGGTTGCGCTGAGTGCACACCTCCTGTAAATATTGGTTCGCTTCTTCAAGCGATTCAAATTCGTGCCGGAAGGCGAAGGCTTTCCGACGCACGACTTCTACGCTGCGTTCCACATGTCCTTTCTCATTGCCGCTGCGAATATTGCAAAACCGGAATTGAAAGCCGTAATAAAGCGACAGTTGGAGTAATCCTTGTGTCGGCTCCTTATCCGTTCCGACGAACCGTTTCACCGCGACTTTCATGTTGTCATACACCATGGTTCGATACACACCGCCGATATGCTGAAAGAACAGGGCATGTGCTTCTTGGAAGCATTCCGTCGTTTGCTTGGTGAACAGGTATGCAAAACGGTAATTCCCATATGCGGATGTGAAGACTGCCATCTGAAAAGTTTGAAACTTTCCATTAATTTTGAGCTTCACTTCACCCCAATCGAATTCGCAAATGTCCCCAAGCTCATACAGTGCCTTTATGTATGCTTCCTTTGGTTTTCGTTCCAAACTACGAACCGTCCGAAGAACAGTACTATAGCTGATTTGGATACCTTCGGCTTCTAGTGCCTCGAAGATATCTACCGCCTTCTTTTGCTGTTTGCGTTGCCCTTGGCTTCGCTTTACTTCGTTCTCATCCAGATGAGCCTGAATCTTAGCTGTCATTTCGTCGGTCAGTTTTCGTTTGGGTCGAATTCCGACTGTATACTTGGGCGCGGTAGTGAGGGCATCAATCAGTGCTTGGATATCCACCGAGTTGTTCCCCTCAGCTAGTAGCTGTTGTCTCCTTTCCTCATATTGCCTGATGTACTTCCCAACCGTCTCCCGATGGATCCCTGTCAATCTTGCAATCTCCCGGCGCGACCTCCCCTCATGAATATGCATCATTAATATTTGTTGCATCGTGTTCATCGCGATCATTCTCTCCCAGCCCCTACTTGTTGATTTTCTCTCCAAGTAGGTTTATCGGTTGTGGCCGGTTTTTCAATGATTTTGCTGGCCTGTTTTTAAGTTACCATAGACAGAAGCGATCTATCCGAAGCCGAACTTGAGCAAGCGATTCCACGCAAAATATGTTCGCCCCTACTTGCTTCGGGGCTTAACCATTAACCGGCCGAATCAGGTCTGGGGAATCGACATCACCTATCTCCGGATGGGGAAAGGCTTCATGTATCTGTTCAATATCATCGATTGGTATCGGTTTAAACCCGTAACTTTAGAGTCTTACACCCTTATTCACACGATTGCGTAATTTCTCATTGATTTACGTCGTTGTCGCTCGTTGTCGCCCTTGACATGGAGCCTCCAGCGGGCATGATTTTTCGCGATAGGGCGATGCGGATAACACATGCATCGCGAGGCTAACAAGCCTATCATGCCCGCCCCTCCATGTAAAGGGCTTTATCCATCATACCTTAATCACAAGCGGTTTTACGGCTTGCTGATGCATAGCTTGATGAAATTCCTGCGGGGATAGATCATACAAACTTCCATGGATCCGCCGCTGATTATAAAACAAGAGATAGTCAGATACGATACGGTATGCATCCTGATAACTCTCAAATTCATGCCTGGAGAGACACTCTTGTTCTAAAATGGCATGAAATGCTTCGATATGCGCATTTTTATTCGGCGTTTTCGGAGGAATACGTTCATGTTCTACACAATACTCCAGGCATGCTTCTTCAAAAGCATGGCTGATAAATTGCGGGCCGTTATCGGTACGAACCACGGGCAGCTGATCTTTCTCAAAGAGCCGCCGTTTCCATAACGCTCTCTGCAGGATTTGCGCAGCATGCTTCCCTTCACAAGAGAGGCCCATGTGGTAGTCGATAATCGATCGGTCGTAGACGTCAATCAGGCTGAGCAAGAAAAAGAAACGCTGCTCTGCTGCAATATAGCCGTATTTCACGTCCATCTCCCAAAGCTGATTCGAAGCGCAAATCTCACGGTTGTTCGCCAGCTTTCGGGGATATTGGATTCGCTTCCGGCGTTGTGGCTGCAGGATGCCCAGTTCCTGACACAGCCGGTATACTTTTTTCTTGTTAATGATCAGCCCATACTGTCGTTTCAGGCATACGGTTAATTTACGGTAACCGTAAGTCGCTTCTTCCCCGGCAATAAGCTCCATCAGCCATTCCTTGATCTGCTCATCGCTGACGGGACGCCGCTTATGATCCAAGGAAAAGCCGGGAATCGGCCGTCCGCCGTTATACACTCGCTCTTGCTTGAAGTGTTTCTTCCGGTAATAGTACGTCGCTTCACTGACGCCGACGATTCGCAGCACCACTGCAGCTTTATAACCCCGCGCAATCCATTTGTCGGCGATCTCTATTTTGTCCGATAGGCGGGGTTCACCTTTTTTACGAGATCACGAAGAATCGCAATCTCCAAATCCTTCTCGCCCAACAGCTTTTTCAATTTGTCGTTTTCCTGCTCTAACGCTTGAAACTCTTTGGATGATGGAGTGTAGGCTGCAACTTTTTTGGATTCTGGTGATGCGTTTTTCCAGTTTGCATGCTTCGATTGACGAATCCAACGAGCGAGCATTTTCCCGTCTATTCCATGTCGTCTTGCAACTTGGCTGGCATTGCCTGCTTCTAAGGCTTCTTGGATGAGCTGTTGTTTAAATTCAATGCTGTAACTCTTGCGCTGCATCTTTGATCCCTCCACTTTTGTTAATTCATATTGTAGTGGATAAGGAGAAAAGACTCAAAGGTAAATATGGGGCTTTAGAGGTATAGCCGCAAAGTGATCGACTACGAGCTATCCAGTACGCTTGAGAAAGGCTTTGTTTTGAGGTGTCTCAAGCGCGCATTTAGCCGCTGTAAGCCCGAGATCATGAACAGCGATCAGGGCTCCCACTTTACCAACGCTGAATACCTTGAGCTACTGGAGAAAGAAGGCGTCAAGGTATCGATGGATGGTAAGGGGCGTGCGACGGATAACAGCCGCACAGAGCGATATTTCCGCTCGCTCAAATACGAATGCATCTTCTTGAATGAATACGAAGACCCTCGCGCGCTGCGCAAAGGGATAGTTCGCTATGTCCAATTCTATAACCAAGAACGCCCTCATCAATCTCTCAATGAAGCAAAGCCCGATCAATTTTACGCGCATTCTATTGAAAAAACCGCATCCTAATTTACTAGATTACGAGAATGGAGGACATAACTTAATCCTCAAAAAATCGTGTCTTGACAATGGGGAGCATTACAGAATAGTGTCCCTCTAATATTCATTTCATTTTCAATGCAAAATCGGACCTTGGTTGCAAAACTATCGATCAGATCGGAGAGCGTTTTCTAAGAAAAAGGCGAGGGGGCTAAGGAAAACGAGACACGAGGATACGTTCTTTTGATGCCAGACGTGAAAGGGGTATTGCTACTCTGTCGAGATAAATAGGCACAGACTTTATTGGTTTAATGCATTACCGCCGTTCAGTAGCGTTAGACTCTTTACGCTGTGGTCGAGTCTGACTCACAAGCGCTTACGTTAATGGCGGTATTACGTCACCGACGAAGCACATAAGTTGTAAGTGCTGACAATTCTCCTGAACAAGCTAAATCCCCGGAACGATTATTATAACCCCCTGTGTCAGAATAGTTGTCGTACCCCTCAATTGAAAGTATAGTGAGGATAACAAGGACGAGGTGGGAGACAATGAACCAAGTGAATCAGGAATTGAAGCAGAGAGTCGTGCAACGAATGATGCCACCGAATAATGAATCGGTCAGCCAGTTAGCCAAAGAGTACGGGATATCTGAAACAGCGCTGTATAAGTGGAAGAAAGCGGCGAAGGCCCAAGGAACGATCATGCCGACAGGTGCACAATCTACAGAGCGATGGAGCACTCGAGATAAGTTTGCCATCGTGGTAGAAACAGCAGCATTAAGTGAGATTGAGTTGGCGGAATACTGTCGTGCCAAAGGGCTGTACGTCGAGCAAGTGGAAGCCTGGCGCGATGCTTGTATGAACGCCAATGGCGGGATCGCCGAGCAAGCGAGCAAGCTGCAAAAGGATCTCCGAACGAAAGAACAAGAAGTAAAGGCCCTAAGCCGCGAGCTTCAACGAAAGGAAGCGGCATTGGCCGAAACCGCAGCCTTACTGGTGTTGCGAAAAAAGGCCCAGGCGATCTGGGGGGACCAAGGGGACGAATGATCAGTGCCCCGGATCGTCAGCTAGCTGTATCACTGATTGAAGAAGCTGTTCAGGCCGGTGCAAGGGAACACCTCGCCTGTAAGGAGCTTGGACTGACCCAGAGAACCCTGCAGCGTTGGCGTCAGCATAAGATTAGCGAAGATAGGCGTCCTTATGCCAAGCGTCCTGAGCCCGTCCATAAGCTCAGCGAGGAAGAAGAACAACAGATTCTGGACGTCATCCATCAGCCTGAGTTTAAGAGCCTCCCCCCGAGTCAAATCGTTCCCGCCCTTGCCGATCAGGGAACCTATATTGCTTCGGAGTCTAGTTTTTATCGTGTGATGCACAAACACAAACAACAGCAACATCGTGGAAGAAGCAAGAAAAGAACCACCAAGCCGCTGACAAGCCACTGTGCTACTGGAGCTAACCAAGTCTGGATGTGGGATATTACGTGGATGCCAGGGCCCGTTAAAGGTCTGTTCTTCTACCTCTACCTGGTGCTAGATTTATATAGTCGCAAAATTGTCGGTTGGGAGATTTGGGAAGAAGAATCGGCCGAGCATGCGAGTCAGTTAATACGCAGAACGGTGCTTAGCGAGCAGTGTGTCATTCGCCAGCAGCCCCTTGTGCTGCACTCGGACAATGGCAGTCCGATGAAGGGGGCAACCTTATTGGAAACGCTATATAGCTTAGGCATCACGCCTTCCAGAAGTCGGCCCCGAGTCAGCAATGACAATCCCTATGCGGAGTCCATCTTCCGGACGTGCAAATACCGTCCAGAATACCCGGAGCAAGGGTTTAAAGACCGCACCGAGGCCCGTGAATGGGTGCTGCGTTTTGTACGATGGTACAACCACGAGCATCGCCACAGCGGGCTCAATTTCCTCACGCCCAGCCAGAGGCATAAAGGACAGGAGGAACAAGTATTTGAGAAGCGACGGCAGGTTTATGAAGCTGCGAAAGCCCTGCATCCAGGTCGCTGGTCAGGGGATACACGGGATTGGAGTCTAAAAGAAGAAGTATGGCTTAATCCGGAAAAAGCGACGCTTATTCAAGCTGTGCAGAAGACGCAATGATAGCTAACTTAATTTTATTAAATCGCGACAACTATCTTGACAAATACCGTTATCCCAGTTCACCTACTTCTAAACTGCATCGAACAATCAGCAAGCCACCCGCTAATAAGATCAATTTTTAATTCCATTACTGATGCAGTTGTAAGATATTTAAACTGTTGTTCTAGCTTATTCTGAAAATCATCGAGTATTTCGAAAAATAACTTAGAGTTAATTGAACTGTCTGTATTCATTTTAGTTTTTAGGGATACCTGCTTTTTATACGATTGCTCCAGCATGTAAATTTCTTCATAGACCTCAGGGTAAGAAACACGTAATATTCTTAGAATTTCAATGCCTTTAATGTAGGAATCTATGTAAGTATTAACAATATCATTGAAATCCTCATCAGACTCTTCAACATCTCCCATTACTGCTTTAACCTTTCTTTTAATATTGCCGGCTTTCTCAGAATCGCATTTCGACCAGTCGGGACTAGTAGTATGGTAAATTGCAAAGTTAAGTTGCATATCCGTCAATGTTGTTCGAATGATTTTAGATATTTCCACTTTAAAGTCTTCTGCTTGCTTAATGACTATTACAAAATCATCATCTATATAATCATAATTATTTGGTTCGGATTCTTTCTTCAGAAGCACTTCTTTACGTTTAGTCTCTGCATGTGTAACAATTCTTGAATCCCTGTACTGAGGAATTACAAAATGCCATTCTTTTATTTTGGGCACACCCAATTCCTTTAATCTTTTGGCATATTTGGGCGATATCAATTTGTTTATATCTGCTGTCATTTTATCTCTTAGATGATCGTGCAATTCATCATCAGAATACTCACGTTCAGGGCAATAACATTGATAAACCCTTCCATGACGTGTAAATCCCTCAATACCAGCATCACCTCCATGAACTGCTGGAATTTCGGTGAAGTGCTCATCTTGGTATTTCATCCTGTAACAAGAGGTAATTAGACTTTCCCAAGAATCACCGTTTAAAGGTCCTTCAATAAAATTTAAGATCATTTATCTGTACCACCTAATAACTTAATAGAGATAGAACTACTTTTATCTGCTTCTTGGCGCAAAACTTTTATATCAACCATAAATGTAGCGAGTGAGCAAGCGTAACGAATTTCTGCCAATTGAAAAATAGAAAATACTTTCACAACGATTACCTCTTTATCGAAAAAAAATAATCGTTCATTTACTCGAGGTAGGGTACCAGTACTCATAATATTAATCCTCCACATAGAACTGACAATGGCTGTCGTGCCAAAATACCGCCCGTTACCAGTCATATAAAGCAAGCTCGATCCGTAAAGAATTAACTGGAGAACAGTATAAAATAATTCCGACCTGTTTTGATAAAACAAATCGTCATGCATATAATTACATATGTTCATGAAGACCCACCTTTCGCTACTCCCGAAAGTTACCTATTTGACAAAAGGGGACTTTATTCCTTCTTTTTCGCAATAAACGCGCTTTCCACAGCCAAAGTTTATTGAAGCCAACACTTGATAACCGCCCGTGAACCAATTTTGTCCAGCAAGAAGATATATGCTTTATGGGGCACGCTAACGCGAATAAGGCTCAGAACTTGAGCCTTATCTTTTCGGAGGATCAATTTGCGTTCGTAGAATGCGATCTGCCAAACAGGACTTGTTTATCCAAATCGAACAATTCCTCTTAGGGCAGATGATGTTTAATCGTTTCAGGTTATTCCGGCGTAAATCCAATATCCTGTTCTTTACCTAAGATCGCTAACATGAAAGGTCGGAACTCTACGGATAGCATTTCATTGCTGTTCTCCGAAGCTGCGCATGAGAAGGTCGGAACTCTACGGATAGCCATTTCATTTATTATGTCTTTCTGTTCACTTGTAAAGCGGTATATGTCGGCCTGTTGCTCCGCAGTCCTGCTGGCAATCGTAATATGCAAAATGTACTCGTAGTTGGTAATCGTTTCTTCGCTGGTGCTCCCGTCTTCATGTTCTACCGTCATTGTTTCCTTATGTTCTATCGTTTCAACGTGAGTTTCTATTGGATTCATATCCCAAAAAACGGATTGGATTATACCGATTCTTGTTGCATCGAGCGTAGCCACATCCATTCCATTTTCAGCATCCATGACGGTCTTCACGGCGAAGACGGCTATAATATCCATCCAATTATCCATTCGAGTATTGTCCGCGCTGCCAGGATAATGAATTTCCACCCGGTCTACAGGGTCGGCTGATTGCTGTACTTCTTCCAGTCTGGCGGCAAATTCATCGTCCATTTGTTCAACAATTTGGGAAAGCGGCTTTACATCGGCGTCCGTATTTTCGCCGGATACAAAGATGCCAAAGGGAGAGGAAATGACTGCGGCTACCGCCATTACAATGCACAACAAGATGATAACGGAACTACTGATCCCCAAAAGCGCCGTCAATCCCTTGACGAGCAGGGCGGTTGCTTTTGCAACCATTCTAATGATCCGAAGATTAAATCTCGCGGCGGCTTGTGCCCTTTGAACAGATCGGCGGGCAGTCATCACCATTTGTACTGTCCGCCGTGCCGTTTTGAACGCATTCATTTTCCCTTCGGCTTGCGAATCCGGATGATTATTAGTCTGACCCAGTCGTTGCCCGGTTTTAATAAATAGGGGTAATACCTTGAATTTTCGTTCTTTACGTTTGATCGTTGAACCTGCTTGTTTTGATATAGCGGAGGGGATACGGGATAACGCTTGTCTGAAATGTCGTGGCTTCAATCTTTCCGGCGTTAGCGTTTTAGGGTGATTGCTTCGTACATTTGCTGAATGAGATGCCGCGGCGGTGATGATTATTTCATTTTTTACGACGGACTTTGGATGTCTAACGTCCATTCTTAGCATCTGGTCAGGAAAGCTGTTTTTTTGAGAACGATGCAAAAGCCGGGCATTGACCCGGCTTCGTACAAAGCGTTGTTTTCCCGGTAGTTGATCAGAAGGCAAAAGGTATTTTCCATCGAACGGCTCACGGGGTTGCATCCTACGGGTAAATCGCAGTGTACTCATGTTAGAAGCATCGGCATTCGGGGAAAGTCGGGAATCGTTAACGGGATTTTTTCTCGCCTTCATAACCCCGTCTGTCGTTTTCTTATACTTTTTTACGGGTAACCCACTCGATTGTGGATTAGCAGCATCTTCAACTGGAGTTGCCCTCTTTTTTGAATCAACCGAATCAGTCTGCTGTTGGTCTTCATGCGAATGCCCATTTGAGCCATTGTTTTAATTGACGATGCGGTGCGGTGTTGCGCAAATTCAACAGGAGATGGGGAAGTCGACTCATCGTTGTCTGTATGATTCTTGACTCGGACACCCGTTTTCCTTACTCGTTCCATTAAATTTTTGAACCTATCCAGCCGTTTTATGTTTTTTACAACAACCCTCGTTTTAATTTCTTTCATCTTCTTATGCACCCCCGACAATCGGTATCTGTTCAGCGGGTTTGTTCAGATAGCCGTTTGAAAATCTTTTCCTGACTTCGGAAATATTCCGGATAACGAAGATGAATTGCCTCGAAAAAGAAAGGGGCGTAGCTGCAATCGAATAATTCGTTGGGAGTGGAGAAGCGTTCCCCACCTGGTTCGGTCCACCCGTTCCATAGATTAAAGGCGAGCCGACATATTCGAATGGAACTGCCGGTTTGCCATGGGGCCGAAAGGCCCTTGGGATTAATGCCGCCGTTAGAAAAATCAAACAAATCACGTACATGACTCCTAGTTTCCCGGGAAATGCCCAATGTGTAAAAAAGCGCACGATGATAGCCGTCGTTGCATTTCCTTTCAGCCAGCATTTGATGATAGAACCTCTCGTGTTCTTCATCCCGAAATCGAATAGGATGCATCGATACTTGCCCCTCTCACCGAGAATGATGAGCGGCTGGATGCAACCAGCCGCTGTCTGAAAAGATCCTCTATATAACATTTCATTCTGACGGGAAAACCGGACCCAATGACGAAAAATCACATGTTTTTGAGTAGACGCTCCATTATCTTTAAGCCTTGTTTAATAGATTTACGAACGGCCCGTTCATCGACATGCTCAGCTCTGGCAATAGCGACTTTGCTCATGCCTAGAAAAAAGTGTGCATAAATTCGTCTGGCCGATTTCTCCGGCAACTGGCACAACGCTTCGTAAAGCTGTTGCCGGGAGAGCTTGCGTTCATAGTACTCCTCCGGCGAAATCGAAAGAAAAAGAACGTCCTTCTCAATTCCATCGTTTCGATCCAGCGAGTAATACGCCCGGTGACGATACGTGCGCAGTTTGTATGCGCTTTCAATTAATTCAAACCGATGCAGCTCCTGAGCCACCTCGTCATCCACTTCAACCCATACATCCGTTTTCCAAAAAGGATATATGTCTTTCAAATTGATCTTTTTCATACTCGTCCCTCCGTTTTGGTTTGTTTGATCAATCAAAACAGAGGGGGGAGAGCGACAGCCGACGCTTCCTGACAAGCGGGAAGGACAACAAAAAAGACCTTGCCGCAGAGCGTGCCAACGCTTGATTGCGACCAGGTCTGATCGTAAGACTTGATAAACTTGATTCCACGCATGCCGATGAATCATTCGCCGCTTGTTATTATGTGTCGTCGGGATACATCAACATCAACTCCCTTTCTCACCTGGCAACACCGTGCGAGAAATTGTGCGGGCCTTTGATGGTTGGCGTTGCCCTATGTTTAGTTCAACTCCTTTACATTCGGAATATAGTCGACGACTGCTGTATCAGTAACAAAATAAAAAAAGCGCCGTATTTCTTCCCACTGGGATAGCAGGGAAAGAAACGGCGCTTGATGAAAGGGACAACCAGTCTTCATGATGCTTGTGGTTGCACAACCTGTCCACACTAACATCATAACACGGATCATGTGCATAACGCGTGCAGACTTTGTGCAAAAAGAGAGCAAATCCAGTGCTGCGTTCGGTGCATGTTCGATGCAGTTCCGGCGCTTCCTTTCGAGCAGTTACTTACTTTTGTCTCCACTTCAACAAATGCTCGATGTGTTGAATCAGAAAATCTAAATCTTCTTCGGAACAATGCTGTAGCATTTGGCCAATCTGGGACAACGGCTCTGGAAGTTCGCGATTCTCAAAAACAAATAACTGAGACAAATCCATGCGCAAACCAACAGCCAGTTTATAAATATTATCCAATGAAACGTTCTTTAGCCCGCGTTCAATTTGTCCGATATAATTAGGATGGAGGTCTGCCCGCTCTGCAAGCTGCTCTTGCGTCCATCCGTATTGTTCCCGCAATGTGCGAATGCGCTGACCTAACGAATCCCGAATTGAGTTCACATTTCCACCACCTTATTCTTTCAGCTTATAAGGCAGAGTAAGTCAAATGAACATTCGATAGATTCGCTATTCTCAGTATCCAATGTATGTGTTATAATCTCCTCAATACTCATTGAATCAATTGGCGAGACATTAATCGTATTTACTGGGATTGGACGTAACGAATAAAAACGTATTAAAATGAAAAATGGACGCAAAAAAAGAAGATGCGCATATGCATCTTCTGAAACCGGTCAATCATTTTGGGACGAATCCAAATCCAACAAAACCGCCCGATCTTTGATTTTCATATAGATTTTGTGCAATGTTCGCTTTCGAAGGTAGAAGTACGCGCGGCGGGAAAGTGCTAGGCGGCTCATGGCGTCTGAAAGCGCCAGTTGATCCATATATCGTAACCGAATGAACAAGCTTTCTTCCGGGGTGAGAGCCGAGAAAGCATAGTCGATCAAACCGATTCTGGATAGCAGCAACGGGATTTCATGTTCGGTGATTTCGATACGTCGTATAACCGTCCGTAAAACCGTTTCCTGTTTTCTGCCGCTGCTGTGAGCCGCAACCATTTGTAGCGTACGCGTTAATTCAGGGATGTAGGACAGTTCTGACTGCATGTACTTCAGTCTCGCCTTCCAGTCCTTGTAAGACTTCAGCCATAATTCTACTTTCTCATAGGGGACGGGGTGCTGGGTCAGCGTCATCACAACTCCCTCCTTGCTGTGCATGCTGCCTGAAATTGTTCCGCCAGCCTGCCTGTTAATCGTCATGATTATAGGTTGTTCACGCTCCGTTTTCATTATCATCGTCCCTTCTCTAGTAAAGTGGAGGAAGCAGTAAGGATGCCATTTTTCGCAACTTAAGTCAATTTTTGATTCTCACCTCCTACAAACTTGGTAATAAAATTCCTCTGTAGATACCTGCATTTGTCCACATTTTACCAATAATACATTCGAAAGAGGAGGGTGATTTTTCCCTCATACCAACAGATCATTGGTTGTCAAACCATCGCGAAACGGCTCGAATCGGAAACGAATCGCTAACAGGTGATGCGATCTAGTTGATCGTACAAGCCCCTACGTTTCGCTTTTTCCGCTGCTTCGCGAATGGAAGATACGTCGAATTTGCGAATGATATTGCGAACATGCGTCTTCATTGTGTTAGACGTGATTCCGAGCAATTCTCTAACTACCGGTTGTGTATAGCCCCAACCGATCAACTGCAAGATTTCTTTTTCAGTAGGAGTCAGCATTCGATGCAATTCCCTTCGCTTAACAAGTCCAATTTCATTACGGATGATGGATGCAACATCGGCGTGAAGGGAGGATTGCCCTTGATACGCTTCCCTGACGGCACTTGCGACATCCACATAATTGATCTTGGTAATATAATTGATCGCTCCGGCCAGCATTGCATCCACAATGATCTCGGGCTGGTAGAGTGAAGTCAAGATAATGATTGGCAGTGATTTGATCTTCAACACTTCGGCAATTGTATCCAATCCATCCTGTTGCGACGAATGTAACACCGGGTCATGAATCATTACGTCTAAATCCAATTGCATACTGGCTCGAATAGCCGATTCTTTGTTTGTTGCAATATGAGATATACTCATATCCGGCTCAGCATCGATCAACGCCGTCAACCGTTGTTGCCATACGGGGTCGCTGTCCACCAGCAATACTTGTATCCTGCTTTCTTGCCAGCGCATGACTTCTTCAACTTTTGCAGCATAGCGTACACGCTCCTCCATATATCATCACCTCGTATTCATTCTAGAATCACGACAAAAAGACACGTACCCTCAAACGGCCGTGTCTAGTTTTTCGTAGATGTGAGATTTGTGAGGGTAACCCGGCGATCATTGCAATAGTGCAGAAGACCCGTGGCTTTGCGTCCCAGCCTTTCGATCTGGTTTGCCATTTTTCCTATTATTTCTTCCAAATCATAGCCTTATAATACCATAATTTTTATTTTTCTGGCACCGCCCTAAGTCCCACGTGTTTAAATGTGTTGATATTTGTCGATTCTATATCATTTCATATCGAATGATACAGGATAAACTATAGAAGCGTCACAAATTGTAAGTTCGCGAAAAATTTCTTGATCACACAATAGGTCTAATCAACTACTCGTGGCTCTCACTCTGCATTATTTTTCCGTTGGCACCTCCCATGATTTACATTAGAGTCCAATATGTCAAGGTATCGCTTATGCCCAGCACTATAAATAACACACCCGCAAGTTTTTGTATCCACAACCCCCACCTTTTGGCACGCTTAACAATGACTCGATCTAACCCGAAACCTACAGCAAACCCGGCAATTAGTAAAAACGGCATTGCGGTACCGATTGCAAAAACAGATGGCAACACTACGCCATATGTTGATTGCAATGCCAAAGGCATAAGCGAACCGAAGAACAAAACAAACATTGTTGGACAAAATCCTAGCGAAAATGCAATCCCCATTAGAAAGGCTCCGCTCCTTCCTCCGGTTCGATCGGCCAATTTTTCAAAAAATCCTGCCACTCGAGCCCCAAGTTGAAAAGGAAGCCGAATCCAGCCAAGCAAAAACAATCCGATTAAAATCAATAACGGCCCAAGCAGCTTTCTTGCAAAAGAATATAAAGGGATCATGTCAGTGGATATCTTTTGACCGAAAAACCAAAACAAAGCACCGAAAATACTGAATACAATCATCTTCCCTAATAAATACATGAACGTTTCGGGCCACGACAACCTTGCTTGCGCTTGACGCTGCCCAAAGTAAGTAATAGCCGCAACGTTCGCTGACATTTGACAAGGAGCAACCGAACCAACAAAACCGAGAAACAGCGCCGCAAGAAAGGCGATATCAGTGTTCGCCGCGTTAACGAATGGTTCGCTAAGGAAGGCGCTAATTTTACTAAAAAAGGAGTACATTAACTATTCACCCCCCAAAATCCGTTAAATAGATTTGGC
Organism: Paenibacillus sp. JMULE4; assembly: GCF_013337105.1. Lineage (NCBI taxonomy): Bacteria > Bacillati > Bacillota > Bacilli > Caryophanales > Paenibacillaceae > Paenibacillus > Paenibacillus sp. JMULE4. The sequence continues at coordinate 21,719 of NZ_SGWF01000015.1, forward strand.
AGTTATGCTTTCATCACACATCGAACCTTGACAAGCATCTATTATAAACTACATAACGTAGTGTTTCGCGGATACATAAAAGCAGTCTATTTTATTTCCAGAATAACTGCCGCTTTATCGTTCACCGCAGTCTCACATTTCCAATTTATTTTATTCTTGCTTCAATTACTAGGAACAGTTCCCTACACATCGACGTCGTTTGCACCACTCTGAAACCTGCTTGTTCAACGGTTTCAAGTGTATTGCGGTTTAAATGACAACCAACACATAATCGTTTCCAAACGGGCGTTAACCAGTCTTGTATTTTACCAAGGACCAGATGATTTAACCTTACGTGTTCAAAAATTAAAATCGTTCCTTCAGGCTTGCATACTCTATGGATTTCGGCCAGAGCTTTCGCCGGGTCAGGTATCGTACATAATACTAGTGTTCCAACGATTGAATCGAACGAATTGGTTGGATACGGTAGTTTTTGGGCATCTCCCGGTACCACTTCGATCGGAACTGTAGCTTCACGTGCTTTAATTAGTTGCTCCTGAAAAAGTCGATTTTCAAAAATAGTTTCGGGTTGCTGGCTGGGTTGTGAGGGGGAACTTTCCCTAATGATCGGTTTCCATGTTAGTTTTGGAGCATTTTTGCCGCTCTTTGCAGGTTGTGGGTCAGAATCCCGAAGCCGACCCAGCATTTTGAGCCGACAAAGCCCCGATACCTGCTGCGGTTCAAACCGTACTTCCGCTTGAGAAGACTAATCTTCGCTTCTCCAGCTGCACGGTAACGCTGCAAGTCTTTGAACCATAATTCGTTTTCGTACTCGGATCGGGCAATGCCTTTTTTGCCCTTTCGCGGCAAGCTAGCTCGCTTCACACCAAGTTCGGTAATGGCCGTTTCGTTCTTCTTGCTTGAGAAACCGCGGTCGGTCGCTACAGCTTGCGGCGCTTTGCCGAATTGCTTGATATGCGCCTGTACAGCGGGAACGAGCAGTTCATCATCCGAGGGGTTCCCCTCGTAGACAGCGTAGCCGGTCACAAAGCCGCTTTCCGTCTCGTCGATTCGCACCTTGTAGCCGAACTCAGTTCCTTTGGCCAGCTTACCTTTCTTAATCGGTCTTGCTTCCGGGTCAAAGAAACTGACGATCCGATCTGCGATGATTCGATTGCCGGAAACGACCTGTTTGGCTTGTTCCAACAACTTGCCGGTTAGCGTGACCGCCTCGGTCAGTTTGGTTTTACTTTGTCGAAGAGCAGCTTTGCCCTTGTCTTGCAGTTTCTCGATAACGGTTTGCGCCTTGTTCACAACGTTCTCGGCTACTTCGATTACGCTCCCAGTGATCCGGTCAACTTCTTCCCAAGATTCACGGGTGCGGCGACGTAGAACTTTCGCGATGGACAGAATCTTTTCCTTGATTTCTGCCGTACGATCTTCAAAGCCTTGAACAGTGTGGGAGGCGACTTTCCGGATTTTCTGAATCGTTCGAGTGATGACTTTTACGCCATCTTGCAACAGCGTAGCGTCTGTCGGGTGATGGATATCGGATTCCACAACCGTCGTATCCGTGCGCAATTTGCGGGTTTTCAGAACGGCTTTTTCCTCACACTGCTTTACGAGTGCGGCATTGATGTCTTCGACGATCTTGTCGCCGTAGCGTTTGCGGGCATAGATGAGCGTAGACGGGTCGGGCATCGGTTCGTCGATGGCAAACCGGCAGAACATTCGCCATGTGATGCTGTCACCGACTTCCTTCACGAGTGACTCGTAGCCCAAATTGTATTTATGCTTCAGGACCATAAGACGGATGTACTTTTCAATTGCAAGCGTAGGACGGCCGCTTTTCTTGCCTTTCGGGTGCAACTCAGTAAACGGTTGAAGAAAACGGTCGTCGTCCAGTAATTGATCTATGATTGCAAGCTCGACCGGCAACTTTCTAACAGATTCCGGGAGAATGGCATCCCAGATGGTCAATTGCTCGTCTCGAAGTTTCAACATTTTCTTCACCTCTTGGAAGGATTCCCGAGGGCTTCTGTTGAACTCCTATAGCAAAGGAATTCTTCCCTCGGGGTGTGGAACTTTGTTATCTCGACAATAACAATTTCCATTTTGAGGTGCTGAATTCCTTTTAATTATGCTCAAAACACCCTGACTTTTTCAGGGGAAACTAATTAGGGATTGCTCCAACATCATTGGATCTGGCTCTATTGCAATGACTTGATCTGCAAACTCATAGTACAAAAAGTTAATACCCGTACCTGAGCCAATTTCCAGCACTTTTCCTTTCGCCTTAGAAAGAAGCTGTTTTCTTATCCGGCCGAATATTTTTGTTTCTAGCGGCTGCATCAACCGATCATAATATTTGTTGAATAATTTATCCATTGCAGCCTCCTGATCATAAACTGCTCACGAAGCAATTATTGTAATAATCGATTTATCCGGATGAGGATATCTTGTTCTTTCATCTCACCAATAAATTTATCTTTGATCACGCCAGATGAATCTACGAAAAACGTCGTGGGATAAGACATAACATTATATTTGTTTCGGATTTCGTTGTCGTTGTCGATAATGATCGGAAACGTAATCGCGTATCGATCAATAAAACTTTGTACTGTAACCCGGCTTTCACTTAAGTTAATGCCAAGCACTACCACATTGTCGTCTTTCCATTGATCATATTGTTTTTGCAGAGCCGGCATCTCGTTCACACATGGCGGACAAAACGTACCCCAAAAATTGATTACCAGTGCTTTCCCTTCATAGTCTGCTAATTGATGAACCTGTTGATCCAAACCAAAAAGCTTAAACTCGGGGGCTTTTGAGCCAATTTTTACGGAAGAATCTGATCTAAATAACGCTGATCCAATTGTATAAGCTCCAATTACCAATACGACCGACAATACAACAATTTGAATCCATCTTCGATTACGTTTCACTGTTATTCTTAAACCCCTTTTCCTTTATCCGCAATTTTCCTCCAGTTCATCCCTTCATCCAAGGATATATATACATCCAGATTAAAAGTGGCGAAAACAAGTTCTTTGGTATTCGTTGGGTTCTGTGCAATATACGATGCTGCATCTTCAACAAGATCTGGAATATTCACCTCAACCAACTGTTTCTGTTGCAGATCCATTTGATAAATAACCCCTTTTTGTTTGTAGCTGCCAACGATTATATTTCCTTCCATACCAAAGGTAAGAGAAGTTACCTGTAGATCGGCTATTTTTTCGAATTGGTTGCCTGAATCTTTGGATACATACAACGCTTTTGTCGTTCCAACTGCAACGATTGAATCATCGGACGGGTGAACAGCTAAAGATGTCAGTTCGGACAGTTCAACATCTATTCCAGTCATTTCGCTTTTGTTCCATGTCTTTGCATCGTCTTTGGAATAATATAATCCCGTTGTTGTTAACCTAGAGTTCGGCTCCGGGTTAACTGCGTAAATGGTGTGCGTCTTGTAACTTGCACTCATTAAATGAAAATCAATTTCCCCATACAAATCCAGGATTTCAAAGCTTTTACCTTCATCTGAACTTTTTACAATTCCAAAAGGATTCCTTTTATTCGAACCCTGTGCCGGATGCCCGCTGCTATAAAAACCGTTGTCCACAGTGGTAAATCCCATATAATCGTGTTTTTCTCCTTGACCGTCTGACCATTTCCCTTGTGAGTAAACTTTCAAACCGAGGTGAGAAGGGATTAAAATTCGCTGTCCGTCCCCTGAATAACCGAGACCATGGACATGCGTCAACGTAATCGTTTTTGAAGCCGTTCCCTGCAAAGACAACACGCCGCTAATGATGACCGCGATTAGAGATGCGACCCATGCCCACCTGAATCCGGTTGCTATTTTGGTCCACTTCTGTCGCTGATATCGGTCTTCCTGCCTCTTCACATCTTTGAGCTGCTTTACTTTGTGGGATGCGTTCCAATGTAATGCAAAGAATAGAACAAATAATGCACCTGTTCCAATTAATAATGTGTTCATAATGAAATTCCCTTCTTCTGTAATGATGTAGTCAAATCTAATGCAACTGAACATTGTCTCATATTCGTTTCTTTCTATATAACAAATAAATTAATAATAAACAAAAAAGCGAAATTAATAGTCTGGGATAATATTCGCCGATGCGAATCAAATCATGTCCCACCATTGTCTCCAACGCAATGGAAGGGGCTTTGCCCAGCGAAGTAATAAGAAAAAAATCGGTAAAAGGCATTCGCGAGATCGCTGCGGCAAAAGTTATGACGCCGGAAGGAATCAGTGGAGTCAACCGAGCTATAAACAGAATCATTGCCCGACGACTGCGGCCCGCCTCGTTAAATCGTTGTAACCATTTCCAATTCTCTTTTTTTACTTTCTTTTGCTTACCGAACCCCCATCGATACAACCAGAATGAAACTGCTGCCCCAAGTGCTTCCCCTGCCAAGGAAAGAAAAAATCCAGGGATAAATCCGAATACAACAGCGTTAGCTCCTGATAAAAACAGGGTGGGAACGAGTCCTAATATACTGATCAGAATGTTGATCAGTAAACTAATCAGGATGGCCCATACCCCATAACTTCTTAGCCATTCTGCAATAACATCGACATTAAATAAAGGGGCCATCCGGTTTATTAGCCTTTCTGTAAGAAATCGGGTTTACCGCCAATCGTTTGTTCAAACTTCAAAGTGAAATTTCTATCGCAACCTATTACCAAGTCTCATTGTAGTATTTTAACCCGTTTTTATACTACTCATTGTAGTGTAATGTCGAGTTAGTGTCAATTTGCGCAGCCATGCTTACCTGTCTTATCGTTTAATTTATCTTGTAAATTTGAATGATTTATGAACACGGCAACTCTATTAACTATTAATCTCTCAATTCGTTTTCCCTATCTCTTTTTGTATATTGGAAAACATTCCATCCAACCCCCTCCTATCGCACATGTTACCATGGGTGAACAAGCAAGTTATATATCTTTAATTTTTGGAGGGATTCTATGAAAAAGATCGCAGCAATAGGGTTGATAACCAGCACTCTAGTTGTAAGTCCTCTCTTCTACCAAGGACAAGCTTATGCCGCTTCGCAAAATCAACAGGATATTAAGCTAACAAACATTTCTTCGGTCAGGCATAGTGTGATCAGTAGCGGGAAGAAATATTTAGGAACTCCTTATGAATTTGGGTCGAGCCGTTCTAACACCAGGACATTTGATTGTTCCGATTTTGTCAGACAAGCCTACCTGGAGGGAGCCAAAATTAAGCTTCCGGCTGATTCGAGAAAGCAAGGGGATTATGTAAAGAAGAATGGAACAGTCACAACAGATTGGCGAAAACTAAAACCAGGGGATATTATGTTTTTTATGTCCTATAAAGGCAGCAAAGATTCGAATTATCGCGGGATCGATAAAAGTAAGGAACGTATTACACATAACGGTATTTATCTAGGGAATGGAAAAATCCTTCACACTTATTCCAAAAAGTCGGGTGGAGTCAGAATCGATACGATTGAAGGTAAACAGTGGGAAAAGCGCTTCTTGTTCGGAGGAAGTATTTTAAAGTAACAAATAAAAATGACAATGTTATCTCAGTGATAATATTGTCATTTTTTGTTGCCCCTTCTCTTTAGACATATTCGCTTACAACTGGTCCGATACCGCTATTCTAGCGTCACCGTTTCATTCCGTGTTTTCGCGTCACGCGCATGAACACATGTTTGTTTCGAACAAAATTGTTTAATTCCGTCCCAATATCCCCAGATACAATTCTTACATTTCTTTGGTTGCTTTGGTTTTTGTCCAGCAAACAAACCTAATCCCCCTTCAAGTTTGGTTCATCAGTTAAATGTATCCATATTTGGTTTGTATTATTCAAAAAATACTTTTACAAAACTTGTTTTAGGATAGATGATCTCATAAGCCATTTGCATAAAGTGTGTCGTGCTAAATCCGAGTAGTTAGTAGAAATATAGTGTTTCAATATTTAGTGATATTATGATGCAAGTCGCACATACTCACACGTATCAATGCAATGGACAACGGAATGGATTACTGGAACAACATGATGAGAATTTTTTTAATAGTTCAGTTGTGATGCTTGAAGTGGCCAACGTCTATATAAATACTCCCATCGCCGAAAATCCCATACTTCGTTGACCGTGGCGGGTGTATTGTCGAAGAAAGTCGCATTAATTGAACTAAACATCCACAAACAACATGCAGATCGAGAAATGAAGCGTAGACGAAGCGAACGCCGAAGCCGATAGTTATTGCCGCCCGACCTTCGCTATTCGAAGCGAACCCCCCGCTTAGCTGACCTTTAAATGTAACGGAAAGTGGCGGGGCTTCTTCAATTACTTACTATTTCTGATCTTCAACAATCTAAGGCTATTTAGCGTAACGATCAACGTCGCGCCCATATCGGCGAAAACCGCCATCCACAACGTAAGCCATCCGGGAACAATAAACGCCAATGCAAGAAGTTTTATACCGAGCGAAAACGTAATGTTTTGTTTAATTATCGTTAGGGTTTTACGGCTTAATCGAATTGTATATGGTAATTTACTTAAATCATCCGCCATAAGCGCAATATCTGCCGTTTCAAGTGCCGTATCTGTACCGGCGCCACCCATTGCGATACCAACCGTTGAAGCCGCAAGCGCTGGCGCGTCGTTTACGCCGTCGCCGATCATTGCGACATTGCCGTAATCTTTGCGAAGTTGCTTGATATAGTCTAATTTATCTTGTGGCATTAGATCGGCTTTAACGTCCGTAACATTCAGTCGTTGCCCGATAGCTTCGGCGGTTGCTTGATTGTCGCCCGTAAGCATAATCGTCTTCTTGATGCCAATTTCGTGCAGTTGTTTGATAACGTCTTCACTGGAATCGCGTACTTCGTCAGCAACGGCGATTAAGGCAAGAACTTGTTGTTCAGTACCCAATACCATAACTGTTTTCCCCTGCTTTTGAAGAACTTCGATACGCTGATTCGTTTCAACATTCATATTGGAATGAAGTTCTGTGAAAAGTTTCGGACTTCCGATGTAATACAATTCCCCGTTTACCTTCGCTTTTACACCTTTGCCCGTAATGGACTGAAAGTCTTCAACGGTAAGTGATAAATCGGCGCAGATGCTTTCAGCTTTTCGAACAATCGCGGAAGCAAGCGGGTGTTGCGACCCTTTTTCGATAACTGCCGCGATAGCAAGCAATCCCTTTTCGTCTATCGTTCCGAAAGTTTCAACGTTAGTTACTTCCGGGAAGCCTTTTGTCAAAGTACCTGTTTTATCAAAAGCGATTGCTGAAAGGCGTCCAGCTTCTTCAAGGTGAATACCGCCTTTGATAAGAACGCCATTCTTTGCCGCGTTACCAATAGCCGTAACAATCGAAATAGGTGTTGAAATAACTAACGCACAAGGACAACCGACGACGAGTAGCGCCAATCCCCTATAAACCCATTCGCCCCAATCGCCACCAAGGATAAGCGGAGGAACAACGGCAATACCTAACGCCAAAATCATAATCGCGGGCGTATAGTATTTCGCGAACCGATCAACGAACGCTTGCGAAGGTGCGCGTTCCGCCTGTGCTTCTTCGACAAGGTTGATAATTTTTGAAATCGTCGTATCCTCGACTAATTTTGTAACTTTAACTTCAAGCAAACCTTCTTCGTTTAAGGTTCCCGCAAATACTTCATCGTCAATTGTTTTAGATACGGGAACGGATTCGCCTGTTATCGCGGCTTGGTTAATCGTTGATGTCCCTTTAATAACAACGCCGTCCATCGCAAGTTTTTGTCCCGGTTTCACGATCATAATATCGCCTACTTGAATATCGTCAACGTTAACCATTAGTTCAGCGGAACCGCGACGTATTAGCGCTTCTTTCGGTGCAATGTCCATAAGGGAACGAATGGATTGACGGGCTTTTTCCATCGAGTAGCGTTCCAGAACTTCACTGATAGCGAATAGAATGACGACCGTTGCGCCTTCGCCCCATTCGCCGATAGCCGCGGCGCCGATAATTGCTACGGTCATAAGCGTGTTCATATCAAAATTAAGACGGAAAAGATTCTTTATACCTTTAATGAATAATGCGTACCCGCCAATTATGATCGATGCGCCGTATGTTATTGAAGATAGAATGCTTTCTTCCCCGTATTGTTCACCAAGTAAATAACCCGCAACCAGTAGAACGACCGAAAGTAATACATTCCAGTTTGCTAACCAAAATGGTTTTTTCTTCTCGACTACACGTTCTTTTTCTGGCGTAACTTTTAAGTTCTCGAAAGCGCCAGCTTTTTCAAGTTCTTGAACGCTTGTCTTGCCGTAAACAGTTATTTTTGAAGCACCGAAGTTAACTTGTGCGTCCTTTACACCGGGTAAGTCCTTGACGTTCTTTTCAAATTTCCCCGCGCAATTGGTACATGTAAAGCCTTGCACGCGGAAAACATTTTTATTTTCTTCACTTATAGCGTTATTTTCTACATTACTTGCCATTAGTAATCAAATCCCCCGAATGTGTGGATGCTAACTGTACCAATTGACGAACATGATCGTCTTCTAACGAGTAGAACACTAATTTGCCTTCCTTACGGTTTTTCGCTAATCCAAGTTGATTTAACGTCCGTAAGTGGTGCGAAGCCGTCGCCATTGTTGAACCGATAATATTCGCGACGTCGCAAACGCAAAGTTCATCTTCTTCACAAAGGGCGAAGGCGATCTTCATACGTGTTTCGTCGGCTAATACCTTAAACATTTTGACCATGCCGTGAATATTTTGCCCTTCAAGCGATTTTTGTACCCTTTGAACCTTGGGTTCGTCATAACAGTAAATATCACAAGTGTCTTTTTCCTTTTTGCTCATTCCGTCACCCCTTCAATCAAACCTTTATTTGATTATTATCATAGCACGATCTTTTTATACATTCAAATGAAAATTTGACTGTGTTTAAAAAAGGCTTCAACCATATTTGAGTATAATTCCACGACATGGAAAAAGCGCTACAAACCAGGGAGTTTTTTTGTCCCTTGTTATAGCGCTTAGAATCGATGTAAAAATACAAAGAAGAGGCATATGCCCCTTCCGTATTTTAAACATGCTGTTTTTGTTGCAAATTTTCAACCTGTCGATGTAGTTCGTTATTCCGTTCCTTTAATTCGTTCAACTCGTTAGTCACTTGTTCAAGAGAATGACTGTTATTTGAGTTTCCGGCTTTATGATCGCCATGCATTCCTTTCATCATCCATATCATCATTATTGGACAAACAAGCATTAACAACCAGTACCAATTCATCTTACCTTCACTTCCTTTCTTGGTTATCTTATATGAGTTTTTATAACTCAATTGTAATTCCTAATTATGAGATCCCTGTGTAGAAGTTGTTGAAATCAAGTTTTTTCCACATTAATATTTAGGACATTCCATACATATTTTTAATATACAAGCTATCATTTACTGGAGGGCAAAAAATGACGAACACTTTCTTTTTCCTGGGTATTTATTCCGTTTTAACCATATGGATTCTTCGATTCATTATCGTTTTCCGCCATCGTTTATCCTGTATGGCCGGTATGATGGCTGCAATGGTGCAGGGAATGACAATCGGTTTAGGCGTAGGGACGCTGCTCGTTATATGGCTCCCGGGTGAAATCTTTCATGCAACAATAATTAGTATGTTAATCGGGGGAATCATCGGGACAGTTTCTGGAATCCCTATTAGTATTATGGCCATATTGGACGGACTTTTATCGGGTATCATGGGCGGCATGATGGGCACAATGTTTATGGTCATGATCCCTACATCATATACAATTGCAGCCATAAAAATCATGTCAGTTCTTTGTACCGGTGTGCTGTTTCTTTTATTTCTGATGTTACAGGGAGAAATAAAGCTAGAACATTTACAGAAAAGATCATCATTATTGTCCAAACCAGTCTCTATGTTTGCCGTAATCGTTTTGTTTGCAGTCATAATTATTTTGGGTGTAGGGAGCGATTTACACAATAACTACTACGGTAAACAATACAATAATACAGCTGATCCTAACGCTACGCATGAACACCAACTAGAGAAGAATTTACCAGACCTATCCAAAAATGAACTCGCAATAATAGCGAATGAATTTTCATTTTCCCCATCCACAATCCACATGAATGCGAACGAAAAAATAAAGATTATTTTGTATAACGCGGGAAATGTTGAACATGACTTTGAAATTGTCGGAACTGATATTCATGTCCATGCAAAACCAGGGCAAAGAAGCAGTGTAATCGCCACTCTGGAGAAAACAGGTGAATACCGAGCAGTGTGTACATTGCCTGGCCATCAGGAGGCTGGAATGATCTCTGCCGTTCGTGTTCATCCATTATAGAACAATATTGATATTAAGACGTAGGATTTTTATCCGTGTTAATGCTGCGTATAAATGAGGTTACATTACCCAAACAACAAGACCCTTGCGGGTTATTAACTTCACAGCCACAACGCTTGGCTTGTACCTGCATGCGTATATGTTCTATGGGGCGTTGGTTTTTTAGAGTTGCTTCCGTTAGGCGTTTTCTCGTCCATCCAAAACAGTAGCAAACCGGCACATTCAAAGCCTTGTTTTTCTGAAATACAGATATTTTGAGGTCGTCTGAAACGTAAGTTTGATCATTGCTGAAATAAACTACTTCACATGAGGAATTTGAGCAGAATGTGTATATCAATTCACTGTCTATGGTTTCTAAGGCTTTTGGTATAAGCATTGCTTTGAGTGTAATAAGAGGAACGTTCTTGCCCTTTTGCTGACAAATAGGGCAATAATTAAGATTCGACTTTTCCAACGATGATGATTGACAACATTCGTTCAATGATGACCACTCCTTAATGTCCGTAGAAACACGCTAATCTTACTCGCTCGGCTGCGATTGATCAATATGGCTCGGAATTGCATACCCGTCATAAAGTACTGATGTCATCATCCCAGAACTCGCATGGTTGAGATCGTGGCAATGAAACATCCACTCTCCGGGATTATTTGCAATGAAAGCCAACTCATACTTCTCGCCCGGTTTTACAACAAGTGTATCTTTGAAGATCGCCCCGTCTTCAACCGGTGAGCCATCCTTACTTAATACTTGAAAAAAGTGTCCATGCAAATGCATAGGATGATCGAACATCATATCTTTGCTTTCTAATGTTACTTTAATAATATCCCCTCTCTTCACATCAAGCGGATCGATATCAGGATATGTCCTTCCATTAATTGTATAGATCATCCCCATTCCTTTCATTCCATGCGACAGCACCATCTTGTATTCTTGATCATATTTATTTGATGCAAGAGAAGCATATTCTGTTGCAATCCCGGATCCAGTCAATGTAAAGATTCCGTCATACTCCGTTTCATCCAATGTTTTCTTGGATGTTCTATTAATTAATGGAATGATTAATCCATCTGCAGCAGGCGTATTTAACATCTCTCTTATAAAAAGCTGCTATCGGGCGCAGTAAATTCCACATCGTATCTTTCCCCTGGTCCAACGGGCAAAAGCTTATTTTGGATTATTTGCGGATCCATTACTGCCTGCCCATCAACCGCCACGACTCTATATTCGATCGAACCCAAGTTCATATAATGGGTTATATATCCTGCATTTATAAAACGCAACCGCACATTCTCACCCGTTTGAATTTCGTACGCAGAAATCAAATCACCAGACTTGCCATTTACAGTGAAAAGATCATCATTGGAGCTTCCCATCATACCCTTTGATCCTGCTTTTCCCTTACTATTCATCTCATCCAGGATAAACGTATAATCTCGGTCCAACTCCGTTTGCCGGTCGCCCTCCACGATCAGTGCACCATATAACCCAAGATCCACTTGCTCGGCACTTTTGTAATGGGAATGATACCAATAGGTGCCTGGAACGGTTGCTGTAAACCTGAATCCGTGATAGTTCTTCTGTGAAAAAGAAGAAAAAGAAAGGAAATCGCATCTCCGATGGTGAATTTTAAAGGAACCATGAATGATCCACTTTCACCTGCGAGGTGCTACATATGAGAATCCAATTCACCCAATCTAAGGAAATTCTGTTGACTACGCATGCTGGCCTGGCCACCGTCGGCGCCTTGCTTTCCCATACCCGATTGCCGCAGCGTCTCAATCGCTCCACCGTGAAAGGAATGGAGAACCCGATTCACAGTCATGGCGATGTCATGACCAGCTATCTTGGCTTGCTTTGCCAAGGCAAAAGCGACTTCGACCACATCGAACCTTTCCGAAAAGATCCCGTATTCCAAACCTGCCTCGGTGTCCGCAAGGTGCCGTCAAGCCCGACGCTCCGTCAGCGTCTGGATGCCGCAGCTCAAACGATGAATGCCAACTGGAACGAGATCCTGCTTCAAGAATCCGCCGATCTGATTCGAAACGTAAAAGCACCTGTAACCGGACTGACAGCAGGCGAGCATACGGTGATTCCGCTGGATATCGATGTCTCTCCGTTCGATAACTCCGGTACGAAAAAAGAGGGTGTTTCGTTGACCTACAAAGGCACGTTCGGCTACGCCCCCATTTTCGCCTACCTCGGACAGGAGGGGTATAGCGTGAATGTGCAGCTTCGGGAAGGCAGCACGCACAGTCAGAAGGATGGCGCTGATTTTCTGCGCGAAAGCATCCAGTATGCCCGGCGCATCACGAAAGAGCGCCTTCTCGTGCGGATGGATTCCGCTCACGACAGTCTGGAAAATCTGCAGGTGTGTCATGCTGAGCCAGAGGTCGATTATATCATCAAGGTCAATCTGCGCAATACATCCAAGGAAAGTTGGCTACGGATCGCCGAAGACAAGGGCATGGCCTGTGAGCAGCGCCCCGGCAAGACGGAATACATGGGCGTGATCGCCTTTCCCGAAAAAGGCTTCGATCAAGCCCTTCGTCAAGTGTTTCAAGTGATCGTACGGACGATCGACCGTGAAGGTCAGATGCTCCTGTTCCCGGAAATTGAAGTGAACGTCTATTGGACTTCTCTTACCTGCTCGCCGTGGCGTGTCATCGAGTTGTATCGCGATCACGGCACGAGCGAACAATTTCATAGTGAGCTGAAGACGGATCTGGATTTGGAGCGACTGCCCGCCGGCAAATTCGATACCAACGATCTGGTTTTGCACGCGGGGGTGTTCGCTTACAACCTGCTCCGCATCATGGGGCAGGAAAGCTTGCGCCAAGACGATGCTCCGATTCGGGGAGGCGTACAACGTCGCCGCATCCGCACCGTGATTCAAAACATCGTGTACATCGCGGCTAGAGTCAGCCGACACGCTCGTCAAACGATTTTCAATTTTGGGCGATACAGTCCCTGGTTTCAGACCGTACGACGAGTGTACCAAGCGTTTGCCTGAATCCATTTTTCGCCATCCAGACCAACCCAAACTGCTCTTCCCTGTTCCGGCCTTACCGTAAACAGCAAGGCTTATTGAGCATGCCTTGCTTGATGGATTCTGTCATTTGTAGATTTGTTTTCATCACGAATCTTTAGCTGATGGGGGGATTTCCGATTACTTTTTTCCATATACTGCCCTCTCTGGCGGAGTGGACTTAAGTTTGTCACGGATTCAGGTGTAAATGAATACTGAAAACTCTCTCCAGGTTTCACTGCGTTCTGTGTTACCCCGGGTACTCCATCCATATCTACCGGAACAGGATATCCATGCCAGTGGATGGTTACGGGCTGATCCAGCTCATTCTTCAAATTGACTTCTACCTGCTGCCCTACTTTTACACGGATTTCTTGGCCGGGTACAGTTCCGTTATAGGAATAAAGGTTTAGTTTTATTCCCGACGAGACCTCTTGTTTGTGCAACGATATTATATGTGATCTTATCGCCTTCGATTTGAGGCCTTGTATAAAAGGTATCATCGATTGGAAGTATTGAAAACTGATTAATATCCACTTCTTTCCGTTGTCTTTTTTCACTTGTGGGTTCTGATCGATTCATCATTCCCATCATTGAACAAGAACCAAGGACTGAGGCAATGAGAAGGATTAGAATTGCTTTATAAATGTTTTTCAACCGCTAGTCCTCCTTCTTAACGTGCTCGTATTTTAACGGATAGTTACTTCTCGAGGTCCCCCGTCCATTTAGCCATACCGCCGTCAAGATTATAAACCTGGTTATAACCATTCTCTAACAAAAGGTTCCCACTTTCCACTCCCATACGACCGGTATGACACACAAAGACAATTTCCTTATCCTTAGGCAGTTCAGTATACCTCAACTGAATCTCCTCAAAAGGAATGTTTATCGAGTTGGGTACTCTACTATTGGAAAATAATTCGGGTTCCCTTAAATCGACAATGACCATATCTTTTTTACTGTTGATCATATTCGTGAGCATCTTAGTATCCACGATTTGCAGTTCAGGTATAGTTTCTAGGGACTTGTTCGTTGTTAAAAACTTGATGGAGGCCGCTCCTAACATAACTACAATCAATACAAGTAAGACAAACCACTTATTTCTTATCACAAGCGACCCTCCTTTTAATGAATTTGTTCTAACTTGGGCGAAAGATCTTCGGGGTCTTTTCGTTTCTGTCTTAAAGTGAAGATCATCATGATTACCAGACTAATTACAATCACAACTACACTCGTCCATTGTCCTGCTGTCCAATTAAAAAGATATCTAGGAGAGTCACCTCTTAAAAACTCCAGCATAAACCTTCCGATCGCATACAAGATGTTATAAGATAAGAACAAAAACCCTTTAGGCCATGTTTTATTTTTCATGATCAATAAAATCGCAAATACAATGAAATCCCACTGACCTTCCCATATCTCGGCTGGCCAAAGTGGTTGCGGACCGTATTCGGCATATGCCATTGTGCCTTCCGGATAAACGATGCCAAAACTTGAGCCTGTAGGTGATCCATACGCATCTCCATTTAAAAAGCAAGCGATACGACCGATAGCCTGGCCAAATATAATAGCTGGCGCCATCGTGTCCGCCAGCTCCCAAAATGAAATCCGAGCCACTCGGGCGTAAATCGCCGCAGCGATAAATCCACCTACTAGCGCTCCTTGAATGGCAATACCTCCGTTCCAAATAGCAGGTATCTCCACTAAATGTTTGGAGTAATAGTCCCATTGGAAGAAGAACACATGCCAAATTCTTGCAACCAAGATTGCTCCGATTAGTACATAAAACATCATGTTTGGAATATGTTTGCGATATGTTGTCCCTTTTGCTAAATAATACGCCACACCCATGGCCAACATGATGGCTAAAGCAACGACCAATCCATATGATCGAACTTGGAAATCGCCAATCGAAAAAAGAATCACTCTCATCCTATACCCTACCTTGCCCTATAATTGTTTTGCAAATTAGGCGTTCGCCCAAAAAAACAGTCCCTTACCGCATCCGGGTCTAAATCCACCGCAAAGCAGAGCGCTTCAAACCATTCTGTTTGTATAAACGATAATGCATCTTGTTTAATCTGAAAATATTGTCCTGTTCTCTTTGCTCGAATTTTCAGATCGGATTTGGTCAGCAACAGCATTTCCTGGATCAGAAGATAATACCCACGCGGCATCATGTTGATCTTCATCCCTTTCGCTTATTGATGTCTGTTCATGATGTTTCAATCTGTTTAAGAACATGGAAGATATAAATCCCGCTGCCATCATCAACAAATACACGATTTGTTGTCCAGATAACCCTAGTAGAAAAATTGCTTTCGGCTTAAATAACGACACTAGCATCAAGCCTGCACCAAAATAAGTTAAAAACAGAACAACTATGTTTCCCGAACCGACCTTCGACCGTTGTCTCCACAAGTAAATGAGCATGGGAACTGTAATAAACAGCATGTAAACATTGATAGGATGATATTTAAACTGAGGGCTTTCAATCGAAATTCCCCAAGGCAACGAAGTAGCCGAACCGTATTGCCATCCAATCAAACTGTATACGAGGACTGACGTGATGGTTCCAATAGCAAGCAGGTCACCAATAAAAAAAGCCGGAACTTTCAATCGCCGTATACTTATGGTCATGTAAAATACGGCAACCGTAACTCCTATCCATAATCCCGTTGAAGAACCAATCATAGTAATTAATCGATACGGGTTACTCCATAAAATAGACGGCGAGAAAAGCAAGGGGCTGAATTTCCAGACGAAGAATACGATAATAAAACTATTGAAAAGCTTATCAAGAATTGGACGATCATAGAAAGGGGAGTTTTTGATTAGCTTTTGCAGTACATAGTAGCCAACCATTCCTGAAAACCCCATCAGCAGCCAGTCCAATTTAATCATAAAGGGTCCAAATTGCAGTATTTCCGGCATAACCCTTTGCCCCCTAACGAATAAGTCGCTTAAATTTACTTTCCAAATCTCGGGAATCTACAACTCCGATTACCTGATCCACAATGACGCCTTTCCCATTTACAAAAAAGGTTGTTGGAATTGGCCTGATCTGATATCGCCCAGACACTGTTCCTTCCGGATCCAGTAAAACGGGGAAATCAAAACCGTATTCCTCCACAAAAGCTTTTGCTCCATCAATACTGTCGCCGACAGTAACGTTTACTGCATAAATCTCGATCTGTTCATTATATTTTTCATACAGTCTCACCAAATCGGGCGCCTCAATCCTGCATGGGCCGCACCATGATGCCCAAAAGTTAATAACAACGGGTTTGCCATTCAAGTCATCAAAAGAATACGCCTTCCCATCAAGTCCAGTTAGTGAAATCTGCGGGGCTCGATACCCTACTTTGGGCAGTTCTTCCTTATTATTTGGTGATGGCGATTGATAAACAGCCGCAACGGTGAGAACAACAATAGTCGCTAGCACTATCCATTGTTTTTTCATCCTTTTCCTTCTCTCCATTACCATATTCAAAAAGTTATATTTTCCAGCATACTACTTCCTTTTAAAATCCTGTAAATCCACCGAATAACTGAATCAAGAAAATCGTAATTTTTGTCATTTGGTCCGTATACAACAGAATTCCGGTCAATACCATCAAGGCCCCACCAATTTTCATCAAGATGCCTGAATATTTAAGTATCGATTTTAATCGTCCGATAAAGAATGCCATCACGAAAAACGGAATAGCAAAACCAATTGTGTAAGCAACGGTATAGATAATTGCCTGATTCGGATTGGCCACTCCAAGCATAATCACCGCCGACAAAATTGGTCCGACGCAGGGTGTCCAACCCGCCGCATACGTTATCCCGACAAGTACGGAACCAAAATAACCAACTGGCTTGTTCTTGAAAGTAACTCTCGCGTCTTTCATTAAGAACTTGGGTGTAAAAACTCCAAGCATAACCAGACCCATAACAGCGACCATAATACCTCCAAGTTTGCGTATCAGGTCTTGATAATCAGTAAATAAGTTTCCTATGAAACTAACTGAGATACCGAGAGCAATAAAAATAATTGAGAAACCGATCATAAAAAACACCGTATGCATCATCGCTTGCCGGTGGAGCATTCCTTTACCTTCTTGCAAATCTTTTACAGAAATACCTGTAATGTATGATAGATAAGAAGGATACAATGGAAGACAGCAGGGCGAAATAAATGATAAAAGACCTGCGCCAAATACAAGCCAAATGCTTAAATCTGCAGCATTCAAAAAGGTTACCTCCCTTTTCACACTACTGATTGTAGTGTAAATTGTTTTGAAAAGGGCGGGCTTACGAACACCCACCTAAAATAATGCTACTCATAATAAATATAAGAGATAGGGTCAGTAACAACGGTTTAAAGTCAGACATGGGAACATGGATCCGCTGTTTCGGTTCAAGAACTTGCATAATTCGATAATTGATTGCATTTTCTGCAAAGTAAGCAACTGCAGTAGAGTGCTGCATCTTGCCTACTTTTGATAGCTTTAGTAGAACATTGCCTAAATAATACTCCGTCCCCATTTGCTTAATGGCGAATCGGTCGGCAAGCAATTCCTTCCATGTCTTAAAATCACGTACCATCGCCTTCATCGTCGGTATATACCCTAACCCGTCAAGGATCAAAGCTAACAGGAACATTTTCAATGGGTCACGATTCCGGCAGTGGTACCACTCATGAAGCAGAATGGCTTCTACTTCATGATTGGAAAACATGCTCAATACTCCGGTTGAAACAATAATTCGGGGCTGGAAGAATCCTATTGTTAGAGCAATAAACTTCTCATCATTAACAACAATGAACTCTGTCCCCCACTTTTTATACTTATCATTCAGTTGTTTGGTAAGTTTCGTATGTTTCTTGCTATGAAACACCCTGAGCCATTTTTGGGTTAAACGTAATTGCTTGTAAAGACGCCAGATCATTTTCCCAAACGTATATAAAATGATCACGTTGATCAAAAATTTTATGACATTATGGGCTACGGTTTCTTCCTTTAATGCACTTATACAATATTGGAAAAAGTTCCAGGGAAGGCGAACATCCCATAGTTGATGCGCTATATATAGGCCCATTTGTACTAAAATCATAACACCGACGAGTAACAAGGAACCGAAAATGAAATTTATTCGGAATACAGGATTCATAAATCTTTCCTGCTTTTCAGTTGATTTAATTTATCCGATAATTTATTGATCAATTCAGAGTCGGCATCCTCCAACGCATCAATCATGTGTCCCACAACAAGATCACCAAATTCTTGAATGAGGCCATCTGTAACCGCCTTAGTTTGTACGTGCAGAAATTGTTCTTTCGTTTGCACAGGTTCGAAAACTGTCACCCTATTCCTGCCTTTTCCACGTGTATCTTTACTAAGGTGCCCTTTTTCCAGCAATCGATTCATTACGGTCATCACTGTGTTAAACGAAATAGGACTTTCCTGATTTAAAATTGACTGCACATCCTTGATACTCATACCATCGGACAACCACAATATGTTCATAATCTTGGCTTCGAGTGGGCCGAAAAAACGATTTAATCCTTCTTCATTCACATTAAACTTCTTCACATTTGTCATTTTCTGCCCCCCCACACTACAAATTGTAGTCTATTAAATACACTGTGTCAATCGCTCACAAATCGGGCAAAAATGAATCCGGCCTCCCTACATAAGTTCTACATAATCATGTATTATGATTAGTTTGTGATAAATGTTATAGACAAAAGTATTGAGGATAGGGAGGAAGCATTATGAAGATTGGTACACGTTTTAAATTAGTATTCGTTTTTGCAATACTTGCTGTTTTGCTTACAGCCTGCTTTGATTCGAAGGATTCGATGGAAGGAATGGATCACTCGAACATGAATCAATCCGGTATGACCAATACGGATAGCAGCAATCAGTCTAATGTAAATACACAAGATAAAACATCAAAGATGACAACCTTAAAGGGGAAGGAATTTACGCTTACCGCAAAAACAAGCAATTTAGAAATCACTCCTGGAAAAACGTTGCCTGTATGGACATTTAATAACTCTGTGCCAGGCCCCGAATTTCGTGTTAAACAAGGCGACACCGTCAAAATCACATTAAAAAACGATTTGCCTGAACCCACTACGATACATTGGCATGGTTTACCTGTTCCCAACGAAATGGACGGCATTCCGGGTGTAACTCAAAATGCTGTACAACCTGGGAAGTCATTTGTCTATGAATTTAAAGCTACTGTTCCCGGCACTTACTGGTACCATTCTCATCAAGACGGTGCTAATCAAGTGGATAAGGGCCTCTACGGTGCGTTTATTGTTGAAGGAACAGATGAGAAAGTGGATCGGGATTATACGTTAGTTTTAGATGAATGGATGAGCATGGGCGATATGGACATGTCATCAATGGACAATAGCAGCATGAACATGGATATGTCATCGATGGATCATAGCAACATGAATATGGATTCTTCAAAAGACCAGGCATCGAGTGAAAATAACATGGACCATGGAAATATGGGTGATGATGCTCACGGTTCTTCGGCTGAAGGTCATGATATGAGTATGTACGATATATATTCAATCAATGGGAAGTCGGGAGACTCGATTGATAAACTTATAGTGAAAAAGGGCGAAAAAGTTCGCATTCGACTCGTTAACGCTGGATTACTTTCGCATAATATCCATTTACATGGGCACGAATTTAAAGTCGTCTCTACTGACGGACAACCGATCAACAATCCTGCTTCTATCAATGATCAGGTCATTTCGATTGCTCCGGGAGAACGCTACGATCTCGAATTTGAAGCGAACAACCCCGGGCAATGGTATATCGAAGATCACGGAGATGATCCGCGTGTGAAAGGCATGAAGGCCATCATTGCCTACGAAGGCGCAAACGCAGATACAGACAAGCCAAACGAAACTGCCGCGCTGCCAATCCTTGATTTGACACGTTATGGGCAATCATCAAATTCAGTGTTCACATTGGACCAAAAATATGATTTAGAGTACACGATGGATCTGAATACGGATCAACAGAGTGGACAGCAGGTCTATACGATTAATGGAAAAACATATCCCGACACTGAGAAAATCAAAGTCAAAAAGGGAGACCTCGTCAAAGTCCGATTAGTCAATAATTCCAAGACCGACGATCATCCCATGCACCTTCATGGTCATTTCTTCCAAGTTCTTAGCAAGAACGGTAAGCCTATAGAAGGCTCACCCATCGTGAAAGACACACTTAATTTGAAACCAGGAGAAGAATACGAAGTGGCTTTTGTTGCGGATAATCCAGGAGACTGGATGTTCCACTGTCACGAACTTCACCATGCTGCAGCAGGTATGGTTACGCATTTGCAATATACCGACTATAAGAGCGATTTTGTACCTGATCCGAATGCCGGCAATAAGCCTGAATAACCTTAAATGGCCTGATCTTACGCCTTAAATTAGCGTAAAATCAGGCTGTTTTTTGCAGGTTGTTATTTTGTTTTCGCCCAGCTCTCACCACCGTCTTTACTTTCATATACCGAATACCTTTCAGTCACAATTAACAGACGGTTGGCGTCTTTCTTCGAACCTTTGATCCCAAGCGGCATTTCTCCATTCAAATCGACTAGCATTGGCTTCCAAGTTGTTAAGTCGTTCGATCTTTGAAATCTGCTTTCATTCATAGTAATGATTTCCCCGGTTGGCGTAATAAAAATTTGAAATGTCGGCTCATTACCGATCTTCGTCTCTTTTATATTGTTATCCATTATATCGTAACGGTACAGCCCGCTTTCTGTGCCGGCAATAATGGATGAAGATTGACCGGGTGCAATTGCTATAGAATATGCAGCTTGAGGAATAACACCTACCTTCGTCCAGGTATTCCCACCGTTGTTGGATTCATACAGATTGTCTCCTGGACCAGCAAGCATTGTATAAAGATGCTCAGGGTTATTTGTATCCATGGCCAAAAGGTGCGCATCCGGTTCATTTGGTTTTTGTTTATTCGGTAGCCCGTCTTCGGCCACATCCCAAGTCTTTCCACCGTCTAATGATCGCTTAACAAAACCATGACCGGAAACTATCATTTTTTCCGGATTTGTTGGATCGATTTCCAGTCCCATTACGTCGTTACTTTGCAAAGGTTGTAATGTGCGTAACCATTTCCCGTTGTTATATTCATAAACACCTGTATGCGTTCCTAACCAGACAGTTGATTCATCTGCAGAATAGCTAAAGACATGAGGATGCGTTGCCGAGCCGGGTTTTAACTCGTCCGCTGAGCTTGTCCTATTTATGATTCCCCAGACAGCCACGCCTAAAATTCCAATCATAACGATCGAAAATACCCACCCTATACTCAAAGAAGATCCTTTTTTCTTACTGGCCATATTTATCTCTTCTCCTTCAGTTACTAATCCAAATTTTTAGGAAGTTGAATATAAACAATAGTTCCATGGTTGCTTTCAATCCATACCGATCCATGGTGGGCTTCGACTATTTTTTTCACGATTGTAAGACCAATACCTCCACCCCCGGATTTTCGATTTCGCGATTTGTCCCCCCGATAAAACCGTTCGAAAACATATGGCAAATCTTTAGGCGAAATACCTGATCCAGTATCACTCACAGTGATAAGAACACTTTCCCCCTTATCCGTCGCTTTTATTTCCACATATCTATTTTCCGGGGTAAATTCCAAAGCATTGCTTAACAGATTAACAAGAACTTGAATAAGACGTTCCTTGTCAACCTGTATGATGATTGAGGGAGCACTTTTGACTATGAGTTGAACATTTTTTTGCATGTAGGCAGCTGATACCACGCTTACTCCATGTTGGATCAACTTACTTATGTCTTCTTGTTTCAAAGATAATCGAAATTGGGAGGATTCTATATGTGTGAGTTGCTCCAAATCAGCAACCAAACGAATTAATCGCTCGATTTCTTCATAACAGGCTTGAATCCGCGACGGTGTCGGTTGCCAAACTCCATCTTGGAATGCTTGCATGTGACTTTTTAACGTTGCAAGCGGAGTACGCAATTCATGTGCAATATCTTGAGTCATTATTTTGCGCAAATGTTCCTGATTTTGCAATTGTTCTGCAAGTCGATTTAATGAGGCTCCCAGATCCGCCAACTCGTCATTTCCTTTAATGTTTGACCTTGATTCTAAATGTCCATGTGTCATTTTTTCCGCAACATGTTTCATTGTGATCAGCGGCGCAGATACTCGTTTCGCTATATATAAGCTAATACCGATGGTCAAAAGAAGCGCTACCAAAAATGTCCAAACGATGGATTGAATCAATGCTTGTTCTAAATGATAAATAAGCTGAGAAAAATCGTGAGTCATTCCCATCGACTGGTTCTGATACATCAAGAAGTGATAATGCGTCTCAAATATAAGACTTATACTAACGAATACGAGTATGGCTGCCACCGTAAAAATAAAAATGAAGGAAAGGCGGGCACGCAATCCGGTTTTTCTCATCTAGTACCACCCATAAAGCGATACCCAACACCGTAAAGGGTAACGATATATTCCGGTTTTTTAGGATCCGGCTCAATTTTTTGACGTAAATTTTTAACATGCTGATCAATGGACCGAACATCCCCCGCATAATCAAAACCATACACTTTTTCCACCAATTCTTCTCTTGTAAAATGTCTTTGAGGATGTCGGGCTAAAACCATCAGCAGTTTATATTCGTTCGGAGTTAACACAATCGGAGCTCCATTTAAATATACCTCATGGCGTAAAACATCGATAATAAGCTCGCCATCGTTAAAAGAGACGCGATCAGCAAGTAAATAACTGTCATCGGAACGTCGAAGGATTGCCCTAACCCTGGCAACCAACTCTCGAACATCAAAAGGCTTAATCAAATAATCATCTGCACCAAGCGAAAGACCTTGTATCCGATTATTTTCTGAAACCTTTGCGGTAAGCATAAGAATGGGAACGGAGCTTTGCTGACGAATTTTTTGGCATACTTCTTCTCCAGGAATATCCGGAAGCATCAAATCCAGTATGACCAAGTCGATTGCCGTTGATTCGATAAACGATAAGGCTTCTATACCCGTTCCCGCCTCAACGACGTTGTACCCCTCCTTTACCAAATAAGAACTAATGACATCGCGGATTTTTTCCTCATCATCGACTATTAAAATGCTCTTCATACCCTATCATCCTCGCAATTAATCTACTCTGTAGGATAGCGCCTGTTTTCCTAAGGCTTCCCAACTCTCAATAAATTGTTTCTTATCGACTTTAATTCCTTTTTGATTTTTTCGCGGGTCGTTTATAAACACATGATCATTGTCGTAACCGACCAAGAGCACCGTATGCTCTTGAAACGTCGTCCGGATCGGCCCAAGTGGGGAATCCCACACCATCCATTGCTTTTCAGACGGCTTCGTGTATGAAACGGTTGTCCAAACCAGAACCGGAAAACCGTCAGATACTTGTTGCTCCAGTTCATCAAAGTCTTTTCCGGTAAAATCAATTCCGGTTGGAATATATTTGATAAGTAATTCAAATAATGCCGTGTGATAAATACCGTATCCTTTTTTCTTGCCTGTTATATCTCCTACAAAACCTAAATTCGGGTTTCCCCAATAGCGGATGCTTCCGTCTTTATTATACTCAATAGGCGTAGGATCCTGTTTTAGTTCGGGAAGCAAATCCATTTTACTTTTATCGATGCCGTAAAAATTGAACATCATCGTTAATGTTGCAATTTCACATCCGTTATAAAGTTCGGGTAACTGAAGAACGACAGGTGCGTCAATAAAGGCCGATTCGAGCTTTTCTTTTTTCTGATCAACATTATCACTTTCATTATAATCATCTTTATTTTCAGTTAAGATAGCGACGGATTGTCGCATGTCATCGGGATTAGAACCTATCAAAAACTCCTGATCAGTTATCTTTAAATACAATAACAACGTAAAGAACGCGCTTGTCATAACAAGGCCGATGACTAATATTGTTGCAAATATGTACTTCAGAGTTTTCAACATACTTTCTGCCTCTCCCGTTGTACAACCACTCATAATAAATTTAAAAATTTAATACACTACATATTGTAGTATATATTTGGATAATTGTAACTACCTGTTCTCACTTATTTATAAACCAATTTCGGATGCACAATGTATAGCAATCCGTAAACAGCGGCCCCGATCATCATTGCAACGGTAAATCCCATTGTCATGGAAATCATTACGGAAAGAAGGGAACCGGCTACTGTCATCAATCCGTTTATCGCCCAACTTACCGCCGTCTGCCGTTCCGAAACTTGAGTTAAACCATAAGGAAAGGGCATACCCATAAAAAAGCCCAGCGGGAATAACAATATCGCTGCAACTGCTATTCGATAAATCAAAGGCAAATAAAACATTTGCTCATTGTACCAAGTAATTCCCGAATTCACTCCTATCGCAAGAATTGTTATTATCAGTAAAGGGACAAATCGTTTCGTTTGTCCATTGAACCATATCCCGGATAACAAACTCCCGATTCCACCGGCAATCAGTAAAATACCCAGAACCAATACAAAAGACAACGTAGGATGGCCTAACGGTAAAATAAGCCGTTGCACAAGCGTTGTTTCAATGATAATAAAACCGATGGCAATACCTGAAAAATAGGCGGTCCCTCCGTATCCGTTTTTCGTTATTCTAGCAAAGACAAATACGAACAAAAATGTCAGAACTACGATCCAAATAAACGAATAGGGGATTTTTCCTGTTTTGTTATAAAAGAACGGCATATCGTCGCTATTCGCAGCCAAGTTGACTTTCTGATCGGCTAATAACTTACTTAACGAAGAGTATTGATCATTTACATGAGGAATGTGAATCGGAATTTGCTGTATGCTCTCCGTTTCCGATTTTAAACGGTTGGCTAACATTAACGAAATCGGCCGCTTGTTAATGATCAACAGAGGCCGTGTTATCACGCTTCCCCCCATACCCCAAACCTCGTGTCCAAGATGCTGAAACGTACCAATCACTGCAATGTGATCACTTATTCGATTGTTGGTAACCCCTTCGCTTTTAAGGGATTTTTCAACAGCAGTCATAACCTTCGCCAATTCCATTTCGTTATGAAGCAGAAAGGCAAGTCTTCCGCCCGGCTTTAACTTCTTTAGATATTCTCCTACCGCTTCAACTGTAAACATATAGTTTTCTGTTAAGGTCATACCCAAAGCGTTTTCTGACTCCTTTTTTACCAACGATAAGTAAATTAAGTCATACTGATTTTGGGTTTGCCGGATATAGTTACGGCCATCGGACACGATTTCCCTAACGCCAGGCTGTTTAAATACATTGCCTGAAAAAGATGACATTGCCTCAACAGCCCGAAAACTTCCTGGATTGATATCGACTGCCTCAATCTGCTCAAAACCGGCCATTTTTGCAGTCAGGACTTCTTGTCCCCCGCCAGCACCAATAATTAAGACCCGTTCTTTTGTAACATCTTGAAAAGCAAGAAAACTCGTTGTCCATCGCAAATAATCGACCTGCTGCAAATCGCCTGTATATTTCGAAATTGGCGATACTGCTCCGCCATCGATCGTGATATATAACAATTGCCCATCTCCCGCGTCGTATACATCTGTGCGAGAAAATGAATTCCAATCCGAATAAACAATGTGAGTGTCTTTTTCACCTAAAAACAAATTTGCCGGGCTCGTTTGGTAAGCACGAAATGGAAGAAAGTTAGTAAAAGGTTGAACTAAGTTGAAAATCAAGATAGCAAGACCCGTTATATATATATTTTAATGGGTTTGCAGCGGTTTTGACGCTGCAAACAAAACTAATGAACACTAGCGCCGCTGATATTAGACTGACCATTTCGATCGGACCTAGTACATCCATTAACCATATAGAAATACCGCACCAATTCCGGCACCGGCTAAATCGAAAAAATATATCGTCCGAATATTTTCACGTTGCCCCTGCATGATTGCGGCAAGCAACGAACCACCCGCGAAAAAAGGTAAAAGTGCTACAGCCGAATAGAACCATATATTCTGATAAGGAAGCACATATATTGTTAAAACTGAAATAATCAACAGGATAGCAAATAGCCCTAACCATTCATTGCGGTTTCTAAAGACGAATCCTGAAGATTTGTAGGCTAAAAACCCGCCAAGACCGATTCCTAATGTTGCCAGGGAAATCGTTAAAAAGACGAAGTTATAATCCAGTATCACCGAAAAAAAACGGGAGAGGAATACTTCATATACTAAAAAAGCAAAAGCCGATGAAAATGTAATCAGCATATCTTTACGATCGCTTCGCTTCAATGACATAGTTCCCCTTCATAAGGTAATCCTGTTAATATTAACAGTTTGGTCAAATCGTGATGACCTTAAAACCAAGCAAGGGGTGATGTTTTTATAATATCTTTCCGGATTAATTAAATGAAAGGAAGATGGTTCTCTGCCCTCACGAATATAGATGTATCATTTGGGAATTATACATCAAGAAGTAACCAACGATATAAGGAGGAGTGTTATTCCATGCCAGTCACAACGCATACTGCACAGCATCACCAATCTTGTATCGACACATGTAATGCCTGCGTACAAGCTTGTGAACATTGCCTAACCGCGTGTTTGAATGAACCGGATGTGCAGGCAAGAATTCAATGCATTCAGTTGCTGCGGGATTGTGCAGATATTTGCTCAATCTCATCTCAATTCATGTCACGTAACAGTCCCTATGCCAAACAAATCTGTAATATCTGCGCAAGCATTTGTGATGCTTGTGCGGCGGAATGTGCGAAGTTTAAAGACGAACACTGCCAACACTGCGCCGAACTTTGCAGAAAATGCGCTGAAGAATGCAGAAAAATGGCAGCTTGACTGAGATAGGGGGACGGTTGTCCCCCTTTCAGTTATCCCTCTTTTTTTATTTGGATTTTTCTCTAATTTTCGAAAATTTGTTTAGATAATTTTTTTTGCTTTCTCTTTTTCCTTAAGATTAGAATAACGACCGTAAGAATTAACATAAACATAAATGTTATACTGGTGCTGAATGGGGATGATGCTGCCTTTTTTTCAATTGAAGGATCTTCCGTATTATCTCGTTTAAGTTCTTTATTATTATTGATTTCCAATTCTTTTGAATATTTTTTTTCCGTCAAAGTTCAAAACAACGATTAGGAAAGCAGAATCATCGATCTGGATATCAAATTTTTCGTCTTTATCGCTTGTAAAGATTAATTGTTCCGGGATTACAAAACGGTCGATATAAGACTCAAATGCTGAGGGATTTAAAGTAATCTTATTGGTTTGAAAATGTTCAAATCCATAGTCGAACAATTTTACCATATCACCGTAAGCTAATTCTGACGAATCGGCTTTCAAGGTAACGGCAATCCATTCTGAATTCCCTCTCTTGACAGAGGCAACCAACGTGTTTCCGGACTGACTCACATATCCGTTTTTTACACCTGTTGTTCCTTCGTATCGCCATAGTAGTTTGTTATGATTATAGAGTGTTGTTTCCCATCCTTTCCCGATCCACTCCATTTCCTTTGTTCCAACGATGGAACGAAATATCGGGTTTTTCATCGCGTATTGCGTAATAATTGCCATATCATAAGCAGTTGTTTGATGTTTTTCATCAAATAGCCCATGCGGGTTTTGAAAATTTGTGTTCTTAACTCCAACCGTATCCCTGACAAATTGATTCATACGTTCTGCAAATTGGGCTTCACTTCCATCAAAATATTCCGCAATCGCTGTTCCCGCATCATTGCCTGAATTAATAAGCAGTCCTTGGACAAGTTTTAATAATGTAACCTGTTCCCCTTCAAGTAAATAAACTCTCGTACCAATAACATTTCTAGCTGTTTCGCTAACGGTTACAATATCGTCCAAATTGCCCTCTTCTATAGCTATTATCCCTGTTACGATTTTCGTGATACTTGCGGGATACATTAAGCGATTACTTTCTTTTTCATACAATATGGTGCCTGTTGCTCCGTCAATTAAGATAGCAGCTTCGCTGTTGAGCGAAAAATGCTGATCATCTTTCGTTGCATATACCGTATTTTGAAAAACGAATATGAACGAGACGAATAGAAGAAAAAAATGATAGAATGTTTTCACTGAACTTTTCCTTTTCATGAACGGAATTGAAAAAATACACTACTTATTGTAGTGTATTAAAAAGTGCAATGTCAAGATCTTAAGATCCTTGAAATATCCTTTGTAATATTTTGAAAATGCATATCGCTTTAGTTTTTATCTAAGAATTACAGTATAGCAGTACAAAGTTAAAATAACTTCGGACTGCTATACTATTTCCTTGGCATCCATTTACTTTATTTATACAGCGATTATAAGATATAACTAAATTGGATTTTCCTAAAATACCGCTCAGCACCAACCTTATACTGTTCTTTCACTAGTAGTCCCCTCTGAAATATTAAGCTGCTTCAGCAACTTCTCGTAATTTTTCCAGCGATATACGTTCCGCATATCTGGCGTAGGTCTCTTTCTTTTTTCCGTTCTGCTGAAAGTCTGTAATCAATCGGGTGACTGCAGGAATAAGCTGTTCTGCTCTAAGGCCAGGTACTAACAACTGCGCAAGCCGCGCCTTCAAACCTTTGGCATCGCCACCAACATAGAGATCATATCTATCTTTCATTTTCACGATAGCAATGTCTTTTAGTAAAGGCTCGCTCGTACCGAGCGCACAACCTGCATAACCAATCTTCAATGGACTGGGAACTGGATGACCGACAATTGCCTTATCGAGTGTTTCGGCTACATCCAACCCTGCATCCTCTGCTCCTCTGCAAAAATTGCATGCAATTAAACTTTTCGAATAAAAGCCTGCAGGGTGAATCTCCAAGCCTGCTTCCTGCAATTGTTTCTGCACTTCTTGCACACGTTCTTCTTGCAATGCCACATAAAGCTGCTTGAATGTCGTCATTTCAATCTGGGCATCTTCCCCTACGATGGAACCTAGCAATGCAAGCTGGTTAGGCTTAAATATTGTACCACCCACTCCAAACCCAGGTGTTACGGCAAATTTCTGAAAAGCCATTTGATTTTCACTCTCCCTTTTCAATATATATGAAGCTTAGTTCAAACTTAAATTTTCACTCTCTGCAATCTCAATGCATTTAACACTACGGAAACGGAACTGAACGCCATTGCCGCTCCAGCCACCCATGGCGCCAACAAGCCAATTGCCGCAATCGGGATTCCAGCGGAGTTATAAGCAAGAGCCCAGAATAAATTCTGCCTAATGTTCCGCATTGTCTTACGGCTCATAAATATCGCATCAGGTATACTATTTAAATCACCACGCATCAATGTTACATCAGCTGCTTCCATGGCTACATCGGTTCCAGTACCGATCGCCATCCCGATATCCGCCAGTGCCAGGGCTGGAGCGTCGTTGATACCGTCGCCAACCATCGCCACCTTTTTGCCTTGCGACTGTAATTTCTTGACCTCTTCCGCTTTTCCCGCTGGCAACACTTCGGCCAACACATTATCAATACCGACTTGCGATGCAATGGCCCGAGCCGTCCGCTCGTTGTCCCCCGTAATCATGATTACTTCTAGTCCCATCCGCTTGAGGCGATCAACAGCCGTTTTTGAAGTCTCTTTAATCGTATCAGCCACGGCTACTATTCCGGCATATTGTTGATCGATCGCAATAAGCATCGCTGTTTTCCCTTCCTGCTCTAACTTCGACATCTGATCGAACGCCTGCTCCGCAGTTACGCCATACTTGGCCATTAAACGGCGGGTACCGGCCAAGATCACCTTTCCTTCTACAACAGCGCGGATGCCGTATCCCGGGACGGCTTCAAACTCGCTAGCTTCGGGAAGTTCCAGACCTCTCCCCTTAACACCTGACACGATCGCCTCCGCAAGCGGGTGTTCCGAACTCTTCTCAGCTGCACCGACTAGGCGCAGGAAATCCGATTCCTCCATATTATCGACCCATACATCGGTCAATTCCGGCTCACCTTTTGTAATCGTGCCGGTTTTGTCCAAGATGATCGCCTCGATTTTATGCGTCGATTCCAAATGTTCTCCGCCTTTGAACAGAACGCCCATCTCTGCTGCACGACCGGAGCCCGCCATAATTGAGGTTGGCGTTGCAAGACCTAACGCACACGGACAAGCGATAACAAGGATAGCTATCGATTTTTCCAATGCACTGGCAAAATCGCCTGGTGTTACAATGAAGTACCAAACCCCAAAGGCTAAAACCGCAATGGCGACTACAATCGGTACAAAGATGCCGGAGATGCGATCCGCTACCCGTTGGATCGGCGCTTTCGAACCTTGTGCTTCTTCCACAACTTTAATTATTTGAGCCAGCGCTGTTTCCTTACCGACTTTTGTTGCCTTTACTCTCAATCTTCCGTTCTTGTTAACGGTCGCTCCAATGACAAAGTCGCCTACGTTTTTCTCTACGGGAATACTCTCTCCGGTTAACATCGATTCATCTACGGATGACGTTCCCTCGACCACTTCTCCATCTACGGGAACTTTCTCACCCGGCTTCACAAGTACGATATCTCCGGTCACTACTTCTTCAACCGGAATGGTCAGTTCCTGTCCATCGCGCACGACTAGCGCGGTTTTGGCTTGTAAGCCCATAAGTTTTTTGATCGCTTCGGACGTTCGTCCCTTCGCCTGAGATTCGAATAGTTTTCCGAGAACAACCAATGTAATCAATACGGCGCTTGTCTCAAAATACAGATCCGGTCCATGATGTGCAGCATCCGCAGATGATGCCCACACAATCGATAAATACAAACTATAGAAATAGGCTGCAGACGTTCCTAGTGCAATAAGCACATCCATATTGGCGCTTTTGTTACGTAAAGCCTTAAAGGCACCCACATAAAACTGCTTTCCGATATAAAACTGGACTGGGGTGGCAAGTGCCAATTGGAACCACGGATTCATAAATAATTCAGGCATCCAGATCCACGATGTGAATGAAAAGTGGCTAACCATCGACCACAACAACGGCAAACTTAATAGGACTGAAATGAATAGCTTACGCTTTTGATGTATTATCTCTTGATGCCGATGTTCCTCCAAATTACTTTGAGCTTGTTTTGGCATTGCTTTATAACCTAGTTTTTCTACTTGGTTCTGCATATCGGCGACAGTAACTTCCGTCGGGCTATATTCCACATGAGCTGTTTCCATCGCAAAGTTGACAGTTGCATTCGTAACACCCGGCAGCTTGTTAAGCGATTTTTCAATCTTGTTTGCACAGGCTGCGCACGTCATACCACTAAGCTGCAGGTCGATTGTTTCCTTTGCCGTCCCGTACCCCAGTTTTTGTATGCTTTGTTCCATTTTTGAAAGATCCATTACTGTAGGATCGTACGTTATCGTCGCCCGCTCCATCGCGAAATTAACATTGGCCTCTTTAACCCCTTCCAACTTATTCAAGCCTTTTTCAATACGATTCGCACACGCGGCGCAGGTCATACCAGTAATTTGCAGGGAACTTTGCTTCAATTCGATTTGATTGGATTCCATCTGTAGTCACCTTTTCATGTACCCATGGGGGGTATAATTTTGAGTAAAAAATGATGGAAAATAGTCACTCGATGCGAGTGACTACTTCGTTAAATTTCAAACCACATCATAGCCTTGCTCTTCAATTTCATGTTTGATTTTCTCAAGATTAACGTTATTTTCATCATACTGAACCTGAACTGTACCATTTTTTAGATCAACTTTTGCGGTTACCCCAATATTTCGCAGTGCTCCTTCAATAGAATTTACACAATGATTGCAAGACATGCCTTCCACTTTCAATGTTTGATTTTGCATGTTACGGGTCTCCTTTATTTGAAATTTACTTCATTAAAGTATTCATTGTTTTCAATAGTTCTTCAATAACCTCGACTTCACCATCTTGTATTCGTTCCACAACACAGCTTTTTAAATGTTCGGCCAATAACAGTTTTCCTACGCCGTTCAGAGCGGATTGAACCGCGGCAATTTGATTCAAAACATCATCACAATAAGTATCCTTTTCGATTAACCCTTTTATACCTCGGACCTGTCCTTCAATCCGATTTAATCGAGCTGTTAGTGCAGCTTTCGTTTTACTGGAATGATGACTTTTCCGTTCATCTAAACTCGAACAACAATGTTCTTGAACATCTGTAACCCCAGTTTGTATGATTTCCACTAAATTGCACCTCCTTGTATTTATAGTATACCCCCCTATGGTAATTGTCAATCATTATTATCCGCAAATTCGGGTGTTTGCGCTGAAGCAATTTTCTAATAACGATATAGACAGTAAATCCGGATACCGCAATAATCAAAGCCATTCCAATAAACATGACGATTCACATTCCGAACATACCATCCATCATCCAGTTCATTAATCCGTCCCTTATGTCACTATTTTTTCGAACAGTAGTTTTTTTTCTACGGCGGCATGAATAACTAACAGGATCTTCCTAACGGTTTGTCGAAGTAATTACGGTCAAAATTTCCAAAGGAGTTGACCCGCATTGCTTTCCAAAAACCGTCTGCGTCCACAACGGAGAATATACTTTAGACCTGAACATAAGAATTGTCCTCACTGCCAACAGAAATTACGTCGTTCACATACAGCATGGAATAAGAAAATCGCCACATTGAAAGAAGTCGTTCACGTTTGGAGCATGGCCTACCATTGCGAAAATCCAGATTGCCCGAAGCCAGGTGTATACTACAAATCGGCGGAAGCAGAAGCAATAAGCATGAAGCATTCTCCTTACGGCTTCGACGTTGTTTGCCTAGTTGGTGAACTTCGCTTCAAACGGCATATGACCCGCAAGGAGATTGCGGATGAATTGAACGCGAGAGGTGTTCAGACATCCGAACGGAGCGCACAAAATCTGTATGAACGGTATCAAACATTGCTTGCTGCTAGTCTTACTGAACATACGAAGAAAGTGCTGGCTGAAGTCACAGAACAAAACGGCGGTATTATCTTGTCTATGGATGGCGTCCAGCCAGAGAAAGGCAATGAGACACTTTATGTAATTCGTGAAGTATTCAGCGGTACTGTCTTAATAGCAAAAAACATGAAAAGTGGTTCATCTGCCGAGTTACAAACGCTCATCCAACCGATCATCGAGCAAGGCTATCCGATCGTCGGTATTGTTAGTGATGGACAGCAATCCATTCGTCTAGCGATGGAGACGCTTTTGCCCGATGTGCCTTATCAATATTGCCAGTACCATTATTTAAAAGACATCGCGAAACCGGTTGTTGATGTCGATCGAAAGTTAAAGACCGAGCTCAAGAAAAGCATGCGCGGCATTCGTGAAGTCGAGCGGAAAATCGAACAGTCGGATTCACAAGAAGCAAGCATCGCGAAGGGTTACGTTGCTGCCGTACGTGCATTGCTCTTGGAAGACGGAAATCCTCCATTAGATTTACCCGGTATGCGTATCTATGAACAGGCCCAAGCCATTCAAGCGTCCCTTCAAAAATGCTTGGATAAAAAAGGGGGCCACCCTACTTCAAAACGTTTTCAGAATATTTAGTAAAGTCGATTCCCTTCAGCAACAATACGAGAAAGTCGCTCGCTGGATGAAGCCAATCCGTCACATTGCAGAAATCCTTGAACCCAGCATGGATAAGACAAGCAAGACAGTTGAATGGGAAATGACAAAGCTGTTGGATTGGGTTCGGCTTTCCTATACCGAAGAGAATGATCTGGAAATGGTTAACAATCTCCTTAGTTACAGCAAGGGATTCTGGAAGGGACTCTTCACTTGCTACGATCATTATCATGTGCCAAGAACGAACAACGATCTGGAACGCTTCTTCCGAGCTACGAAGACACGACACCGTCGGATGACCGGGCTACGCAACTGGAACGAATACATCTTACGGAATGGTGAGATGGTTGTGCTCGTTGATGATGGACTTAAACAGGAAAACCTAATCGCCCGTTTAAGGATGGTCGACTACACAAGCTACAAGAAACAGAAAGAAAAATGGAATAACCGGTTGAGCGATAGTGTTATGCGCAAACGGTTTAAACGCGATCCACAAAATTATCTTAAAAATTTAGAAAACCAATGGCTCAAATAACATGTATGTTATTCATGCCGCCGTAGTTTTTTTTAAGTCCATTTTTCTCATACCAAAAACACTAAATTTCAATGAAAAATGACACATACCCGGAGGCAGTGTCTAGACGTACCTTATAGCTAATGATATTTTCAGACCAGAGGCGTTAATCACAACGTCCTTTGGATATCGCGGATTAACGGCTTTTTTTCCACGCAGGCTATAAGCCGCTTCTCGATATCTGAAGCGATAGCCATCAGTTCATCGTTCTCTACAAGTCCGATTAAAGCCGTAGGCTTCGGCAAGCCGATCCGGGTACTCCCGCTCTCTTCATAAACGGCAAGCTTACATGGGAGGAAATAACCAACCAAAGCATTTTCTGAAAGCACACGTTTGGCTTCATTTGGATTGCATACTTCAAGAATATGATAAGTATTGTCAAAATCAACACCTTTCTCATGAAGTTTTTCCTGCATATCTAATTGCCAGAGGACACCGAATTTTTCTTCCTTTAGGTTTTCAGTAAGGGCTGAAATTGCTTCTTTAGGCGTTTTTGCTGTCTTAACAGTGTAATGGAACATGACTTTTCCTCTTTTCCCTGTTCAACTCGCCCGCGATGAAGACAATCGCAAGTAAGTCCTTTTATTTAACATCTAATGACCCATAGCCGGCATTTCCGACATGCCGTTTTTAGAATTTCCCTCATGTTGCCCATGTCCTTCGCCTGTGGAAGAAATGATCTCCAGCATATCGTCAATTTCTCCTTGTGCAGCCCTATTCAACGATTGTTCATCGCCGACTAACCAAGAATGGTTATACGGCCCTTCCGTTGGAGATTTCTTATATTTGGGTTGAACCGTCATCATGTAATCCATGACAGTGTCCGGCATCTTCTCCTTATCAGTCCAAAGAATAGGAGCATGTTTGCCCAGATGTGAGAAAGGCGCTGCTGCGAGAGCCAATGATGCTGTATTCAGACTAATAAACGAAAAGTTATGTCCCGGTGAAGTGATTCCCCATCCAAATCCGGTCTCGGGGTCTTTATATTTAGCAAATGCAACGGCATTTTCATAAGGGTCGTTTCCAGAGATCCGAACGACCTTTCCGTACTGTCCTAATTGTTTTTCAACATTTTCGGATATAATGCTCTTTGGTCCCAATAAATAAATAGATGCCTTTCCATTTCTAAGCTTTAATGCTTCTATTGTATCCGTTGGAATCTCATCCTTTGTTACATACAGTAGCGGCTCAGGCATGTGTGCAATCCAGTTAATTGCCGGCAGTGAATATTCTTGGCTATCCAGAGAGCCTATAATTACAGATTGTGGATAGCCCTGTGAAATTCTTGCATAATAATCATCTACTGTTTTAGCGATAGCTGCGGGACCTTCACCCTTAATCCAATCTATTTTAAAGCCCATTCCTTTGATTTCCTGCTCAACATTTTGATCCAGATTTCCGACCAAAATAACTTGTGTTCCGTTATTCAAAGTCGATCCTACAGGATTGAGCCTTTTTAATTCATTTTTCGTAATCTCTGGCACATTATTCTTATTCACAAATAATACGGGGCCATTATTCGGATGATGAATTAAATCTGCACTTACTAGTGCGGATTGCCAATCTTCTGGGTTGGCCAGAATAACACCACCGGGCTGGTTCTTTTCGTTTGTCGCCATCCAAACCGTTTTGGACACCAATACGGCCGTTTGAAAAGGATCACTGTTGTTAAT
Organism: Paenibacillus sp. JMULE4; assembly: GCF_013337105.1. Lineage (NCBI taxonomy): Bacteria > Bacillati > Bacillota > Bacilli > Caryophanales > Paenibacillaceae > Paenibacillus > Paenibacillus sp. JMULE4. The sequence goes on from NZ_SGWF01000015.1 coordinate 57,922, forward strand.
ACGTGTTGTATTTTTAGAAGCGATCCAAGGAGGCTCTGACGCTTTGTTTTTCTGTTGATCGACGTTTACTTGACCTTTTTGTGTTTGTTGGCCTTGTGTAGCTCCCGGTGTGCATGCAGTTAATGTCAATATTACTGCGAAGAAAAGGATATTGATCTTTAAACGCTTATTCATGCGAAATCCTCCATCTTGGATTTTCATCTGTAACTTTTAGATGTACTTCAAACTTCTGCCTTTGCGGCTTCCCGTATATTATTTCCAAACGGCTGAAAGTCTTATCCATTTGTTTCTGGGGAATTTACGCCCCAATTAGTCTTGATTTACAAGTAAAGCTACTGTATGAGGTCACGAACAATCGGTTACAGCGTAAAATGTCTACTTTGCGTACGATAAATCAAACTTGCCATTTGATTTATACATCTTTCCATACTTTGTTGAATTCAGGTTTCGTATCATATTTTGGGCACATGCCGTGTTCATGTTATGCTATCTAGCATAGACTGTTATACGTGATGCAAACATCACGAATTCGCCCCTAAGGGAGGTATGCAATAACTTCACCTATTACACAATGCGGTGCCTACACCCTCAATCATGAAGATTGTTGCCGACAAAAAAGGTGGATTGGCATTTAAAAATGAAACTTTATCTTGAGCAACAAAAAACTAATTACTCGAAACAGGAGAAGAAATTTTCAAAACTTGCCGGGGAAAAAGCGCACGTGCCTAGTAACGACACCGTTGCATAATGTATGATAAGCATGATGGAGAGATCCGTGTATAGCGAGGTTTGCGAAGACTTTGAACGAGAACTGAACTCCCAAAAAGTTGACCATTTATCTGTGCCTATATAGGAATGTGTTACCCCTAGCCGTTGGCCAGGGGTTATTCTACATTGGTATGTTGTTCCTAATTAGTTGCTCCTGAAAAAGTCGATTTTCAAAAATAGTTTCGGGTTGCTGGCTGGGTTGTGAGGGGGAACTTTCCCTAATGATCGGTTTCCATGTTAGTTTTGGAGCATTTTTGCCGCTCTTTGCAGGTTGTGGGTCAGAATCCCGAAGCCGACCCAGCATTTTGAGCCGACAAAGCCCCGATACCTGCTGCGGTTCAAACCGTACTTCCGCTTGAGAAGACTAATCTTCGCTTCTCCAGCTGCACGGTAACGCTGCAAGTCTTTGAACCATAATTCGTTTTCGTACTCGGATCGGGCAATGCCTTTTTTGCCCTTTCGCGGCAAGCTAGCTCGCTTCACACCAAGTTCGGTAATGGCCGTTTCGTTCTTCTTGCTTGAGAAACCGCGGTCGGTCGCTACAGCTTGCGGCGCTTTGCCGAATTGCTTGATATGCGCCTGTACAGCGGGAACGAGCAGTTCATCATCCGAGGGGTTCCCCTCGTAGACAGCGTAGCCGGTCACAAAGCCGCTTTCCGTCTCGTCGATTCGCACCTTGTAGCCGAACTCAGTTCCTTTGGCCAGCTTACCTTTCTTAATCGGTCTTGCTTCCGGGTCAAAGAAACTGACGATCCGATCTGCGATGATTCGATTGCCGGAAACGACCTGTTTGGCTTGTTCCAACAACTTGCCGGTTAGCGTGACCGCCTCGGTCAGTTTGGTTTTACTTTGTCGAAGAGCAGCTTTGCCCTTGTCTTGCAGTTTCTCGATAACGGTTTGCGCCTTGTTCACAACGTTCTCGGCTACTTCGATTACGCTCCCAGTGATCCGGTCAACTTCTTCCCAAGATTCACGGGTGCGGCGACGTAGAACTTTCGCGATGGACAGAATCTTTTCCTTGATTTCTGCCGTACGATCTTCAAAGCCTTGAACAGTGTGGGAGGCGACTTTCCGGATTTTCTGAATCGTTCGAGTGATGACTTTTACGCCATCTTGCAACAGCGTAGCGTCTGTCGGGTGATGGATATCGGATTCCACAACCGTCGTATCCGTGCGCAATTTGCGGGTTTTCAGAACGGCTTTTTCCTCACACTGCTTTACGAGTGCGGCATTGATGTCTTCGACGATCTTGTCGCCGTAGCGTTTGCGGGCATAGATGAGCGTAGACGGGTCGGGCATCGGTTCGTCGATGGCAAACCGGCAGAACATTCGCCATGTGATGCTGTCACCGACTTCCTTCACGAGTGACTCGTAGCCCAAATTGTATTTATGCTTCAGGACCATAAGACGGATGTACTTTTCAATTGCAAGCGTAGGACGGCCGCTTTTCTTGCCTTTCGGGTGCAACTCAGTAAACGGTTGAAGAAAACGGTCGTCGTCCAGTAATTGATCTATGATTGCAAGCTCGACCGGCAACTTTCTAACAGATTCCGGGAGAATGGCATCCCAGATGGTCAATTGCTCGTCTCGAAGTTTCAACATTTTCTTCACCTCTTGGAAGGATTCCCGAGGGCTTCTGTTGAACTCCTATAGCAAAGGAATTCTTCCCTCGGGGTGTGGAACTTTGTTATCTCGACAATAACAATTTCCATTTTGAGGTGCTGAATTCCTTTTAATTATGCTCAAAACACCCTGACTTTTTCAGGGGAAACTAATTAGTTGCTTCTTCCATCTATCTCGATCTTTATAGAATGATTCAGTTGAAAAATCTCTTATTTCGTATTTCCTTGGTAACTGCATTGTTATTTATATATAAAGCATAGAAAAAAGCAACCTAGATAAGAGTTGCTTTCGATTATATTATGTTTCTATATTAATTTATTATAGTCTTGTGCTCCATAAAAGAAGCGTAAAATAACTACCTTTTCTGCGCCTTCGTCCACTTTATAGACAAGAATATAATTCTTTATAACCGCCTTTCGATAACCTTCCTTCTCCAATCGATTATCTTGACACTTAGGATACATTACAGGGTTATTTCTTAGATGAGCATAACACTTATCAACCTCGTCAAGGAAATCAGAAGCAGCTGTTGGATTTGCCAGCTGAACTGCAATGTATGAAACAATATTATCTAAATCCTGATGAGCAAGTTCTGTGACAATCAATCTATACATCGTATTTTTCTCTTATGCTTTTTAATGAAGATTCGCCATCAAGAACTTTTTCTTCCGCCAATTGTTTTTCAGCTGCATTCAGCTTTTCGTAGACATCAAGCATAAACATCTTTTCCTCATACGTTTTCATGCTCATGAGAACCATGTCTCCATATCCGTTCTTGGTAATAAAAATAGGCTCATCAGATTCTTGACACATTTGAGAAATTTCACTCGTATTTTTCAAATCGCGAATTGGGATTATTTTAGGCATAACATCCAGCTCCTTTTCGTGGCCTTATTGTACCATAAATATCCCCTACATTCAATGATCTTACTAATCATCTTATTAATCATCCCTACTATCTGTCACCATCTTTATAAAATAGTAAGCGGATGGATCTAATGGCGACCAACCGCTTACTGCTGTTTTGTTATCCCTCCCCGGGCTTTGTCGTCATTAGGCGATACAGTTTCGTATTCCGCGGGAATTTGTCGGTAAATGGAACAAGGGAACTGCCTACCTTCATAAGTCCATTTCCGGCGTCTACATTCGTGATGTATGAGAGTTGCAGGTCTGAAATATTAAGCAACTCGGCAAGCTCCATCCGATCGGTGCTTGCCTGATTCAACATGACGATAAATTCACTATTTGCTAACATGGTACGTGCCGTATGGCTTTGCAGCAAATCGTCCACGTTTTGCGTAATTCCCGTACAAAAGGCGCCATACTTTCGGACACGCTTCCAAAGCGTGAAAAGAAAGTTGGCGCTATATTCATGCTGGAACAACAGATAAATCTCGTCGATAATGATAAACGTATTTTTTCCCTTTGCCCGGTTTTGTGTAATCCGATTCAGGATACTATCCAGTACGACTAACATGCCAATCGGGAGCAGCTGCTTTCCCAAGTCAAGAATATCATAGCAAATGAGCCGGTTATAGACATTAACATTAGTAGGCTTTGCGAACGTATTCAGACTGCCGGAAGTAAACAACTCAATCGCCAGAGCAATGTCTTGCGCTTCTGGTTCAGATTGCTTGAGCAGTTCAGCGTGAAAATGTTGCAAAGTAGGCGGGTCGCCTTTGAAATTGCTTTGCAAATAAGTTCGATACACTTTTGCGGTGCAGCGGTCGATCAACGACTTCTCCTTTGCGCCAAGGGGATAGCCGCCCATCAGTTGTTCGCACAGCGACAGAACAAACTCCGACTTGAGGATGATTGGATTGGCCCCGTCGCCGTACTGCCGATTGATATCCATGGCATTAATATGATTCGGCGAGGTTGCGGAAATATGGACCGTTTCGCCGCCCAGTGCTTCCACCAGCGCAGAATATTCACGCTCAGGGTCAATCAGGATCACGTCGTCATCGCCTGCTAGCACCAGATTGACTATCTCACGCTTTGCCGTAAAACTTTTACCTGAGCCGGATACCCCCAGAATGAAACTGTTCCCGTTTAACAGTTGCTTGCGGTTGGCCATAATCATATTCTTACTGATGACATTTTGGCCGTAATACATACCGCCGGGATGGATGACCTCCTGTGCCCGGAATGGAATGAAAACGGCAGTGCTTTCCGTCGTCAAAGTTCGCAACGCATGTACCTTGCGCAATCCATACGGAAGCACCGTATTGAGTCCGTCCATTTGCTGAAAGGTCAGCGGTGCTAACTGGCATAGATGCTTGCGAGCAGTTGTCAACAGGGCTTCGGTATCGTTGTCCAACTGCTCCTTGCTCTCCGCAATATGCACCATTGTCAGCAGTCCGAACATCATGCGCTGGTCGCGTGTCGTCAGATCGTCCAGAAACTCCTTGCTTTCCTTGCGTTGTTGCTCCATATCATAAGGAACAACGGCAGAGAAATTATTATTGTTGTTTTGCCGCCGCTGCCAATTCGTTATATTCGTCTCCACGCCGAGCAGCCGGTTTTCCACTTCGCGGACGGCCTCATCGGTCGGAATCGGTATCACATCAAGAGATAGCAGCAAGTTCCGGTTTAGGTCGCATAATTCAGCCACCATGCTGTCCTTGATGTAGCTCGCGTATTCCCGTAGAAAAACGACACGGCCAAAGTAGCGTCCCATCCGAAAGTAATCCCGTTCGAACTCAAACGTATCCGGACTGATGTAATCCTTGAAGTCATGTCCCTTGCGCATGGTAGCGGACAAGTCAAAGTGATAGTCAGCCTCCTCGCCAATTCGAAAAAAATCATGGAGCATGCGCAGGCGATCTATCGCATCCAGTTCCACGCATGCGGAACCAAGACGCGAGAAATGCGCCATCAGTTCCGAACCGATTCTGGCGAAATACTGACGGGCATCCTCCACATTTCTTTTGACCACAGATACCGTAATATATTTTTCCTGAAAAGTGCCGTTTGCGCCCATCGCCTTGTCGAGCAACATCTGGTTGTATTCCTCGCGGTATCCATCAAGTCCGTCCTGACGATGGGGGATCAGCAAGGTGTCTTCCACGTCCAGCCGATTTAAACGTCGGTTATGAATCGTGATTTTCGTCGTCGCGCCGCTATCGAGAGAATTAAGCAGTTCGCAATAGGCTAGGAACATTGCTTCCTTGTCTTCTCTGGAGGCGACAGCGTAGTTCATGTCTTCAAATCGGTACGACTTAGAAAACTTGTTGCCCACAAAAAAAATCCCATCCGGCCAGATGGCACGAATCGGGATGACTTGCTGGACACCCTTCGGAATGGCGAACCGTTCCTTGTCTTGCTTGATAATTCGTTTAAGCGTTTTAATCACGAGCTTCACTCTCCTTGCTCACGCTGCTGGACATACTTATGCAGCACCTCGTAGTAAATGTTCGTCGCGCGATAAACCAGCCGTTTGGGCATGAGAAATTCGGATTTTACATACGTCCACAGAAGCTGCTCTGCCGTCATGCCGTGGTAGTGAATAAACCCGAGCGCGGCGCAGGGGGCGGCTCCCAGAATGCACATCCAACTGAGCGTCTCCACGCCGAAGCGGTCTCGCAAAGCAAAGTACAAGCCAATTGCCACCAGAACGGCCAATACTGAAAAAAAGAACTGCCGCAAGGACAGTCCAAAAAACAAGCTCTCGGTATATTCCCGGATTTCCCGGTTAATTTTGACTTCCATGTGTAGGACCTCCCGAATCTGCCGCCCGTGCATCGGGCTGGCGACTATCTATGTTGGCGAAGCCCTGCTCATCGAACGGATGAAGATGACTCGATAACGCGGACGCAAGCTGTATGCCATCTTTCAGACCTTGCAGATATAGCCATTCATTCATAATTGCTTGCTTGAGGTGCTGACAATCTTCCCAACCCGCAAATTCCGGCATGCGCCCGATGTCCATGCCCGCGAATAAGCGTTCAAATGCTTTTCTTTCGTTTTCCCGAATGCGGCTAAGTTCGGAGTGATTTTCAATAAGATCGGATACATTGTCTAGCCGTTTTTGAATCGCTTCTCTGAACCATGGCGGAAATTTCATCGTTTGCCCACACCTCTCATCTACCATGTCTCCGATGCCGTTTGCGTCGGGTACGCTCATAACGAACGAGCAATTCATCCACTTTGCGACTTTGCTCCTGCAATTCCTGGTTGTCGGATAATCGAATGGATTGCTTCAATGACTGCTCGCCTAGCTTGTTCAGCTCCTGTCGTTCTTTCTCCAATTTACGCAATAGATTGCTCATTCTTCCACCGCCTTGTTTTCAGATGGGCTACCGATTAACATATCTGGATATGAGTTTTTAGCCCCCCCTGATAGTAATTTCAAAACTCATGTAAGTCAATTCTGTGCTTGTCCATAATAGGAACTATGAACTCCTATTCGGAAAGAGATGACAAGCGATGCACGTTTACGATAAAAAAATAGTAGGCCAGCGGATACGCAAACGGAGAGAAGCATGGGGCATGTCACGCGAGCAACTGGCCGAGCAGATCGGGCGTGTTCCCCGGTTTTGCGCGGACATTGAGCGGGGGAAAGCCGGCATGTCGATAGAAACGATGCTCAGCATCTGTCATGTGCTGAAACTGTCTCCGAATGATTTGCTGCTACAAAACGTTTACGCTGAACCTTCCAATGAAATTGAGCTGATTATGGCCGCGCTCCAGCAATGCACAGACAAACAGCGCAAAGACTCGCTGGCGCTGCTGAAGCTGTTTCTGACCGCCATCCAATAATTCCCGCCTATAAACCCATCATCTCCCGAACGACCCGGTCGGCCATCTTCACCGTGCCGACCAAGACCAGCATGTTAAAAATGAGTTCTCCGATGTACGTCCATACCATCGTGACCGCGCCAGAGCCAGCTTCGACAGCCGGGGGCGCGCTGGCAAACGCCGCGTAGATGATGCACGCCAGCACGATGATCGCCCCTTCCATACAGGCGGCTGCATATCCTTTCAAAAATGATTTGCCGATACTCTGGCTCGGCTCGCCAGCGAATGAGGCGAGCGGAACCGGAGCAATCGCTGTATACAGATAAATCCGAAAAAAACGCCCGTACACAGAAAGAATCATGATGAAGGACAGAACGGTAATAAACAGGCTGCCCAGCAAAGAGACGACCCAGAGTGGTATGCTTTGCCAAAACCCGACATCTTCGATCGCCTGGGTAATCGTGTCCGGCAGCGACATGCCATCCACCGCACCAAACCCCGAACGGGACATCATCGTCGAGATGATGCCCTGCACAATCGTAAACAGAGCCATCATCAGTTCCAAACCATAGGTGACAACTGCCTTGGCCAGCACAAATCGGACAAATAACTTGACCGCCAGCTCCGGCCGCTTCAGTTCGGCAAAATTACCCGCTGTTTTCATCACACCGACGACAAAAAATAAAACCAGCAGCGCCAGTCCCGTTGCCTGTAACGCGCCGTGAATATCCGTGATGATGCGCCAAATGGTGCCCCCCTTGAAATCGACTGGTGACTGGGTAACAAGGTGCCAGATTTCATTCATTTTCTGCTCCCAGGTATCTAGAGCATTCTCCAAATTATCTGCAATCCAACTGTTTTTCGACATACGCTCACCCTTCTGTCGAGGGAGGAACGGGCGTCGGCTCATTCCTCATCCTCCATGGCTTAACCTGTGATCAGGTCCAAAATCTCTTTGGTAAACGTGATGATGACGCCCCCGGCCAAGGTTAAAAAACCATTCGCTCGCTGCGAAGGGTCATGCGACTTGAGCGACAAGCCGATCTGCACAACGCCAAACCCCAAAATAATCATGCCGACCGCGCGAATCAACCCGAAGATAAAATTGGACAAGTTGTTGACTGTCGTCATCGGGTCGCTTTGGGCATAGGCGGTGGAAACTAGCATCGTCCCGAACAGCACCGTCATCATGTAGAAAGCAATCAGCCATTTCGTTTTACGTTTCAAACGCGATCCATCCCTTCATGTAAAAATAATGCCTCCAGTTCTTCCTCTGACAAAAGCTCATATTCACCGTTCTCATCCAATTGCACCGTCCTCCAATCGAGCGCATGCTCCGTACCGCCGTGCTGGTACGCCTGACCTGCGCCGTCTGTCGTCAGCGCGATATGAGGATGGCGCAGTACCTCGTATTTGTCATCAAGCACCGGTCGTTCCCCACGAATAAACAGCAGCGCATAACGATTATCAAGGAGTCGCACTTCATCAGGGGTAAGCAATTCCCGGCCAGACTGCTGGTAGTTGATGGAATAGCTGCCGCTGCGTCCTTTACTTTGGCCGTAGGTGTTCGTATCAATAGTTTCTTTGCCAAGTAGCTCCGACACATACTTGTGCGTGGATTGTTCATTGCCGCCCAGATACAGGAACAGATCGCAGTTGCCGACGATGGATTCCCATGCGTCCTTGTACAACACTTTAAGCTGTGCCAAGTTTTGCAAAATGATAGACACCGATATTTCCCGACTGCGGATCGTTGAGAGCAGCTTGTCGAACTCATCGGGCAGGGCGACATTCGCGAACTCGTCCATGACAAAATGCACATGCACTGGTAGACGGCCGCCGTAACGGTAGTCCGCTTCGTACATGAGGCATTGAAAAAGCTGCGTGTACAGCATGCCCACGATAAAATTGAAACTGCTGTCGTTGTCGGGGATGACGGCAAATAGCGCCGTCTTCCGGGTGCCGATACGTGGCAAGTCCATTTCATCGACCAGGCTCATTCCGGCAATGCTGTGCAAATTGAATTTTTCCAATCGCACGCCAAGTCCGATCAGAATGGATTTGGCTGTCTTGCCCGCAGCCAGCTTGAAGATGTTGTATTGCTTGACGGCGAGATGTTCCGGGTCGCGCATGGCAAGCCGCTCGAACAATTCATCTAGCGGGCTTTGGTACGTTTCGTCTTCTTCCCGAACCTCGGCAGCAGCAATCATTTCCATAATCATCGGGAAGTTCTGCTCCTCCGGCGGCGCTTCATAGAGCAAGTACAGCATGAGCGCTTCCAGCAAGGCGGTTTCAGAACGTTCCCAAAAGGGATCGTTCGTATTGCTGTTTTTGGGCGTCGTGTTGCGAATCAGATTGGTGACCAGCTTTAGCACATCCTTATCATCCTGCAAATAGGAGAAAGCGTTATAGCCGTGGGAACGGTGCGGATGAATCAAATCCAACACTTTAATGTCATACCCTTTCGTCTGAAGCAAATGACCGGTGTCACGCAATATTTCGCCTTTCGGATCAAGTACGACATATGAGGTGTGCGCCTGCATCACGTTCGGCTTCGCATAAAACCGCGTTTTGCCGGAACCGGAACCCCCTACGACGAGAACATTCAGATTACGGCGGTGCTTGCGTCCATCTAGACCGATGCGCACGTGCTGCGTCAATATTTTGTTTTGCTCCGCTTGCTTGCTCTGGTATTTGGCGTTGATCGGTTTCGCCTTGCCCCACTTGGCGCTGCCATGTTCTTCGCGGCGACGATAATTACGCGGCGAAGCCAGATACGCGCCAACCGCCAGCCCATAAGCCAGCGTACAGACGAGCAGGCTTCGGATTGAATCCTCAACCCACTGGAGTTGAAAGGGATTCGCCTCGCTTAGATGAAGCAGGATTGCAGGCAATCCCCCAGATAACGCCGGGGCGACGAGCAGCGCCACCCATATGACGGGAATAAAAAAAACCGCAACGAGTACAAGTTGACTCCTTGCGGCTTTAGCGCGTTTCATGGCGACTCCGGCGTTTCATTCTTTGATAGGGCGCATCCAACGTTTTCAGTAGCAGATCGTCCACCGCATCGGTCGGCCGCCGCTCGCCTATCAAGTCATTACGCAGCTTATTCAACGCGTTGATGACAATGCCATGCTCGTAGTGGTCGAGACTGAGTATGCGTTCTTCCGTTTTCATGGTTCCTCACGCTCCTTAGCGGGTAGGATCGGTTCGACCTGGTTGCGAAGGTTGCCGCTGCGGGTTCAGTATGCGGTGCATACGCCGGGAAATCGTATGCGAAGCTTCTTTCATCGTCGTCAATTCCGCACGAATCGGCTGCGGCTCCATGTCTTTGAACCGTTCTGCCACCCGGTCAAACCGGAACGCGGTCGTTTCAACTCCAGCCTGCTTGCAAAGGATATAGGCAACACTGTAGGCATGAAACTGATATTCTGATCGGCTGTAGCGACTATCGCCGCGATCCATTTCCGCATGCGCCAGTTCCTGCGCCAGTGCGCGGAAGATGTCTCCAGCTGCCAGCCCGCGGCGGATGACAATGTTGCGCACATCCGGTTGGTAGAGCGCATGCACATCCGCAGGAAGCGCATCGCTGATTGTGATCGGTACTGGCGCACGATCCATGAGCGCCTTGATGCGGGTGCGATCATCCGGGTAGACCGGTTGATCCGGTTTCTTTGCAGTGGTTTGGGCTATATCGAACATCTTCTTCGGGTTGTAGCTGGTCGCGGTGCTTCCATCTTCCCGCCGGTATTCCTCGCCCGGTTCCAAAATATAAAAACCGGTTTCCTTGCGGCGGATCGATACGCCTTGTTCCTTCCAACCCTCGAAATCCGCTATGCGTGTCGCTTCCGGGCGTTGTGCTAAAATCAGCAGCGCATTGGAGACACTGTAACGGTCAAAACGGCTTTGCACATCCAGATAACGCTGAAACTGTTCTCCATTTTGAACAATCGTCATCGTCGTCGTATCAATCGTGTCGTAAGTCCACTGCCGCTGTTCCTGTTTTTGGTGAACCCACGCTTCCTTGTCAAACGACTGCTCTCGCTGGATGGAAGGAGTAGAGAATAATTCGTCCAGTTCGTTCATTTGGATTTCCCTCGCTTTCGATTCCGGGTAGTGGGCGTTGGCGTTTTGTCGCCCGATGTTGCCTTGCCACGATCCCTGCGTTTAGGCAAAGACGGCTCACGCTCCATTTGCCGCCGTCTTTTCTCCGCTTCGCGATTTTCTTCACGAATTTCACGCAACAGTTGACGGATCGACACCTTTTCCTGCGCCGGTTTACGATCAGTCGAATCCCTTACGTTGTCGACGCTGTGCCCGGAGATAGGCACGGACGGAATGGCCGGTTCCATCGTTCTTCCCTCCTGCATCGGGGGAGAGGGCAGCGGTGTCTGCTGCTGCACTCGTTCGTCGGCCGAAGGTGCGGCTGCCGGGGGAGTCGGTTCCGGAGGCGCGGCTTCCGGTTGCTGGCTTGCTGCCCGAACCTCCTCCGGCTGTTCGGTCTTTCCCAGCAGTTCGTCCAAAAAATCTTCTCGAACTTCCTCCGTGACAGATGGCGGACTCCCTTCCCGCTCAGGCGCTTCGCCGTTTAACTCCGGCGTTTGCGCAGTTTGGCTCTCGTCCGGCTGCTTTTCGCTGCGGGTATTTGCAATTTCTTGTTTGATGCTGGCCGTGTCTACCGTCGCCAGTTTGAAGCGCTCGACGATCCGGTTGATCTTGGACGCATCTTCGGCACGCACCATCACATCGCAAAGCCCGTCCACGTTCTTTTTGTCGCGTAGCGCGCAATATAGCACACCGTACCGCTTGGCCTCCTTACAAAAAGTCGGGAGATCCTCGGTTTTCACGGCAAACACCTTGAGTTCCTTGCCGCTGCGGAGCAAACTTTCCAAACGGATGCGCCCTTTTGTCCGTTTCTGTCCCTGCAAGGCGGCGAACAAATACACCGCCAAATGCTTAGCGCCTTCCCCGGAAATTTTGGCCACCATCTCGATGCCCCGCAGACTCATGCTGACGACTTGATCGGCCGCTTCGTTTCCGCTCATCGGCGTTCATCTCCTTTCGTATGTGATGTTCGGGTTCACGTTCACGCAATAAATGGACCATCCCCTCCGAACGGGCGAGAATACCCGTGCAAAGCTTCACCTCCTTTCGCAGTTTCGCAAGCTGCCGGGTCGCCTCGGCAATTTGTCTTTTGATTGCCTCACGCTGCTCCGGCTGCTTACAACGGCGCAGCCGGTTGTACAATGCCTTGCGCGCGCTGTACCCTTGTTTCATTTCCTCCTGAAGCCCGGTGAGATTTGCGAGTAGCTCATCCTTCGTGGTGATGCGGCGGCGACACAGCAGTCTTGTCTGCTCGGTGATGACCGTCAAGTGGCGCAAGTCTTGACGCAACAAAAAATGCGTCCTTCGCGGGGACGCACGTTGACGGGGCAGGATGCCCATTTCATATAAATAGCGTAGGTACAACGCCTGCAAGCCGCTGAATTTACGTCCAGCCCTCCAAACTCCACGAACCCTGACAACTCGCTTTCGGCGCGGTAGCGGAAGTGAGGGCTGGCGCTTCGGCATGTGGTTTTGCAAGATGCGCTCCTTTAACGCTTCCTCCGTATATTCGTATCCCAAACTGCGCAAGCGGACGAAGCGCTCCTTGCCGGGCGGATGCACTGCCAGATGTTTCACATTGGTTTTGATCGCATACCCTTGTTTTTGCAGAGCGGCGAAAAACTGGGTCATTGTCATGGAAGCTGCGATGGCGGTGTCGATGTCCTCACGAATCAATCCCCGCCAAGTTGGTTTGTTTTCGCGTTCCGCCTGCCACTCCCCATAGTGCTTAGCTTTACCTGGTTCGGGATGTTCAATGACCGACAGCGCATGCTCCCGGCAAAGCCGGTCGGACGTGTGCCGCAGCAAAGCGTAGGAAGCTTTGTTGTCGTAGTACCGCTTGCCATCTACAAAAGAAACAGCATTCAACACAAAATGATTGTGCAAATGTCCCTTGTCCAGATGGGTCGCTACGACGACTTCAAAGCGTTCTCCCCATAGTTCTTGCGCCAGCCTAACCCCGATGGCATGGGCAATTTCCGGCGTCGTTTCGCCCGGCGCGAACGACTGATATCCGTGAAACGCGACAATGCCATCCGTTTTTTGAAATTGTCGCTTGGTGCGCTGCATTTGCTCATAAGCGGTGAGCGGGTCGCAGTTGATGCCGCTCACGTACAGTTGCCTCTCCGTTTTCGCATCCGCTGTCGCATAGCCAAGCGCCTGCTGCAAGCTATCTGGTTCGGCGCGATCTTGTGTCGTTTTGTCGGGATTTCGAGCGTAGTCCAGTACGCGCTTCAAACGGTCAGTCACATCCCAGATCGCGGTCGTTGCCATTTGTCATGCCCCCTTACGGCGGATGTCCGCTTGTATGCATCGAAGGTAGTTCGCTTCTTCGCTCCGGTTCGGTTACCGCCTGTTGAATGTGCTGAACAGCACGGCGCAAGTGATCGGCTTCCTCCTGAAAGGCAGCTCTTTCCAGACGACCGGTCGTATGTGCCTTCACAGCCAGTTGATTCAGATTATTGCCTATGGCGTGCAGCTCACGAATCATCGCGTAGTAGTCCAGTGGCGGCAGCTGCTTCGGTACATATCCATTAATGAGCGCTCGGATGTACGCCTCCCGAGAAAGTCCTGTTTTTTCCACTTCTCTAGTAAGGCGAGCATGTTCGCTTTCACTCAGGCGAAGCAGAAATGATATCGAACGTTTCCTCATCGACCATCACCCCTTTCCATAAATGTCTCCTTGAAGCAGAACGCTGCCGCGATGAACAACCAGTTTGAACACGATTCGATCATCGAAACGATAGCATCGCGATGATGGGGTCTTAGGGGCTGCGCCCCTAACAAGCGAATTTGGATATCCAAATTCAGTGCTTGCTGCAACACGAGACATCCGTCTCGCGTCGCCTTCAAGGCACCTCCCGGGAAAAAGAGGGGACCCTCAAATACACAAAAAGACGCCGATCCACTCAGCGTCTTCCTCGGAATTTTTGGATCGTCTACACTTAGTTGGACAATAAAAATGAGGGCTTATAGAATAAACCTATCATCCTAGGGAGCGGATCTCTACAATGCCAAAACAACAACGACGTACCTTTACAGCAGAATTCAAAAAACAAATGGTGGAACTCTATGAAAACGGAAAATCCAGAGCAACAATTGTGGAGGAATATGACCTCACAGCCTCCGCTTTAGACCGCTGGATTAAACAAGCCCAAACAACGGGTTCCTTCAAGGAGAAGGACAATCGTTCCTGGGAGGACAATGAACTAATTGCCTTACGAAAAGAGAACCAACGTCTGAAAATGGAGGTTGATATTTTAAAGCAAGCCGCGCTGATCATGGGACGAAAGTAGCTATCATCCAGAACAACCGTGATAAATACTCGGTATCAGCAATGTGCGACGTCCTACAAATCGCAAGAAGTACGTTTTACTATGAAGCGAAAGAACAAACGAACGAAGAGGATGTTACCGAAGCGATTGCGGACATTTTCCATAAGAATCGAAAAGCTTACGGTACACGCAAGATCAAAGTCAAACTCCAGGAACGTGGTTTCGTCGTCTCCAGGCGTCGAATTGGTCGGATCATGAGGGAGCAAGGGCTGGTTTCAACGTACACCGTGTCGCAATATAAACCCCTAAAGGCGGTGTGTAATGAAGCATCTACAGCCAATACACTGAATCGCGAATTCGATCAAACGGAGGCTAAACGATTCGTTGTTAGCGATCTGACGTATGTGAAAGTTCAGAACCGGTGGCATTACATTTGTGTACTTATCGACCTGTTCAATCGTGAGATCATCGGCCATAGTGCAGGACCTCATAAGGATGCTGCGTTGGTTTCTCGAGCTTTCGCAACGGTTCAGGGTGATTTATCTCAGATTCAATGGTTTCATACTGACCGTGGTAGCGAGTTTAAAAATCAAAAGATGGATGGGCTTTTGGAGACATTTAAAATTGGTCGATCCCTGAGCATGAAAGGCTGCCCCTACGACAACGCTGTGGCGGAAGCGACCTACAAGATTATGAAAACGGAGTTCGTGAACCAGATGAACTTCCAGAGTCTTCGTCATCTGGAACTGGAATTATACGATTATGTTAACTGGTTTAACAAGCATCGGATTCATGGGACACTAGGATACATGACACCTGTTCAGTATCGCCTTGCAGCCCTTAAAAAAGCTGTCTGATTTACTGTTGACAATCCATTTTATGTTATCGCACCAACCAGCGGTAATCCTGGCGACAGTCTACAATGAAATCGACATACACGATTTCATCCTGAATTTGATATAACACCAGATACCACTTTTCCACGAACATCTTGTGATACTTGTTTGACGGAATAAATTCCGCTTCCAGAAAAGGATAGCGTTCCGGCATTCGCGCCAAGGAACGTATCGCTTGCAGCAATTCGTTCTTCGTTTTTCGCGCCGCATCCGGACTTTTCTCCGCAAGAAATCGCACATGAGTCGCCAGCATTTGGCGGGCGCGATCGGAAACGATGATCTTATATCGGGGCATCTTTTCCATGCTGCACCTCGTCAATAATGCCCTCCAGGTAAGCGTCCAATTCATCCGGCGTCACACCAACACGGCCCGCCAAACGATCTTCTTGCACAGCTAGCAGTTCTTCGCGCAGCTTTAACATCTTCTCGCGACGGGAGAATGTCTCTATGTCCATCACGACGAGATCGCCTTCACCGTTCTTGGTTAGATAAACCGGTTCCCCGGATGTTTTGCATAGATCGGCGATTTCATTATAGTTTTGCCGGATACTGGCGGAAGGTTTGATAATCATCTAACTCTCTCCTTGCATAGCTGTATATTGACTTTATTATACCTATTACATGCTATACAGTCAATGTAGCCGCGCTTGCATCACGCTTATTTCCAATCCATCCAAATACAATGAGAATTCAATTCCAATAACAAACGTCGCCGTTTAGTGCCTACCTCAGAATAATCGTTGTCCTCAGTTATTGAGGAATAGACTTAAAATCATTATTCCGGTACTTCTAGTTTCACTTCTAAATCTTTTGTTTTCTGATCTTGTCGGTATCTTACAGTTATCACGTTATTCGCTATCTCAAAAAAATTTTTGGATAAGACAAGAGCTTGTGTTTCTTTCATATTTTTCTTTAATAGCATCGATTCGACGGCTGGACAGTCCCCCTGTTTCAATGCAAATTGATCATTTGAAATAAGGAGTCCGCAGTCAAAAACCAGATCCAACGACTTATCTGACTTATTATGAAACTCAATGTTGGTTTTATAATCATTGTGATCTGATTCTATCTGTGCCAGCAGACTCACACTTAAGGATTCGTCTTCAGCGAAACCTTTTAACTGACCTGGAGTCTCCTTTACTAACGGCTCGTTCAATGGCCCGTTTTCAATAGGGAAAGGGGCTTGAGTATACTCTATAGCGGTTTCAGTGATCGCATGAGAAGGACTTGATTCTGAAATCTCATCGATTGCTTGGGGCGTGGAACAACCGGTTACAAAAGAAATCGTGATTATAACCCCAAGTAAAAGAAACAGTCTGCTCATCAAATTAATCACCTCAAAATTCAGACGCACCTAAAAGGAGGAATGTTCCAATTCCCTTTTGGAACGAGAGCACCATCAGAACCGCTCGTTACGCTGTCTCATTCTCCACTGTAGCTCTTCGTTCATATCCTTACCGCGTTTGGGCGGTTCATCGGAAATGTAAAGGACAGGTGAGAGTAACCTCTGTATCGTGACGGTAGCCAGTCGCCCCGCTTCATCGTTATCCAAATGCAGTACCAACCGCTTCACTTGCGGAAAACTTTGCAAAAATTGCGTGAGAGCGGCAGGCGGATCGCTTTGCTCTCGACCCGCCTTCGGCCTATAAATACCAGCTAACGACAACTTATGAGCTTGTCGCCAATTCCGACCGGCAAGATGCTCCAGCGTACAATACGATAAAAGATCAATGGCACTCTCAAACAGGTGCAGTTCAGGACTGTCGTTTAATGCTGGAATCGAAAATGAATATCGCTTGTCACTGCCAGCGGCTTCCCCCATATAACGGGTGCTTGTCGTTCCGCGTATCGCCGCATAGCGCGGAATCCCTTCTTGATCAAAGCCGACGAATACCGCGTTGTGATAGCGCCGGCTTTCATACAATCGCCCTGTTTCAAGACAATATTCGATCAACGCGCGATGGATACCGCGTTTGCTGAGGTATGCCGCGACGCGATGCGATGTGCGATTCGGTTCAGGAAGCTCAAACCGCACCGGGCGGTGTTGCGAAGGGTGCGAAAACGTAGGCTCGCTGACCGGATGAACGTCTTCGATTAGCAACACCGCATCAGGAAAAGACAGACCCCGCACTTTGATTAAATAGTCCAGCGCCGAACGTCCGCCGATCCCCCTTGACCACCAATACCATTTGCCGTTGGAAATTTTCAAGCTGTCGTGCGTTCGGGTGGTGTAGACATTGCGAGAGCAACGTACCAGTTCCGCAGGCTCGTATACTTGCAAATACGTGAGCAAATCCAACCTTTTTGCACGTTCGATCTGTTCCTTGCTTACATAGCTCATCGCCGCAGCTCCTTTCCATAGAAGCAAATAAGACATGACTACATTTACAAGTTGTGTCTGAACTTAATTGTAATTACATTCTGACTTCTCCTATGATTACTGGGTTCATTTCCAATATGTCCATATGACTAATCGCGATCCAAGCAGCGTCCGTTGGGTATACCGTTCATCGTGCCTTACTCTTACTCTTCCTTTTGGGATACAGGAAAGCTCTGCCTTCCCTCAATTCCGTAGCACCTTTCCTTTTCATGAACGCGTCTAAATCGCCCTCGTAAACCTGACTGGTCACCCCGTTTGAATCACGGATGTAATAGTACGTGTCGCCAAATACGTTCTTTTCTTTGGATATCAATTCCAATGTTGCCACGGTCTCTCCCTCCTCGGTCAAGCCGATTCCGTAACAAAGAGGCGGTAGAATCGGGAAAAAGCATCCGCCACTCGGGATGGCATACAACATGTGCATTCCTCCAAAAATGCGAAAAGGACCCCAAATCTGGAGTCCATTCGCAGTGTAATTTATAACTTTCATAGACAGCCTGTCTTTGACCTGTGAAATGCTGCACGTCGAAGACATCATTTTCTAAACGAAAAAAAGCCTACCGCGTGACGAAACGCGAGCAAGCTTCTATTGTTGAGGATACCCCATTTCGATTTCATCATAAAGCTCCAATTTTTCGACAAATACGCGTAACAATCGGCATGTCCTTGCAAATAAAGCGCCATTCGCTCCATCTGGTCGGATTCGTCCGATGCGCGCTTGTAATCCAGCCATGCCTGATGATCTTCGGCACTTGGAAAGACCGAAGCGTCTCCTTCCAATACCGATTTGACGAACGGATGCCGCTCTTTAAGATCGTTTCTTTGCCGGAGCAATCGTGCATACGCCTCCTCGTTTGCGCGCAGGCGGCTGACCGTCCTATTTTCAATCTCATCAAATACGGCTTCCATTTGTAGCACATTCATCGATTCCATCTGCATCCCCTCCTTGTTCCCACTATAACAAGAAGGAGGGGGAGGAACGAAGGTGCGAAAGCCGTTATCGTTCACGGCCCACAGCCCGTCGTTCCGGTGCTTCCGGTTCTTCGTCCGGCACGTTGTCCACGGTTTCATTTTCCCGCTTGTCCATGTTGAGCAGTGCATTCAATTCTGCAAGCCGCGCCGATTTCGTTTGCAACTCCTGCTCCTTCTCGAATGGAGCCGCGATTTGTTCCTTCGCCGTTTCCATTTGCTGACGCAAGGTGGCAAGCTGCTCGCGGGCACGCTCCAGCTTTGCAGGCAAGTCGGATAAGGCATTGTTGATCCGGGTTATGTTACCGCCCGCATCCGCACCTAATGCGACCGTATGACCCAGCGCACCGCGTAATGTTGCCTTATATTCCTTGTGGAAGCTGTCAAAGGACAACCACAAGGAAAATCCCCGATAGCTGCCGACTTCCTGCGGATCGGGTGATGTCATTCCTTTGCAAGCATCAAGCAAAGCCGCGCCTGCCGCCGCTCTCTCTGTATAGGTGAAATCCTTGATGACCATGCCGGGGAATTTCGATTCCTCCGATTCCTCGTGCTCAGTCGATTTGGAACGTAAGAACAATGCTGCATCCTGTTCATAACCGGCGATCCGTTCCTCCGTAGACTTGATTTGCTGCGGCAACATTTTGAGCAACCGGTCCTCCAGCGCGTAGCGCTGGCTTAAATGGTTGGCTTTGAGCAGCTTCAGTTTGGATACCTGGATATCCAAGTCCATTTTTTCTTTAATGTAAGGGTTCCCGGTCGCCAGCGCCTTAACCTCGGCATAGGAGAGGGCCGTCTCGTCAATATCCTCGGCGGAACGGACCGGCGACTTGCTGGTCATGATCTGCGAGATAAAACGCTGCTTATTCTCAAGTGTCTGGTATAAGTAAGCATCAAATGTGTTCTCGGTGACATAGCGGAAAATGTGCACCTCGCTATTCTGGTTGCCTTGCCGGATAATACGCCCGCTGCGCTGCTCTAAATCCCGCGGACGCCAAGGGCAATCAAGGTCGTGGAGGGCAATCAGTTTCGTTTGCACGTTTGTGCCCGCCCCCATTTTGAACGTCGATCCCAGCAATATCCGAACTTGGCCGCTGCGTACTTTAGCGAACAGTTCCTTTTCTTGACCTCGGTATTGGCGTCGTGAATAAAGGCGATTTCCTCGGCGGGAACGCCTTTTTCCATCAGTTTGCGCTTTAGCTCGTCGTACACGTTAAATGTACCGTCCTGCTTGGGGATGGATAGATCGCAAAATACCAACTGCGTGAGCCGCTCTTCCTGGCTGTCCACCCAATATCGGTAGACGTTGTCCGCACAGGCGCTTACTTTGCTGCCTTCGTCGTCGGGGAGCATCGGATTGGCCAGCCGCTGATCGAGCGCCAGTTTGCGTCCGTCATTGGTGATCGTCAGCATATTGTCCTCGTGAGGCTCCACTTCCTTCGCCCGCACCCGTTCGGCGCGGCGGGCGAGATCCGCTACCATGTCGCGTTGAAAATCGCTTGGCGGCACGGCAACATTATGGAAGTGAGCTTTCGGCACGGGAAGCTGGAGCATGTCCGCCGTCTGAATGTCGGCCACTTCTTTGAACACGTTCATTAACTCGGGCAAATTATAAAAACGGGCAAAACGGGTTTTCGCCCGATAGCCCGTTCCTTCCGGCGCAAGCTCGATCGCCGTAACCGTTTCGCCAAATGTCGAAGCCCAGGCGTCAAAATGCTGCAAGCCCTGCCGCTTGAGCCGCTCGTACTGCAAGTAGCGCTGCATCGTGTACATCTCGGTGATGGAGTTGGAGATCGGGGTACCCGTCGCAAAAATGATCCCACGGCCCCCGGTAAGTTCGTCCAAATAGCGGCATTTGGCAAACATGTCCGACGACTTTTGCGCTTCGGTTTGCGACAGTCCGGCCACATTGCGCATTTTCGTATAAAGAAACAGGTTTTTGTACGAATCGGCTTCGTCCACGAATAAACGGTCTACGCCCAATTCCTCAAAGGTGACGACATCATCCTTCCGGCTTGTATCGTTCAGCTTTTCCAGCTTCGTTTGGAGCGTCTTTTTCGTCTTTTCAAGCTGCTTGATCGCATAGCGTTCGCCTCTGGCTTCCTTGAGTTCCCGGATGCCGTTTGTAATTTCCGAAATCTGCTCATACAGCTGCTGCCGTTGACGTTCCATTGAAATCGGTATTTTTTCGAACTGCGAATGGCCGATGATGATCGCGTCATAATCACCGGTCGCGATCCGCGCGCAAAACGTTTTGCGGTTTTTCGTTTCAAAGTCCTTCTTGGTCGCCACCAAAATATTCGCGGACGGATAAAGCTGCAAAAATTCCGCCGCCCACTGTTCAGTCAGATGGTTCGGAACGACCAGCATGCTTTTGTTGCACAACCCTAGATGCTTGCTCTCCATCGCTGCGGCGGTCATGGCGAATGTTTTGCCCGCGCCGACGCAGTGGGCAAAGAGGGAGTTGCCGCCGTACAATGCGCGGGCAACCGCATTGACTTGATGCTGGCGCAGCCGGATTTCCGGGTTCATCCCGGTGAATCGAATATGACTGCCGTCGTATTCGCGGGGACGGATGGCGTTAAACCGGTCATTGTACAGCCCTGTCAGCCGTTCGCGCCGCTGCGGATCTCGCCATATCCAATCGCGAAACGCTTCTTTGATCATCTCCTGCTTTTGCTGGGCGATGGCCGTCTCCTGCTTGTTCAGCACACGCTTTTCCACGCCGTCCTCATACACGGTGTCAAATACGCGCACGTCTCGCAAGTTCAGTGTATCTTCCAGTATCTTGTATGCATTAACGCGGTTTGTGCCGTACGTGACGTTCGCCTTAATATTGTTGCTACGGTCATCGCTTTTGCCTTTGACGTTCCAGGCCGCCGTATATTCGGAATACATGACGTTGATGTAGGTCTGGTACATCGGCGGCGTGTCCACCAGTTCAAACAGAAATTGCCGAATGTCCTCTGGCGGAAGCCAAGTAGCGCCCAGGCGGACGTCGATTTCGGAGGCGTCCAGGTCTTTCGGCTGTACCGCTTCAAGCGTTTTGACGTTTTCGCCGTAACGTTCGGCATCGTATGCGGCAAACTGTTTGGCCACGCGCAGCTTCTCCCGCACATTGCCGGACAGGTACGCATCCGCGGTTTCATAGATCGGCTTTCCTTTCTCGTCCAGATGTTCGGGATTAGGAAAGATGACGCCGCGCAGCTCCTGAATCAGCTGATCTTCCGTCATGCCGGTTAGCTCCGCCATATACGGCAGATCGACACGGGCTTTTGCACCGATGGAAACCGCAAGCGCTTCCGATGCGGTATCCACCTGTTCTACGTGGATACGCTGACGGATGGTGCGCTTGGTGAACATATCCGCTTTGCGCAGCAGCCGTCCTTCCTCGTCAATGATTTCAAGTGAGCAAAGAAGAAAGTAAGAACTGTCATCCGAAAAAGCAAGGCTGTTGGCGCGGCTGTTGATCAGGCCGTATTGTGCCGTAAACCGATCGTACTGCGCATTCAACTTACGCTGTTGCTGCCCAATCATCTCATCGCTGTAGTCTTCGGTTTGGTACTCGATCAACTCACGCACGGTGTCCCGCAGTCCGATCATGCCCTTAATGCGACCTGCTGCCGTCGCCGAAGTGTCCACACGGCGCATCCGGCTGTTCTCCCGATAATAGATGTGACCGTCCACCAGCGCAAAGCTGAAATTGCGGACAGACGGGTCAGCAGGGAGGGAGGTGTCTTCTTCTTCCGGCTGGTGATCACGTTCCAGTTCCACCCATTCGGCATGGATGTTAGACAATGCTTCGCGCAGCAGTTCATCCAGATTAGTGTCGGGATACGGCTTACAGGCGGTTTCCTGCCGGTTACCGTACATTCGGTCGTCAAAAACCATTGTGCCCAGCACCATGTCCGGATGGGCAGCAAAGTAGCTATTGATCGGCACACCGTCCGCTGTCTCTGCTAGTGATAGCCATGACTCGGTTTGCTCGCTGACAGCAACCATGCGATCCCGTTTTTGTAAAAAGATAATATCAGCGGTTACTTCGGTGCCGGCATTGGCCAGAAACGCATTATTCGGCAGACGCACTGCTCCGAGCAGTTCGGCACGTTCCGCAATATATTTACGTACCGCCGGGTTTTGCTTGTCCATCGTTCCTTTGGACGTAATGAAGGCAATAATGCCGCCCGGACGTACTTTGTCCAGCGTCTTGGCGAAAAAGTAATCGTGGATGAGAAACTTGTGCTTATCGTAACGTTTATCCGCCACACCGTAGCCGCCGAACGGCACGTTCCCAATGGCGAGATCAAAGAAGCTGTCCGGCAAGTTCGTCTGTTCATAGCCGCTGACGGCAATCGACGCCTGCGGATAAAGCTGTTTGGCCATACGACCGGTTATGCTGTCCAGTTCCACGCCAAAAAGCCGCGAGTCTTTGAACGACTCCGGTACCAGACCGAAAAAATGGCCGATGCCGCAGGACGGCTCCAAAATATTGCCGCTGCGAAAGCCCATCGATTCCAGACATTCGTACATCGCTTTGATGACGGTCACTGACGTATAATGGGCATTCAACGTTGACGCACGAGCGGACGCATACTCCTCCGGCTCCAGCAATTCTCGAAGTTCCGCATATTCAGCTGCCCACTGCTTGTTCGCTTCGTCAAATGCCTGCGGGAGACCGCCCCATCCGACATAGCGAGCAAGCACCGCCTGCTCGTCTGCTGTCGCTTCCCGCTGCTCCTTCTCCAGCTTGTTCAACAGACGAATCGCTTCTATGTTCCATTTGAATTTCGTTTTTGCGCCGCCATGCCCCAGTTCATCGTCAGTAATCCTGTAGTTAACCGCAGGAGCAGCCGGACGATCCGATGCTTGAGTTGGTGAAGGGACATTCGCTTGTTGCGTCTGTTGCTCCTGCTCATCGTTTAATCTAGTCGATGAAACATCTTCTTCCGCTACCAACTCCCAACCTTCTACATTTGTTAATTCCGGTTCTAGCTCCCCGGTAATCAGATGATCATTTAGCGGGTTTTCGCGCAGTATTCGCTCAAAATCCCGACGATTCCACTCTTTGATAAATAGTGGGAACTGCCGGTCTTGCAGCATCACCGTTTGCGATTCCAATTGCGCGACTTCATATTCGTCCGCACCAATCCAGACGATGCTGCCTACATCATAACCGTAGCGCGCCCGTTCCCGATTCGGCGTCATATGTTCCAGTTCCGCTTGCGCGTCCGGTTGGGGAAGCACATCAGATGATGATGCATCCAGCTGCGGCACATCGGGTCTAGCCATTTCCGCCGCTTGCTGCCGCCGCCGTTCTTCCTGTTCCTCCCCAAAGGCGGGCAATCGCTCGGTTTCCTGCCGGTTCAAGTAACGACCCGCTGCAAGCAGTTCGCCGATACGTTTCTGCACTTTCAACCACGGCAGCACGACCTGCGCATCCGGGTTCATGATGGAGCCGCGGGTGAGAGTGATGCCTTTGCTGTCATAATTCATATGAATATCCGTGCCGGTCAGCGCAGGGAGACGCCCGCCGATCCCGTATTCCCGTTTCAGGAAATCGGCGTTCTCCTGTGCGGACAGCGACTGCTGAAAATGAAGCGCAATGCGATACTTGCCATTCTCAAAACCGCTGCCGTTTTGCAAAACAGCGTCAATGACCGCTTGCGGCATGAAAAAAGCGGAGGCTTTTGCGTCCTCCGCTTGCTCCATCCACAGCGTCTGTTGCTGGATGGAAGGTTCTGCCCTTTGTGATAAGTCAAATTCGTTTAACAGCAGCATGCTGGAGATATGCCCTGCGATGGCACCCCAATCGTAAAAGCTTTGCGCCGTACGCTTATCCGCCGTTCCCGTCCACAGATGCAGAACATTGCGATACGGTTCAAACCCGGCTCGTAAGCCGTCTTCAAGCATTAGCTCAGTGATGCCAGCCGGAAACAAACTGCGCACATACAACAGTCGCTCGCGCTCATCTTCATGAGCATGGAAAAACGCTACAATCTCCGTCTTGCTTTCCCGCAGCGGCGCGGCTCGGATCATATCGTTGATAATCGCTTGGTCGTGAAAAAACGGAAGACTGCGGTCCTCCGTTTCCCGATCAAACCATTTTATTGATAAATCAGTTCCGTGAGAATCAGTTCCTCCGCTTGTTGCTTCAGGTTGTTCATATATCCCGTCCAGGCCAGCGGATTGCTCGTCTTGTCCGGAGCCGGGTGGGATGCGAGCAATTCCTGTATCGTCCGCTCGATCTGCTCCCGCGCTGTCTGGTCGATGTCCGCCAGATGTTGGTTCAACTGCTCCGACAACATCAGATGAGCGTACATGCCCTTCCGCTCGGTTTTCAGAAACGTCTTGCGCATCATCCCGTACTTCCCGATCGTCGTCTCCGCTTCGCTTAGCGTCAGGTTGGGCAACAGATAATCCCCTTGCGGCGTGTAGGTCAGCTCCATATTCATCCTTCCTTTCTTGTCGAGTAGCTTCATTGTGCGGCATGGAATCGGGTCTTGCAAGGGTGCGAGTCGAACGATCTTCATTCATTCGCTGTGCATCCCGGCGCAGCGCCCGGACGGTCGATTCCACTTCCCGCAACATCATCTCGGACACATCGCTAATCGCTGCGCCCAAATGGGACAATGTAGGAAGCGTGTTGAAATACCCGATGCCGGACAAATCTTCGATGCTGATGTAATGTGCGGGATTGAGTCCGCAACGGGTCATTGCCATGTAAGCGACGGCCGATTCGGCAGTTTGCTTGAACAGCAATTCCACATGCGGGATGTCCAGGTCCTCCAGTAAACTGTACTCCCGCTCTTTCATCAACTCGGCCACATAATCGGCGCTGTTGTCATCCACCGCATTTCGTGCAGCTGCGAGGAGTGCAGCAGGCAGATCCGCATGTGGTTCCATCTCATCCGACGCGCCAAACGCATTTCCCAGCGTCTCGATGACATGAGCCGTATCGCTGTCCTGCAAACGCCATAGCGATAACTCCGGCTGGCGTCTGCTCTGGGTATCCGATACGTCAAACACATGACGCAGACCCAAGTGGTTGCCCCGATCTTCGATCAGGGCGATCCCTTTGGCACCGCGTTTCACCCAACGGTCCAGCCGTTTGTTCCAAACGTCAATCGGCGCGCAAGCTGTCGCATCAGGACGTTGGGCGTAGATCAACAGTTGATCCTGAAACGGATATTTATAGTTCCAGGCTGCCGTCCGCAAAAAATCCGCCCAGCGCTCAGGCTGGTTCGTCACTGTGCGAGCCATGCTGGCAGCTAGCTCGACAATGCGCTGCAACTTGGCTGTCATGAGAGCACCTCCCTTACAGAAGCGTAATTTGATTGGTCAGACGAATGCCTTCTTCGGAATAACGAGCCGTAATCCGAAGGAGTCCGATAAGTATCAAGCGATGGAGATTGCGGCGGACAGTGGAAGGGGAAAGGCCCACCTCCAAAGCCAGCTTTTTACCGGACAACAAGACGCAGCCAAGCCGTCCGCCCGCGCGGTCCATCAGGTAGCTGTACAGCAGTTTTGCGGCAGGCGGGACTTTCGCTTTCGCCAGCAGTTTATACCTCGCGAGATCGTTCATGGTCTTCCTCCTCAGCAAGCACTAACACCCCGACAAACGATCCTGCCGGACGTAGCAGTACAAATAGAAATTGTAGTCTCCCGTATGCGGAAAACAGCGCAGATAGTATCGATGGCGCTCCGTTTGAAAACAAAAGCCGTAAACGCCGGAATGCCACGCACCGGATAAACGGGCCTCTGGATGCGACAGGCAATAGCGGTTCATCCGGCTGCGGCTTTGAAGCAGTCCTTGCTCGGTCAACGTCTGCACCACCGCATCCAGTTCCGCTCGAAAGGACGGCGTTTTGAGCGCAGGTGCATGATCGAACCAGGTTGCCCAGTATGTCTCGCCGCTGCTGCCAAAATAGCCGCGAAGGTGCCCGATGCATCGCCGTTCCTCGTCTTTCTCCCTCGAAGTGGAATAAAAATAAGCCGCATCCTCCGACACGGCCGCTTGCAATCTTTCCAGCATGATCTTTTCCTCCCGGCTGGTATAAAAATAAGTTTTCTTTAATGGGTTCCCCCTGTGCCATAGTCGTCATAGGAGGATAGATTCGCATGATAAAACACAATATCCCCGTCCTTCAACTGGAACGTCACGCCATACGGGTCGGTGAAACTCCGCTGAAATCCTTCCATCTGCCATTGGTTATTCAGCGGTCCGAACATGTATTGCAAATGAGGATGGTTCAAGTCTTTGTTGCGGATCGTTTCGAGATTGAAATTAACGACGATGTACCCATCCTTCAAGAAAATAGGCGACTTGTCATCCAGCCGGTTTTTCCGTCCATATTCCGCCAAGTTGAACCCTTTGGGCACCACATACGGCGCGGCAGGCAAACTGTATTCGCCATACCACTTCTGCACCGAAGCGTTGGCGCGGGCCGCATGGACGCCGGAAGGCACGTTCATACTGCCGATAAACGTCCGAAGCTGCGGCGGAAGCAGCATAATGTCGTAGCCGCCGACATACTTTGACTTCTGCACATCCATCATATATTGATCGATAAACGTCTGCTTGGTACCGGACGAACCGCTTAACGACCAAAGGGTGGCGGCAGTATCGGTCAACTCCTGCCTGGGTACATTGCGCAAGCGAGCGTCAAGCGTCACATATCTCTGCTCCGTATCGTCGATAGATCCGATGCGAATAAACCGCCGATTTCCCGAATGGTAGTAAAGATCGACTTCCTGGCGGTTCCTTCCCTTGCTGTCCACAAAATAAAACGTCGGTGTAATGCGGATGCCGTCTCCTGCGCCGAACATGTTGCCTTTCGTCATCACTTCAAATTTGAAATGATAGCCCGTTTTGACCGATACGTTCTTTTTGCCGCTTTCCGGGTGACTGCCTTGCCGTACCGGCAGCACGTAAGGAGGGGTATTGCCGCGCGGTGCGCCGTCAATGCCTTTCGTTCCGACCCAATAAGCGTTTCCGGTCGGCGTTGCGCTGCCCTTTTGGGTACGGAACACCGACTCCCAAGCAAAGTCGGCGATGTCGGTGATCCGAAAATCATAGAGGCGGCCAATGACTTCCACCGGAACCACCTGCGTAGCCACATGATGTGTCAAGTCCAGATTGGCATTCATTTGGGACGTAAAGGAAGCCGGACTGTTCTCAGCAAACGTTCGGAATAACACGTCGTAATTACTCTCATCCACCCAAACGGGCAAGTAGAAGGTCGTCTGCGTTTGTCCGACCGGGATGGACACCCACGTTTCTTTCGGAACGAACGTTGTGCGATCCGCTTTGTACACGTCAAACGGAAAACGAACCTGTTTATCTCTCACATACTTGGCATAATCCCGATTGCCGTAGCCCTTGATGTCCTTGTGCGGGCCGCTTGTCGGAATCGTCACGGTAAAAGGCCGATCCAAAATGAGCGCCGAACGTCCGGCGGTCGGCTGCGTCTTCTGATTATGCGCCTGATCGTCCGACACCGAGGCGTAGTTCACCACCGGTGTATGCACGGTCACCGGGTTGATGCCGTTAATCGGATAGGTTTTGTCTCCGCCGCCGCCAATGCCTTTAATCAGGGAATATGATATTGTACCGGTACTTGGCTGACTTGCTTTGTTCGTTTTGGACGCGTCGATAAGATAGCCTTTGCCGTACAACACATCTTGCCCGATCATCGTCGGAGCCGGAATCGCGCCCGGCGTCGGCGCTTTTTCTTCAACGATTCGGTTGTCCATGATGGTTGTTCCGTTAAAAACGAGCGAATCGTTTTTTACTTTGATTTTGCCAATCGCTTTCTCGGCCTCGTTTTTCCAATCCTCGTTCGGAACGGAGGGGCGGCTGGAACCGCCGGAAATCGTTTGTCCGGGAAGAGTCACATTCGAATAGACCGGATCGGTGATATGCGCGCTAAGCGACGCATCATGCGATGCGGAAACGGTTGGCGGCCTGTAGCCACTCGGAACAAGCGTAACTGTTCCCGAAGGAAGCGCATAATTCGAGACCGTCGCCTTTTGAATGCCGTATACTTCAAGATTTTGAATCGTCCAGAAGCTGTACCTGCGTTCAATCGAATAGTTTTTGGTGACCGTCTGTGTGTCTGAACGCGGAACCGAAATGGTCGTCGGATTCCCGTTCGCATCAGGCGGGCCGGGAACGTATTCGGTCCATCGCAACGTATATGTCCGGCTTACGGAAATCGGGTATTGCTTTGAGCCGGCCGTTTCCGTGAACGTATTGCGGTACAAGTACGATTTAGCCAAGGCGTTCACATACAGGCTCTCCGAAGTCGGAATGCCTTGCAATACATCAAACTTTTCTGCGCCGCGCGCTTCCGCCTGAATGACGGCGGAAACGGTTGGCTCCATCACTTCAGCCTGCTGGGAATCGCCGGGCTGCGGTTCTCCGCCGCCATCACCTTTGTGAACCGTATGATCGGATGTCGAATCCCCGGTATTGCCGTCCACATCCTTCACGACAACGGTGATTTTTACGCTTACTTTGTCGCCGGAGGTAAACGGGATTTTGATCGGAATCGTTTTATTAGCCGAAGTGCCGGAGAGCGTTCCGGTTTTGTCGCCTGTTTGAACAAGTCTGGCGTTTCGAATATCCATGATTTCGTATGATTTCAGGATTTTTAATGACTTCACTTCAAAAACAAAATTCCCGTCCATTTCGGTCACGTTTTTGTCAACGGTTTCCGGCGCTTCAATCCGGGACGTAACCGTAACCGAGGAGGGAATTTTGTATATGCCGATAAAGTTGGAGCCGCCCGATCCAACGAGAATGGATCGCTCCTTGAGCTTGGGATCGCCTTTCTCCTGAATGAACAGCTTCTCGTCGGGCTTGTTATTGTTCGTAATGTAGGAGCGGATGATTTCATAAGTTTGGCCGCCAGAAGTGATTTGGCCCTCAAACGTATGATTCGCTTCCTCTCCTGTTGCGAAAACGCCTTTGTCCACTTCCTTGAGCTTTGTACCGTCTTCTTTCTGATAGATGGCTTTCACCGGGTTGTTCTCCGCATATTCGGCTATGGCATCTGTTCCACCCAGCGCAACCGTAAAACTTCGCGTTCGCACCTTCGGATTCGTTTCGGGATCTTCCTGCAGCCAGTTTTTCTTCGTCGGGTCCTGCTTCGGTGATAAATAGGAGCGAACGATTTTGTACGTTTTCCCGTTATCTTCGATCGTTTCGGGAAATTCATGGTTGATCGTTTCTCCGATTTTGTATTTGCCCTTTTG
This sequence comes from Paenibacillus sp. JMULE4, assembly GCF_013337105.1. Lineage (NCBI taxonomy): Bacteria > Bacillati > Bacillota > Bacilli > Caryophanales > Paenibacillaceae > Paenibacillus > Paenibacillus sp. JMULE4. Next base: position 87,933 of record NZ_SGWF01000015.1, read on the forward strand.
AAACGTCACTTCCGGTTTTTGAATGACTTTACCGTTTACGGTTTTCGCAATGACATCGACCGGAAAATCCGCACTGCGGTAGGGCACATGTATGCCGAAATAATCGTCCAAGTCGTCCTCGTGCGCCCAAGGTTCGGCCCGTTTGATCTCTTCCAATGTATAAAATGGCCCTTTGCGCACGTTGCCATTTCCATCGATGGACACCATAATCGCATACAAATACAAGTCGTCGTTGTCCTTGATGTCGCCCATGCCCGCCTTCCACATGCCTTCCGTGACAAGCGCCTCGCTGACTTCGTAAAAGGTTGTTAAAGGCTGGCCGGGGATCGGCGGATTCGGGTATTGGCCTACCTGCTGCACTTGTTGGTTCAAAAACGAAGCATGCTGGCCGTTTTTCGGATTGCCGCACTGCTTGGGCGAAGTATTCGTGCATAATTGATCTCTGCGTATCGTCCAACCTACCGTTCTGTAGCGGATGGAAGAGGTTGCGGCCGTACTGGTTATTTCAAAGCTGATTTTTCCTGCCTCGGTTCTTACTTTGGGGGGCGCAGCATTCGCTACGAAAGGAAATACAGAGAATAAAAAAGAGCATGCCAGAAGCACGCTCAACGCCGTTTTTATGATTTTGTTTTTCCTCATCTATTTCGAGTCCGCCTTTCCGATGAGATAATTACGGAATAAACTTGCTCCTGGATCGACTTTCAATATACTGCCCCAATCTCCACCAACATTCGTGGATAGGGAAATATCCGCATATCCTTCGTACCAAACCTGCGTTTCGAATTTGCGGTCGTTGGGGAAATGCTCATCGTACAGCAAATTCTTACTCTCTGTGAATGAATTGAATTTGATTCTAAACTTGGAACGCACGTAATTGTTCCCAAACCCATCCTTATAAATCATGGACGGTTCGGGATCCAGGTATCCCTCGATCTGAATCTTGTTTTCTTTAACCCAATCCACATAGCGACGTATATATTTCAGTTCCGCATTGGAACTTTGCACTTTCGTAGCAAATACCGCTTGCGCCCACATATCATCGATCGTTTTGTAATCCACGTTCAGCCACAGCGCGCCGAACGTTTTCAACCGGTTCATCCAAATATCCACGTTTTTCTTATTAAATTCCGGTATGGTCGAATAGAGAACAGATGAAACTTTGCTGTCCGTAGGATGCGAGTAGGGATAAGCCATTTCATACGCTTCATTCGGCACATCGGCTAGGATATACGGATAATCTTTCGCGTTCTTTGGCAGATTGGTTGTGCGAATGAGTCGGTCCCATTCATCGTAGTTTGCATTGGCATCTTCTTTTGTAGAAATAAAGACGGTCGATGTCGGGCTATCCCAATTCACTTCCGCCCCCAGCGCTTCGCTGACAAAACGCAGCGGGACAAACGTCCGGCCGCCGCTGGTGATCGCCTTCGTATCGAAAACCATTTCTTTGCCGTTAACGAGCGCCTTGCTTTCGCCGATCGTAAGCACAATATGCAGGTCATCCCGCTCAATCGGTACGGTCATGGTTTGTGGCTCCCAGCCTACTTTCGCGCCCATCTTTTCCGCGATGAATCGAACCGGCACGAGCGTCCGGCCATTTTCATCCACAAAAGCCTGTGCGTCGGGAAACCAGATTTTATGACCGTCCATAACGACGCTGACAAAGGATGGAGGTTTGCTCGCCGCGTTTGCCATCATACTGAACAGGCTGCAAAGCATAACGGTGACTAGCCCCGATAATATCCATTTTCTCACGCGATTCACTCCTCTCAATATTATTGCTAATGACGAATTTGGTAGATTTCGACTGTTAGATTCATCATAGAACCGAATCGGCGGAGTGTCCACTTTCTGAAATAGCTGTCGTCTTGTTACGATGGTGCAGGCGGACAACCAAGCGGCATATAGCCTTTTAGCGCAGCCGCTTTTTCGCTGGAAAACGTTTCTTCCACCGGATAGGAAAAGCCGCATGTGGTGTGATAATACACCTTCATGCTTCCTTTTCTGGCTCCAACAATCTCCGGCTTCTTGAGCACGCGGCTTCCGCCGAGGGCGTAGTTGTTATAAAACTTGCCTCCCATCGGAATGCCTTGAATAAAGGCAAGTACCCCGACATCATCCACGGTATTGTGCCACTCCTCTTGCGAAATCGTTGGCAACGTGAACGTGTAGGAGAGACCAAATCGGGAAACCGATTCGTTATGTTTGTTGATCCGGTAGGCCAATTCGTCCTCGATTGCGCGGACAATGGTACTTCGGCGCACCTGCTCGAATCGCTCCGCGTCTTTTAGCAGCGCAATGTTCGTCTGCTGTCTAACGTCGACTCGCAAGCCCTCGTGCCAGCTTCGGCTGCCCGCATCGTAAGCGAGGACGAAATCGTCCAGCGTGAACGAAAGGCTGTTGCCCGATAGATCGGCGTAGGCATACGGCTTTTTCGCTCCCCAAACCGGTTTTCGTTCCGTGTTCCCGTCAGTTCCCGTCCACTCGTCCTCGGCATAGATGTAAAAGCCGTCGTACCCGATGACCACGACTGCCGGGATATACCGGTTGAGTACTCCTTGCGCAATGGGATCGTCGGCGATGCCGAAGTTTGTGTATAGCGTTCGATAAAAAGCGGCAATTGCTTCGTCTTTATTCAGCGCCACCCGCTTGGCCGATTCGTATTGCGTCTCCCGTTGCTGGTTGGCATTGACAGTCAACGTTCTCGCCGCGTCATCCACCGCCGCATTCAGCGCGGCATTATACCGCAGTTCGGTCAATAGCGCCTTCCGCTGCGTTTCGACTTCGATCCGGTTCACCGTCGCAAATGGCAGAAAAATGAGCACCCCAACAATGGCCCATTCAATGATCTTCATTGCGCACCACCCCGCCGTATGGAAGGTATATTTTTTCGATCGGACTGATGGCCTGGTTCAGAAAATCGAATAGGGTCGTGCCAGGTGTCCGGTTCGTATTTTCAACCGTAACCGCAAAGGTATCGCCAACCCACAACTTGTAACGTCGCGCCACATCATCTTTTCCGGCCGTGCTGTTCGGGAACAGAACGGGAAGGATCTGTGCGTTATAATACGTGTAGTAGTGAACTTCGTAGCTGCCCCGAAAAGTCTCCGGCCTTGTTGGGTCGTCATACACCGGCACGTACTTTTTGCTTCCGTGTTCCATCTGCACATCGAAGGTGTTGCCCGTTGCCGCAATCGTCTCCAAAAAGTCGTTATACATGGTCGGCGACACATAACCTTTATCCCGTACCGCGTCCACAAAAGCTGTCGTCGCTTTCAGGACGACCAGTTCGGAAACATCGTCCTGTTGGTCGAATGCAGCAGAAATTGGGTAAAGGTAGAGCAATAGAATGGCAATGAGCAACGCAAATATTTTCGAAATACTGTTCATGGCATTCTCCTTAACGTGAGACGAAAATAAGGCGCAGCAGCTGACCGGACGCATCCCGCTGGGCGACTGCCGAATACCGGGCATTCAAGCGAATCCCGAAGGGGACGAACTGTTCCCGATCAAGCGGCGGCGCATATCGAACGCCGTCCACCACGATTTCCGCTTCTCCCGTCTCCAGACGGGCAATGGATTGCACCACCTCTGCGCCGGATACGATGCCATCGCCAGCCTGGGGCGAAAACGACTGCTGCATGTTGCGGTCCAGCGACTTTCCCGACACATAGGCGGTCGAGTTCAGCGCAGCCCCGGTTTGAAAGAGCAGAAGCCCGCTTGTGACAGCCATCAGAAAGAGGAGACAAGCCACACTCATCTCCAGCATCGTCCTGGGGGCATGTTCCATTGGTTTCCCTCCTTGGAAACGCAGGGGCGTCCGTCAGTAGAGGACACCCCATAAGCGTTTTATGATAGTCAAGGTATCGATCGCTTATTGCTGTCGGAACACGATGCCGCGGATGACGTTGCTGCTGTCGTGAACCAGTTGCGCCCGGAATTTGCCGCTCGGATTGACGTAGTTTATATCTGATTCATCGACCGCATGACTGAGTTGCCCCGGCGCTACGCCAATGACCGAACCATAGGTTACGCTGTCCATCGGAACGCCTGTATTGATCACTTTTCCATACCACTGGCCGACCGGATTTTTCCCCGTGACGATCTGAATGCCAAACTGGTCTTGATCGCTGAACTTGCGCAGCGCATTAACCACCTGGCTTCCTGATAGCGTCGTGTTGTCGTACACTGTAAACGCCGTTTGTGACAGTTCGGTCTGAATGTTACTGAAATTGCTTTGCGCCGCTTTGGTTGAGTCTTGTGCGGAAATAAACAACACAACGGCGAGGGTAATGAGTGCGATGGCAAGAAAAATGCCTGCTGCCATCACGAGTGCTTTCTGTGCGTTAGACATGAACCGATCTCTCCTTCAAATGAAATAGAAAATAAAAAAGACACTTCCTGTTTGGAAAGCGCCGCAACATGGCCGCTTACTGGATGCGCTGAAGCTGTTCGTAGTAAACGGACATTTGGTGCAGGCTGACGATAACGAGTGGAATGACCAGATAGCCGAAAATAAGGGCCATCATTGGCGCAAACCCGATCCATTTTCCCCAGCCTGCCTTTTGCTCGATCAATTGCTCATATTCCTGTTTGCGCTGCTCCTGCGCGTAGGCTTGCTCCGACTCCAGATCGTCGAACGCTTCTCGAATCGGCAGGCTTTGCGCCGCCAGTTCCAGCTTTTCAACCGTGCGGACGAACGGCAAAAAAGGCGCATCCTCTTTGAGCTGCGCCAACGCCTGATCCGCGCCCTGTTCGAAATGAAGCAAGCAGGTCTGCAGCGGCTCCTTAAACACGCGGGCAAACTGCTCCATCCAAATGAGCAGATGCTCGACCGACATACGGTCCATATCTGCCAGCATCGCGATGACGGCATGCAGTTGATCCACTTCATGCTTCATCTCCATCTGCCGCATACGCCTTTGGAACCACCGAACGCCGACCGGCATGGCGTAGCCGCCCCAGCCCGCGAGAGCGGCGAGGAGCGTTTCCCACCACTTCACATACTGATTGTCCAGCTTCGCGAGCTTGCCAAGGATGCGCCGAGCCGCGGTGCGAAGCTGATCGTCCGGATTCGTCGTCGGCGATTCGCTGCGGAGCAAGGCCATAACCGTTTCTTCGGTGCGGTTCTTCACCTCCTTAGCGCGATCAATGATGCGGCGATCGAGCGCCGCCGCTTCACGCGCCTTGTTTTCCTCCTCCGGCGAAAGTTGGCCGAACAAGATGCCAGGCTTCACTGGCGCATACAGGATTTGATGCCGACTTGCGGCATGCAGCGCAATAAACATCCCGAGCACAACCAAAAACGCCATGCCTCCCGCCACGATGCGCTGTACATAGAGCCATTCCAGCCGAAGTTGCGATGCGGTTTCCTTGAGCAACTTGACCATGCGGTCGGCTTCTCGGGAACCGGGGGCGGGGCTGATGCGATGTACAAGCCAGCGCATCCACGGCCACTCGTACACCCGTCTCTCCCATCTTTTTCGGCCGGTCGGTTTTGGACTCACGTCCAGTTCCTGAATGTTGCGCAGCAGGACATAGGACAGCCAAACGACCGCCATTAAGCCGATTTTCACGATCCAGCCGGCGGTGCTCGCATAAAAAGCGTCCATCGCCGGAAAGTAGTGGCTGGCCCAAGCTTCAATCGGCCGGGTAAACAGCAGCGGCAACAGCGCGATAGCGGTCAGTCCCTGCAACAGGAAACCAAGACGCTCGCGACGCAACAGTTCCAGATTCAATTCGGTCGCGAGCTTCCCGAGCGCCTTCAAGTACACGGAGCCGGTAGTGGTTCGTTTATCGCCGTACTCTTTCACCAAATGCGACAGCCCGGCCAAACCCTGCAAATAGCGATTCGGCGCGCTCTCGATGTACTGCGCCAGCCGCTGCTCCGCGTCGCTTGTTGTCAGCACATCGTATATTTCGTGTCCATGCAGCGCCATCTCATACGGCGCACCGTCCGTCGCTTCATAAATGGCTTCCTCCACCATCCCATGACGATGATAGTGGTGACGCACATCCGAGAAGAAATGCCGAAGTTGCCGTAGCAGGCGCGTTTCCAGACGATGGACGAGGTTGTCCGAAAAGATGCCGTGGCCAACCCAGAAGCCGATGGCGATCATGCCAAGCGTGACCGGATCGCGAACACCGAATGCCAGCGGAACAGCCGCTGCAATCAGCATGCCCCAAATAATTAGAGCCGTCTTCATCGTCTCCAGCCGCAGCTTCCATTCATCGCCAAGCTGGAGGATGGTCATTCGTTTACGGAGTTGAAGCAAATAGGCACGCAGAATCGGCACGCGCTCGCATAGGCGGTACAACTGCTGCAAGACGCTATACAGCGCTTGCTTTTTGCGGGCTTTGCCCGGCTTGCGCAGCGCTTCATACCGCCGAACGGCCTCTACGTCCGAACCGTAGCGGGATACCCATTGAAACGCGGCCAACATCGCGAGGAACAACACCGTCGCCGCACCGAGCAATAGGGACAGCCATTCAAGTTTCATCGCTATCCCCCCAATGAACCGCCAAAAACGCCTCGAACGCCGCCTGGTCTGGCCCGGCGAGACAAGCAGCGATTTCTTTGCGGCTTTTCTCGGATAGCGGATGAACAGCGACATACCGTCCGTCTCGGTATTCGATTACATTGCGCGCGGCATAAAGCGGTCGATCCGTCGTGCGGCGGAAGTATTCGAGCAACGTCTCCATAAACGCCGTCATTTTCTCTTCGGTCGTTGCTTTGTGGCGGAACGAATCCGGGTAGGCCACCTCCTGTTCCACCGGCACGCACTCGGTAATGCGCTCGATATAGCGATGTCCGTCCGTGTCCCTTCTCAAATGAATGTCAAAGTTGATGACACTGACAACCTGCTGCTCGGCCACTTTCTCGTTTGTAAACACCCCTGTCTTCAGCAACGAATTGCGCAGCGAGTAGACGAGATCACGGAACGTTTTGGCGTGATGCGTAAACAAAGTAAACAGTGAAGCGACCTGCGCCATCTGCACCATCCAGGCGGCAACCGGGTCGGTCGCCACTTCCCCCAAAATATTGACCGAGCCGTCCGTTTTTTTCTGAATGTCCAGCCCGTCCTGCCCGGAGATCGTTTCCGTTTCCCGCAAACTTACAATGTTGCGATCCCGGTAAATTTTCCGAAGTTGAAGCTCAAAGGCCATTTCCTGCACCCGAATCGGTAAAATAGCCGGAATGTAGCGCACCATCGCCATCAAAAGCGTCGTCTTGCCGCTGCCTTGCGCGCCGGTAATGGCCGTAATGCGCTCGCCCATGACCAAATATCGAATCAATCCAATCGGAAGTTCGGCATGATCGTCTTGAATCAACTGTTCCAGCGTAGCGTTTTGGACATCGAATTTGCGCACAAAAAAAGCCCACGATTCACTGAACCGGGGGCGCAACACGACGACGCGGGAACCGTCGGCCATTTCATTCACCTTAAAACCGTTCGCTTCGGACAGTTGGCCGGGGAAATTATGCTTGTACACATTCTGGCACACGCGCCTTAGCTCTTGTTCCGAGCCGAAGGACAGAAAGCTCAGATGAATCGACTTTCCTTTATAAAACAGCCATACGCTGTCATGTGACTTCGGCACCTCGCGAAGTTGTGCTTCTTCCTCCAAGCTCCACTCGCCTTCCCACATCGCGGGCGGGATGCCGGACACGCCACCCGATACGCCATCGATTTTCATATCGCGGATTTCGTCGATGACGCTAAATCCTTTGTACTGCTGGTATATCCGCTGTACGATGATCTGCGTTTTGTCTTCGGCGGACAGCTTGCGCACTTCCCGCTTGTAGATGTCGCGGATTTCATCAGCGGTAATCCGGTAAGATTCGATTTCTTCGTCTTCCATGCTCCGTTTGGGGCGATCCAGTTCGTATTTTTGGATCAGTTCATCCAACGCCCTCAAACGATGTTGTTTCTTATATAGATAGAGCAGGATGTCAAACTGATCCTGTGGCGTGAGCGCTTGCGGATCGTCAAACGGCAGAAGCCGATTCAAGTTATCGTCGTCCAGTGTATAGCGCTGCTCAAGCAAATCGGTGATCACTTGCTTCACATAGGCCTTGTCCCGCAAATCACCGGACGTGCAGCCCCGCAGCGCTTTTTTCAGTTCCGCGCGCTTGTTTTTCCGGCGGCGGTATTCTTCTTCCGATAAACCATAGTCGATCAGGTTGCTGCTCGTCATCTCATGCAGCGCCACTTTCACAAACGCAGTCATCGCTTCCAGCGTATAGACTGGCTTTTCGTCCGACTGCTCCGGCAAGCGGCGGCTCATGCGCAAATAGAGCAGGACGCCGACCGCGATGAGGATGCCTGCTATGATCAATCCGTTCAAAACGAACATCATTTGCCAACGTCCTCCTTCCCGCCGAAAAGAGGATTGCCTAAACCAGCGCGCTGGGTGATCGCCTGCGCTAACGCCCGCACTTGTTGCACAAAAAGGCTGTTTTCATGATCGCGAGGCACCTTCCGGTTGCGAAATAAAAAATGAATAGCGTCTCCTTGCTGGGCGGCATCGAGCCAGCCCGTATTATGGACAATCGGGTACGCAGGCTCCCGGCGGTAAAACTGACGCATGACGTTTTTGATCGTCAACGACGAGCGAGGATCAACTTGTCCGAAAACGAGCAACAGCTTCCGATTGGACAGTAGCTGCGCCTCCACCAGCGGAAAAGCCTGCTCCAATTTGAGTATATTCTGTGGCAGACAGACGACCAGCAAATCCGCCTGTCGCAGCAGACCTCGTGTCCACTCCGACACGTCGCCGCTTCCTCCGTCGACCAACACCAGATCGTATGCCCGCCTTGTCAGTTCCAAAAGCGAGTCAAGCCAGTCCCGTGCGGACGAAACAAACGATACGTCCGGTTTGTTCGATCCCGGTAGGATGTCGAGGCGCTCGGCGAGCAGCGGCAACGTGTAATTCCGTAGCAATTTCGGTTCGAGCTTGCGGTTTTGCAATAGCCTGAGCAGCGCGTCAATTCCTACGTCGGAGGTGACGTCCGCTTTGCTTGTCCAAGATCGCCTTGGGTAAAATCCGCGTTCAATGGCTGCGTATTCACTTTGCAAATGCCCGAGCAGCAAAAGACGCGAGGAATATTCAAGTCCGAGCAGCGCGGCGGCGGCGATCAGGTTGCTCGTCGTACCGGCTTGTCCCGAAATCGGACTCCAGAACACCACAGTAAAACCCATTGCTTCATCTCCTTTCGTGCAACATTACCGGATTCACGCGCGCTTTCGGGAGCGCGCCCATGCCTGCCGAGCCGTTTTGGCATCGCAATCAAACAACTGTTGCAGCATGTCGAGCACGGTTCGGCGATACGTCCCGGACAGCCGCCTGATGTCGATGCGGCCATGATGCTGGTTGTCGAGCTCAACGGATAGATTCCGTTCGTCAAGCGGAAAGCGGAACACGGTTTCCTCCCAGCGCACAGTCTGGTGCGGCAGCAGCGAATCGATGTACGACTCAGGTATGGCGGTCGGCAAGGTGGGGGTAATCAGTTTGTAAAAGGTGAGCGGTTGTCCCTCCGCTTCGTGAAGGCACAGCCGCTGCATCAGACTCGCATTGATTTGCATGCCCAGCCGACTGTAATTGCTGCACCAAACCCGCTTGTCATAGCCCGGTAAGTCTCGTCCTTTCACAAATTCGGTGTGATCGGTGTCAAGCAGCATGACATCATAAGCCGCTTCGCCTGCGGATTGAAGGACAGAGCGCTCCAGTTGCGCTGATGTGAGCAGCCCGGTCGCCACATCGATGCCTTCAAACTCCCGCAGCGAATAGCCGAATTCCACTTGAGGCAAATAGCCTTGCATCGATTGGGCGAGTGTAGAATCCACGATCAATACCTTTTGCTCCAGCGCCGTGAGCAGCTTGCCCAGCACAAGGAGCAAGTGACTTTTGTCCGGCGCGCCGAAAAACACGATTTTTTTCATGAGGGCCTCCTTCACTGATTAAAAATGTGCTCCAATTTATCTTCGCTGGCAGGCTCTCCCGACGGCAAAGCCGGCACTTGCGGCAGTGATGGCGCTGGCGCTGGTTCCGTTTCCGGTCCATTTTCATTCGTTGTTAACGAATCGGAAGGGGAGGGCAGCGGCTGCACGGTTGGCGGTTCATAATCGACTGTTGATGATGTGTCTATCGGTTGCGACGGAATCGCTTCTTGCATGGTATTGCCTTGTTGCGTAACAATGCGCTCATTTTGCAGTTGCTGCTGAACCGTTACACTGCCGCTCGTCACACGCAGTTTGTCCGACTCGCTCATCGCTTTGAGATTGTCATCCAGTGTCGCGCGAAGCTTGCGGGCAAGCTCGGTTGTCGCTTTTTCGAGCAGGTTCGGATCATGTTCCATCAAATCGAGCACCTTCGGATTGGCAGGATAATTGACCACTGCCGCTTCCTGCAATCCAGGCTCGATATAAGGCAGGGCATACAGACGAGCGCCTTGCAAGTAGGCGTCGATAATCGCACTTGACGTTTGCAAAATATCCAGCTCATTCATTTCCAGCCAGATGACCGTGCCCGATAACTCCCGCGCTTTCTTTTTTGAAAGCAGGACAAAATCCTCGCCAGTCGGGAAGTTGATTCTCACGTCAATGTACTGCCCCTTTTGCAAATTGGAGGGAAGCTGAATGACATGAAACTCCTGTAACCGTAAATCCTTGGGGATCGGTGCGCCCTCGTACAGCATCGATGGCATCAACGGCGTGCCTGGCTGCAATTCGATTTTGACTCTTTTGCCAATGACCGAATTTTGATCGGTAATCATCCCGGATGGCACCAGACTCGCAGGCATTGTTTCAGCCTTAATGTCTTGCGCCGTCACGGTGCCGCCGGCCGGGATGGTTCGCGCCACGGTCCAGACGTTTCTGCGCGATTGTTCCTCTATCGTTTTCAGTTCCTCGATTTGCCTTTCATAATGTTCCTTCATTTGCTGCTGCTTCTGCTTTTGTTCCGATTGGTTAATCAGAGAATAAATGACCGCAGCCACAAGTAAACAAACACTTATAGCGATCGCGGTGATAATAAGCGTCTTACGGTTCCGATAAGTCCACGACATCGCTCACGTCTCCTCTCTCCTCAATACTGAAATGCTTTCGAACGTTTTACCGGGCATCGTCACGGCACTTTAGCTTTTGCTGGACCGCAGCCTGATGCTGCTCCAGCTTTTCTTGCGCCCATGCGGGCATATGCTCCGGTTTTATTAGGCCGATAAAATCCTCCCGATTCCAGCGAGACTCCTCTCCGGTATACAGATTTAACACGTAGACGGCGCGGCCTCGGGAATAGGCAGAGGTGCCAAAACCGCTTTGTGCCAATACAAGCTGATTAACTGCAGTGCGATATTCGGGACGCAACCGTTCCGGTCGGATGGCGACGACCTGGTTGTCAATGCGCATGTCTTCGCGAATGGGCTGACATTGTGCCTGGGTGAGGGGAGTTAGGGGCACCAAGACGGTTGCCCGTTCTTCTTTGAGATCCTCCAGTTCCCATTGCACACGGGAAATAAAGTCATGCATGGCCTCAAGATAATCCGCGCCAGCTGAAATCGCGTAAAATTGCTCGACACCCAACGAATTGTTTCGGGTGCAGGTACACACCATGTACGGATGATCAACATTGGTTTCGTCTATGCCAAGCAGCACTTCCACCTTCCCGATGGAGATGGCCTGATAGACTTCGTAGTTGTCCACCATTCGCTTCATTTCTTCCATCGTCCGTCTTCCTTTCCTGGCAAGTTGCGGTCTTCCTTCGTTCTCCGGTTTCGTTTGGATTGACCGGTTTCACGAGATTCCTTTTTTCGCGTGCGCGTCTCCTCCGTCTCATCCTCCAAAACTTCAATGCGGTTGAAACCCGGTTTTTCTTGCATCAGGCGCTCATACTGACGACGCCTCCCTTTTGTGAAATACATCGCTTATCGCCTCCCCAAAAATGGGCATAAAAAAGCTCTCCGTTATAGGGGAGAGTGCCAACGAACAGGATAAGTATTCAAATACAAGTTAGCGTTCCTGTTCCCGTTGCCGCTTTTTATACCAGCTTTCCAATAGTTGCACGATCAGGTCTTCCTTTTGCTTTTCGTTAAAGTCCCTCGGAAAGAAGCGGTCGATCCGCTCGCGCTGAATGGTCATCTTTTCTTTTTGGTTCGGCTTCTCCTCCGTGAGAATCGAGAAGATGACATCCACGTTAAGCCGCCCGTCCTGGCTCAGTTTTTTCATGCGCTGTGCCTGCGCCAACGATGGAGTGCAATCTTCGGACTGCATCGTCTCGTACAGAGCTTGCTGTTCTTCTTCGGCCAAGTATGAAAGCTCCACGGCCGGATTAAAGGCGATTCGTTTATCGTCCACCATTTCGAGAATGGAGGGGGTCAGTTCGGTAAGACGGATATATCTAAATATTTGGTTTTTGCTCTCTCCAACTTGCTCCGCCAATACTTCACTGGACTTTTTCCCATCTAACTTGTTCCCAACTTGGGAACGAGTTAAATCAGTTCTTTGTCCTTGCCGATTCATCGCCTCCAGCTTCATCTTATAAGCAAAAGCCTTCTCACTCGGCAAGATATACTCCCGTTGCAGGTTGCTATCCACCATAATGATAGTTGCTTGATCGTCGTCCAGTTCACGAACGATACAAGGCATCGTTTCCATACCTGCTAGTTCGCTCGCTTTCTTGCGCCGGTGTCCGGCTACCATTTCATAGCCGCCGTCCGCCTTTGGACGCACCAGGCCGGGAACAAGAACGCCGTATTGCTTCACGCTGTCCGCCATTTCCAGCATCGCTTCATCTGCTTTCACCTTGAATGGATGACCGGGAAAATCGCTAATTTCCGACAAAGGGATTTCCATCACCTTTTCCCGCTGCTCATCGGCGCGGCTCTCTTCGGTGGAGAACAAATCAGCGACTGTGGTCAGTTTGATGCTGGCGAGCCTGTCGTCTCTCGTTGCCAATGCCTTGCACCTCCTTCGTAAATGCGGCATACGCCTCCGCAGCTTTCCCATCCGGGTCATGGGCATAAATGCTTTTTCCCTTGGCGCTCGTTTCCGCCGCGCGAATGGATAAAGGGATTTCAGTGTTGAACACGCGCAGCTTGTCCCCGTAATCGCGCCGAAGAACGAGCGCAATATCTTTAGCGAAATTCGTGCGACTGTCCACCATCGTGAGCAGCACACCGTCCAAAACCAACTTCGGATTGATCTGCCTGCGTACGCGGGCAATCGTCTGCAACAGTTGCGTCATTCCCTTGGCCGGCAAATAATGCGCCTGAACGGGGATAATGACGCTGTCCGCTGCCGCCAGCGCATTGATGGTCAACATACCCAAACTTGGCATACAATCGATCAGAACGTAATCGTAGTCAGCTTTAACCGAATCGATGTACGAACGCAAGATCGTTTCTCTGCTCATCGTATTGACAAGCGATACCTCGACAGCGGACAGTTCGATATTGCCCGGCATCAGGTCAACACCTTCACTGTGATGCAAAATTCCTTCCTGTGTTTCATAGGATTCCTCCAGCATCGTTTTGACCAGCAACGTGGCTAACGATACCGACAGACTATCCGGTTCATGGAACCCTAACGAGTCCGTCAGGTTACCTTGCGCGTCCGCATCGACCAGCAAAACCTTTTTCCCATCGGCAGCCAAACCGATTCCCAGATTAACTGCCGTTGTCGTTTTGCCCACGCCGCCTTTCTGATTGGCGAGGGCGATTACCTTCGTCATCCAGCATTTCTCCTTTCACGCAAAAAGCCGATTGCGCTGAATAACAGTGCAACCGGCTTTTTGAATAGTATCTATTATAAAAAGAGAACACCGCAATAATGGCGTTCTCTTGAATATTTCTATATCACAGTGGCTTCATTTTCAAATTTCTGGCGGGCTTATTCTATCGAATTCAACATGTCTACACACACGACGTCCAAATCCATGTCCAAAACGACGGAAACTCCAATTTTGTCTTTAAGTACCTTATTTTTGAAATTCGCGCCGTCCGCCGTGAAAGTCATAAATCGCGCAAAGTGTTGAAAATAAAGGATTTCTACGTATCGATTCGTTGAATTCCTATTACGCACTCCACATGCGCGGTATGCGGGAACATATCCACCGGCTGCACCCACTCAAGGCGGTAGCCGCCGCTGAGCAGCACCTGGCAATCCTTGGCCAAGGTGGCAGGGTTGCACGATACGTACACCAGCCGCGCCGGCCGGGCTTGCAAGAGGGCTTGCAGCAGCGGGCGCTCGCAGCCGGTGCGCGGCGGGTCGACGACGACGACGTCGGGTCTGATGCCGCGCTTGACCCACTCGGGCAGCAGCTGCTCGGCGCGGCCCTCGAAGAAGCGCGCGTTCTCGATACCGCTCGCGCGCGCATTGTCCCGTGCGTCCTGCACCGCCTCGGGGATAATCTCGATGCCCCGAACCTCCCGGGCATAGGGGGCCAGCCACAGGCCGATCGTGCCTGTACCGCAGTAGGCATCGACGACCAGCTCCGAACCGCTGAGCGAGGCCGCCTCCTGCACGGCGTTATACAGCTTCACCGTCTGCTCCGGGTTGAGTTGGAAGAACGCGCGCGGGGATAAAGAGAAGCGGACGTCGCCGAGCGTTTCCTCGAGCCGTTCCTGTCCCCAGAGCACGACGGTCTTCTCCCCGAATACTAGCGGCGACTTGCCCTTATGGATATTCTGGGCAATCGTGGTGACCATGGGCAGCGTCTCGCGGATGCGCTGCACAAGCCGCCTGGAATCCGGCAGGCGGTCGGTGGCGGTAATCAGCGTCAGCTGTACATTCCCGGAGGCTTGACCGACCCGGGCGACAACGGTTCGGACCGCCCCCTCGCGAGTACGCTCATCGTAGATAGGGATCTGAAGCTCCGATAAGATCGCCTTCACCTGATCGATGACTTGATTAACCAAAGGGTGGTGTACAGCACACCCGCTGATATCGACCAAGCGGTGCGATCCTGCCGCATAAAGACCCGTAATCATCTTTTCACCTTCACGCCCTGTCTGCAATTGGGCTTTGTTGCGGTAGCCCCACGGGTCGCTCATTCCCAGAATCGGCCGCATCGGCAGCTCGTGAAGACCGGCATAGCGCTGGAACGATTCCCGCACCAGTTCTTCTTTCGCCCTCAGCTGCGCCTCATAGGTCATATGCTGCAGCTGGCAGCCTCCGCAGGTTTCATAAACGGGACAGGGCGGCTTCCGGCGGTCGGGGGACCGTTTCTCCAGTTCGATAATGTCCGCGTTCAGATAACCGGGCTCCACCTTGGTAATTTTCGCCTTGACGACTTCATCGGGCAGAGCTCCCTTGACAAATACGGCCTTGCGTCTGTAATAACCGACACCTTCACCGTTGATTCCAATCCGTTTGATCGTGACAATAATCCGGTCCCCCACTCGCACATCTTCCGCCGAGGAGGGTCCTCCAAATGAACCGGACGGCTTTTGCCCCTTGTTTCCCGGCCGATGGGCCGCTTGCGGTTTACTTCGTTGGGCAGGTTTAGTCTCCACCGTTGGGATTGCCGTAGTGTAACGCTTGTCCGGCGCGCTGTTTGGCTTACGCTTTCGCTGCTGCGGCTTATTCACATCCTGCATCATGCTGTGTTCGCTCCGTTTCCGCTTTTGTTTCTTCCACTATACCACAGAGGCATCCTTTTCCCAACGGACAACCGGTCGCGATATGCGCAGAAAAAAATGGCACTCCGGAACATGATCATGAAGTTCCAGACTGCCGCGCCGGATTGGACGATCGTTGAACCTGTCTATCTTTATCTTCGCCCGGCTTATGATCATGCAAATGAAAGACCTGCGGCGGCAGGTCCGAAGGCAGGCCCTATCAGAATCATTAATAACCAACTTCAACAGAGGCGATAACCACATAGACAAGGTCGTTTTTATCTTCTTTATCTGCAAGAACAACACCGCTGGATGTAAGCATGCCTCCATCGGTCACTTCGAAGGTTACCTCGCCGTAAGGCAGTTCTGCTCTAACGACATCCAGGTTCAGCTTCTCCTTGTCCGCAGGAACAGCCAGTCTTACATTTACCTTCATGTTGTGGATGTCGTGATCCGGAAGCACAGACCGAAGACCGGGCATGGAGTTATGATGGATGGCATTTTGAACGGCCCTGACGGCTGCCTTGGTCACGTTTTGCCCATGCAGATCAATCCCCATACCGATTTCAATAAACATGACTTTATCCATTTCCCTATACACTCCTCGTATAGTATGTTTAGAATCTTCTTTTTGAAGAATTTCCAGTTAATCTGCAGTGAAACTATGGTGGACGTAGCCGACCCGCACCGCAGCCCGAAGGGCAAGGAGCGGAAGTCGGGGTCCAGAGAGAAAACCGCTCTTTGACAACTTTAAAAAATACAATTAGGGTCTTGGACTTTTCGTGATGTTCCCAGACAATGAGCTTAGGGTCATTTGGGGAAATTCGTCTCACTCCTGTAGTTCGACTACATCTAAAGTCTGTTTCCCCAGCACTCGTTTGAACTTCTTACCCGCTGGCTGTCCCCTTCGGCAACCCATGCTCGAAGATAGCAGCTTCGAGGCAGCTCATGGACCGAAGGAAGTTCTCATATGCGAGGGTGACTGATCGGCGAGCGCGCTGGGGGCATCCCGAAGAGTCCAATTCCCTAAATCCCGAATCCAGAAGGGAGGGATCACCCTTGAAATTATTTGTCGGTATTGACGTCAGTTCAGAAGAACTGGAAGCGTGTTTCATGAATCCGGAAGGCGATACGCTTGAAACGCTCAAGGTAGAAAACAATCTACACGGTGCCTCGCATCTGCGCGACCGCATCGTGGCTGCTGCGGACAAGCTGCCGGCTTCCGAAATCCATATCGGCCTTGAAGCAACCTCGGTCTATAGCTGGCATCCGGCTATGTACCTGCATGAGGATGCCTCGCTTCAAGAGCGGAAAACCAAGGTGTTCACGATCAACCCGAAGCTTATCAACAAGTTCCGGGAAGCCTACGCGGATATGGACAAGACCGATCGGATCGATGCCTGGATCATCGCCGAACGCCTGCGCTTCGGCCGTCTCACGACGACCATCGTCATGCAGGAGCAGTACATCGCGCTTCAGCGCCTGACGCGCATGCGGTACCATCTGGTTCACAACCTGACACGCGAGAAGCAGTACTTCCTGCAGAATCTGTTCTACAAATGCAATGCGTTTCGTTCCGAAGTCGACAGCTCCGTTTTCGGCCACGCCATCATGGAGATGCTCTCGGAAAAGTTCAGCCTCGATGAGATTGCCGACATGGAAGTCGCCGACTTGGCCGACTATCTCAAGGAGAAGGGAAAGAACCGTTTCCCTGACCCGGAGCATGTCGCCCGCTGCATCCAGAAGGCTGCACGAGCGTCCTACCGCCTTTCAAAGGTCGTAGAGGATTCCATTGATCTGGTTCTCGGCACTTCCATACAGGCCATCCGGAGTATTCAGAGCCAACTGAAAGAGCTGGACAAGGCGATCGAACGCATTCTGGCTGGCATCCCCGGCGCTCAGTGCCTGCGCTCCATTCCGGGCATCGACCGGGTGTACGCCGCCGGCATTCTGGCGGAGATCGGCGACATCGAACGCTTTAGCGATCAGGCCGCCGTAGCTAAATATGCAGGCCTGACATGGCGTAAACATCAGTCCGGGGGCTTTGAGGCCGAAGATACCAAACGCATTCGTTCCGGCAACCGATTCCTTCGTTATTACCTTGTTGAAGCTGCCAACTCGGTGAAAAACCGCGAACCGGAATTCGGCGAGTATTACCGGAAGAAGTACGTTGAAGTGCCTAAGCATCAACACAAACGCGCCCTCGTCTTAACGGCAAGAAAACTTGTGCGTCTGGTCGATGTGCTGCTACGCAACGGCCAACTCTACACGCCTGGAAGGAAGGTGACAACTGCGAAGGATTAACGCCTCCTTTGCCAAAGTCCTTCACGGATTCCCAGTTAAAATCTGGTAATTAACTCGATTTTCGACTGGGTTTAGTTTGGTGTTGCCTTTTTCCCTGAGTCATCGCGTTTTGGGCCAAAATAATTTCCAATTTCCACGAATCAGGGACTTGACATATTACCGCTGGACTTTTTACTATGCGGAACTATGCGGCTCGATGCGAAGCCCAAAGCCCGGGTTCGAACCGCATGAAACATGACGCTGCGGTATTCAATTATTATTATACCTCACTGCATGTGGGCTGTCCTAAAGTTTCCGTCATACACGGCAATTGGACCTTGGACAAAAAAACAGAGGTTTACATGCGCATGCCGCTGGACACACGCATCTAAACCTCATCCTGCCAGGAGGCTCCCAAGACTTCAGCCGCCTTCCTTGGATCCCGAGCCTCGCCTTTCACATTTGTTGCAGCAATTTCTCCAGATGCCTCACCGTGGGAGTCAAATTCGCCAAAAAGTAAGCCTCACGCAGTCTTCTGGAGGGGTCGCTGGCCTGTAAGTACGCCGATCCTCCTTGATGCAGCATGTCGGCCTGAACGGCTCTCAATGTCAAGGAGACCACCTCTAATCGTAATTGCAATAATGGCTTCCATTGTTCCGCTACATTCGGGGATGTGCAGATGCGGTGCAATCGCTCCTTCAATCGATTCAGCTCATCCCTGATTTCTATCGATTGAATGGGCAAATACCGGTTGCAGCCCCCCTGTCTGTCCGCCGCTTTTTCTATAGATTCCGCCGCCGCGGCCGTGACTCCGAATCCTAACGGAATTTGGTAGAGCACAAAGACAGGCCGAATTTGGCTTACATAGTCGTCCGCCTGTTCGGATATTATCCATTCGTCAGGAATGAATACATCATGGAAGGAGCAGGAATAGGTGGCGCTCCCATTCAGGGCCAAATAACCGATTTTCTCTTTCATCGCCAGATTCTCGTTTTGGCAGGGCACAAACGCCATAATCCGCTGACTTTCCCCCACGGAGGCGATGATTGCGAACCAATGGTCCGTCCCCAGGTTCGATACCATCGGCAATTGCCCCGAAACCGAATATCCTCCCGGCACCCGCCTTGCTTTCAAATGCAATTTTTCGAGACCCGCGTAATATTTCATCGGATTCGACAACCCGGTTCCCCCGCGCAAACGGCCATCCTCAAGCAGGGGAAGTACGCTTTCCCTGAGATACGGGTTGCCGCTTCGGCGTAAATAAGTGGCAGCCGCCAGGTGGCACCATAGATTAAACCCGGTTGTCATGCAAGTTTTTGACGTTGCCTCTATGAGACCGGTATCCCGCAATAAGGTTTCGGACTGCGGAAGGCGTGATTGAAATACGCCCGCGTTGCCCAATGCCTTAATAAATTCCAGCGGGTAGAAAGCCTCCGAATCGATCTTTCTTACGACCGGCTTTAGTTTCTCTTGGATGCAGCTTTCAATAACATGTTTCCTTTCCGTCGTCCCCATTCGAGTCAACTTCCTTCCAGGCATGTTCTAATCTTTGGCTTTGGGCAGAATTTCCGTAATACTGTCAACAGGAGCTTTCACGGCCTCTCTTGCCCTCTTTACAGCGTCTTCATCCGGAGCATCATAGAAGCAGAGGCATTTGGTCATATCCTCGCAAACATAAGTTCTGGAAAAAGATACTTCCGGCACTTCCGCATAATGAACCGAGTTGTTTTTCTTACGCTCCAAATACTGATCCATCGTGATTCCTTCGGGAAGATTCCACTCGACCAAATAATTGATGGCATCCGATTTCCGCTTAACGCTCTCCACTTCCTGCCCTACCAGGCGAACGGGCTTGATTAACGTAACGGGGAATCCGAGCTCGCGCAATCCTTCGTTCACTTCCTGCCGGCTCCCGCTTTCAAAAATGAGAAAGGCTCTGGAAAAGTCCCGGGAGACCTGAACTTCAATAAGCCCAATGTTTTTTGGATCCAAGTGCTGCTGAATACCCGTAATCGTTTGCTCAAATTGCTCTTGATCTTTGACCGTTCCATTCAATACCGATTCTACCAAATACAATGCCATATCCATCTTCTCTCCTCAATCTGTGATTTTGCATAGGAATCCATACCCAAGAGGCATTCCAATACCTGATGATATAGATTATAATATTAACTTAGTATCCTTTATTAACCTAGTGAAAACCGTTGAAAAAACGTCTTCCGGAGGAATTGAACCATGAAAGAACGCTACGATTTACCGTGCAATATTGCGCAAACCCTGAATATCATCGGCGACCGCTGGACTCTTCTGATCATTCATGACATCTTGGTGGGACGAACGACATTTAACGAAATCAAGAAGTCGCTGTCCGGCATTTCCTCGAAAATGTTGTCCGAGCGGTTGAAATATCTGGAGGATACCGGGCTTATCGTCTCCAGCCTTTATTCGGATCACCCGCCCCGGTACAAGTACACGCTAACCGATAGCGGAAAGGACTTGGAGCACGTATTTAATTCGTTGATCCTTTGGGGCCGGCAGCACCTTGTGAAATGCTACAAAAAGTTGGTCCATCGAGCCTGCAGCCATGAAATCGAACCGGCCTATTACTGTCCTCATTGTCAAAAGAACGTGGAAGATATCGATGTGGTGGAAATTTAGCGCATCAGGATTCTCTGATGATCCCCCATTGCTTGTCCATCCACCTTTCCAGCAAACGAATGATTCGATCCAGGAGAAGGCCGCAAAGACCTATAAAAATAATTCCCGCTAATACGAAGTCCAGCCGCAGCTGATTTCTGGCGTCCACAATCATGAAACCCAAGCCGGACTGGGCCCCGACCATCTCTCCTGATACCAGAAATATCCACGATGTGCCTACTGCGATATGCAGGCCATTGGCGATAAACGGAAAAATAGCGGGCAATATAATTTTACTGAACAGATGGTACCGGCCGATCTCCAAATTTTGAGCCACTTTCAAATACGTCACATCCATTTTCCTTACGGCTGTCACCGTAGAAAGCAGTACCGGGAAAAAAGCCGCCAGGAAGATGATAACAATAGCCGGTGCGTTCCCGATCCCAAACCAAAGCACGATAAACGGAGACCATGCGATCGGGGAAACCGGTCTGATCACTTGCACGATAGGGTCGACAAACCCCCACAGAACAGGCAGCCTGCCCAGCAGAAGCCCCAGCACGATGGCCGTAATGGAGGCGGAAAAATAACCCGCCGCGAATCGGAGCAAGCTCACTTGCAAATGGGTCCATAACGTTCCATCCAAAAGCAGCCTCAACACCGCTTTCCCTACGGATAAAGGAGCAGGCAGCAGGGAGTCGTTATAGCCTCCAATTAGAACGATAGCCTGCCATATCACGATAAGAAGGACCATGCTGACCAAAACGTTTGTAAGAGTCCTGAAGCTTTTCATACTATCCCTTCACCTGGTCGATGAATGAATTATCTACGAAATCTTGAAAGGATGGCGGGTTATTGGATAGGCCCATTTCGATCATGTATTGTCTTAACTGTTCATAGGCTTCCTCCGTAAGTTTTAGATCCCCGTAGGAAATCCACTGCAGAGACAAATCTAATACGTCTTTTTCTATATTCATGTATTTGCGCAAAATCTGTTTGGCCTCTTCATCCTTAAGCTCCGCTTTCTCCCCCGCTTTCAATCTGGTCTTCATCCTTAAGCTCCGCTTTCTCCCCCGCTTTCAAATATTCGGTGATAAATTCCCGCGACGCTTCTTTGTGGTTATTAAGAATTTCGCCCCGCATCACCAGAGCGCAGTCCACGGAATCTTTCCAGATTTCTTCAGATTGGAATAAAGCCTTGCCTTTTTTGATCACGACCGACTTCGCGCCGAACGGTTCGGCGACAACGTAACCGGAAATTCTGCCTTCCGCCAGCGCAGCCGGCATTTCCGCCGGGGCCAATTCAACGACATCGACATCACTGTACTGGAGACCGGCTTTTTTCAGCATTTCATAGAGCAAAACATGATGTGTCGAGAATTTGTGGGGAATCGCAAACTTCTTCCCTTTGAGGTCGGCCACTTGATGGATATCGTTGGAGGCCACAATCACATTGCCGTCTTTATGCCCCAACGCAACGGCCTTCAAGTCAATGCCCTGCTCCTTCGCTTTCATGGCCAGTTCAACCAATACGGAAGCGCCGTCGATTCTGCCCGTATTCAAAGCATCCATCAAATCAGGCCAGGACCCGAATTTCACCAGCTCCAATTTAAAATGCTTGAAATGTTGTTTGCCGAGTTCCTCTTCAATGTACAGGGGAGCCGCATGGGTGATAGGCAAATATCCGATTTTAATCGTCTTCAGATCCGAATCTGCGGACGAATGGCCGGAATCCCCCTCCGTTTTCCCGCAAGCTGCAAGATGGATGAGCATGACCACAAGTAAAATTAAAATGACGGCTTTATTGCGGATGTTCATGAATATGCCTCCTGTTTTAAATACTATATTCTTCATTCGCCTGCGGGCCCGTCAATCGGAATTCGTCCAAAATCAACTTCCGGTAGTGCTGAAAATCCGAATGCCCCCTATCCCTTGGCCGGCTGGAATGAATGGGTATTTCCTTGCGAATTTGTCCGGGGCCGGCACTCATAATCAATACCCGGTCCGACAAAAATACCGCTTCATCAATGTCGTGAGTGACTAAAAGGATGGTCGTTTTTTCATTGGCATGAATATTCAAAAGCTCATTTTGCAAGTAATATCTGGTAAAGGTATCCAACGCTGCGAAGGGCTCGTCCATTAAAATAATTTGCGGCCGGATCGCCAATGCACGCGCCAATGCAGCTCTTTGCTGCATCCCCCCCGACAATTGATGCGGGAAGTGATCGGCCCGGTCCTCCAACCCTACGAGCTTAAGATAGGCAAGCGCTCTGCTCCTTCTTTCGGCTTCCGTTAAATCCAGCAATCCCAGCTCGACATTCTTCAAAACCGACCGCCACGGCAATAAACCATAATTTTGAAAAAGCATCACACAACGTTTAGCAGGTTCTTTCACTTCGATACCCGCGGTATAGATCGTTCCTCTATCGGGCGTGTCAAAACCGGCTATCAGATTGAGAAGCGTGCTTTTCCCGCAGCCGCTTTGGCCAAGAATAGAGATGATTTCCCCTTCTTTAACCTGAAGCGAGATGCCGCTTAATATTTGTTCGTTTTTACCTGCGGCCTTATATGCTTTACTCACCTCGGATACCTCTACCAAAACCCCGGCTCCCAATTTTGGTTTCACCTCCTTGCCTAACCATTGCCTATAATTCCAATTAATATAGTTGGTATTAATGTAAGGTTATTTTAGTATACCTTGTTTATTTTTGCAACCTGCTTTTTAGATAAAACCAAAATGAATAAATCTCATTCCGGCAGTTTACTTATACATGCAGGATAGGCCGGCCGATCAACAATCTATTTACTATTGACAGAATGAAAAATAAAATGATAGAATGCCTAGTAAATATATTGGAATACTGTTCTACCGGACCGCCGGAGACACTCTGTCATTGACCATCATTGACAAGGGTGTCTTTTTTTATGTCCATTGGCAATGAAGGAAGATGGAGGCCAAGAGAATGACGACAACCAGGGGAAAACATTTCATTCAAAGTTTAAAAGATGGGCGGAGCGTTTGGCTGAATGGTGAGAAAATTGAAGATATAACGACTCATCCCGCATTTACCGGAACGTTACGGACGCTTGAAAAGCTGTTTAATATGCTCGACGAACCCGGTATGCGGGAGAAAATCGGATTTCGCAGTCCCAAGACCGGCGAATATGTGCATAATGCCTTCCTGATTCCAACGGCGCCGGAGCATTTAAAGCAGCGAAAAGAAGCATTCAAGATATGGGCGGATGCCACCTTTGGCGTGATGAGCAGATTGTCTGAATTCGGACGCACTCTGATTACCAGCTGGCATGCCACAAGCGAGATGTTTCGCCAGTACGACGAGCGGTATCCGGAGAAAATTCGCCGGTTTTACGAGATAGCAAGAGATGAGGATCGCTTCGTGATTCAAGCGTTCGGCAATCCGCAAATCGACCGTTCGAAGGATGCCGCAGGGGCAAGCGATCCTGACGCTCATCTCAGAATTGTGCGCGAGACCAGTGAAGGCATCTATATCAAGGGCGCAAAAACCGTTGCCACTGGCGCGCCTTACGCCCACGATTTGATCATTGCCCCGAACTATCGGGTAAAGGATACGCATCCTGAATATGCTCATGCGCTGATTGTCCCGTTAAATGCTCAGGGCATTCATATCATATGCCGGGAATCGTACGCATCAACCGACATAGATGAACACCCCCTAAGCGCCCAATTCGACGAAATGGACGCCGTCATCGTTTTCGATAATGTATTCATTCCATGGGACAGGGTTTTGCTGCACGGCAATCCGGAGGCCGTTTGGAAGTTCTATAATACGCTGAAAAGCAACGCGCTGACCTTCCATCAAACCGTCGTCCGCCTGGTGTCCAAACTGGAGTTTATTACCGGTCTCGGCATCGCTTTGGCCGAATCGATCGGCGTCGATTCCTTTTTGAACGTGCAGGAAAAATTGGGAGAGTTAATTGTCCAGGTCGAAAGCATCAAGGGGCTGCTGCACGCATCGGAAATTGTAACGCAAAAAGATCAATTCGGCATGCTGACCCCCTCTCCCATTCCATTGCAAACCGCGCGAAACCTTGGAATGAGATACTATCCGAGAGCGATTGAAATATTGCAGCAAATCGGAGCCGGAGGCTATACGCAAACTCCTTCGACAACGGTTGAAAACAGCGGGGAGATTAGAGCATATTTGGAAACCTATTATCGGGGAGCCACCGTTTCCGCATCCCAAAAAATAAAGCTCTTAAAAGTAGCGTGGGATATTGTGGGCAGCCCGCTCGGCTCCCGCCACGAACTGTACGAAAGATTGTATGCCGGGGAAGCTTCGCGAATGTATGCCTTACAATACCTTGCATCCGATAAAACCGCTTTGGAGAAACGGCTGGAGCGGTTTTGGACCATTACGGAAGAAAGGAGAAATGAACCATGAGCTTGGGCAAACAGTATATGGAACGTATAAATGACGGCCGCAAGGTATGGCTGGGAAACCAGGCGGTCGGCAATGTGGCGCATCATCCTGCATTTGCGGCAACCGTGCATAACATCGCCTTACTGCTGGATAAGCAGAATGAACCCGATACGCGCGATCAATTGACTTATCGCGGAGACAAATCCCGTGCCAATATAGCCTTTCTTCTCCGGACACCTCATGTCCCAAAATGTTCCCGGCCTTCGGGCCATGCAGTTTACCCGATCTGTCCAGCAGATCATGATAACAAATTCCCGCCGCATGCACCTTAATTAAAGCTTCGTCCGGCTTGGGCTCAGGCATCGGCGCCTCCCGCACTTCCAGGCAATCGGCCCCGCCAATATCCTTCATGATTACGCATTTCATCATTTGCTTACTCCTTCTGCATCATGCTGTATCTCCATTCCAAACCATGCCCCGGAGCTGTACCGGACAAAAAATAAAAGCTCTTAAAAATCCCGATGTAAACCAGGGAATTTTAAGAGCTGCCAGTGATCCGGTAAGCCTATTTGAAATGTAATCATATGATTTTAACCTATGAAACAACGGTTTTGAATAAAAAAAATATATCATTATATCCATCAATCGTCAATGTATGATGCGTTTACCGGACAATCGTTTCATCAGGCATATGGCAAAAGATTTTCATTTATTTCCACGGTAAACATTTTCGTTCCAAAAGTCCAGGGTGCGGTTAAAAATCAGCCCGATCACGGAAAGCAATACGACGCCAACCATGAGCTTGGTTGTAATCATCAAGTTGCCGTAGTGCAGTATCATCGCTCCGATGCCTTCCTTGGCCGCAATCATCTCCGCCGCTACAAGCAGCAGCAGCGACGTTCCTGCGGCCAGCTTCAATCCGGCAAAAATCACCGGAAGCGAACCCGGCAGGATGACCTTGCGTACGACGTTCAAATGATTCGAGCCAAACGTGACGGCCGCCTTAATCAGGGTCGAATCGACATTCTTGACCCCGGAATACGTATTGATCACCACCGGGAAAAATACGCCTAAAGCAATCATCGTCACTTTGGGCAATTCTCCGATGCCGAGCCATAGAATGATCAGCGGCAAAAGAGCGATTTTCGGAATCGGGTAAAAAGAGAACAAGATGGGAGTCCCCACCGATTCCGCCCATTTGGAAAATCCGAGCAGCAGCCCGACGATGATGCCAATACTGCCTCCCAGAAGATAACCCAGGATAATGCGGTATAGACTGGCCAAAATATTCGGATGAAGCTCTCCCTTCACGATCATTTCCCATGCTGCGGATAGAATACTGGTAGGAGACGGAAGAAACAAGGGAGAAATCAAGCCCGATCGGCCTATGATTTCCCATACCGCTACGATGAAGGTTATGCCTAAAACCGGAGCATATACAGGAACCCTTTGCTCGAGAAAGGCGACTTTGTTGGTTATATATTTTCTTATCGTTTCCGCCACTGCCTTATCCCTCCTTCAGCGCTTCCGCTGCGTCATGGCGGATCAGCTGCCAAATTTGATCGGCATACTCATCGAATTGAAGCCGAAACTGCTCCTGATTCCGGCCTATCTTGGGCATATCGATATGGATGATGCTTTTGATCTGTCCGGGATGACGCGACAATACAATGACCCGGTCAGCCAAATATACCGCTTCGTCTATGTTGTGGGTGACATACAGCGTGCTCAGCCGCGTCTGGTTCCAAATCGTCAGCAGCTCCTCCTGCATCAGCGTGCGTGTCTGCGCATCCAAAGCGGAGAACGGTTCATCCATCAGCAGCAAATCAGGCTGAATGGCAAGAGCGCGGGCGATCCCTGCTCTCTGCCTCATCCCTCCGGAAAGCTGCTTCGGATAGGCCGATTCGAATCCGCTCAGACCGACCATATCAATATAATGCTTCGCTATTTCGCGCTGCTCCTTCTTGCTCACGCCTCTTTCTTCCAAGCCGTATACGACATTTTGATAAACGGTCCGCCATGGAAAAAGTGCGATTTCCTGAAACACAATCCCTAAATTCGGTGTCTTGTCCTCCTTTAAGCCTTCAAAATATACGCTGCCCTCAGTTGGAGAGAGCAGCCCTCCTACAATATTTAACAGGGTGGATTTACCGCAGCCGCTGGGTCCGACCAGCACGACAAACTCCTGCTGTTCAATGACGAAATTGATATTGGTTAATGCGGTAACTTCCTTCCCCTTTGTGTCTTTAAACCTTTTTTCCACGCCGTCGATTACAATTCTCATAGGTGTGTCACTTCCCTAACCTCTTAATGCCCTCTTCAAGCAGCTCCGTATTCACAATCGTTTTGTAGTCGATCGATTTTTCAATCATCTTGTTTTTGAAATACCAGTCAATTTGGGTTTTGATGTCTTCGGCCAGCAGTCTGCCGTCGCGATCCATGTAGGGAAGGCCTTGTTTAACCAGCTCCGCAGGCTGATCCGTGTACTTGGCTATGATGTCGATCACTTCGTCATAGTTTGCGCCCGGTACCGGTTGTCCGTCTTTTTTCACCAGCACGGCGTCATAATAATAACGGGCTGCCTTGGCGTATGCGGTCATAAAGCGCACGGCGGCATCTTTGTCGTCGGCAAACTTCTGCGAGAAGAAAATAGCCGAGATTTGATAATCGATTTCGTCTCCGACATTGGCGATCACTTTCCCGTACCCTTCGTTCAAAATATAGCTGATATTCGGTTCGGCCGTAAGAATCGCATCCACTTGTTTGCTCTTTAACGTGTCGTTCATCGCGTTCAGCTTGCCCAGCGGAGTGATTTCGACGTCCGATAAGCTGAGTCCGTGCTTTTCCAATAAACGTCCCGCCATATAATGGAAGGTGGAGCCTGTCTGGGTCACGCCGATCTTTTTGCCTTTGAGATCTTTAATGCTTTGAATCTGCGAATCTTTGTGAACCAGCAAGGAGGAGGAGGAATACCCTTTTTGTTCCCTTCCTTTGTCTGCTACGATAAGCAATTTTTGTCCGCCTGCAATCATGTTGTATAAGCTTGCCGTAATGCCTGTCGCCCCTACTTCCACACTGCCGGAGGCTGTCGCTACGGCAATCGGCTGGGCCGCCTCAAACCATTGCGGAGTCACTTCAATATTCTCTTCTTTGAAATATCCTTTTTCCATGGCGATAAAAATCGGAGCGGAACTGGTTAATTTCAGCAGCCCGATCTGCAGCTTAACCGGTTTGGCCTGCTCGGCCGGCTTGCCGCCGGCATTATTCTCCGGCGGTGTGCCTTGTGTTTGCTGCCCGGAGCCCCCGGTATTCCCGCATCCCGCCAGAACCGCAGTAACGCAAAGCAGTGCAACCATCACCATAACCCATGCTTTTTTCATTTTGATCGATCCTCCCTCTTTATTTACCTAGATCATTTTATAGTAAAAAAATCTAGATCATCTGTTAGCGCTTACACTTTACCGTTGATACCCGACACTATACGGATCGGAACCGGCATCAAGAGCCTTGATCCGGTTCGATACAGTAAAGGAAGCTTCTTTCCATAGGTTGAACGTCTATGAATGAAACGCAACTTGAAATTGATCGGGTTGAATACGATGAACAAACGACTGTTTATCAAAATGTTGGCTTTGATCTGGAAAATCGCTTCTTACAAAGCTGCCTCTGCTTTCTTCCCGTGCCTGGCTGGAAGCAATAAACGCTTGGGCAATGGATACAGCATGCTTTAACTCGCTATACCGCAATCGATCTTTATAAGGAATGGCGTTTAACGGGTAATGTTCCAAGCTTTTTTGGAGTGACTCTACTTCCATTTGGGCACGACGCAATTTTTCTTTATTTTTGGTTACGAGGATCCGGTCCATGGAGGCATGCAATTGTCTAAACCCTTTATCGCAGGTCAATTCAGGCGTTCGATTCACATCTTCGCTCATCACGACCCAATGCTTGGTTCCAGGTTGTCCAATCGCTTCAGCAGCTGCCCGCCCTGCGCGGCTGCCGAATACTAAGGCGTCCATCACTCCGGTTCCCATCATACGCTGAGCCCCTTGGAACCCTCCGGCACATTCCCCGCAGGCAAATAATCCGGCTACCCCGGTTTCACCCTGCGGATTAATAGCTATTCCCCCCAGCGCCTGATGGCATCCGGAACTTATGATCGCAGGCTGCGACGTTAAATCCAGATTACGGGCCTTTAACATCTCCAAGCTACGGGGAATGCGATGCTTCATCACATCGATAAGATGTGTTCCATACCAATAAACCCCGCCGTCCGAAGTAGCTTTGCCCATTTCCTGCTGTTTTTCAATCCACTTGCAAATCTCAAAGGTGATATTTCCTTGAGTAACCGTATCCGGCTCTTGACTGCTATGATCCCATCCCGAGGAAAACGGTTCTTTGGCCGTATTCAAGATTTTCCCTTGAGACAATAGCGCACTGATCATGTAGAATCCGCGAATCGGGCTTACGAATAAGGGAAGAATGTGCATGAATTCCAGGTTCGTTAATGCAGCCCCCAAATCCAGACCTATGGCCATTCCGCTGGCGTTGCCTTGAGGGTTCGTCGCGTAGGAAAAAAGATTTCCAAACCCTCCTGTTGCTATAATAACACTGGAAAAACGGATTTGAACCGGCTGGGTACATTTTTGCGTTTTGTGAATGCCTAATGCCCATCTGGGATGCCCGGAGGAATCTTTGATAATCTCATAAATTCCGGTATGAGCCAAAAATTGCACTCCTTTTTCTTCGCAAGCTTTGACTAATCTCGTTAATATTTCGGTACCGAAATCACTCATGCCCTTAACCACTCTAGGCCTGGAATGACTTGGAATCTGCATCCAGACGTACTCGTTTCCTTGGCGTTCAAATTCTACACCGATCGATTCCAAAAATCGTAATTCTTTTTCACTATTGTCGGTGAAGGTTCTAACGAGTTCTCTTGAATTTACTTTCATCCCAAAATCATATAACTCTTTGTAATAAAGATCGGAATCTTCTTTGTTAAGAGCCACAGCAAGCCCGGTTACCTCAATCAACTTATCTAAATATGAAGTAGCCCCTCCATATGTTTTACCGCCACGATTTACAACCAGCACTCGTGCCCCTGTTTCCCTTGCGGCCAAAGCGGCACGCAGCCCGGCGCTTCCCCCACCGACGATCAAAACATCCGTCTCCCATTTTTCGAATTCCTCTTTCAGCAAACCGGTACCCTGCCCTTCTGGTTACATAAATTGAATGTCCTTGAAGTTAGAGTACAGCACGCCACTTATTAATACAATCGATATTTTCGATTCAAGATATGAATGAAATTCATAAATGGGTAAGGATGACTTTGATTTGAGCAGGCCGAAACGGGCTGACCTATTTGGCGTTTTGTTTGATCCACTGCATGGTGAAGTCCCGAAAAGCGGCATGAACCGAAGGGATGTCAGGGCCCCGAGGTATGGCGAGGGCGGTCGTTCTTTTGATTTCTTTTTTAAGACGCACGATGGCGATTCCGGGACGTCGAATAAATTTGACTACCCGCGATGTTAACAATGCTACGCCAAGCCCTTCCGCCACCAACCCGCAAATGGTTTCCACCTGACTGCTTTCATACATAATATTAGGCACGAAACCGGCTTCCTGGCACGCTTGTTCGCATAAGCTTCTCATCCCATAGCCTGGTTTTATAGATAAAAATTTCTCTTTGGAGGCCTCCGCTAAATCAATCATTTTCTTATCGGCCAAGGGGTGGGCGGCATGAGTAATTAATACGACTTGATCGCTCATTAATGGATAGAAATCGATTGTTTTTTCATAATTTTCATTATGCAAGTGAGTAAGAAGGGCGGCATCGATCTCCGATACCTGCAGCCATTTAATCAGCTCATCACTGTTTCCGTCACGAATCTCGATATGGATGCCGGGGTATGCCTTTTGGAAGGAAGCGATTAACGCCGTAAGTCCTAAATAACTGATGTTGGGAATGGCGCCGATGACCATATGTCCCCGTTCCAAATTGTTATATTCCAGCATGACCTGCCGGGCCCGCTTGATCTCTCCCAATATGCGTTTGGCATAAATCAGGAAATGCGCCCCTGCCGGCGTCGGCTGGACAGAGCGTGTCGTACGTTCAAATATTCTGACGCCCAATTCTTCCTCCAGCTTTCTTATCGAATGGGAAAGCGCAGATTGAGACAGGCAGACTTCATCAGCCGCCAGACTAAAGCTTTTGTATTTTTCAACGGCTAATATATACTCCAGTTGGTGGATTTCCACTCGCCATACCTCCCTGATGCTGCTGTTTTCCGCGTGCGTTACCGTCTACCTGGATTTCAGTCTTGCTGCACACCATTATTCTATCAGTCCGTCTTGCCAAAGGAAATAGCCTAGTGAATCGACTTTTATTCATTTCATACCCATTCATGCCTGGACCAACGCTTCTCCCGGTTGCCATCGCCGTAAATCAAGAAAGACGCAGCTTTTACATTAGCTGCGCCTGGTGTTATAACTTATCAGGTCTCTGTTAACGTTCCTAAAGAACGTTCCGGTACCCTGGTACCCCTGGTACTCTGACCATGGGCAAGGGCAAAAGGGGATACCTCCTCTGGTCAGGAAAGCCGTTTAACGGCCAGCAGATCGTCCAGAGGCATCGACAGCGCCCGGTCACAGAGCTCCTTTTTCAAATCGTCTAGCCTTTCCTCATCCGCTTCCGTCCGTGTGCTCGCTCTTCCCTTCTCCAGCAAATCATAAAATTCCAGAGGCAGGAAGCCTTCCTTTAACGATACTTCTACGGACCGGCCGTCGGTCAGTGAAAAGACAAATGCGTACGACTGGGCCCGATGCGGGTCATACTGGGCAACCGGATAATTGACGTCAACCGTCAGCGCCCCGCGGGACGCCGCACGGGTGACATATTCGAACGCATCGCGAAACCCCGGACCGCCGTGACCGGACAGAATCGAGATGTCTTTGCGCTCTGGCGCTTCGTCTCCGCACAAGGCCTTGATCCCCGCGTAGACGCTTAGAAAGCCGACCGCGACGGCCATCAAATATTGCCCGCTGTGGTATTTCTCGACATCCTCAAACCGAATCTCTTTTAAAAACTCGCCTTTGCGGCCGTCACGAATATAAATGACATACATCATGAATCCTCCTAATTGTTGTTGGAATTCAAGCTCTTTTTTGATCAATAACCAGCACAGGAGCACGGCCGCCACTGCCCCTGCCGCCGCAGGAATGACCGGAAAGCCTGCGCCTTCACCGGCCGGAACGCAGTCGGAATCGCCTTCCTGACACATATGATGCGCATGGGCTTGACCTTTCTCATCGCTGTTGGCCTCCTGCGGGCTCGAAGCCGCCCCCGCCGGCTTGACAAACGAAATCAGCTGCAGTTGCTGTCCGCCTTCACGCTTGTTCATTACCCACGATTCCCGGATGCTTTTTCCTTTCCACAGGCCGGGGTCGACAGGAGCATACAGGATTCTCGGGTGTTCGCTTAACTCGAGCGTGACGCCCTGAATCGTGACGGCATACGTCCTGACGGTCTTGCCGTCAGCGCCTTGGCTCTCCTTCATGGCGACGGCTTCGACCGTCCCGGACGGACCGGGCGAATAGCCCGCCTGCTCGAACAGCGTTTGTCCGTTGACCTTTGTCGTCAAATAAACCGCCATGAGCGAAGCGAACTGCTCTCTTGTCAGCTCCTCCGACCCGTTCAACTCCGCCCGCCCTTGAAAGTAAGCTTGATTGACATCGCGCACCGTCGCATTCCCATCCAGGCTAGGAACGCCGCCCTCCGCCAAGACCGCCTGCCGAACGGCCTGCGGATCCGATTGCTGCGCCCCCAAGCCGCGAAACGAACCGGCCCAATAAGCGAGATCGGAACGCGACAGCTTGTCCTTCGGCTTGAACAAGGGCGCGCCGTGCTCGTATGGGATGACGCCGAGCCCGCTCAAATAAACGATGTTTTCCCGCGCTTCGGAAAACGCGATATCGTCGTATAGATTGCTTTCATTGACGATGTGCGCCTGTGCTGCTGCCGGCAGCAGCATCATCAGCACGAATATCATTACCGCAATACGTTTCATTTCATCCTCCGAGAGCTTTGTTCTACTCGTTCGTTCTCAGCAGCAGCGCCCCGTTCGCCTGCTGCCAGTAATACGGAGCCGGACTTCCCGCCGCAGCCTCCAGCCCGGCGGTTCCGACGGCAAAGCCGCGAAGCTCTTCGAGCAGCGTATCAGGCATCAGAAAACCGTTGAAAAAACCGGCCTCGAACTGCAGATCGGCCGTACCGTTTTCCTTGTTCAGCAGCTGACCGATCAGCATCACATGAAGGTCCGGCTTTTCATAGACGGCGTAAATATGGTCTGCGCGGAAGAAATACGCAAGCTCCGACCGATCGTTCAGCCACTGCTCTTCCAGCTTATAGAGAGCGCCTGCGGCTGTGCCCGGGACTGCCCACTGCGGCAGCTGTTTGTCCGCAAGCTCCCGGTCCGAAGCCAGACTTTGCAATAACGGCTCCTCCACTTCCGACATCCAGTCAATGTCCAAATAATTGGCCAGTTGATCTATGGCCGCATCGGAATTGTCGGTTATAAACCGGGCCCGCGCCTGGAGCTGCCGCTCCATGCCCATAAGCAGACGCTGATGGCCCTCCAGCGACTCCCTTGCGGTCTTCACCTGCATATACTCGGCATAAAGCCGGTCCAGCTCCTGCATATACCGGTCCAGGCTTCGCGCCATCAACCATTGGCCGCCTATAATATCGACCGGGTCCTGCGCCTGCAGCATGAGACTCAGCCAGGCGTCCATGCCGAAATCGTCGTAAAACTGCAGCTGGGCGGCTGCGCTATTCCGCCTGGCGGAGAACACCTGCTCCTTTTGTCTGACCTGAGGCGTCATGGCTTCAATGTCGTCCTTCGTGCGCTGCATTTCCAGCTTCAGCTTGGCGATCGTCTCTTCGTCATGCACGGAAACAAGAAAATCGGCAAAAGCGCCGGTCAGGTGGGCGTACGCGCCGGTTGCCGCAAACAGGAAGAACAGTACAAGAACGACAACCGTCCTACGCATGCTTCATCAGCTTCCCGGTCGACACATAGCTGGCGCACAGGCCGATCGCCGTGCCCGCCGCCACGATGCCGAGCATCATCGTATAAAAATCAGCCGGAGCCACATGGAATATCGTGTTATAGGGATGCTCCAAAGACGCCATGGTATAGCGGTACAGCCCGTCCAGGACGGTCGCCGCCAGCAAACTTCCGGTCAAGCCGATCACCCCGCCTTCGAATACGAATTGCCCCCGCACATGGGTCGGCTTCGCCCCGAGCAGCAGCTTCACCCGAATCTCTTTTTGCCGCTGATACAAAGCGAGATTCACAGCCAAAAACACCGTCAAAAACGAGATGCCTGCAAAAAACAAAAGCAGCAGCAAGCCCCAGCGGTTGATCCGTTCGGAGGCGTGCAGCACCGTTTCCGCCAACTGCTGCGGATAAATGACCTGAGCGATGCCGCGTATCGAGCGCAATTCTTCCGCAATGAGCGAAATGTGCCGCGTATCGGTCAGCTCCAGACGTACCGCATCCGGCAGGTCGCTTTCCTTGAAGCTCTCCAGCAGTTGCTCCCGGCCCTGGAAAAACACATTCATCCGCTCGACCAACTGATCTTTGGTCTCGATGCGCACCGATTTGACGTAGCTTTTTTGCTCCAGCACGCGCGCAACCTCCGACGTCTCGAAAGCCGGGTCCACATACACCTTCACACTGAGCTGCGCGTCCAAATACTGCATCAGGTCATGTACCCCGAGACGGAGCATAAACAAGGCGCCCGAAATCGTCATTGCGATAAAAATCATGGCGGCCGCCGCCGCAGCCGCTCCCGCATTGCGCCGAATGCCTTCCCGCGCATCGCGGACAATAAACTTAACCATTGCCAACCTCATATATTTTCCCTTGTTCCATGTGTAATGTCCGCGCGGGAACTGCTTCCACGAACCGGTCGGCATGCGTTACGACAAGCATCGTCATGCCGTATTCCCGCTGCAGTTCCCGGAGCAAATGAAACATCTCCGCCGCCGTTTCCTTATCCAGATTGCCCGTTGGCTCGTCCGCAAGCACGATCGCCGGCCGGACCAGCAGCGCCCGGGCAATGGCCACCCGCTGCTGCTCCCCGCCGGACAACTGGGCGGGAAACAGCCGCTCCTTGCCGCTCAGCCCCGTCCGCTTCAGCAGGTGAAGCGCCTGGGCCCGGGTGTCTTTTTCGCTTCTTCCCAGCACCTCGCCGGCCAGTTCGACATTCTCCAGCACCGTTTTACGATCCAGCAGCTCGAACGACTGAAAAATCACGCCGATTTTGCGGCGCAGCTCGTATTTCGGCATGCTCCCGACCGGTTGGCCGTCAATGGCAATGTCGCCGGTGAAATCGTCGATCTCCCGGTACAGCAGCTTGAGCAGCGTGCTTTTCCCCGAACCGGACCGGCCGCGCAGGAAAGCGAACTCCCCGGCCTGAAGATGCAGATTCACGCCGTCCAGTACGGTGCGCTCCCCATACCTTTTTGTCACATTCCGAATATGGATCATTACCAGGTTCCTTCGGCAAGCCAGGGCAGGAAGCCGTCCAAAAACCGCTCCGTCGCCGGCATGAAATACGAGCCAAAATGATAATCGGGGTCCAGCGTCGTTACGATCCATGTTCCGGCCGTACTGACTTTGTCGATATACAGGATCGCGCCGTTGTCCTCCAGGGCAATCAGCACGTCCGAGCCCTCCGGGGGCCAAAACACGCCGTGGTAATGCCAGGTAGCATCTTCCAGCGTGATCGCTTGAAACAGGCTGTGCCCGGGGTTGGCCTGAACGAGACCGCTCCGTGCATCCTTGTCCAGCCACCACCAGAAGTTGGTCGGCCTAAATTCCCAGTGATGTCCGGGGATCCACGGCCGCGACTGCGGACCGAACGCCACTACGGTCCCTCCCCGCTCCGCGACCGCCCGGATTTTGGCCGCCGATTTTTCCACCATGCCCTGATGAAGCTGAGACGGACAGAGCAAGACGTCGTACTTGTCCAAAGAAGCGGTCTCCAGATCGGGAAGGTAAATGAGCTCATCGAAAAATCGGCGGTACTTCGGCTCGTTGAGCGTCCGGTGATGCTGCGAGCACCCCCCGTATAATGCGGCTATTTTCCTCATATCGCCACACCTTTCTCCTGAAGCTGCCGGTGCTCGTCCCGGATCCACCGGAGCAGCTGCGGCCCGATGCGGCCCGACGTGTTGTCATTGCTGTGATAGCCAAGCAAATCGTTGCCGGAATGAACCAGTATCGTCCCCCGGGTGCTGTTACGGTCGATATACACGATCGGCTCTCCTCCCGGCAGCGTCAGCAGCACCTCCGCTCCTTCGGGAACCGGATGGTGCCCTCTGGCAAAAAAACCGGCTACCCCCTGCTTGTAGGTCATATCCTCCGGCAGCACGCCTTCGAATATCGGATGCGGCCGATGGATCGATACGTGATAATCGCGGTGGCTGCGGATCGTTTTGGGCACGAAGTTCGAGCCCCCGGGAAGCCAGGGACGGAACAGGTGCCCGCTGAATACAAGCACTTTGCCGCTGTCCAGAAACCGCCGGATGCATTCTTTCTCCTTAGTCAGAAATTCCTGGTCGATGAGGCCGGGAATGACCATCCCGACATAAGGCTCCAGATCGGCATCCGGCAGCTCATAGACATCCAAAAAAGCAAGATCGTTCTTATAGCACAAATCGTTCATTCGCGCATCCACAAAATGGCTGCCGGAATGCAGCATGAGTATATCGTTCATGTTATCCGCAATGGATCCCCTTTCTACTGTTATCCATATACCGGGCCGGGCATGTCAAACGCCGGTCAGCTCCAGCAGCGCCCCGATCAGGCGCTTCGTAAACGGATGCTGCGGGTCGTCGATGACCGCATCGGTGATTCCGCTTTCGACGATGACGCCCTGCTCCAGCACAAGCATCCGGTCGCAGAAGTGCCGCGTCAGCGCGATATCGTGGGTGATAAACAAATACGACAGCCCATGGCGCTGGCGCAAACGCTTCATGACGTCCAGCAAATCGAGACGCAGGGACGGATCGAGCATCGAGGTCGGCTCATCGGCCACGATCAGCCGGGGGCGGACGATGAACGCCCGCGCCAGGCCGACCCGCTGCCGCTCCCCGCCGGACAATTCATGCGGGTACCGGTCCATGTACCGGTCCGGCGATAACGATACCTCCGCCAGCGCTTCCCGCACCAGCTCTCTTCGGGCGCGCTTGTCGCCGGAGTATAGTCTCTGAATGACGAGCGGCTCGCATACCAGCTGCTCGATCGTCATACGCGGAGACAACGATTCATAAGGGTCCTGAAAGATCATTTGAATGGGCCGCAGCGCCTGTCTTCTGGCTTTCCCCTTCAAAGCCAGGATGTCCTGCCCCATTACCTTTATCGTGCCGCCGTCCGGCTGCTCCAGACCTGCGATCATCCGGCCGATGGTGCTTTTACCCGCACCGCTGGCGCCGACCAGGCCGACCGTTTCGCCTTCCGCAATGGAAAAGCTGACGCCCTTGACGACCGCCTCCTGCCGAAAGGCGGCGCCCGGAGCCGTATAGGCTTTGTGCAAATCGCTTACGTGCAGCAGGTCGTCTCTGCGCACCTCCGCGCTGCCAGTGTCTTGTATCGTCATCGCTTCAGCCTCCGTTAAGAAGAAGATGGCACGACTTGTGGAACGCTCCGCTTCGTGCGCAACCGGGGGATGGCGTCGATGAGACGCCTCGTGTACGGGTGGGACGGCGCAGCCGCAATGGCGTCCGCCGGCCCCTGATCCACGATGTGCCCCTGCTTCATGATCAGAATGCGGTCCGCCAGCTTCAGCACAACGGGCAAATCATGTGAAATGATGAGCATGGACAAGCCCAGCCGCTGCTGCAAATCGGCGAGCAGCCTGATGATGTCGACCTGTACCTTGACATCCAGCCCCGTGGTAGGCTCGTCGGCGATAATCAGCTCGGGCTCGTTCATCAGCGCCATCGCAATGACGACCCGTTGGCGCATCCCCCCGCTGAGCTCGTGCGGATAAGCGCTTCCCCAGGCAGGCGTCAGTCCGACCTGCTCCAGCACCTGATCCACCCGTTCGTGCAGCCTCTGCTTATCCATCGCATGATGAGCGGTGACCGCCTCGGCCAGCTGGCTCTGGACGTTCATGACCGGATTCAGGGCGTTCATCGCCGCCTGCGGAATGAGCGCAATGCGCTTTCCCCGAAGCGTACGCATTTCCCCTGGCGACAAAGAGGTCAAGTCGATGCCGTCAAAACGGATCGAGCCAGTCCGCAGCGCAGGCTCCCGCAGCAATTGCATGATGGAAGACGCCACCGTCGTCTTCCCGCTGCCCGACTCGCCGACAAGCCCCACCACTTCACCCCGGTTTATGGCAAAGCTCACCGTGTCGATCGCATGGACTACGCCTTTTTCTTGCGGGTAGGAGACCGACAGCCGGTCCACCTCCAGCAGCGAAGCTGCGGCATGTGTCCGGGTGCCGGCCGGCGCCGGAGACTTTGGTCCGTCCCCCAAGCCGGAAAACACTCCCCGCCGAAGCGAACGCAAGCGGGGGCTGTTCTTCTCCTCCATCACATAACCGATAAAGGAGAATGCAAGCACCGTAACGACGATGCACAGTCCGGGAGGAAGCACCCACCATATCCAGGCATCGGTCAAAAACGCGCTTCTCGCATTGGCGTAGAACAGGATGCTGCCCCAGCTTTTCGACAGCGGATCGCCAAGCCCCAGAAAGCTTAAGGAAGATTCCAGCAGAATCGAAGTATTGACTGCCCTGACGAATTGGGGAATGAGCAGCGGAACGATGCCGGGAAAAATGTGCCTGCGCAGCACATAAGCATGTCCGGCGCCCATGGTTTTGGTGGCCAGCACCGGCCCTCTGCCTCGCAGCGACAGCACCTGCGCACGAATTTCACGGGCCTTGCCCGCCCACATGACGAGCGTGATGACCAAAATTTGCGTGATTACGCTCGGTCCCATATACACGCCGATCACGATCATTAGCGGCAAATACGGAAGCGTCAGGCTGACGTCCACCGTTCTCATCAGCAGTGCATCCGGCCAGCCGGAACCGTATCCGGCGATAAGTCCGGCGATCGCGCCGATCAGCACGGCCAGCAGCGCCGATACGATGCCTACCGTGAGCGAGACCCGCGCGCCCTCCGCAAGCTCCGCCATAATATCCTGGCCCATGTCGTTGGTGCCGAGCAGATGCTGCCGGCTGGGCGGCTGGAGCGGCGAACCGCTTTGCTCGTCCGCGCTGTAAGGCGTAAGTAGAGGCCCAAAAACAGCAAGCGCGACAATGAGCGCCAACAGGATGAAGCCTGCCACGCCGATCTTTCCTGACAATGTTCTGTTCATGCCGATCCCTCCCCAGGCTTGAAGTAACGGGCTCTGGGATCGATGAACGGGTACGTCAAATCGGCGAGCAAATTAGCTGCAATGACACCGACGGTGATCAGCAGGAACACTCCCTGCATCATCGGAAAATCCCGGGCGATCACACTTTCGTACAGCAGACGTCCGATCCCCGGATAGGAGAAAACCGTCTCCACCACCACCGCGCCGCTAACCAAGGTGCCCAGACCCAGCGTCACATGCGTATAGACCGGCAGCAGCGCGTTGCGCAGCGCATGCCGGTAAATCAGGTTTCGCCGGCCGACCCCTTTGGCTTCCGCCATAAACATATAATCCTGCCCCAGCGTATCGAGCATGGAGGAGCGGGTCAGCAGGAAGTTGGCGCCTACCGTTGCCAGCGTAATCGTAGTTACAGGTAAAATAAGACGCCGGATGACTTCAATGACATAATCGGCGCCGCCGTTATGGACCAGCGGTACGGCCCCGTACGAGGGCAGCCAGCCGAGATTCACCGCAAATACGGCGATCAGCAGCATGCCGAGCCAGAAGCCAGGCAGCGATTCAAGAGCAAGCATCGACGTCAGCAGCGCGACATCCCGCCGTTTGCCGCGGTTCCAGGCCGCATACGCTCCGCAAGCCATGCCGATCAGCGCGCTGAGTACAAACGCCGGCAATACCAGAAGAAGAGTCCACGGCAATCGTTCCATCAAAACGTCCTTCACCGGCTTGCCGAATTTCGTGGAGCTGCCCAGCTCCAGGCTTACCGCCCCGACCATAAAATCGGTATACTGCTCCCAAAGCGTCCGGTCCAGTCCAAGCTCTTGATTCATCCGCTGCCGCTGGTCGGCCGTCAATGTGTTGACTTCCTGCCCCATGAAATAAATGAGCGGGTCTCCCGGCGCCAGACGGGGCAGCGCAAAATTGATGGTTAACGCAATAAACAAAACCAGTATATACTGTACGCATTTCCGTCCGAACCGGCGGGAGTGGGATGTCCCGATTGCTCTCCCTGAGGAGGTATCGTTTCCCATAAGACCACTCATCCTTAGTTGGTCACCCCTGCCGCTTTCCGGGCTTCTTCCGGCAGTAGAGAATATTTATGAATGATGCCGAAGCCGGGGGATTCCACCCAGCGGTCAAACTTGTCCGCGCGGTAAGCGTAATTTTCCGTCGGGTAATACAGAACGAGGCTGGTAGGCTGGCGGTTGAACAGAGCCTGCATCTCAAACGATATTTCTTTGCGTTTGTCGATATTGGCTTCGGCCATCCATTTTTTCGTCAGCTCGTCCATTTCAGGGTATGCCAGTCCTTTGGACCATAGATAGCCCGAGCGATGCGACATGACGAACTGGTCCGGGTCCGCCACGCCGTGCGGTCCGATGCTGCCTACATACATGTCGAATTTGCGCGATTGTCCGAGCGTTCCGATCGTTGCCGAGTCGAGCACCTCAACGGTGGTTTTGATGCCCACATTGGCGAACTGCTGCTTCAGCAGCTCAGCCGAACGAATCCAGCCCGGTTCCGTCGACGAGACTTTGATCGAAAAATCAAGCGCCTGACCCGCAGGCGTTTCCCGAACGCCGTCTCCATTGCGGTCCACATAGTTCAACTGATCCAACACCGCTTTGGCTTTGTCCGCATCAAACGGTGTGCTCAGGGTCGGGCTTGTCCATGGCGAGTCCGGATGCGGATACCCCTGCAGACCCGGCCTTCCTTCTCCGAGCAGGACCGTGTCCGTAATCGCCTTGCGGTCAACGGCCAGCGATAACGCTTCTCTGAATTTCGGCTCGTTAAACGGCTCTTTTTCGAAGTTGATGCGAACCTCGGTCAGCGACAGCTCCTTCGTGCCTGCGACCTTCATATTCGGCAATTTTTTGAACGATTCCAGCAGCTCCGGCGGCACACCCCGGGAAGCGGCGTCTACTTCACCGGCACGCAGCGCGTTGAACATCGCCGTCGGATCTTTGATGATCGGCATGACCAGCGAGTCAACGAGCGGACGGCCCTTGAAATAATCCGGATTCGCCTCCAATTTATAATATTGATCCGGCTTGTACTCCGTCAGCTTGTACGGGCCCGTACCGACGGGCAGCTCCGTAAATTTGCGCGGATTCTCGACTTTTTCCCAAATATGCTTGGGGAGGATCGGCAAATCGGCCATCGTGATGCTTGCCAGCGACGGGCATGCGTAGGCGCAGGTGAAACGCACGGTGGAGGCATCCTCCGCTTCGATCTTTTCCACGCGGGGAACCTCGCTGACATGATGGGTGTAGCGGTTGGACGGACCGTCCCGGTAATACTCAAACGTGAACTTAACATCTTCGGCGGTAAAAGGCTGACCGTCATGCCACTTGATGCCGGAACGCAGCTTCACGACCCAGTTGAGGTCGTCCACCTGTGTGGCCGATTCGGCCAGCCACGGCTGCGGTTCCTTGACGAACGGCGAAGGCGCGAACAGCTTGTCATACACCAGCTCCAGCAAACTCTCATTGCCTGAGCTCAAATACAAATTGAGCGGACCGACATCGCCCGGTACGGCGATTTTCAATTCGGGAATGCTCTGCTCGACGGGATTGGCCTCAGCCCCCTTCGGATCAACAGATTCAGCCGTCTTGGATTGGCATCCGGCCATAAGCACGGACAGCGCAACAAGACCGGCCATGACCGGACGTATGAAGTGACGACGAGATAACATGCAGCGAACCCT
Source organism: Paenibacillus sp. JMULE4 (assembly GCF_013337105.1). Classification (NCBI taxonomy): domain Bacteria; kingdom Bacillati; phylum Bacillota; class Bacilli; order Caryophanales; family Paenibacillaceae; genus Paenibacillus; species Paenibacillus sp. JMULE4. The sequence continues at coordinate 129,972 of NZ_SGWF01000015.1, forward strand.
CCTGTATTTTTATAAATAATGATGTATGGGCGATAACAAAATCATCATAGATCAAGTGATAATGAATATCAATATCAACTAAAAAGGGGTTGAATCGAATTATCACGTCGTTTATGGTCCTCAGCCACTCGTATTATTTTTTTCAATACATCGATTAAAAAAACGAATCGGATCGACGGCAGAAAGCGGCGGGGCTTCAAAGAAAAGTATGGCGAACAACCAAGGGGCATCTAGCTCATCAATGATTCCAAAACGGAGCCCCAGGCGCGCGTATCGGCGCTGCGAGGCGGTCGCTCGAACCCCAAGGCTTCATTACAATCCGACGTCGCTTTTCAAAAATAAAACCACCTTGCGAATGACAAACAAAACCAACCACTTATCCCCAGCTTTATGCACACTTTATCCACAGATGACAAATTTCCTAAACGACAAGAAAACCTGACCGCCGGCCAAGCCTTTGTCCAAACTCACACTTTGTGCACTAAGAGCAAAAGATACGGATTCCGACCGCTCTTAAGCTTGTATTTTCCATAAATGTATGAAGCCGTAATGGCACGGCCTCAAAGGCGGCCCGTAAACGTTCCGCCTTCCTTCTCTATCGCCTATGATTGGGTCACTCTACCGCCCCTCTGCTGCTCTAACAGACCACGCTAGGCCCGGTTCTCTCTCCAGTCATGAGCGGCGGTTCCCGCTTTAACGATAGCGTCGGCTCTGGACGAATCGTACCCGAATGTTTATTCGATCCGGAGCGTGCGTCTCTTTTACTGAACGCCGAAATATCGCTTGACCTCATGGCAAAACGTAAATTCCGTTTCGGTAAGGGGGGTCTGTTTGCGGATCACAATGCCGTTATTCCGCCTAATCGGCAAGGAGGCAACGTTTTTGAACGCAAGCTCGCCCTTGGCCACTTCGGCTTCAACGGCTTTAAACGGCAGAAAAGCAAGGCCCAGATGCGATTTGACGGCCTGCTTGATCATGTCAAAATTGCTCATTTGCAAAAATCGCACCTTGACCCGCTGCCGTTCAAGCTCGGTAATAATATATTCCTGGAGATAATGACTTCGCGGCAGCAGCAGCGTCTCGTTGCGCAGATCCCGGGAGTATACGACCTTTCTGCCTGTTAATGGATGATTGGGAGGGACAACCAGAGGAAACTCGTCATGAAACAATACGTGCACGTCAAAATTGGCATGAATGTAATCATCTTCCGGGTAGACGGGCATCAATGCAAAATTTGTCCGCCCCTGTTGCAGCGCGCTTCTCAGCTCCGCATAGCAGTGGGTATGCACCTCCAGCGCCTGCTTCGGGTATTCCTGGTGAAAGCTGCTCAAAATGTCCGAAAAAAAATACGCCCCGATATAACTGCTGACGTAGATGGCTAATATATCTTGTCTTTCCGCATCCTTCATTTTGACCGCTGCTTCTTCGACCAACTGCGTGATCTGCTTGGCATACTGCAGGAAAATTTCTCCCTGCTTCGTTAATTGGACGTTTTTTCCCGATCGGTGGAACAGCTTGCACTGGAACTGCTCTTCCAACTGCTGGATATGGTTGCTGATGGTCGGCTGCGAGCAATAAAGGCGCTTGGCCGTCTCCATAAACGACCGGCATTGCGCAAGCACAAGGAAGGTTTCTATTTTTTCCAATGTTTTCAAAACAAACCACCTCGATTATCAAAGAACACAGCTTATATTGATAAAGATTATCATTATCATTTAATAAAGTCAATCAGATCTGTGCTTCCATCCCTGCTCTTCATCACGACAGCCCGCCAAGGCAATACCACCCAAAGGGCATGAAACTCGCAATAAGGCTTATTGAGAGAAAAGAATTTAGCGTGACATTCGAATAACAGAAGTTATGATCCCCCTTCAGTTAGCTTTACGATATTTCATTTTTGAATCCAATAGCTATTGATCATATCTCCTGACTCGTTGATCAATTGGATTTCTAAGCTCCTGTTATTTTAAATTATTTGATTGAGTGTTACCTGCGATCCAAAAAGGAGTTCGAATGAACGCAAAGTGAGGTAATATCTTAAAGTTTGATTAATTTATTTTCTCATCGAATATACTAATCATTTAATCCTTTTCCATTGAGAATTTGCTGGATATATTTTTCAACCCTTGACTCTCGAGTTTTGGATTGTTTGGGTTCAGAAAAATAAAGAATGTATGCTCTTTGCCGTCCCGGCGTCAATGCTTCAAAAGCAGTTTTCAAGGCAGGGATTTCATCGAATTTTTTTTGAAGTTCTTCAGGAATTATGAATTCTGTATTCTTTTTAAAATTCACTTCCAAACCGGCTTTTTCAACTTCAATGGCTTCATAAATATAGGCTTTCAAGATGGTTTCCATTGCAACTATTTCTCGAACATTGGTGAACCGAATCTGGCGTGCCGCCTGCGTATTCTCCCCAGGTTTGATTAGAATACCATTGGGATCATTTAACAAGGCACCTTTGAAAAACATAAGCGCACAGTATTCTTTAAATCCTTGTATTATAACTATGTTACTTTTCTGAAACGTGTAACAAGGTTTACCCCACTTCAATTCTTCGGTCAGCTGACAGTCAAGAATGATCATTCTCAATTTCTCAAATTCTTCCTTCCACTTTTTGGATTTACTTAAAAATTCATCAACTTTAGGATTCATTCTACTATTTGTCATCAAGGAACACTCCTCTTCAATTTTTCGATCGGCTGACAGTCAAGAATGATCATTCTCAATTTCCCCAATTCTTTCTGTAACTTTTTGGCTTTACTTAGTTCAACAGTAAGCCATCCTTCGAAGTGTTACATTCGTATCCTTGACAGAAAACAGGCATGAAGAGACTAACATATTCTTTTTATTCGACGTTGTGTTTTCGTACTCCTTGCTATCAAGGTAGCGAAACCATGCCAGGTAATGCTCCAAAATATTTTGTTGCAACCCCATTAAAGCGGTCCATCCATCTCTTCAGTCGACTATGGTAGCTATTCACGTTCTGGATATGGTAAATATCCCTGACACGCTGTTTTCCATCGGATTTGAAACGGTAATGCGCCAATCCCTTTTCATTTGCATAGGAACTGAACGCTCGCCAGGAATCCGTGCAAAGTACGTTGGAGTTGGAAAGATGACAACCGAGTGCCTCATCTAGCTTCGTTTTACGAATGCGCCCACGTCCGAGGACGCCAGAGAAGGTCATCTTCTGACGGTCGCGGGCGACTAGTACACAAATCTGGTCATTGCTGATGCCACGGCGTTTAGCTTTACTGCCGCACTTACGGGGCTTCCGTTCAGCGATATTCCTCCTGCCTTTTTACCGAGTGTAGGAAGTATGTCTCGTCCATTTCAACGAGACCTTGGAATGCTTCGGTTGGAATTTGCCTCAATGCCGCGAGAATTTTATGCCGCCAGTAAAACAAGCATCAGTTCTGCACATTTGCGCAGCGAAACCCCATCAATCATGAGTTTTCGTTTCTCCATGTTGAACATAATTTACCATTGATTTTTCCTGATCAAACGATTTCGTTTTCCCAGTGTTCGGATCATTTGTCCCAACCTATGCGGCTATACAAAATGTCTTACGATGGACAGCAGGAGCAGAAAGGCGATGCCAAAGCAGAGGCGCATCAGCCATTTATCCTGACGATCAAACACATTCACGGCGACTCCCCCTTCACATATCGGGCATTGAACAAAAACAGCCTAAGCAGCAGAACGAGCGACGGGACAAGCAGGACAAAACCGGCAGCAAATGCCACGACCAGCGCGCGCCCCATGGCCGGGTTCGTCACGCCGCCATACAGCGTCAAATAAGGGTAGAGCAAATAAGGAAGATGGGAAATGCCGTAACCGAAAAAAGCGAAGGCGAACTGCAGCATGACCATCACAAAAGCGACGCCATAGTATTTTCTTTGCCAAATCAGCCAAACCGCAATCGCAAAGCTGATGAGCGAGAGCCCGAACAGCCACCACACGTCCAGCGTGCGCTGAAAATGCTCCAGGTTATGATTCCGAAGGGCAATAAAGACAAACAGGCTGGAAATGATCGTCGGAATGCCGCCCCACAAGGCAAACCGGCGCATCTGTTCGAGCGCTCCCGCATCTTCCGCGCGAGCCGCGTAATAGGTCAAAAACGTCGAACTGATGAACAACACGCTTGACATGGCGAGCAGCACAACCGCCCAGGAGTACGCACTGTAAAACAGCTCCTCCAGCAGCAAGGTGACATGGTTTCCCTGAACGGTCAAAAAGCCTCCCTCCGAGATGGTGAACACCGTGGATAAAGAGGCGGGTATGAGCAGCCCTGTGGCTCCGTAAGCGAGCAGGTAGAAGGAATTTTTCTTTGCGCCATAATTCGCAAATGCGTAGAACGACCCCCGAATGGCGAGCAAAATGAGCGCAATGCTGCCGGGAATGAGCAGCGCCGTCCCATAATAATATGCCGTTTCCGGAAAGAAGCCGACGATACCGACGAAAAAAAACACAAAAAAAACGTTGGTCACTTCCCAGACCGGGGACAAGTACCTGGAAATCACGGGCCCGATGACCGATTCCACACCGCTCACCCGGCTGTAATAAGCGTAGAATCCCGCCCCAAAATCAATGGAACCCACAATCAGGTAACCATACAGAAAGCTCCAGAGAATGGTGATGCCAAGCTGTTCGATCGACATGTCTGTGACCTCCTCACAAGATGATGCGGCGTGTTTCCAGTTCCATCTCGGCCGGTTTGTTGCGGAACAACCGGGCCAGCACGAACAGGCACACGATACCCAGCACGGCATACAAGCCGGCAAATAGCCAAAATGCAACGCTAACGTGAGCGTTCGTGGTCGCCGCATCGGATACGCGCATATATCCCCGCATGATCCATGGCTGTCTTCCAACCTCCGCATAAAACCATCCGAGTTCGATGGCAAGCAAGGATAGCGGACCTCCAGCTAAAATGCCGACCAGTATCCAGCGATTGTAAGCATTCCTCCGTTTCAGCCATAACAGCGCAAGAAAAAGGACGGGAACGGCCAGCAAATAAAATCCGATTCCGACCATGGCATCAAACAAATAATGGACATAGAGCGGAGGCCATTCGTCTTTTGGAAATTCATTTAAACCGACAACCAGGCCGTCAGGATGGTGGGTTGCGAGCAGACTGAGCGCCCAAGGGATTTCAATGGCCCCGGTCACCTCTTGCGTTGCCGGGTTCAATCGGCCTCCGATGATCAGGGGAGCTCTGCTGCCGCTCTCAAAATGCCACTCGGCAGCAGCGAGCTTCTCCGGCTGCTCCGCGGCCAGAAACCGGGCGGAGATGTCCCCGATTCCAATCGTTACGACGGCCAGGATAAGGCCGGCAGTCATATTCAGGCGAATCGATTTGCGGTAATAATCGTCCTTTCGTCCCCTGAGCATGGCGAAGGCGGCAATCATGGCCAAAAGAAAAGCGGCGGTTAGGTAAGCGGATGACAATACGTGCGCCACCTTTGACGGAGCGGCTGGATTGAACATGGCTGCCAGCGGATCAATGTTCGTCAACTTCCCGTTTTCAAAGGTGAATCCTTGCGGCGTATTCATAAACGCATTGACGGTCGTAATAAACAGCGCGGAACCGGATGAACCGATGATGATCGGAAGGGTGAGCAGCCAGTGTATATAAGGATTGGAGAATCGGTCCCAGGTGTAGAGATAGATGCCGAGAAATATCGCCTCGAAGAAAAACGCGAACGTCTCCATAAACAACGGCAAACCAATCACATTACCTGCCAATCTCATAAATTCCGGCCACAGCAAACTGAGCTGAAGACCAATGCATGTCCCGGTGACGACACCGACGGCCACCGTGATCACAAAGCCCCGGGCCCATCTTCGGGCCATGAGCGAATAATGTACGTCCTTCTTCCGAATACCTATCCATTCGGCCATGGAAATGAAAACCGGAACGCCCACCCCGACCGTCGCAAACAAAATATGAAAAGCCAGCGTCATTTCCGTTAAGCCGCGGCTCCAATCGACCGTTCCCACGTTGTATCCCCCCCAAGACTAAAGGCAATGGGCAAACTGAACCCGTACTCTGCTCATTTCATAATGGTTACTATACCCAAGGAAATCATTTGTATGCGGCGGAATCCGGTACAGAAAGGAACCTCATCCTCAACACAGCCCCTTGTTTTTTTCCCGCAGATCTGGTTATATCTATATTAGACCGGACGGTCAGTTTAATATCTGAGGTGAACGATATGCCGAGATCCACGGATCACGGAGAACAAACGAAGCGGAAAATCGCAAGCAGGGCCAAGGTCCTGTTCGAGCAGAAAGGATACGCCGCCACGACGATGGAAGAGATCCGGCATGTGTCGGAAACCAGCAAGGGCAGCATCTATTACCACTTCAAGAGCAAGGAGGCGTTGTTCCTTTATATTCTTGAACTGTCGATTCAGGAATGGCTCGACAAGTGGCGGGAGCTGGAGGCGCCGCTCGCGACGGCCACAGAGAAACTGTACCGATTGGCCGAGCATTACGCCGACGATTTCCAAAATCCGCTGCTGAAGGCTGCCGAGGAATTCTCGGGCAGCGAAGGCGGAGACCCGGAGATCAAAGCGAAGCTGATCGAGATTACGCGGATGCATTATCCGGTATTCCAACAGCTGCTGGAAGAGGGGATCCGGAGCGGGGAATTCAAGCCGGCTCCGCTGGAAGACCTGACGTTTATCCTGTTCGGCCTGCTTGGCGGAATCAGCGTCGCTTATTACGAATATGAGCCCGAACGGCTTTGCGCGTTATACCGGACTGCGGTTGACGTCCTGCTGAAGGGAATAGAGAACCGCTAATTTTTCTTACCCTTTCATTAGACCGGACGGTCAGTTTAATCTGTTCAGGCAAGGGAGAGATAAAAATGCCAACTTTATTTCAGAACCGCGTGTTCCGCATCGTCGCGCTTGCCGATCTGATGCAGCAGCTTGCGATCTGGGTGCGCAATATCGCACTGCTCTTCTATGTCATGGAACAAACGAACAATGATCCCGTGGCGGTATCGCTGCTTACGGTATTCGAGTATGCGCCGATCTTCCTGTTCTCGTTCATCGGGGGCGCCTTCGCCGACCGGTGGAATCCGAAGCGAACCATAATCGCCGGCGATCTGCTAAGTGCACTATCGGTAGCGGCCATTTTATTGTTCGTGCTCGCGGGCTCCTGGCAGGCCGTATTCGCGGCAACGATCGTGTCGGCCATCGTCAGCCAATTCTCCCAACCCTCTTCGGCCATCATGTTCAAACGGCATGTGCCGGAGGAACTGGTGGGGGCGGCGATCGGCATTACCCAAAGTCTCATGTCGCTGTTCATCATCGTCGGGCCGATCATCGGCACGCTCCTCTATTCGCTGCTGGGCATCACGAATTCGCTTGTCATACTGATCTGTCTGTTCCTCGCGGCCGCCGCGCTCCAGCTCGCGCTTCCGCCTTCCCCGCGTAATCCGGAGCGCCGGACCGTACCGATCCTGGAGGACATCAAGGAGGGGATCCGCTATGTCCGCGGCAGCCGTAATCTGGTCGTCATTGCACTGATGTTTGCCTGCATCGGGCTCGGCTCGGGCATTATCCAGCCGCTGGACATCTACATCGTAACGGAACGGCTGGGACTGGATAAAGAGAACATCCAGTGGTTCTATGCGCTATCCGGTGCGGGAATGCTGATCGGCGGCGCGGCTGCGGCGGTCGGCGGCACGAAGCTGAACCCGCGGGGCGTTGCGTTTACCGGGATCGCGTTTCTGTCGCTGTCGATCGTGATCGAAGCCTTATCCGTGTGGGTGCCGCTCACCGCAGCGATGCGCTTCCTGGTCGGCGTCATGATGGCGTTCATGCAAACTGTTCTCGGTGCGCTCATGATAAAAATGGTGGAGGAAGCCTACATCGGACGCGTGAACGGAGCGATTACGCCGCTGCTCATGGCAGGCATAGTGGCCGGTTCGGCGATGGCAGGATTCCTGATGAAGACTTATACCCTCGTCCCTGTATACTGCCTGTCCGCGGGTATCATCTTGATCGCGGCATTCGTCAGTCTGGGGCTGCGGTTCGAGACTGCAGCAAACTCAGCGGAACACCCCCCGGCATGATGAGAGATAAAAGTTTAAACAGAGAAAAGAGACCGCGGAGACAAGCGGAGTCAAGCTGCCCGCGGTCTTTGTCAGATGAAGGAAATAGGATCGGATATAGATGAATTGGCGGGATTCAGTGCGATGCCCGTCACCCCCGCTCAGCGAGTGTCCGGCTGCGTGCGCTACACAATGCCCAGTCGCATCCGGTAACAGAATAAAACCGGCCGTTCTTCGTCGGCAAACGCCTGCGCCACCAGCTCGCGGAATGCGGCAACCTCCGCATGCAGCTCGTCCGCGCCCAGCTTTAAAGCGGTTTGCAGGCCGCCCAGGCTAAAGGCGATATTCGCGTAGCGGGCGGCATCGCACATTTCCCAATGATGAAAGACGATTTCCCTGGAATATCGGAATAAGCCCGACTCGCGAATGCGCTGCAGATGCTCATTTTTGTTCCATTTGCGCGCTTGCTGCTCATCCGGCGCCAACTCCGCCATACGTGCATCGCCCAGGGCAGCGAGCCTCAAGTACTGCTCTTCGATCTTCCAGTCGAACGCCGGGGGCCAGTCGCAATCGTAAGCGGCGAACACACCGCCCGGACGGAGCACGCGGGCGAACTCGCGGAGTGTGCTTTGCGGTTCCATCCAATGAAACGATTGCGAGCAGGTGACGATGTCGGCGGATGCTGAAGGCAATGCCAATTGATGGGAAAATCCCTTGACAAATTGCAGCTTGTCCGGTTTGCCAATCGCTTCCCATTTGGCCAAAGCTACCGCTCGCATATCGTCGCCCGGTTCAATGCCGATGACGCGCTCCGCCTCATTCAACCATAAAAAAGTAGAAAGGCCTGTGCCGCAGCCCACGTCCACTACCGTTTGCGGCTTGCGGCGCAAGTACGTGGTCACCAGCTTGACGACCTCTTGGGGGGCCGTGGGCCGATTCTCATCGTAGAGCGTGCCGTATCCGGTAAAACGCTGCACATTATTCATGCGTATGTGTTCAATCATAGCGTCCATTCACTCCTTTTTCCATATGTCCGAACGGCAAACGCCGCAGCTCTGACGATGCGTTTCTCGGGGGGAAACGCGGGGTTTGGCGGGACTATGTTTTCTATCATTATATGATTTCATCAACGGTATATCCAATGAGCTGCTCTTGTACGTTTATCGAGTGCCGGATTGTTATTGTCCTTTACTACTTAGTTCGTTAAATAAGCTAACGGACTGGCCCTATAAAAAAGAGCCTCCAGTGTGGAGGCTCAAAATGTCCGTTTTTGTATGGGATTGCCCTAAGCCCTGCTGGGGAGCGCGGCTTAAGCGCTTGTTTCGTAAATTTCTTTCAACCGGCTCCAGGTGAGCTGCTCGGTGGAGGCGACCACCGTATCCGCAATGGCCAGCGTCTCGGGATGGCCGACGCCGACGGATACCATATTCGCCGCATTCACAGCTTCAAGGCCCGAGAAGGCGTCCTCGATGCCGATGCAGTTCTTCGGCCGCACCCCGAGCGCCTCGGCGGCTTTCAGGAATACTTCGGGATCAGGCTTGCCGCGTTCCAATGCCCCGGCATCGACGATGTGGTCGAAATAATCCGTGATGGCCAGAGCTTGCAGGATGGTCTGCGCGTTCCGGCTTGCCGAAGCGACCGCCATCTTGATCCCGTTGCTCTTCAATTCCGCAAGCAGCCGAGGGATGCCCGGCAGCAGGTGCTCCGGCCGGATCGTGCGGATGAGCTCCTGGTACCGGCTGTTTTTGCGGGCCATGAACTGTTCCTTCTCCGTCTCGGAGAACGTGCGGTTCGCTTGCTGCAGGATCAGCTCGAGCGACGCTTTCCGGTCGACGCCCTTCAGCTTCTCGTTATACGTCCGGTCGAACGGAATGCCAAGCTCGTCGGCGAGCTCTTTCCAGGCTTGGTAGTGGAACTCCGCCGTATCGGTCAGCACACCGTCTAGATCGAAAATAACGGCTTCCAATTGCCGGTTAGGCAAGGAAACCTTCCGATCCACACGCACCGCTTTCCCCAAGTGGCGGATCGTCAGAGGGACGCCATCGACCAGCTCGTAGGTCGTTTGGTCTTTCCGGACGCTAATGGCCAGCACGCTTCCGCGGTACACCATGCGAAACGTGTAGCTTGGCCAATTCGGCGGAATGACCGGTTCAAAATACAGCTCTCCGTCATATTGTCTCATGCCGGCAAAACCGTTGACGATCATTAACCAGCTTCCGGCCATCGAAGCGGTATGAATACCGTCCTTCGCGTTCAAGTGGTAATCGTCCAGATCGACCCGCGCCGTCTGCATGAAGTAATCGTACGCTTCGTCCACATACCCGAGCTCAGCACCCACAATGCCGTGAATGCAAGCGGACAGCGACGAATCGTGTGTCGTTAACGGCTCGTAGTACTTGTAATTCCGCTGCTTCTCCCAAGTCGTGAACCGGTTCCCCTGGAGGAACAAGGCCATCACCAGGTCGGCCTGCTTCAGCACCTGGTGCCGGTTGATCACGAGCGCATGATAATGCAGCATTAATGGATAGTTTTCTTTCGGCGTACCTGCGAAATCCCATTTCGCTTTGGTCAGGAAGGTATCGTCCTGCCCGATCAGCCCCTTGTCCCGGTGCACGTACATATGCTCGGCGGCCTTGGCCCAGCCTTCCACTTCTTCTTCCGTGAGCCCCATCGCCTGCTGTAGTTGGGTCCAGCGTTCCGGCTGCTGCGCACGCAGTTCCGCCGCTACCTTCACGGCATATTCCAGTTGGTCCTTCACCATAACATTGGTGTACGTGTTATTGTCAATGACGGTCGTGTATTCATCCGGGCCGGTTACGCCGTTGATGCAGAAGCCGCGTCCTTCGATCCAATCGCCCGCATCCGCAAAGAAGCGCGACGTTTCGAACAGCATTTCGGCCCCTTCGTGATATAAAAATTCCAAGTCGCCGGTCGCTTCCACATACTTCTTGAGCGCATAGGCGATGTCCGCATTAATATGATACTGGGCGGTGCTTGCCGCATAGTAGGCCGATGTCTCCTCGCCGTCGATGGTGCGCCAAGCGTAAAGCGCTCCGGCCTGGGACATTTCCGCGGCGCGATCTTTGGCCTTCGGCAATATATGATGCCGGTAGCGCAGCAGCTGCTTGGCGATGTCCGGCTTCGTGTACAGGAAGAACGGCAGGATATACGTCTCGGTATCCCAGAAGTAATGGCCGTCATAGCCTTCGCCGGTGATCCCCTTCGCGCCGATATTCGTCCTGCCGTCGCGGCCTACCGACTGCAGCAGGTGGAAAGCGTTGAAGCGAAGCGCCTGCTGCAGCGCCTCGTCGCCTTCTACGAGGATATCGGCCGTTTTCCAGAACGCATCCAAAACCTCGCGGTGCGCTTGGGCGATCGCGTCGAATTTGGCCTTCTTGGCATCCTCCAGTTCCCGGGTCGCCTTCTCCAGCAGCTCCGCTTCCGGGTAATCCTTGGAGGAATAGTACGTGATATACTTTTCCAGCACGACCGTCTCGTTGGCCTCCGCCGCCACGCGGAACCGCTTCTCCAGCCGCTGCCCTTCCAGCCGGGTATCCAGCCGGTACGGATGGCTCAATTGATGCTCAACACCGCAAACAAGCGAGAACTTCGTCATCTGCGTTTGCTGCAGCAGAGCCGCGAACGTATGGTTCTCATACGATTCCTTCGTCTGCAGCACTTGTCCGCCGAAGGCCGAGCCGGCACGCGGGTCCCCGGAGGCGATCTGGTTCGTCACCTCCCCGTTGATCGCCGAAACGAGCAGAAGCTCCCCGGAAAAATTAAGCGGCGTCACTTCATAGCGGATCACCGCGAGATGCTTATTCGTGAAGGAAGCGAACCGTTCCGTCCGAATCCGGACGCGTTTGCCGGCGGCGGTTTCCCATACGACCGTACGGGTCATCGTGCCCTTGCGCATATCCAGTTTACGTTCATACTGCTCATGCTTGCCTGTAAACAGGCTGAATTTTTGTCCGTCCACATAAAGCTCGATGATTTTGCCGTCCGTCACGTTCAGCATGGTCTGATGGTATTTCGCAAAGCCGTACTGGCGCCCCTTGCTGTAAGCGATCGGAGAGGAATCATAAAATCCGTTCAAGTAGGTGCCGTGAAGCGAGGTCCCCTTCGGACCGTCGTAGCCCTCCTCGAAGTTGCCTCTCATGCCGATATATCCGTTGCCGACGGCAAACACCGTCTCGTCCCGTTGATTCGTCTCCGTATCGAAAGAGCTTTCCGTGATCGTCCACGGCTCGTAAGGATAAATGATATGACCTGTTCGCATCGGTTTCTCGCTGTCTCCTCTATGTTCTTCTTTAGTCTAACAGGACTCCGTCCTGGCGAAGCTGCTGCTGCAGATCCTTCACATTCAATTCATGCGGACTGACGCCCCGCTTCACCGCCATACCGGCTGCGGTTCCGGCCGCCTGCCCCGTGGCCATGCAGCTTGGGGAAAGACGCGTCGTCGCCAGCGCTTCATGCGAAGTGGAGATGCAGCGGCCTCCCGCAAGCAAATTCGAAACCCCTTTGGCCAGCAGGCAGCGGTAAGGAATATCATAAGCGCCGTCGCCGGCGATCCAGGCCGCGGTGACGCCTTTGTTCTTCGGATCGTGGATATCGATTGGATAGCCGCTGCGGGCAATGCAGTCCTCGAACCGGCGGCCTTCCGTCACATCCGAGATTTGCAGGCTGTACACGCCGTCCAGACGCCGCGTCTCGCGAATCCCGATCTGCGCGCCGACCTGCGAGATCGATGCTTTCTCAAACCCCGGAAGATGCTTTACCATAAAATCGGCTACCATCAGCACTTGCTTGCGGCCGAGCTCCTCCGCTTCCGTCAAATCCTCCACGCGGGTTCCGTCCAGCCCCTGCACACGCGTCGTATTGACCAGCACCTCGTCTTCGCCCGGGCCGGTAAAGAAGAGAACCTGATCCCGGTTGATCGGCAGCGCCGCTTCCTTCCAGTGCTTGTAGAAGCCTTGAACTGCCGTCAGCGGCAGCTGATCCAGCTCATCGATCGGCGTTTTCTTGTAAAACTCCTCCGGATGCTCAATCATGTATTGCTTTACCTTGGCCAAATCGACGCCGCGCATACGGAACTTCATCGTCATCGGCTGGGTGAGCTGATCCTCATCCCGGCCTTTCAGAATCGGCGCGCCAGCCAGATAAGCGACATCCGCGTCCCCGCTCGTGTCGATGAACATTTTCGCTTTCACATCGATCTTGCCGGACTTTGTGGTCAGCCGAACCGATTCGATCCGATCATTCTTCACCGTCACGTCGTCCACAAAGCTGTGAAGCAGCACCTTCACGCCGGCCTCGCGAAGCATATCCAGTACAAGCACCTTATAGATTTCCGGATCATACGGGGTAATCGTGCTGACGAACCCGCACGTATCCCGAACGTGCCCCGGAGAGGCGTTCAGTGCCATCAACCGGTCGATGATTTCCTGAGCGATCCCGGCGATGACCTGCTTTCCGTCCATTGTATGATAGGTCATCCAGGGATACACGAGCGCGATCGTCGACATCCCTCCCAAAAATCCGTATCTCTCGATGATCATCGTCCGCGCTCCGCTGCGTCCGGCTGCAATGGCCGCGTTGATTCCTGCCGGCCCTCCGCCGACGACGACAATATCCGTTTCGATCGTTTGCATTGAAAAACAGCTCCTTTTCGTATGCCTTATCCTTTAATTCCCGTGCTGGCGATCCCTTCGATAAACCATTTCTGAAAAATCGACACAATGGCGATCAGCGGCAGCAGCGCGGAAACGGAGGCGGCCATAATTAAGGTATAGTTCGTACTGTTCTCGTCCACGTAGTTCGTGAGCGCGAGCGGGATCGTGTACAGGTGGTTGTCCCTAAGAAAAATAAGCGGATTCTCGTACTCGTTCCAGTGCCAAGTGAACGTAAGGATCAGCAGGGTCACCAGAGCGGGTTTGGTCAGCGGCAGCGAAATTTGCCAGAACATACGCCAGTAGCCGGCGCCGTCCACCTTCGCAGCCTCCAGCAATTCATTGGGCAGCGTGCTGAAAAATTGGCGCATGATGAATGTGCCCAGTACCGTGAACATGCCCGGCAGAATCAGCGACATGTGCGTATTGAGCATGCCCAGCTTATCGAACAGGATAAACCGCGGCACCAGCAAAATCTGGCTGGGAATAATCATCGTAGCCAGGTAAAGGACGAACAACAAATCACGTCCTTTAAATCTCAGCTTGGCGAAGGCAAACCCGGCGAGCGCGCTTGTAATAAGGCATCCCCCTACCGTGAGCGCGGTAATTTTGATGGAGTTCCAATAGTAGAGCAGGAACGGGTATTTGCCGAACCAAACCTCCTTATAGTTGTCGAGCACGAATCGTTCCGGAATCCAATCGATCGGGTACTTAAACATATCGGCCGGCAGCTTGAAGGAAGATGAGATCATCCACAGAAAAGGCGTGATCATGATCACGGCCAGCGCCGTGAAGACCACCGTCATGACCAGCTTCAGGCCGACCTCTCTCATTTTTAATGTCGTATTCATGGGATGTGCGCTCCTTTACCGGTTAATGGAAGTGGTTAGAACTGATCTTGCCATTTTTTCTGTTCCCGCCATTGCAATATGGTGATCACGAAGATAATCAGGAACAAGACCCAGGACATGGCGGCGGCGTAGCCCATTTCGTAATACTGGAAGGCCTGGATGTAAATATAATAGGCGAGCACCATCGTCGAATTCAGCGGCCCCCCCTTGGTCATCACGGCCACGGCGGCGAATACCTGGAAGGTAGAGATAATCAGCGTCACGGCGATCAGGAAGCTCGTGGGCTTCAGCATCGGAACCGTGATTTTGAAGAAGCTTTTCATGCCCGTAGCCCCGTCGATCGAAGCCGCTTCGTACAAATCCTTGGGCACTCCTTGAAGGCCGGCCATGTAGAGCACCATCGTATAGCCCGTGTACGTCCATACGACCATGATGATGATCGCCGGCAGCGCCCAATCGGGACTGGCGAGCCAGCCGGGCAAGTTCTCGATGCCTAGCGAACGAAGCGTTCCGTTAATCGGCCCGTTCGTCGGGTTGTACATCACGCTCCAGACGATCGAGATCGCTACGATACTGCTGACATAAGGAAGGAAGAACAAAACGCGGAGGAAATTTTTCAAATAGACGAATTTGTTCAGAATGACCGCAATCACAAGACCGATGGCCATCGCCGAAGGTACCGTCACCGCAGTAAAGATGAAGTTATTTTTCAGTGACTGCAGGAAATACTCGTCGGTCATCAGCTTTTTGAAGTGAGCCAAGCCGACCCATTCGATCCCCGAGAAGCCCATCATGTAATCCCAATCGATAAAGACCATGACCAGACTGAACAAAAGCGGAAACACGACAAATAAAAAGACCCCTAGAAAATTGGGCAGGATGAACAGATAGCCCGCCAAATTCTCCTTGAGTTTTTGTTGGTTAAATCTACTTTTCACATGAAGTCACCCTCTTTTCTTGATGCTCTCATTGTAAGTGACCCCGCCGCCGGACAGAATGGCGAAAGCTTTGCACTTTAAGGGTGATTCTTGGTTCGCATCATGACAAAAAACGCCCCTATCCTAAGATAGAGGCGTTCATCGGCGCGCCCACGGGGCGCAGCCTTATTTTTTCTCCGATTGAATGGCCTTGTCGGCGCGGGTTTTCAGGGCTTCCATCGTTTTGTTAATGTCCTGCACATTCATGAAGTACTTTTCGGATTCTTCGCGGAGAATCGTGTTCAGCTGCGGGAATGCAACCGAGTTGAACCGCGTAGCAAAGGTCAGGTCGCCCTTGATCAGTGCCGTCAACGATTCTTTATCAATAATTTTCTCATCCTGTCCGATAATCAGCTCAGTGATTTTGTTAAAATCCGCTTTCTTGTTGGTCGGAATGCGTCCGCCGGCAACCATATCCATATTGCCTTCCTGCAGGTACCAGGCCATGAACTTGAACGCTGCCTCCTTGTTGGCGCTGTTCTTGTTGATGGACATAAAATCGTTCACACCGCCGTTGTTGACATTCGTTCCCTTCTCAAACTGCGGAGTAGGCGCGAAGGCTACCGCGAAGTCGCGCGGATATTTGGCCGTGTCCTTGATCGTGCGGAGCATGTACGTGCCGCCGTAAACCATTGCGGCTTTGCCCGTCAGAAGCTCATTTGCCGGATCGAGCTTGTTCGCTACGCCTTCCGCCCAAGATACCATGGCTCCCTGGTCATACAACAGTTTCTGCAGCTCCAAGCCTTTTTTCACTGCCGGATGGTTGAAGTTGGACATACCGTCCGCCGTATAGAAAGCATCCTTCGGCTGTACCGTCGCAAGCGCAAATTTGCTGATAAACAGGTCGGAGCCCGGCGTGATGAAGCTGCCCTTCATTCCGTCCTTAGTCAGCTTTTGAGCCAGCGCTACGTACTCGTCCCAGGTCCACTCGACAGGGACCTTGACACCGGCTTCATCCAGAGCCTTCTTATTGATGACGATCATGTCGATAATTTTGTTAGCCGGCAAATAGTGGATTTGATCCTTAAATTTCTGGATGTTCTCCATGCCGATGATCTCTTCGACATTGAAGCCTTCTTTTTGGATCAGCTCGTCAAGCGGAGCTGTCATGCCCGCATTCAGACGGCGGTTCAGGTTGGCCTCCCCGTAGCTGATGAAAATGTCCGGTGCGTCGGATTGCGTCATCAACGCCGTATCCAGCTTCGTATTGCCGGAATCGTCATTGACGTAACGAACATATTCCATTTGAATATCCGGATGGCTTTGGTTCCACTTGTCAATAACGGCTTTCGGACCGTTCTCTTCCGGAACGGCGCCCCACATGCGCAGTTTCACTGCTTTCTTCTCGCTGTCTGCGCCGCTGTTTGCTTGCGTATCGGGTTGGCTTGCGCAACCGCTAACAATTAAGGACGCGGACATGACAACGGCAGCCGTACCCATAACCCATTTTTTCATAGCTTGATTACCCCTCCATGGTGTATGCTTTAGCTTTCGACCTCAGCTTAACAAAGATGGACCTGCGGCAGAAGGGGTGATTCCTGCTAAAAACCGTCTCATTCTTGGTTGCTGCTTATTTGCGGCCCAGCACCGTCTTGCGGTATTCCAGCGGATGAATGCCTTCCACTTTTTTAAACAGCTTGCTGAAATAGTTCGTATCGGTATACCCGACCTTCTCCGCAATTTCATATACTTTGTAGTGCTGGTTCTTCAGCAGCTCCCTCGCTTTATCCATCCGGATCCGGGTTATGAAGTCCATGATGGTTTCCCCGGTTTCCCGTTTAAACAGCACGCTTAAATAGTTTTCCGTAAACCCGATTTCCTTAGCCAGCTCCGATACCTTCAGCGGTTCGTTGTAATGCTCGCGAATTCGCCGGACGACGGCCGCAATCTCCGGTCTCCACTGCTGCGTAGCCAGTGTCTTGTAATATTGAAAATAACCGCCTATCCATCCGCAAAACCACGTGTACAGCTCCTCCAGCGTTTCAATCTGGCGAACGGCGTGCAGCGGGTACCGGTTCCGGTACGGAGGCACGGCGTACAAATCGCCTTTTAACGGACGCAATCCGTGACCGAAAATATGGACGAGCTCCACCCATTCCTCGCGCAGCATATCCGGACTCCGGAAAGGCCCTTCGCGCAGGCTGTCCGTCCAGCGGTCCAGCAGCGCAAGTACGCCGGCTTCGTCCTGCTTTTCAATCAGCTGAATCCATTGCGCCTGCGTCCATGGAACGTGTGTCTCCAAGGGACTCGCATAGTGCAGCGAATCGAAGGCAATGATACCGCCCATCCCCCGGTAAAACCGGTGCTCCAGGGCTGTTTTGGCTTGGAGGTAGCCGGTGTGCAGCTCATCGGTCGACATCAGCGAATCGGAGTAGCCCACACTTACCGAAAGCTTCAGAAACGTACGAACCGCCTCCTGCATTTCCAGCAGCATGTCGGCTTCCATATAATCGGTGATGACCGCAAACCGACCTCCCTCGATTTCCACCAGCTCGCCTTCATCGTATTTGCGCAAAATTTCGGTCAAAATGTTGGCCACGGTATAAGACAGCAGCTTCTCGGACTGGAAATTATTTTCCTCCAGCACCTCTTCATACGCGTCCAGCTGAAGGTTAACAATACGGTAAGGGGGGGTGAACGGCGGAATGTGGAATTCCTCGAAGGTCGCCCGGATTTCTCCCGGCGTGCACTGTTTGGTCAGCAGATCCCTCATCCGTTTTTCCTTCACTTCCTTGCCGTACAAGTGTGCCTGCATCTCCAGCCGCGTCGCCGCCGAGGCCGACACCCGCTGCGCCTCAATCTCTTCCTTCAGCCGGATCAGCTTGGCCAAGAGCTCCTCGGGCTCCATGGCCAGCTTCAGGATATAATCGACAGCGCCCAGCCGCAGTGCCTTCTGGACGTATTCAAAATCGTTATGGCTGGAAAGAATTAAGCACTTGGCCGCGGGATACTTTTCCTTGATCCGTTCGATCAGCTCCAGCCCGTCACAACCGGGCATCCGAATGTCCGTCAGCACGATATCGCAAGGGGTCCGCTCCATTACGGCCAATGCTTCATTCCCGTCCGAGGCTTCCCCGACGAGCCGAAACCCGTTCTCTTCCCAGGGAATGATGGTTTTCAATCCGATCCGGACCAAAATTTCGTCGTCTGCAATCAATACGTTAATCATGCTGCGTCGCCTCCTTTGCAAGCGGAAGAGTCACCGTTACGGTTGTTCCTTCACCGGGTACACTGCTTAAGCGGAGCCCATATCCGGGTCCGAAATGCATCGCAATCCGCTCGTTCACATTCCGGATGCCGATGCCGGTCGATTTGGCATGGGACGGCGCTCCGTCGGTGAATACGCGTTCAAGCTGGTCAGGCTCCATCCCTTGTCCGTTATCGGAAATTGTCAGCACCAGCTTGTCCCCTTCCTCATGCGCGGTAATGGAAACCTCCAGCGGGCTGCGATTACCGTGAATGATACTGTTCTCCACAATCGGCTGCAGGGTAAATTGCAGAATTTCGCAAGACATGAGCCGCTCCGGCACCTCGACGTGAACGCGGATATTATCGTGGAAGCGCAGCTTTTGCAAATCCATATACATCTCCAAATGGCTCAGCTCTTCTTGCAGCGTCGTTCGCTCACGGCCTGCTCTCATCGAGATTTCAAGCAGTTTGCCGAGCTTTGTGATCATCTGGCTGACGTGCTGCGCCCCGGAAAGCATCGCTGACCACTTGATGGAATTCAGCGTATTG
The DNA here is from genome assembly GCF_013337105.1 of Paenibacillus sp. JMULE4. Classification (NCBI taxonomy): domain Bacteria; kingdom Bacillati; phylum Bacillota; class Bacilli; order Caryophanales; family Paenibacillaceae; genus Paenibacillus; species Paenibacillus sp. JMULE4. The sequence goes on from NZ_SGWF01000015.1 coordinate 149,275, forward strand.
AACAGGAAATGAGGGTTGATCTGCGCCTGAAGCGCTTGAAATCTCGCTTCTTCCTTGCGCCGCTGCTCTTCGGAAAGCCTCAGGATCAGCTCTTCGAGCCGTCCGACCATCTCATTGAAGCGCAGGCCGAGCTGAGATACCTCGTCCGACCCGCGAACAGACACCCGGGAGGAGAAGTCCCCTTGTCCAACCCGGTCCATCGAATGCAGCAGCCTTCCGATCCGCTTGGCAAATTGCAACATCACAAGTGTAAATGCACACGTGAAAATCAAGAACCAGATAAGCAGCCCAAGCAGCGATTGATTTTTGATCTGACCCAGGCTCGATTGCAGCTCCTCCTCAGGGGCCAACTGCACCACGGTCCACCCCAAATGAGGCATGAACGCCCCATTCAGCGCAAAGCGCTGTCCATCGGCTTGAACGCTCCGATACTCTTCCTGCGGGGAAAGCGCATTCGCCCGAAGGGCCAGATTCACGACCTCCTGCGGCAGCACAGGCCCCCGCTGATCGAGCAGCTGCCCATCCTTCTTGATCAGCAGCGTCACCCGGTCTGTCCCGGTCGTTTTCGCCGGAAGGGCGCTCGTCTCCATCGGGGATGGCAGCCCAATCAACAACAGACCCGCCGCTTTGCCGTTCGAGCTGTCTTTAATCAGCCGGGACATGACGAACAGCGAGTTCTCTGCCCCAGCCTGCGGCGGAGGAAGCAGCGTTCCTTGATACGCAAGCTGCCAATAAGGCCAGCCTTCCAATCGAAGAGTCTCCTGAACCCAGGCTTCCTTTCGGAGTTGTTCGTACAGCGCCGGCTCCTCGAAGCCGGCCGCCGTAGACAAAACATGTCCGCCAAAGTCCAGCAAAGCGACCACGGCATTACTGTCCAGCAGAATGTCGCGAATATTCATCAGCTTTTTGTGAACCGACGTAAATTGCTGGAAAGACGGATAATCGGTCATCCAGCCCTGACGGTGGCTCGTCTGCAAATAAGCCGCCACCTCGGGATCATTGACGATCAAATGAGAGGCGTTGAGCATCCGCTCGGCTGTCCCGTCGATGCTGCTTGCCGTATGGCGCACCGCTTCCTGACGGCTCTGATTGACTTCGCGGCGCACGACCTCTTGGCTGGAAACGTATACGTTATATATGATAATGGTGATGGGAATCAAGATGAGCAGGATAAAGGAAAGTATGATTTTTCCCCGAATTGAGGTCAGGGGCGACTTTATCCGCCGAAGCATGCAGGGTATCCTCCTCTTCGCGATAAGCGTTAACATGAATCGGGATCAACTTTGTAATATAGCATATCTCTCATGGGATGAAAATGAACATATCTTGGCGTTTCGGGGAAAATTCTTTCTGGAAATGGATGAAAAACAATGCTCGGGGAAAGGGAAACTTCTGGCGCGGACGTCATCTTCGGAGGATAGTGATAATGATTATCATTTTTGGTTATCCTTTTAAAAAGGAGGCAGTTGCCTCTGCCCCCTTCAATCATTAAATCTTCGGTTCAAATGTTTTGCAATCCGTTTCTTCCGAATTGGACGCTTGTTTTCCTCTGTGGCTTACCACGTAAATAGCAGAGGCATTGCACTTATTGCCATTGGCCCAATACTTACAGGAATTGACTTCGCATAGCACGTCTTTAGCCATATTTATCTCACCTCCTGAAATAAGTATGACCAAATTTACGTTTTTATAGCCATGAAGCATGGGTCAGTCCGCAGCGGAAAAACCGGAAATCAAGGCTTTCCCGCTGCGACTTTTCTCGGTCACAATTTGTCTGTCACGAGCTTGGGAAACTCATGCAGCAAATATCGGTGCACGACGTACTCCGCAAAGGCATAGACCAGGGCGCCAAAGAACAGCGCGAGGATGGTCACATAACCATCGAAATGCAGGCAAGTTAATAAGGCACCAAGCAAACTCATTACGGCAATGAATCGTATAACAGGACTGGTGTAAAACTCTCGGTAATGGGACATATGCCATTCCTCCCATTATCATAATCCAAAACCAAATACACAAAAGACCCAAAAACTAAGCAAAGGAATGCGGCCTCCGACTAAAAAGCCTCACTCAGAAAAGCGGACAGCATTTCTTTTTCCTCTCCGGAGAGTTCCTCAATGGATTGAAGAAACTTCGAAACAAGCTCCGTAATCTCTAAGCCCAGTTCATCGTTGATCGTTTGAATAGCCGTACCCAAAACGGTACCGACAAACATTGTCATCCCCGTTTCTTTACTTGGCGCTTTTTGAACAATATGATAAATCAGGGACTCGGTTTTGCCGCCAAGCTTTTTCAAATACATTAGAAACAAGCCGATGATATAAGCGCAGAAGTTAATTCTAGTGCTTACTTTCGGAATTTCATCCAACATCTTTCTGATGGACTCATTGAGACTGCTATTCCTTAAATCCTTTAGCAATGCAGCAATATTATCAACTGTCTTTTTCCAATCCTCGACATTAAACGTTTCATTCCGGGATTGCCTGAACAGATCCGAAGCTTTGGCCGTTGGGACAAACACAACATGAGAGCGTCCGGTTTCTTTCGTATTGACCTCGTAACTGCGGGAAATAAAACCCAGCTTTTCAATTTCCTTCAGCATATCATAGGCCGTCCATTTGCTGACCCCAAGCGATGCTGCCAATGCCTCATAATGAATGGGCAAATTTGTTTTCTGATACAAATCCATTAATTTATGCAAAAATTGAAGGCGACGTTTCGTAAGCGGCACGACAGCTCCTGCACCTCCCTATCTCCATAGAGCTAACAAATTTGTTTTTTGGTTTTTTGTGATTCCATCGTAGCATCGAATCAGTGGATAGTCAAGAACCGTTAAAATATCGAATCGCAGCTATGCCAAATTAAATGATCTTGATGAACGTCTGTGCAATAAGCAAACAAATCATTAGATTGATCAAATATTTTGCTGTTTTGGTACGGATTTTAGGTAAAATCATAATACCCATTTGAGAGCCGACAGTCGATCCAAGCGCCATGGCGATGGCGTATGGCCATTGAATAAATCCGGTTTGATAAAATACGATAAATCCTCCGGCACAGCTTCCGAAGATTAAAACTCTTGTCAACTGGGCTGCTTTTATATAGCTGCTATTATTTTTCATAAAATAAAGAATACTGAAAGTAGAAGAACCCGGACCAAAACCGCCATCATAAGCGGCAATCAATATAGGAAAATAATATTTCTTTTATTTATCGAGTATTGCTGGGATTCCGGGTTAGAATCCCATTTTTTGTTTTTTAAATTAACGGCCAAAGCAGCACATAGTAAAAAGAACGCAAGTACGTTCATGGTCTTTTCCTGTAGATGAGCTGTCAATAAAGCCCCGCCAATGCCGCCTGAAAAGGCCAGTAAAAAGATACAGATTATGGACATGGCTTTCATTTGTTTATGGTGCAGAAGGTAGAATACGCTTGATGCCGCTGCAATGCCGGATGAAAATTTATTGGTTGCAATACTGGTTTGAATAGGAATACCGGTTAGCATCATGGCTGGCACAGTAATGAAGCCGGCCCCCCCTGCGAGTGTGCCAAGAAACGAGGCTCCTAAGCCGATTACAACCAAACTGATGGTGTTCACATCAATCATTCTATATAACCCCAATTCAAGAAATTCCCGCTAATGCCATTATTTTTAACCCCTTTTAATCCCTCCTTCAAAATATGTTATATAATAGTAATTAATAAATCTAATATATATTTTTTGCCGATTCATAAATTAGAATTATGAAAGGGTTATACCAAATGAACCTCCATGCTTTACGTATATACTGTTCGGTAGCTTCTAAAAAGAGTGTAACGGAGGCGGCCAAAGCTTTATTAATCAGCCAGCCGGCCGTAACCATGCAAATACGCAATTTAGAGAAAGAAACAGGGTTAACTTTAATGGTTCCAAAAGGTAGAGGAATTGAATTGACAGAAGCAGGGGAATTCCTTTTTAAACAGGCCGAGAGGCTTTTTGATATGGAAGCAGATATTGAAAAAAAATTGGAACAATACAAAAAGGGGGAGCAAGAAGAACTTCGCCTATCCTCAACTTATTTGCCTGCCAATTTTTTATTGCCGGCATGGCTGGCTAAATTCAAGAATCAATTTCCACTTGTGCATATAAATGTATACAGCGGGAATTCCGAACAGGCGATCGATAAGCTCCTTCATTACAAAACGGATGTCGCTTTTGTGGTGAAAGAAAAATGGACGGAGCCGGATATCGCACTTTCCCATATCATGGACATCCATTATTGGTTTATTGTCCCGAAAGGCCATAAATATGATGGAAAAGAGGTGATGTTATCCGATTTAGTTCAAGAACCTTTTATTATGAGGGAAACGGGCAGTTCTACAAGAGAAATTCTTTTTTCTCTTTTTAAAATACATGGCGTGGAACCGCCCTATATCGGGTTACAATTACACGGGTTTAATGAATCCATCCGTGCTGTTATTGCCGGATACGGGGTTATGCTGGCACCTTCTCTTGCAGTGCAGGATCATCTGGACAGGAAAGAGATCGGGCGGACAAAGGTACAAGGAATTGAAGTTAAACGCCCCGTATACCTTTGCCGTCGTAAGGCAGATAAACATATGCCATTAACGCTAAAACATTTTTTGGAGTTAGTGAAGGATGAAACAATGTAAGTTTATATCATATGACAAAATTTATTAGCTTGGTTTTCATGTCCATTCCTTTTGAATTGGGAATATATGTTTTTATTATAAAAAAGAAGAGTTCCGATAGCTTATTGGGCTACGCCTCAATTCTCCTTTGTTTGCCGATAACCATATTTACCGTCATACCTCTGGTATAGAGAATGAATCATCCTCTTCTCGAAACGCCGAATACCTTACATAGATAGTGGACCTTGTATTCATTTGCCGCCTTCCTTATGGCTGAACTTTACCTCCCCCATCCAGATCTCCAAGCACTTTTTTAGCATCCCATTCTCCCGTTTCAGCTGTTGAACGTATCGATTTTGATCTGGTCTAACAGTCCAACTTCACTTTTATCCCGCTATATCCTCATCCATTTCTTCTTCCGTTGTGGATCCGGGATCCCCAAATTGCGAGGTATATCTCCATTTGGCGGCCAACAAGCCATACAAAGACATCAATGAAAGATGGCGTGTGCATTCTTGGCCTTCCGGCCGGGACCCGCACCATCTTCTGCTATAGGCATATATCTATAAGATCAGGTGATGATCATGATTAACCAACAATGGGAGGCTATATATATGATGCAGTACCCTAACGGGCGGAACCCCCGTCAACAGTCCCCTTACCGGCAAACGTTTTCTTATCAGCGGCAGAATCCCGCTTCCAAGGCAGTCTATCCCATAGGCCAATATCAGATGATCTTCCATTGGAATCGATTGGACTGGAACTTTCCTGACGTCAAGATGAAGCAGGACTTCGAAGCCAATCAATATTGGAAAAAGGCGATGCCCGCCGGAGTAAAGGTCGACCGGCAAGGCCATTATTACGTTTCCGTGCCTCGCTGGGCCGAGGGCATTCCTGCCACCATGAATCGAATCATCATCAAGGAAGGAAAACCGCTCCTGGAGGCTTTCCCGAGTTGGGAATGGAATCAAGCGGGCAATGTCCATGCCCTCCAATCGGTTCTGGGTTATGAAATCGATGAATATAACCGGATGTGGCTGCTGGATCAAGGGAAGATCGCCTACGCTCCCTCTCCGGAAGAGTCGCAGAAGCTGGTCGTCTGGGATTTGAATACCAACCGGATGATCGACTCCATCACCATCCCAAACGAGATTGCACCGTACCGGACTTCTTTTTTAAATGATGTGGTCGTGGACAATAAGAACGGTTTTGTCTATATAACCGATTCCGGCAACGGTTGGCCGGAACACCCGGTTGTCGGCGGAATCATTGTGTACAACATGAGGACGAGAACGCTCAGACGGGTGCTCGACCGGCATTACAGCACTCAGGATTTTCCCGGTTTTCATTTTCAAATTGACTATAAGCCGGTCTTCAAGGATACTCCTCTTCGAATCGGAGCCGACGGCATCGCCTTATCCGCGGACCGTACCACGTTGTATTACTGCCCGGTCACGGGGCGCAATCTATATGCAATCGACACCTCGCTGTTAAGAAACTTTACCACGCCGTTGGAAGAAATCCGCAGGGCCGTACGGGCCATTGGCAGCAAGCGCACGACCACCGACGGGATGCACGCGGATAATAAAGGAAATGTGTTCTACACCATGCTGGAAGGAAAGGGAATCGGCATCTATACACCTTCCAGTCATAGATTCCATGATTTTGTGTCCGATGACCGAATGCTATGGGTGGACGGGGTCGCTTTTGACCAAAAGGGCTCTATTATTTTCAACAGCAACCGGCTTCATGAGATGTTTGGGGGCTATGAGATAGATTGGACTTACCCCTATAACCTTATCATTTGGAAAGCATTTATCGGCCATGGCGTAAAGTCGTATTTGTATGCCGATGGATAACGGGTGAAGCTGGCATTTGAGAAGCTATAAATAAATGAGTAAACTATAGGTAATATAAAGGAGGCGAATCCACATGGCCGATTCGGCGATCCATATGGAAATAGGAATCAGTACTTTTTTGGAGACAACACCCGACCCGGTGACGGGAGAGGTCATCAGCCATGCCGAGCGGCTGCGCAATGCGGTTGAGGAGATCGTACTGGCCGATCAGGTCGGCCTGGATGTCTATGGAATCGGAGAGCATCATCGGCCCGATTACGCCGGCTCCGCACCCGCCGTTGTATTGGCGGCAGCGGCCGCCATGACCAAGCGGATCAAGCTTACGAGCGCTGTTACCGTGCTGTCCTCAGACGACCCGGTTCGCGTGTATCAAGCTTTCTCCACCCTTGACGGCATTTCCAACGGCCGGGCGGAAATAATGGCTGGCCGGGGGTCGTTCATTGAATCTTTTCCGCTCTTTGGATACAGCCTGGACGATTATGACGAATTGTTCGAAGAAAAGCTGGAGCTGCTGCTTGCGATCCGCTCCTCGGAGAAGGTATCCTGGCGCGGCGGTCATCGTCCCGCTATTCATAACCTTGGCGTCTACCCCCGGTCCGTTCAGAACCCGCTGCCTGTGTGGATCGCAAGCGGCGGGACTCCGCAGTCTGCGGTTCGGGCGGGAATGCTGGGTCTTCCGATCGTATTCGCCATCATCGGCGGAATGCCTGAGAGTTTCGCGCCGTTAGTCGACCTCTATAAAAAGGCCGCAGCGAAAGCAGGGCACGATCCTGACAAGCTGCCGATTGCGACTCATTCGCACGGATTTGTCGGAGAAACCACCGAGCAGGCTGCCGATGTATTCTTCCCTCCCACACAAGCCCAAATGAACGTTATCGGGCGTGAGCGGGGTTGGGGGCAGCCGTACACCCGGGCAACCTTTGATGCCGCGCGCAGTCTACGAGGCGCCCTCTACGTGGGGGATCCCGAATACGTGGCGGAAAAGATTATTCTGCTGCGCAAAAACTTGGGGGTTACCCGTTTCTTTCTGCATGTGAATGTCGGTACGTTGCCGCACCGCGAAGTCATGCGCGCCATCGAATTGCTCGGCACCAGGGTCGCGCCAATCGTACGTAAGGAGCTTGCCCGAATCGAAGCAAAGGAATAAACGATTGGCGGGAATCCATTTCACGCGACCTTGCCGTAATGGGTAATAAAGGGGGGCATACTCTATCTTTTTGTCAGATCCGCTCCACATTTCAAAAGGCGGCTTGCGGTCTGCAGCATCGGTTGCTTTTTTTCCATGACGAGTCGACCCCTCCTCACCCTTCCACCTTACATCGGTTACCGTGCTTACCCTGATCCGCGTCCAGCTTATGAAGAGAAAGCACTAAAATGCACAAATTCGCCGACCGGTTTACGGTAGCCTCTAGGTCTAGGGTGATTCGTCTTTTCTTTACCTATGGTTATCATCATAGCGATGTGATATCGATCCGGAATGTTTAATACTGCCCTTACTTGCTCGGAGTTAAAGCCAATCATCGGACAAGTGTCCCACCCCTTTGATTTCGCAATAAGCATAAATTGCATTGCGGATAACGAGGCGTTACGAATGGCTTCTTCTTTACGAAATTCTAAGTTTTGATAGGCTGCATAAATGGAATCAATGGTTTGTCGGTATGTAAGCTCATCCATCATCCCCAAATGAAGCATGCCTTCATAGATCCGTTCGGCATCAGTGTAAGCTTCTAAATCCCCTAGTACAATGATAGCGGCTGAAGCGGTCCCCACTTTATGCTGACCGTATGCTGCTTCCTTCACTTTTAATTTGAGCTCAGGCTCATCCACTACCACATAATGGGCGTGCTGCAAGTTGAATGCGGATGGTGCGAATTTAGCTAATTCAAACATCTCTTCAATTTCTCTTCTGGGTATCTTCACATTACTGTCGAAGTTATTGGCGGACCTTCTCATTTTCACGATTTCTTCGACTGAACTTGATTTCATTATTGAGTCCATCATTAAACATCTCCTTGATCATGATCAGAAAAAACGGCAGCCGAACTTGATAGCCCGGCAAGCCGACGCCCAGCAGGTCCTAATTCATTTCTTGCGTTATGTTCAGATTATATTTTTATAACTTACTTTTGTCAAGTAACTTGAAATTAATAATTAATAAACCAAGATCCATATGTCTATCACCCATCCTGCCGATCTTTCCGTGTTTAACCGGGCTCAATGAATTAAGTATAAAAATAAATAAGCCGGTTCATCCCCGGCTTATTTTTATGGGACGTGCACCGGAAGCCCCGGCCTTTGCACGGCTGGTCCGGTCACGCCCTTTTCCTTTAAAATTCTTCATAAATAGCCGGGTCTTGATTCGCAATCCGGCCATCGGGGCGGGTTAATTCTGCTATTATGCTCATTTCTTTATCATCCAGAGAAAAGTCGAATATGGAGATATTTTCAAGCTGCCGCGCAGGGGATGAAGATCTGGGAATGGAGATGGCCCCGAGCTGGTAATGCCAACGTAAGATGACTTGCGACACAGATTTGTTATGATGATGAGCTATTTTTTGAACGGTTTCATGCTTTAAAATGTCATTTGCTCTCGCTAACGGGCTCCACGATTCGGTTACAATGCTGTTTTCTTCGTGCCATTTTCGTTGATCGGCTTGATTGAAAAACGGGTGCAGCTCGATTTGGTTGACGCTTGGCTTAATGCCGGTTTCTTTGATTAAACGTTCAATATGCTCCGGTAAAAAATTGCTGAGGCCGATCGAACGGACAAGCCCCCATTTTTTAGCGTCAATTAACGCTTGCCAGGCTTCCACATAATGATCTTGTTTGGGATTCGGCCAATGAATCAGATATAAATCATAATAATCAAGATTTGCGCGATACAACGATTCTTGAATGGCCGTAACCGCTTTGTCATACGAGTGATAGCGACCCGGCAATTTGGAAGTGATGATGAATTGCTCCCTCGGAACGGAACTGCGCCTGATGGCTTCCCCTACGGTTCCTTCGTTTTCATAATTATAAGCGGAATCCAGGAGCCGATAACCCATATCTATGGCGCCTACGATCGCGTTGACACCAGCGGTGCCCTTTAGTGAATATGTACCCAAACCGATAACGGGTATTTTTACTCCGTCATTCAATGTAATCTCCGGAATGGATCTGCTCACAATAAATCACTCCTCGTATAGTATGTTTAGAATCTTCTTTTTGAAGAATTTCCAGTTAATCTGCAGTGAAACTATGGTGGACGTAGCCGACCCGCACCGCAGCCCGAAGGGCAAGGAGCGGAAGTCGGGGTCCAGAGAGAAAACCGCTCTTTGACAACTTTAAAAAATACAATTAGGGTCTTGGACTTTTCGTGATGTTCCCAGACAATGAGCTTAGGGTCATTTGGGGAAATTCGTCTCACTCCTGTAGTTCGACTACATCTAAAGTCTGTTTCCCCAGCACTCGTTTGAACTTCTTACCCGCTGGCTGTCCCCTTCGGCAACCCATGCTCGAAGATAGCAGCTTCGAGGCAGCTCATGGACCGAAGGAAGTTCTCATATGCGAGGGTGACTGATCGGCGAGCGCGCTGGGGGCATCCCGAAGAGTCCAATTCCCTAAATCCCGAATCCAGAAGGGAGGGATCACCCTTGAAATTATTTGTCGGTATTGACGTCAGTTCAGAAGAACTGGAAGCGTGTTTCATGAATCCGGAAGGCGATACGCTTGAAACGCTCAAGGTAGAAAACAATCTACACGGTGCCTCGCATCTGCGCGACCGCATCGTGGCTGCTGCGGACAAGCTGCCGGCTTCCGAAATCCATATCGGCCTTGAAGCAACCTCGGTCTATAGCTGGCATCCGGCTATGTACCTGCATGAGGATGCCTCGCTTCAAGAGCGGAAAACCAAGGTGTTCACGATCAACCCGAAGCTTATCAACAAGTTCCGGGAAGCCTACGCGGATATGGACAAGACCGATCGGATCGATGCCTGGATCATCGCCGAACGCCTGCGCTTCGGCCGTCTCACGACGACCATCGTCATGCAGGAGCAGTACATCGCGCTTCAGCGCCTGACGCGCATGCGGTACCATCTGGTTCACAACCTGACACGCGAGAAGCAGTACTTCCTGCAGAATCTGTTCTACAAATGCAATGCGTTTCGTTCCGAAGTCGACAGCTCCGTTTTCGGCCACGCCATCATGGAGATGCTCTCGGAAAAGTTCAGCCTCGATGAGATTGCCGACATGGAAGTCGCCGACTTGGCCGACTATCTCAAGGAGAAGGGAAAGAACCGTTTCCCTGACCCGGAGCATGTCGCCCGCTGCATCCAGAAGGCTGCACGAGCGTCCTACCGCCTTTCAAAGGTCGTAGAGGATTCCATTGATCTGGTTCTCGGCACTTCCATACAGGCCATCCGGAGTATTCAGAGCCAACTGAAAGAGCTGGACAAGGCGATCGAACGCATTCTGGCTGGCATCCCCGGCGCTCAGTGCCTGCGCTCCATTCCGGGCATCGACCGGGTGTACGCCGCCGGCATTCTGGCGGAGATCGGCGACATCGAACGCTTTAGCGATCAGGCCGCCGTAGCTAAATATGCAGGCCTGACATGGCGTAAACATCAGTCCGGGGGCTTTGAGGCCGAAGATACCAAACGCATTCGTTCCGGCAACCGATTCCTTCGTTATTACCTTGTTGAAGCTGCCAACTCGGTGAAAAACCGCGAACCGGAATTCGGCGAGTATTACCGGAAGAAGTACGTTGAAGTGCCTAAGCATCAACACAAACGCGCCCTCGTCTTAACGGCAAGAAAACTTGTGCGTCTGGTCGATGTGCTGCTACGCAACGGCCAACTCTACACGCCTGGAAGGAAGGTGACAACTGCGAAGGATTAACGCCTCCTTTGCCAAAGTCCTTCACGGATTCCCAGTTAAAATCTGGTAATTAACTCGATTTTCGACTGGGTTTAGTTTGGTGTTGCCTTTTTCCCTGAGTCATCGCGTTTTGGGCCAAAATAATTTCCAATTTCCACGAATCAGGGACTTGACATATTACCGCTGGACTTTCTTTAGTCCTTTTTATGGTATCACATTTTCGAAGAATTTTTTACCAAATAAGTTATTATTTCCAAAATAAGAAGCCGGGCACGAGACCAGATCAAGTCCTGATCATGCATGGCTTCCTGGACACCTGCAAAACCGTCAACTTCTGATCAGCTGTATTAGCGGTACCCGGTAGCATTCGCCGGTTTCCCTGCATCCACCACTTCTACGAGATACCGCCAGCAGTCTGGCTGCGATCCGTCAAGATCATAAAAACCATACACTTGTGCGAGCTTGCCGCTTGACACAGATTGACCGTTCCATCGGGCAACCTCCGGATCTCCGGCTAATGCGGCAACGGCACGCCCTACAAAACGCGGCGTTTCCGAGATGATGAAATGAGGTTCCTTCACTACGGCATCACGCCAGTTCTCTTCTGTAACACCATAGTGATCAAGCATCAATTCAGAACGCATCCAACCCGGAGTCACTGCTATGGCGGTGCATTGATATGGTAAAAGTTCATAGGCTAAAGATTTGGCCATTCGAATGACAGACGTCTTGGCCAGATCGTAGAACAGGGATAATCGGTAGTTTTTGTCGTTGTATTCTGCCGTGCCGTCCGTTACCTCAATGACCAGTCCGTTCCTGTTTCGGATTAACAGGGGTAATGCAAAGTGGCTTGTAATGATATGGGTATCCATCGCAAGCCGAAGCATGCGAAGTCCCCTTTCAAGGGAGTGCTCCCATACGGGTACGTTAGAGCATCAATATGACAAAGTATGTCATATTGAACCATCGAAAGTATCATCCCTCCCTCAAGCTGCCGGCGCTGCGAATGTAAAATATGCCAGTTAGCCGAAACATGAATGGCCTCCTTTGATACCGGAAAATAAAGTATTAGACCGAAGAGATTGATCAATCGCTGCTTTACGAATTACAAATCTGTCAGTTCCAGAAGAATAAGTATTAGACTGACCCTTGAAGTAAGAACAGCAACAGCCATGGACTAGAAAATAAAGGCCTAGACTGCTGCCGTTTTGTTGGACTAAAGTTCCTCGATACTTCAATTAATAAATGGAGCCGAGCCACCCACTGAATAACCTTTCTATTTTAGGCCAAATAAGGTAGCTTTTCTTTTAATACTTGCGTCCGAATGCATGAACACTTACACGGTTTTTATCTTCTTCGCAAGCATCTAGGTACTGTTTGCAATAATCGAACGCCATATCAAATTTGTCTTCTGCACAGAATACCTGGCGATAAGCATGGCTGATCTGTAGGCCGTTTAGGTATTTTATGTTCTCAACATTATCCAATGGTAAAAAGCAGTTCTCTAATGCTTCCATGTCCTTAAAATATCTGCGATCCATTAAGGTTAATACAAATTTACTATTGAGCGGATAATGGATCTCAATTCCTTCCGAAGCGTATCCGCCATAGCTGATGAATTTGTCATCTTTATTGGCGTGTTTGACAATCGGGGTGTCGGATGTGTAGATGGGCAAGTCGGTTAAATTTACAAAAACTACCCAAATATGATTCATCAGTGTTTGCGTCATACTATCTAGAAACTCTGGGTTAGCGAGTTGCTGCGCTTGCAGGACCGAGTAAAATTCGTTCTTGATTTTTAATTCGTAGCTATCTGGGTCAAATTCGGACACATCTTCCTGTATAAAACGATCCAACAGTGACTTGGTGAATTTTTCATATAGTTCTACAAGCCCTGCCCTAAACTCTTTCGTCCGTAAGATTTGCAGGGTGATAAGCCCTGCTATCTCCATTTTATCCTCAAGAGAAAATGCGGGCATACTGTATACTTTATCTGGATGTGCCATGTGATACGCGGCGATGATTTTATTGATCTTTTTTGGGTATTCCCCTTCAATCTCGGCGAAGAACTTTTCCACAATTTGATCCGGAAGCTCCCCTTCTTCATTTGGCCGAAGTCCTTCGGGAAAATCGTAAAAATATCTGCCGCTTGCGACGTTACGGATATGAGTTGGAAAGGTTTTTTTCTGTAGCTTGTCAAATACGTAAATCTGTTCGGCCTTGTTCGCAAAAAAGCGAAGATAGCTTTGGGATACGGTATGCTGGTTAATTACTTTGTTACCGGTCATAGGGTTTCCTCCATTTTCTATATTAAGGGAAACGTAAACTGTTTTAGATTCTCTTGTCAATACATTTTGGACTTCAAGGAGATTAATAGGCCATTAAATTATTCTGGCTATTAGCTTAACGCCGGTAGTCAGTCTAATACATTATTTCCCGGTCTAACACTTTATTTTTCAGTCTAAAACTTTATTTTCCTCTAACATCCTTTACGTAATACAGGATAATGACATCCTGCACAACTTGGAGGACGGCGATGAAGAGTACATACCGGATAACACTGCTCCTTTTCTCACTACTGCTTTCGTTATTGCTGCTTCCCGGTTGCGGCGAAACATCATCTTACACCATCGATAAGGTTGAGATCATGGCGGACATCATGCCGGACGGGGATCTGTATGTGGAGGAATTATACACGTATACCGTACACGGCGATTACGACTGGATGCCTCGGCATATGGATGCGTACGGCGGGGAAAATATAGAATTCTTCGAAGCTTATACTCCCCCTTCCGACCGGGTTCTCGGCGATTTCGGATACGTCGGACTGAACCGGCTGAACGTCGACTGGAACCCCCGCCGCGGCACGTATTATGTCGACTTTCGGGCAAAGAATGAAACGTGGCAGCTGTATTACCGCTATCGGATCGACAAGGCGGCCGTGAAATACGCAGACGGCGGCGAGTTAGATTGGACTTTCCTTGCGCAAAATCGGCGGGGATACATCGGAGTCAGCCGGGCAGCGGCGGGACAACGATTTCAAGAGGACCCGAATGCTCAAAAGGGGCTGCCGCAGTTTACCTTCAAAGGCGACCGGAGCCGGTTGGATGCGGCGGACCGGCACCTTCTGGGATGGCTGTTCCGCGGCACCTCCGTGCTCTCGCTCGAGCATCTGGCGGGACCTACCAAGACGGAACGAAAGCAAAAGGCTTAAGAGAGCAAATACATCCAGCGCTCCCGCCGCCTTGGCAGGGCTTTTGGCCGCTGGCTGCGGCTGCTGCTGGAGAGAAAGCCGGATACCATGGCCGGCTTCGGGGTGTATCCCGCCAGAAAAGTGTGGATTCCCGTATTGGCTGCCATACACTTCGGGCTCCTTCTCTATTTGTACATTGCAGATGTGAAAATGTGGGATTCTCTACTGTTGCTGATTATCTTTGTGGGCGGGGGAGCCGTATGGGCCAGCGTCCGGTGGCGGAGGAAAGGCTTCACCATTGCATTCCTTGCGGTATGCTTCTTTGCCGCCGCCCAATTGTTGAGCGGCCCGGTGATCGATGATTACTTCCTCTGCATCCTTCTTTCACTATTGCTCGTTGGATTCATGCCCGGCCGCGTGGCGGACCGGAGCATCGCCCCTTACCGGTTTGCCATCAAAGCTTGGCGGCGGAAATTAGCGAAGGGCGGCGGTGATGCCGGCGGTGATCCGATACGTCTTGAGCGGTTAATGGAGGCGGCCATCGTGCTCGGCGTCGGCAAGAAATTTCTGAAGAGCGTGAGGAGGCAGTACCCGGAGGAAATCTTATATCGCGCCTCTCCCCTGTTCCAGCCGGACCTTCTGGCGGCGATCGAATATGCCTTGGTCCGTTCCTGGAACGGCGTAAAAACGGCGCCCGCATGCGGAGACGGCGGTGGCGGTGGCGGGGATTAGACTGCGTCAGACATAAGAAAAAAAGCAGCGGCGGCCAAGGAGGAAAATAAAGTCCTTGACTGACGCTGCTTTATTACCATCATTTCCCCACAGCTTAACGGCTATAACGGACCGGCAAATGAATCTCAAATCAAAACTTCGTTATTTATGGTATGGTTCGGGTTGCTTGCCTGTAACGGCAAGTTTTCGCTTAATCCAAGCGTCCGTGCTGTTGAAGTATGAATTTCGTGAATAAGTTCCGGGTTTTTCAATAGTGACACGCCATAAGAAGGAATCATTTCCTTTATTTTCGGCTCCCACGTTTTTAAATGCTGCGGGAAGCATTTTTTATGACCTCAAGCATGACGGAAACGGCGGTAGAAGCACCCGGAGAAGCACCGAGCAATGCAGCTATCGAGCCATCAGCGGCACTAATCACTTCCGTACCAAATTGAAGCGTTCCTTTGCCGGCAGCCGTATCTTTGATAATTTGCACACGCTGGCCAGCTACCAGCAAATCCCAGTCCTCGCTTTTGGCGTTCGGGATAAATTCCCGTAATGCTTCCATGCGCTGTTCTTTCGATAACATCACCTGCTTGATCAGGTATGTTGTCAATGAAGCGTTTTTTACGCCTGCCGCCATCATCGTTACGAGATTATGCGGTTTTACGGAAGTTACCAAATCAAGCATGGAACCGAATTTTAAAAACTTTGGCGAGAAGCCGGCAAACGGTCCAAATAACAGCGATTCTTTGTTGTCGATAAATCTTGTGTCAAGATGCGGAACGGACATTGGAGGAGCGCCGACCGAAGCTTTGCCGTATACTTTTGCATGATGCTGCGCTACAATATCCGGGTTCTGACACACCATAAATAGTCCGCTTACCGGAAATCCTCCGATACCTTTTCCTTCAGGAATACCGGATTTTTGCAGCAAATGCAGGCTTCCTCCCCCGCCGCCGATAAAGACGAATTTTGCCGTATGGCGTTCGACGGTACCGCTATCGACATTCCGCACTTTCAATTCCCACGAGCCGTCCCCAGTACGTTTAATATCATCAACATGATGGTTGAATTTTATATCGACATTTTTATTTTTTAAGTGGGCAAACAATATGCGCGTTAAAGCGCCAAAGTTAACATCCGTTCCGGATTCGATTCTTGTAGCCGCTATAGGTTTATTCAATGTCCGGTCTTTCATCATAAGCGGAATCCATTCCATCAGTTTTCCCGGGTCATCGGAATATTCCATCCCTTGAAACAGCGGATTGCTAGACAGCGCATCAAAACGTTTTTTCAAAAAATGTACATCATGTTCCCCTTGTACAAAACTCATATGAGGGACTGGCATGATAAAGTCACGCGGATCGCGTATCAGATTGCTGTTTACCAGATAGGACCAGAACTGCTTTGAAACCTGAAACTCTTCGTTAACCTTTATCGCTTTGCTAATGTCTATGGATCCGTCCGGTTTTTCGACGGTGTAGTTAAGCTCGCACAGTGCGGCATGCCCCGTTCCCGCATTATTCCATTCGTTGGAGCTTTCCTCTCCTGCGTTTGCACGCCTTTCAAACACTGTAATGTCCCAATCCGGTACTAATTCTTTCAGCAGTGACCCTAAAGTAGCACTCATGATTCCGGCACCAATTAAGATAACGTCTGTTTTCATTTGTCTGTTGCTCATTTTAACCGTCCTTATACCCTACGTTTTGCAGAAAGGATGTAAGCACTCCTGCTTAGGCGCCACAACAAGCCAGGGCGCGGCTTAGTGACACATCTTTTCTGGATCAATTATAACCTGATTATAGTGTATCACTATTATTAATAGATTAATATATTTATTTACTATTATATAATATTTATAAGCTATTAAAAAGCTGGTAAAAAATGAGGAGTCCGTCCACAAGAGCCATTGGATACACAAAAACCAAGGCTTAACCCGGCTTCCGGCAAGGGTTGAGCCTTGGTTTGTCTCACGGTTACGCAATTCCGCGGATATCAGATGTCATCAAATCTTCACATTGGAGAGAGAATTTTATATGAAGGCCCAACTTCCCTCACAGATGGTTCCCATTTATTTGCATAAGATTGATTTATGTTATGACCAAATGCTTTTATTGTGAATACGATTATATCGACATGCTGGTTAAAGACAGCATTTTTTTGTATTTGCTGATTACTTTTCCGCTTCTAGCTGTTCTTTTATCTCCCGTAATCTTTCGAGAATGCATTGCAGTTTGCCATCCGCTACAATATGTTCCAACAATCCTTCGTTAAATCTGTCGCCTCTTACGTAGCTAGTCATCAACTTTGATAAGGTTTCCAAATCCGCAAAATTGATTTCTTCGTGGATATCCTTGTTTAAATCCTTAAAAGCTTCATTCCTGTCAAGCCACTCATGCCAGTTAAACACCATCAGAAAACCCGTCTCAAACAGTGTTTGAAGCAGTTGATGAGTAAATTCTTGCAATCTTCCGTCAAGTGGATCCGCACCCACTAATTCCTTTGACTTTGCATAAAGTTTTAATATTTTATCTATATCTTGTGACGTGATTTCCTTGTCATACAATGGTAAAAACCTCTTTTCGTCTAAGATAAGCACCTAGATGCCTTAACTTTTCATAAATCTTATGCAGGTTTTATGAACCACTTCTATAATTCATTCATAAATTCATGCATACAACTTATGCATCTGCTTGGATTCCAATTATAATAACGGCAAAATTAGACCGATTTGAGTTGAACGTTTATGTATATTTTATGAATTGATGTCAGCCGACTGAGCAATTAAAGGGAAAAGGAGCCAGTCATTGACGATCATTGTAATACTCTCCATTCGAAGCAAGACGCCATAGGCTGAGTAACTGTAATGATTAAAAAACACCTGTTGTCCTGTAAATCACCTATAATTGTCCTATATCTGACCTTAAACTGGGTTGAGCCTGGATATATAATTGAGACAAATACACAAAAAAGGAGCGGAATTATAAAATGCACATAGGGTTAAAAATTAAACAATTAAGGAAACTAAAACTGTTAACTCAAGCACAATTAGCAGAAATCTCTGGTGTAAGTGAAAGAACAATCCGAAGATTAGAATTAACTGGAGTAGCAGAAAGTACAACTGTAAAACTTGTTTTAACTGCGTTGGGCTAATTTGGAAGAGTTTGAAAACATGTTTAAGGATGAAAAAAGCTCTCCATCGATCAATTCCCATTTCCCTTCGTTTGGTATGGATTTTTCAAATACCTGAAATGGAATTTTCTGCGGCTCAGCCTTGGGTATCATGTCCAAGTACACTGCCCCCTTTTGCAATTTCATTTAAGGATGAGCTGATCAAACAATTAGCCTGCTCCCTTTATCTCCAGTATACCATCGTGCAAAAAGAAAAAGAGGAGTCTTCAATAGCTCCTCAATAGAAACGTTTACAAATCGATCATTTTTAAAAGATCCTGCTCAACAGCCACCTTCACAATTTTTTCCTTGATCAATCGCACAATCCCTTTTGATCGTCCTCCCAGACTCCTGCCCTCCAAGATTAAATCCTTGATTTCTTTAAAATATCCGATAACCTCGTTCGCATCGGAATTATCGTTGACATTCAACTCGTCGAGCAACTCAATTTCTTTATGAATAAATGCTTTCGCTTCGGTTGTGAAAGGTTTTTCCCTATAGCTGTCAACATAACGTGCTAATGAGAATGCTTTTTGTAGAGTTTTTCCAAAGAATTCACTCCTGTAGCCCTCTCCAAGATCATCGCTTGTGAGAACAAATGGTGCTCTATCCAAACTGAAACTGTCTCGGAACTGTGCTTTGGAAGGAATCATTTTTTTAAATTTTATTCCATTCTTCTTCATTGCATCCCGTTACATTGCAGTACATTACATGGTTTTCGTCATATTGACAACACGGTGAGCAACAACTTCTTCCCTGTTTTCATCTTCTTGAGATTCAACTGCCCCCCTGCTTTCAAAATCAGTTATGATTTGTTCTGCAAGCCGATCTAATGTTTCCCTCTTAAATTTCGGAACAACATGCATCGGATCAAATTCAATATGATCGTCCAATTTCTTAAGCATTTTGAGATCAATTCCCAGCTTTGAAGAGTCGGTAATCGAAATCGCCATAGGGTTTCTCTCCATGCGAAGTGATGCCATCAACAGTTCTTTCGCCATCTTTTCTCCTCCTGAATCTCAAAAGTTGAACGAAATTGCTCACCATTTTTAAGTATCGACGGTTTATTATAGATTCCTTAAGTCTTAATATTCGTGATAGGTAAGCGAATGAGGGAAGCAAGGGGCTGGTCGAGCGTATCTTTAATTTTTACCAATGCTGTATTTGGCATCGGGATCGCTCACTCGCTGAAACGGTTTGCACTATAACCCAAACCTGAGCTTGATCCCCCTCAACCGCCAATCGCCTGTTTCGTTCGTCCAGGTTCGCAAACAGATCGGCGATAGTTCCGCATTCGTAGTTGTAATGCCAACTCCGCCAACTCTCTTGAACCGCTCGTCAAATCGACCACTTGAAATGCCTCTGGACGGATCATCCGACCTTCGAAGTCGTAAAAATGTTCAATCCTATCTCCCAAGTACTTGTAACCAGCAAAAATATAAAATAATGCCTGCCTTTCCCTGTCTTTTGGGTGCGTCCCATCCTGTTTCAAGAAATTGATCGTACCTCTCCTGGTGCTCTGGAAACAAAAACATAGAAGTCCCCTCCTGTTTTTTGAAGAACTTCTATGTCATATGCGGATGGGTTTGTGATGATAATTGGGTAGTAGGATAAAGGTGACAAGTTCATGGTGCTTACCCATTCCTTTGAGCAACAGAATGATACCAGTGGCTCCTGTGGCATAAGGGTAGATGATTGGATAAAAGGTGGTTGGATAAGCGTGCAACACATTGCTATAATACCCAACGCCAAGAAGATGATTATAAATTTCCAGTGTTGATAATTGCATAAAATCTTAGACCTTATTATTTTCGCAAAATCTTCTCCATCGCTTTTCCCCTAGCTAACTCATCAATCAGCTTATCCAAATAGCGAATTTCCCGCATTGTTGGTTCTTCGATATCTTCCACTCGAACACCGCAAACTACACCTTTGATCAAAGTCCGTGCAGGATTCAATTGGGGAGCTTCCGCAAAGAAGGTCTCAAAGTCTGTCTGTTTTTCCAGATGTGATTCAAGCTCTTCCTGACTGTACCCAGTCAACCAACGGATGATTTCATCAACTTCTGATTTTGTACGCCCTTTTTTCTCTGCTTTCGAAATATAATGGGGATAGACTCTTGCGACACTCATTGTATAAATCTGATGTTTGGGCATAATACATCCTCCCTTAATTTTCTAAGCATCAGTTGCATCGCATTTTTATTGGACAGTTTAGAACCAATAATTTGTTTCTTCTCTCTTACAGGAAATTGTATCACATTTTTATAACCATGATGTATGATGGACATTCACCTAAAAAGCTCCCTTATCGACTGCCCCCTCCAAGCAATAAAATCATACGAGCATGATCATCCCATTTTAAATTCCCTACTATGTCAAGAGACAATAATTCATGTCCATCCCACTTAAGCCCCACCAAAGCCTCCAATCCCTTGCTGTACAAGGGTTTTCAGGACTTGAGGAACGAGTTGGTACAAAATGGGGAGAAAATAAAAGTGTCCGCCAAATTGGAAGAAATTAGGTAGTGGAAGTTGAAAGGGAGCACGAAAACGGAACGTTGGGAAATGTCCAGAGAAATATTTGAGGGAACGAGGGGGCAGGGATAAGGGAAAGGACAAAGGGGGAGCCATTCCTGTAATGAAGTAAATTGAGGTTTGAATGAAAAAAGCGTCTCCTGTATGCTGGGTCTTGGAATGGGACACATTCACTGCCCTAATTAAAAGGAGGACGCTCTACCATGAAGTATAAGCTGAAACAGAAGCAAAATCAACGAATTACAAGAATTTCCGAAAGAACGCTTGTCATCGGTGCGGACATTGCCAAGAAGATTCATGTAGCTCGTGCTGTGGACTTCCGTGGCCTTGAACTAGGCAAGGAATGCACTTTTTACAACGATCAAGAAGGGCTAATGAAACTAGCCTTGTGGATGAAGGAACTTCAGCAAGCTAATGCCAAAACGGAAATTGTATTTGGCGTTGAGCCTACTGGACACTACTGGTTCCCGTTGGCTGCATTCTTAGAAGGGCAAGGCATCAAAGTTGTAGTGGTGAATCCGCATCATGTAAACAAAACTAAAGAGCTGGAAGACAATTCACCGACCAAAAGCGACTACAAGGATGCTAAAGTCATTGCGGATTTAATCCGAAATGGCAAGTACTCTGAGCCCAGTCTTCCGACGAAGGAATATGCGGATTTGCGTATTCTGATGAATTTTCGAGAGAAGGTATCCATCAATCTCAAGCAAGTGAAGGCACGAATCGGGAACTGGTTCGATCGCTTCTTCCCAGAGTATTCCAGCGTATTTAAGGAATGGGACGGCAAGACCTCGCTTATGACCATGCGACGGTTTCCAACGCCAGAGGAGGTTGTCTCTACAGGCGCCAGAGGCATTCTCACACACTGGAAGACGGAAGTAAAGCGAGGCGTAGGCATCAAGCGAGCAGAGCAACTCTACGCTGCTGCAACGTCCTCCATTGGATTAACGGAAGGAACCATGGCAGCAAGGTTGGAATTATCCGCCCTATTAGAGCAGTTCGATCTGTTTATCAAGCAACTGGAGTCCACGATGCAGAAGGTGATGGAAATCCTGGAGAAAATTCCGGGAGCTGCACACATGCTAAGTATCCCAGGGGTTGGAGAAGTCACCGTAGCTGGATTTCTGGCTGAGGTAGGAGACCTGAACAAGTACGACCATGGCCAGCAGATCATCCGCCTGGCGGGTCTCAACCTGAAAGAGAACAGCTCTGGTAAACGTAAAGGGAAGACCGGCATCACCAAGCGAGGGCGATCTCGCCTCCGAGCGCTTTTGTTCCGTTGTATGATGCCGATGGTGGCCAAGAACGAAGTGTTCAAGGCTCTACACAAGCACTACACCACGCGGAGTCAGAATCCGCTGAAGAAAAAACAGTCGATCATCGCCCTATGTGGAAAACTCATTCGAATCTTATACACCTTGGGGACAAAGCAAAAAGAGTATGATGCAATCGATGTATTAGGACCCGTTCGACAAGCCCAGCTACAACGGAGTGCAGCTTAAAATTAATCAATGTCATCCTGAATTCTCACGTATTCATATGTGTACAACTTTGACAACGGAAGCACCGGAGAAGCCGAAGAACAATACACCATAAGGGCAACGACCCAGTAAGGGAGCAAGAATCGGCCTCCACCCCTTGAGAGGTAGAACGAAGGAATGTAAGGGCATAGACCCAGCGTGACATGGGAGGGTAAACCCCAAGGGTGAATGTGGAGATCCACTGTGCGATCATACCAATATATCCATAGTTTGGATAAAATCGAGTTCAAGCTCTATTCCCGCCACCGGCCCTTACAGAAAAAAATGTAATCTATTCAATTGTTCACCAATGTCTATCAACATCCTCAAGGCGTCAAAGTTGAAAAACTAAGAATGGGCGGGAAAACAGGAGAAAAAATTACTTTATAGTGGGAGGGTATATTGGGACAAAGCCTGATTTATCAACCCCTTTTCCCTTTCACCCTCTCCCCCTACCCCTTTCCAAAAGATGAAGCCGAACAGGTGATCAGGCATGAACCCTAACACCGCTCGGCTTCTTGGACATTTTTTATTGTCTCTGGACAGTTTTATTGCCCCAGGACGGGATTTATTAGCTGTCTACAAATGTCAGGTGTAAAAAAACTCTGGGACCAATTTTGTTGATTTTATTGGGTTTGCCGCGGCATGTGATAAACATGAAAAAAAGAAAGTGTGGAACCACTAGATATTACCATGTAAAGAAAGTTGGAAACCGAACGCTCCGACTAAAGTCAATGTTCCTTTGGATATTGAAATGTACCTAATTCATTTTACTCTTGAACGTACACGATCTATACACTTTAACAGTTATACTTGTTTAATCCACTATGTAGGGCTTGCTGAACGCTCGAAAATTGGCTAAAAACGGCGTCACAACAAGGGGTTTGAGCTCATTATGTCGAATTCATATGCAAAGAAAACACAGGAAATAGCAGCCAAAACCTTGCAGACGGAGAGTGACGAGCGTGTACAAGCCGACCGTGCATCTAGAAAACCAAATGATTTTGCCGGACGATTTCTTTCTGCCCTTCGGCGGGAAACTGGATAAAGAAAATCGTTGGGTTCAGTTGGCGAAGCTGGTACCATGGGCGCATGCCGAGAAAAACTACGGCCAGTTCTTCAAGGACACGTTTCGCGGGCAGCACACACTCAGCTTGCGAATGGGACTGGGCGCTCTCATTATTCAAGAGCGGATGCAGCTGACGGATCGGGAGACGCTTGCGTCGATCAGCGAAAATCCGTACATGCAGTACTTCATTGGCTTGGCCGGGTTCGAAATGAAGCCCCCCTTTCATCACTCCATGATGACGCATTTCCGCAAACGCCTGAAGGATGTGCTCGCCGAAATCAATGAGATCGTGGCCACCGAAGGCGCGAAGGAATGGAAGGACGATGACGAGGGCGACGCGAATGGCGGCGGCATAAGCAGTAAAAGAAAACGAGCAAGCAAGAAGAGCGCCTCTTCAGATACAGCGGAGCAACAAACGATGTTTGATGATGCGAAGGCCCAAGCCGTGAAGCCGGCGATCCCAGCCACTACGGAGCAGGCGCTTGCGGAACAAGCCCAGGAATGGGCGAATGAGCAGGCGTCAGCAAACGAGCCGCTTTCCACAGATAGGCAAGAACTCGTTACGGAAGCACCGCTCACTCCCAATGCAGGAACGCTTCTCGTTGATGCCAGTTGTGCACCGGCGGATGTCGCGTATCCAACCGATTTGAATCTACTCAATGAGGCACGGGAGAAGCTCGAAGGGATCATCGACACGCTGCATGAACCGGTTGTCGGTAAAGCGACAAAGCCGCGTACCTACAGGGAAAAAGCGCGCAAGCAGTATCTGGCGGTCTCCAAGCAGCGCCGTCCGGGACCGAAAGTGATTCGCAAAGCGATCAGGCGACAGCTTGGATACGTCGGGCGTAATCTGGCCATCATCGCCGAGCAGGCGAAAGAGCAGCCGCTTACGCTGCTTAGCCGCAAAGCCTGCCGCGACTTGTTGGTCATTCACGAACTGTATCGCCAGCAACTTCAAATGTACAACGGTCGTACACATCAGATCGAAGATCGGATCGTCAGCATTCACCAACCGCATGTCAGGCCGATCGTGCGCGGGAAAGCCAAAGCGCGAGTCGAGTTTGGAGCCAAGATCGCCGTAAGCATGACGAAGGGCTATGCGTTCCTTGATCGTATTTCCTGGGACAATTTCAACGAGAGCACGACGCTCATCGAGGCGATTAAGAAGTACCGCAGCCGCATGGGATGCTATCCGGCGGTTGTACAGGCGGATCAAATCTATCGCACGCGGGAGAATCGAAACTTCTGCAAACAACATGGCATTCGGCTCAGCGGACCGGCTTTGGGTCGACCGCCGAAAGACGGTCAGACAAACGAGCAGCGGCACCTGGCTAAACAAGATGCGGGGGAACGAAACGCCATTGAAGGCAAATTCGGAGAAGGCAAGCGAAAGTACGGGCTTGACCGTATTCGAGCGCGCCTTGCACAGACGAGCGAGTCCGTCATCACGCTGCAACTGCTGGTGATGAATCTGGAACGCAGGCTGCGCGTTCTCTTTTGCTTCATTTTTTCCATTCTGCTTCGCCGTCGCCCCACCATCATTTTCAGGTAAACAATCGTTCAGCAAGCCCTATGTAATGCAATTGCCCTGTCGATACATCCTGAGAGTTCTTTGACGTGATTTCATAATTAATCACAAAGGATTCATTCGCCTTGACTAATATGTAGGATGGGAAAGCAATGTTCTCTTTAGGATTAAGTTCATCGAAATGAAACTCTAACACCAAATAATCTGCCTCGTTATGGATTTCAAAATCAAGCAACGTTTTTAAATACCACCTAAAATCTGAATAATCATGTTCAATTCGATCTTCAAGACCTAACAAATCTCGATGCTGGTTAAATGGAGTAAACGAATTATTCACATTGTCTTGAACTTTGCTATCTTTTTGGTGACGCAAGCACAGATTTAAGATGCTATCATATCCTGTAAACTGTTTTAATACAATGTATTCGGGTTCTAGATAACTGTCTGGTGTAAGAACTTCAATACTCCTTGGTAATTTAATCAACACCTTAATTTTTTCGTCATACTGTTTTCCCTCGTTCTTTAAAACAAGAGGTATGAGTGAAAATTCTTCGAGAAATTTAAATTGCTTTACAAATGCATCAAGTTTCTCAAGTTCATAATCATATTCCTCTAACTTTTCAAACTTTTGCTTTTCAACTTCATCCCCGATTCGCTCAACTGGAATTGAAAAGAATGGTGTATGAAGCCAAGTTTTCTGCTCTTTCAAATTGCCAACATAAAAGAAATCATCACTTAGTTGAATACCCAGAAGCCGCTGTGTTTTTTCACGGATTTCTTGTTGCTTCTTCGGTGAGTATTCTGATGAAACGTGCAATGATAATTTAATGCGATTTCCAAATATTTCAGTTTCCTTCACCACTTCTTTGTCTTTTTGTGGTATATGGATATTATTGATTTCATCAATTGCTTTTATTAACTTTTGTTTTCGTTTTTCAATAAACTCCGTGTTTAGTAATTGGAGATTAAACGACTTCATCGTATTTGAAAAAGATACTTTTTGGGAATGGTAAAACTCAACAAGCAATTTATTGGACGGCAAGTCACCCTTAACTTCTGGATAATTAAAATACACCCAATCCAATAGTTGCTTCTCAAAATCAGCTTTAGATACTTTATTGCCATTTGTTGAAAATTTAATAAATTGATAAACAATTGCACCCGTCATCATTTCCAACAAATAATGACCAACAGTATGTCCCTTATGAGACAGGAATTTGTTGAGTGACGTATAAATTTTTGATTCCATTGAGTCCAATTCGAAATTCTCTAACTGGACGGTCATCTTATCAAGAAAAGGACTGATTGTAGCTATTTCATCCTGCTCGTCATCATCAAAATTGTTTTTGTTCAGTTTATTAATAAACTGTTTGGTTGGATCACTACAAGTTCCAATAAGGATTAATTTATAATCTTTTGCATTCGGCACATCCTGAATCAGCGTTTCAAACCAATGAATAATATTGGACTTAGTAAAATTATTTATCGAAGATTTAACTTGCGTGACTTCTTGTTCATCGTTTTCATAAAACCACGATATATCAACCTTATCGTTTGTCGTGTCAGGTTCGATTTGAACGAAAAGCCAATCCCTTGCGACCAATGAATTCAGTACTGACACAACTGACTGATACAGGTACCCTCTTGCCCCTTCTTTTCCGCCCATTCCTCTTCACCCGTTCTATATTTTCAAATGAATTTTACATTTTTTTAAATCTAATCACGAACACAACACCCACAAATATCTAACCACCTACACATATTGAATATGTAAATATCTATTTAACTTTTTTATGGCTTTTTCTGAAATTTGAGGGACATTAACAAACAAATTTTTCATTGCCCTACTACAGGCTACATAATAAACCCTATGATCCTCATTGCCATCAATATCGGGATTCAACAGAAATCCTGAATCTCTGTCCTCATTGTACTTGTATCCGTCCTTACTTTTAACTATCACTAAAACATGATCAAATTCGCTGCCTTTGGCTTTATGAATTGTTCGATGTAAGCTACCATCCTCTGCAATTTTTACATGCAAAGCAATATTCGAATAGATTGTACTTTTATAATAATTTTCTGTACTGGATGGAGATTTGCCACCCTTACTTTCTCTTATCTTTGAAAATTGGAAGTAACCAAGTTTCAATATTTTTTGATACAGTGACCATAATGGCTCATGACTAAATTCATGGTAATCATTCAATAATGTATGAATTACTTGCAATGCTGTCTTTTGTCCATTAAACTCATCAGTGGTTTTTAAATGTCTGCTCAATTCTCTTATCGCATCTTTGAAATGAGAAAGTCTTGCATACTCAATTGCTTTTATAATAGATATAAAAGTTTTCCTTCTGTCATTATCTGAATCTTCGAATGCTTCATCAATTATCGCCCATTTCTGTCCATCTATATATTCCATGTTATTTCTAACAGAATTGGCCATGAGGTTCGAGAATGATAAGGTATAGATTTCTTCGCCGTTAACACTATCCTTTGCATGGTTCAAAGCTTGCAAAGGGGTGCCAACAAGAATTACCGGAAGATTACCGGTCTTTTTTTTCGGGCTTTTTGTATAATGTCCTTCCTGATAAAATTTAATAAATTGATTATCTCTTGAGTGCTTCTATGATTATCTACCATCTTGTAAGAAGCCATGCCTGGCAGCAAGAAATTATCAAATTGCTTAACATCGGCACCTTGGAACTCATAAATAGACTGTGCTTTATCTCCAATAACCCCTACAATGACCTCTTTCATTGCGATTAACTTAATGATTTCCGTTTGTATAGGATTAGTATCTTGAAATTCATCAATGTAAAAATAAGGGAATTTAGCACGTATTATTCGTAAAATTTCCTGGGTGTTATTCAGAAGCTCCCATGAAAATGCCAAAACATCATCAAAGTGAATAATTCCTCTTTCCCAGAACAATTTCTTGTATTTCAACAAACTATTGTGATAGTCACTTTTTCTTCCCTTTATATGCAATTTACAATAGCTGCCCTCAATAAACCAGAATATTTTTTTCAGGTCCTCTTCCTCTACATATTTTCTTCCTAAGTCTGTCTGCTTAAAAAAACCCGTTGATACAATATGTTCGTAAGGAGCATCTACCTTCAAAGGATCAATCCCATATTTATCACCGATTAAAAATAGATACGGCTTAACAATATGAGTGAACAAAAAACTATGAATTGTACTAACCTCTACATGATCAGTCTCATCCCCTAATCTTTTTACTATAGTTTCAACTCCGACATTTGTATATGTGATACAAGCAACTTTCCTATTTCGCCCCAGACGGTTAGAATTGTGGAGAACGTTTTTAATATGATTTATTAAGAACTTAGTTTTCCCTGCACCTGGGCCAGCTGTAACTTTAAAATGCTTTTCAATATCTATTTTGGAATTAGAGTGTATTAGCTGCATACCCACGTTATCGCTTCCTTTATGTATTGTGGAACCTTAAAATAAGTGCAAGCATTCTCATTGTTTAAGTTTTCTTCTAATGCTTTAGATAGCTCGTAAGCATTTTCACCCTTAGAGATTGAGTTTAAATATCTAGAAGCAATTAAGTGCTCTCGGCTATCTGACCCTTTGTATCTTTTTATACTTTCAGCAATTCTAAGATTCTCTCCCCCTTTACTTCCTAATATACCTATCATTTCATCTAATGTTTTCCCTTGCTGATAATAATCAAATAATTTATTAAGTTCCTTAAGATTTGACATTGATTCTGTCAGAATCAACTTGCAATGAGGATTTATGTAAGCAAGTGCGTATTCAAACGTCTTTCCCTTACCTTTATCCTGTGAGAAACATTCGATATTTTCAGCAATACGTTTATCAACCAATTCATTTGAACAAGACTTATAAATGTACTTTTCGTCTTCTAAATCAAGCTCGTAAGGATAACATTTTTCAAATTTTGAATCATCACTAACCCTTTCTTTTCGAACCGGATCGAGATCTGTTATGCACGCAATTTTTTTATGTATTGTATATTCTTTAGAGGAATCAAAAAGCTTGAGAAAATGTTCAAAATAACGACTACCTATATTGATAACTGATATGTGGCTGCTTTCTAAATCAAAGCCTACATATTGAGCGAACAAGGACATGGTTAACTGTTCTGTTATTCCCTCGACCAAAATTACCCCTTTAGCAAACAATATATCTGATTTTGTAGTATCTAGAAATCTTTCCACATATGCCTTTGATTTTAGATCATCACCAAAAGCTCTACCTAAATAACCGACATTTAAAGTGTTATTATTCTTTCTGTGAAGGCAGATAATCTCATCCAAACTTACTGCAGAGGTAATATTCGGTGAATGTGTCGTAATAAAAATTTGTCTAGCTTTCTCTTTCGAATTTTCTCTTAGAAATTTCAAAAACTTATACTGCATTGACGGGTGAAGGTGTGCTTCTGGCTCTTCAATAACAAGTATTGGAAAAATTTTGGCGTTACTTCCAAGATAATCGCCAGAAGCATCTCTCTGCATTTTGGCTAATAAAAGTGACATGTAAATTAAGTTATTATAGCCTAATCCGTTATGAGTTGCTGGGATTGTAATACCAGTCTGATACTTAACTATTAATCTAAGAGCTGAGTACAGCTCTGAATCTAATATATGCCCATCAAAGTCCGGCTCAGCATTTCCAAACGAAGCCCCAGTATCGTTTGCATAACTGAGCATTTCTTTTTTTCCTCGCTCCATTCTCTTCTGCAAGGCATTTATTAGTTCAGATGCTTTCTCGGAGAATTGTTTTTTCAATTGTGCGATCTCTTCTTGCTGCTTTACTTTTGTTATTGTTCTGTCGCTTTTTATTTCGTAGTCCATAAAAAAGTCAATCACTTCACGTAATAACGTATTCTTCCCTGTGAAGAGATCTCTTTCAACATCCCGGACAGCATCTAAAAATTGAAAATCAATTTTTTTAAGGGCTTCAGAGTCTGCCACTTGTTTAAAGTCAGGATTACCTCCATAAATGTTACTCTTGTACTTTCTTAAAAAATTATGTTTTATCGCTAACCAATAATCCTCAATATTATCTGAAGTGATATTTGCCAGAGCTTGTTTATATTCTGCCTCTTCCTTCTCTGGCAAATAAAACACATATGTTAATTGCGCTTTATAAGGACTTTTCAGATCCGTTAACCATGTAGAGACAGTAACTAGATCTTCAGAATACTCTTCTTCATTCTTCGATTCCGTAAATGTAACGGTAATAGAAACCTTCGGCGGCTTCTCTTTCAACTCTTTAATACTTATTTCTTTATTAAAATCATCAACAGATAATTTTTTCGATGAACCAAAATTTAAAACTAAGTCTAAAGCTTTTAGCAAATTAGATTTCCCCGAGTTATTATGACCAATTACTACGTTTATGCCTTCATTAAATTCAATAACATTATTAGGTCCTTTATAATTACGAAAATTCTGTATTTCTATTTGAGAAATGTACATTGATTACGCTCCTTTACAATGCAGAATTTCTTTGTTTAATCATCGACCATAGATTGTTAATTATCTTTTTCGACAACAACTGCTTCCTTCCTACTTTACTCTCCAAAAAACTGGTACTACGAACGCATATATTTAGTGATTATCGACGTAAGTTGCCCAACTCCGATGGAGTTTTTAAAAAAATCACAATAATTATACCTAAACGAGCTTGACCATTTGTACGTCACAAAAAGAGCCGAGGAACTAGTTGAATACTTGACTATTCCTTGGCTCGTTATCAACATTCACTTCAATTATCAAAGTAATTAACATATACCTTCAGTTGCTGAATAATTTTTTCGTCTAACTCTTCTGTAGTATTTCTATACATTGGACTAAATCTCTTAATACTATCAAGTGAACTGACTTTCTTTTTATACTTTCTCATCTGATTAATTATTACGGGGAGATGACGGAGCAAGTATTGTTCATCCGATTCAATGAAACGGCGGTCGATCCTGATAGCCCGGCAAGCCGAGGAAGTATTGGAGGTACGGTTTTCAACGAACGTCCCCATCGTCTCATCAAGGCTCCCAGCGCCGTTCGAACTGAGACTGCCTTTTGCCCGCGGAACGATTTCTTGAAGGACTTCGTGTACTTGCGACGGGGTCGAGTTGTCCCGGCAGACGATGGCCAACTGGATGCTACACGGCGCCCAGTGGCTCACCCACGTATACGAGCGGATGAAACGACGCTGCAAGTGCTGCGGGAGCCCGGACGGACTGCAGATCAGAAATCGTACCTGTGGCTATACCGAACCGGCCCTTGGAGCCCGTTGATCATCCTGTACGAGTACCAACCGACGCGAGCGGGCAAGCATCCGCAGCGCTTTTTGACGGGCTTGACGGGCTACCTGCATACATACGGGTACGACAGCAACGATCAGGTCACCGGTGTGAGCGGGTGGGCTGCTGGGCGCACACTCGGCACAAGTTTGTCGAGACGGTTCAGGCGCTGCCCAAAACACGCCGGCTACCGGCACGGCGGCGCAGCAGGGATTGGACTTCTGCAATCGCCTCTATGCGGTTGAGCGAAAAGCCGAAGGGCTACCGCCAGGAGCAAAGCCGCCCGGTACTGGATGCTGTTTCGTTTGGCTGGAGAAACAAAAAACGAGGGTACTGCCCAAAAGTTTGAGTGGAGCGGCTATTACCTGTTGCCTGAACCAATGGGGACGACTGAAGGCGTATCTCTTGGACGGACGGTTGGAGATCGACAACAATCGAAGCGAGCGGGCGATTGTATTTCGTCAAGCAAAAATCCCCAAAAAAATCGTGCATTTTTCCCCATCATCGTCGTGGGGAATTTTTACCGTTCTTTCATGAGCGCATGCTTCATCCGGTAGCTCTCGCCTTCGAATACGAGCAGGTGCCCGTGGTGCGCCAAACGGTCAATCATCGCCGCGGCCATCTGGTCATCGGTGAAGACGGTCCCCCATTTGGAGAACTCCAGATTGGTCGTAATAACCAGACTGCGGCTCTCGTAGCTGTCGGCAATGACACGGAAGAGCAGCTGCGCGCCGTCCTTGTCAACGGGGTGTAACCGTCAAGTCCATTTGAACATTTTTCGATAAATAAGATTGAACACTTTTAGCTGAAAATCGTTTGCCGATGTTTAAGACGATAACTGTCACCTTGCAGTTGAATAATTTCACTCTTGTGTAGGATGCGGTCTAGGATTGCCGTTGTAATTGCTGGATCACCAAGCAGCTCTGCCCATTCCTCGGGCCCCTTGTTCGACGTAAGGATGATGGAGGTTTGGCCGTAGAGCTTGTTGACGAATTGAAAGAATAAGTTTGCTTCGATCCGATCCATTGCCATAAACATAAGATCATCCATGATCACAAGGTCAGATCGGTAAATCCGCTTCATTTTGTATTGGGAGGCCCTTGAAATGGCCTCCGTTTTTAGCAGTTGAACCAGTGCGTCCATGGTCACAAAGCTAACCTTATAACCCTTCTTTAGGGCCTCCACGGCAAGGCCAATCGCAAGATGTGTCTTCCCGACGCCTGGTGGACCAAGGAAGATGAGGTTGCAGTTTTGTTCCAACCAGAGTAATTCTCGCAGTTGGCTGAGTTGCCGTTTGCTAAGCGACTGCTGTTCTTCGAGTCGGAACTCCTCCAACGTTTTGATCTCCGGCAAAAGTGCCCATCGGTATCGCTTGGCAAGTTGTTTCTCCTCGCGGCGGTTCAGTTCGTGCCGTAGAAGCTGCCCGAGAAACTGACGACATGTCCACTCCTTGGATTCTGCGTCCATCAGGGTCTGTTCAATGACTTGCGCGGCCTCGGTTAAGTTTAGATTGCGTAAGGCCTGTCTAAGCTCAAACGTTGCTTCACTCATCGCTGTCCTCCTGAAAGAATTGCCTTGTAGGCGGAAAAATCCCGAACTTGAGGCTTTACCTGCCGCTTCTTCGTATCGGTGTCCATAAGCGGTTTGACAGGGGGCTGGGAAACGGATGTCTGCTGCTGTGGCCGCTTGTAGTGTTCTACGGCATCTGCAAAATCCGTCGCCCGGTATAACCGATGCTTCACGCAGTAATGAAGTGCCTTCTCCATCGCTTTGGAATCCGCCCCTTCCAATGCCCGCCCAATGAGCTGCAGTTGGTCACGGATATACCTTGGCTTTCGTTTGTAGATCTCATGGAGAAAGGGCACGGCCGTCTCTGGAACAGGGAATGCTTCGGCTACCGTCTGGATGTAAGCGGCTATTCCCTTGGTTCGATCCCGTTTGTGGTTCGTGTTTTGAATCAGTTTTCCACTGCCGGACCCAAGCGGATGTTCCGCCAGAACCTGGCCAGTCTCCACGTCGTAAATTTTCAATTGGCTAGCTTCGGTTACCTGAATGCCCACTCGTTTATCTGTACCGTCATAGGTTCCCAAAGGGACGGAGTAGCGGTTTCCTTCATACCAAATGGTGTTGTCCTTCCGAACGGTCCTTGTTATACTTGATGGTAACGGGTTTATTTTTGTGTGGACCGGGCGGAGGTGCTCCCTTTCAAGAGCAAACACTTCGGCCGGTATTTTTTTCGTTGTATAATGCATCGAGGCATTTCCTGTGCGATGAAGCCAGGCAACACAGTCTTCGTTCAATTTATCTACGTGGCTGAACAGGCGATGACGTGCGAAATTTCTTTTTACATACTTCACGACATTTTCAATCCGGCCCTTACTTTCAGGATCTTGCTTCCGGCACATCCGGATTTGGAAACCTCGCTCCTTCACATACCCCGCAAATTCATGAGTGAGCAGGAGATCTCCATGATTTTCACTGGTCAAAAGCAAATGGTCCTGATCATAGACAAGTTCCTTCGGAAATCCACCGAAGAAGGAAAACGCATCTTCGTGCATCTGAATGACGTCCTTCGTGGTGAACGGGCGGTCCTGCCACTGAACATATTTATATCTCGAATGAGACAACACAAAGGCGATGAACCAAAGTCGAACCAGATTTCCTTGCGGGTTGCGAAGCTTCGTCTCTCCAAAGTCTACCTGAGTTTGGTGGCCCATAGGAGGATCTTCTACCGCTTCGTACTGCCTGATCTGCATCGTTTTCGGAATGCCATGCTTGCTCCGAAGCTCTCGCACATAATTCCTTACCGTACCTTCAGAGATATTTCCCACCTGATACCGTTCTTTAAGCCAATCTTGTACTTGTGCAGCAGAGAGATCGGGGTACTCCCGCAACCACTCTACAATGGTTTTTTCATAACCATCCAGCTTCTTTTTCCTGCTCTCTAGCTGTTCCAGATACTCACTGAACTGATCGGGATTCATCTCGATAAACTTGTACACCGTATTTCTGGATAGCTCCAATCTTCTGGCAATTTGGGTAATCTTTAATCCTTCTTGCTTCATCCGTTGAATGGAGAAGTACATATGCCACCTCTCTAAACGTCTCATACTCTTCCTCACCATTGATGTTTTATCTACCAAAATGATACGAGATCGAGTATGGGGGGTAAAGAGTGTTCATTCTTATTTGTCGTTTTCTGTTGATTTTATTTTACCGGTTACACGGGGATATACCCCCACTCATCAAGAATGAGAAGCTGGCAGCGCTGGATCTCGCTCATTAGGCGTTCGAGCGTGCCGCCGCGCTTCGCTTCAGCCAAACGCATCACCAGCTCTGCGACCGTGTAAAACTTCACTGTCATCCCGAGCTCACAGGCACGCAGCCCAGCCGCAATGGCCAGGTGCGTCTTGCCGGTGCCGACGGGGCCGTACAACACCAGATTTCGCCGTCCTTCAATAAACGTGCCTTCTGTCAGATCGCTCCATTGCAGTGAGCTCGGCAGCTTGACGCCATGGCGCTCGTAACCCTCCAGTGTCTTGTAGACCGGAAATCCGGCGCGGCTGAGTAGCCTAGTGCGGCGGCTACGCTCCCGGCTTTCCATCTCCTCAGATAGTACGCGGTGCAAGAACTCTTCCTGTTTGGGCGTCGCCTCCGTTTCGCACAGCTGGACAGCACGCTGGCTGAGCACAAGCTTCTTGCAGAAGGCCGAGATCTCCGCGCGCAGCGCCTCCCGTTCCCGAATCGCGCTCATGGCTTCACCCCGCCGACAGGCTCCAGCATCCGGTCGTAGACGCTCAGATCGACACTTGGACTTTCTTCCGGCTCAAACGAGGCCAGCCTGGCGGCAAGCACGATGCTGTTCGCACTGGTGAGCCGTCCGAGCTTGGTCGCTTCCTCCATGGCCTGCAGGGCGGTGTCGAATCCATAGCGCCCGGAGAGCTGCTCCATTGTCGCCAGCGTCTCTTTCAGTTCTGTGCGTTCCAGCTTGTCCAGTTCTTCGCGCAGCAGATCCGGAATCGCTTTGCGCAGCTGGCTGTTGCGCCAGGCGCCGGGATTCTGCAATAGGCGGCTGAGCGTGGTCCGCACGTCCACACTGTCTGTCCGCTGTTTGCCGAACAGACGGAGATGGATCGTAATCGGCTCACCGCTTGGCAGGAGCGGTTCCACGGTGTGGGCCCCGATTCGCACGGTGACTTCGCGCCCGGCCCACTCTGGTGACGAGGAATAGAAGTGCTTGCCGTCAATCGAGAATTTACCGTAGCCGTCCGTCTTCACGCGGGCATAGCGACAGGCGGCGAACGGATGGCGCGGAAGATAGAGCAGCGCATTCTTATCATCTTCAAAGAGCAGGTGAATCGGGACGCCTTTCTTGTAATGTTCACGCTGCCAATCGGCTTCGCAGCGGCCGAGCAATTCCTCGTTAAAGGCCTGCATGTCCGTCACGGTGGGCAGCGGCACGAAAAAGTTGCGCCGAAAGTAGCCGACCTTGTTCTCGACATTGCCTTTCTCGTGGCCAGCGTACGGATTGCAGAACGTGACCTCGAAACCATAGTGGGCCTTGAAGCGAAGGAACAGATCCGCCATCTGGACATTTTCGTTCACTCGCCGGCCTACGCCGCTGGCATTGTCAAAGATCAGTCTTCCCGGCACACCTCCGATCCGGTGAAAAATATCGCGCAGGCCGTGCACCACGCACTCGGCCGTCTCGCCGCCGAACAGCTGCGTGTAGCCCGCGTTGCTGTAGGGGAAGGTGACGCAGAGGAACTTACAGGCTTTCTTCTCGCCGTCCGCATCAAAGATATCCGCTTCACCGAAATCGACTTGCGCTTCACCCGGCGGCCATTCCAGTTCCAGCGTCCCTTCCTGATGTCGCGCTTCCCGCAGACTTCGCACGTATCGCTGGACCAGCGGATACGAGGCGTCATACCCGGGGCATTCCGCCACAAGCCGGTTATGAATGCGTTGCGCCGTGTGCCGCTGCTTGTAGCGATTCTTACGATCTTCTTCGAGCCAGCTTTGGATGAGTGGCTTGTACGGATCCAGCTTGGAAGGCTGCGCCACTGCCGCCTTCGGTTTTCGATTCTCAAACGTCTCCGACTTCATGACCTTCCTCACCGTCTTTCGGTCCATCTGCAGCCGCTCGGCGATCGCGCTCGGCCCAAGCCCCTTGCTTTGCATGTTCTTGATCGTTTCAATCTGACTCATCTTCAGCATCTCCCCGTCTCCGCCCCCTCATCGTCTACGAACAGGGTAACGGAGTTGCTAGATTCGGTCCATTTCCGCACGATTAAAGTGGGGAATTTCGCACGATTTTTTTGGGGAAATCCGTTTGATCATTTTGGGTATTTTTATCTTACCGTACACAGGCGATCAAGCCATTCGTCATTGGGCGGAAGAACTGGCTGTTTGCCAACACGCCGAGAGGGGCCCAGGTGAAGCGCGACGATCTACAGCCTCGTCGAGACGGCTAAAGAGAATCGGTTGCATCCGTTTTACTATTTGACCTATCTGCTGGAGAAGCTGCCGCAACTGCCTGATCCCCAAGACGAAATGGCGCTGGACGCTCTGCTTCCCTGGTCACCCCTCGCTTCCTTTAACTTGCCGCGTGTTTACTAAATAGCTTACCCGAGTCCCCGTCTACTTCATAGGTGGGGACTATTTTACGCATACGGTTTTAATTGTAACTGCCCAAATTGACACATCATCAACTTCGACCTTTGGGTGACCTCTGGTAACCTCTGGATGACTTTTTGGTGATCTCTGGGTGACCTTCGATCCTGCAGAATAGAGCTCCAGAATGGCTTAATTCGAATGCTTTATTCTTTCACTATTATTTCACTAAGAAAGCGACTTGGTAGTTTGCCGTTATCAATGCCGCCACGGCGACTTTCACGCTGCTGTGAAGAAGACAGGAACAATTTGCTTTCCGAACGGGTCATCGCAACATAAAGTCCACGCCGCTCCTCAGCTTCATCATTCCTAGCAGGAATAATGTCGTCTTCCAAAGCGATGATAAAGACAGCCTTATACTCCAGGCCTTTGGCCGCATGAAATGTAGAAATTCCAACCTCATCAATTGTATCAACGATATGGTTAGATTCGTCTTGAAGATCAAGCTCACCGATCAAATCCACTAGATTTTTCGCTTGAGATTTAGTCATTTTCTCTTTGAGCAATTCAAGATGCCGGATTTGTTCATAAGTGTGTTCTTCCATCCTTTCGAGCGAGACATCGATTTTAAGAAGGTCATACAAAACATCATAAACCTTTCGATTGCTTATCGAGCTATTGTACCCTGCGCAAAATTGTGCAAACTTTTTTACCGCATCATCCATGTCATCCTCTGGCGTAATTTCAGAAAGCTTCGTAATGGACAATTCTCCTCCAATCAGTTCCTTGTAATAATTGACCGTATCATCATAATTGTGAAGCCTTGAAAAATAAGCAATTAATGGCTCCAGAATCAAATCGTTTGAAGGTTCAATTATTAATTTTAACGATTCGTGAATAAGATCGGACAAAAGCTCGATCCTGTTATTAAAATTTCTACCGAAATGTCGGAACGGTATACCTCTTTGGGTGAAAACATTATCGACAATTTTAAGTCCGGGATGTCTGCTACGATAAAGCACAATAATTTCTTTATATTGAATACCTTCCGTGTGAATTTCTTGTATCTTATCGGCAATCCATTCAGCTTCTTGAAGGGCTGTAGTGAAGCTCAAAATTTTTAAACAGTCTCCGGTCTCTGTCTTCCGGCCACTAAGAGACTTCATTTCCCTTTCATCGTTATGTTCTATTAATGAATTTGCGGCGTCTAAAATAATCTGAGGCGAACGATAATTTTGAATCAGCTTAATGCTTTTTGCATTCAATTGCGTGATATATTCGCGAATTACTGTCGGGAGCGCGCCGCGCCAACCGTATATGGACTGATCATCATCCGCAACAGCCATCACATTCCTCGCACCCGTGCCCAGTAGATGAATTAGTTCAAGCTGCATGCGGTTGGTATCCTGCATCTCATCGATCAGCAGAAAAGGGAACGCGTTATGGTACAACCACAATATTTCAGGATGTCTTTTAAACAAAGTTACAGTTAACAAAATAGCGTCATCAAAGTCAATCATTCTATTTTCTCGCAAGCGCCACTCATATTCGGCAGTGGCAGACTTAAAGCCTATAATTCTTGATTCTGTTTTCTGAACATAATCATCGTAATCTACAGATGAATTCTTCAAGGTGCTGATTCTATTGGCGAGTTCGAATTCGCTCATGGTTGTTAAGCGATTATTACTTCGAATAGAGCGAATTAGCGCATTCCTGTTCGCTGTGGACACAAATGTAAAATCGCGTGGTACCCCGATCTTGTCCCCGTAAGACCTTAGAACGGACTGGCATAAATTATGAAAAGTTCCCAAACGAATACGGCGACTATCAATTCCAAGGTCTTGCACTCTCATTTTCATTTCATTAGCTGCTTTATTGGTAAAAGTTATGGCAAGAACCTTCCTCGAAACTGGAACGAAATCCCCCTCGAACAAATAAGCGATCTTCCGGGTAATAACACGAGTTTTTCCCGTACCTGGACCCGCAAAAACCGGTTTAAACCCGTAACTTTAGAGTCTTACACCCTTATTCACACGATTGCGTAATTTCTCATTGATTTACGTCGTTGTCGCTCGTTGTCGCCCTTGACATGGAGCCTCCAGCGGGCATGATTTTTCGCGATAGGGCGATGCGGATAACACATGCATCGCGAGGCTAACAAGCCTATCATGCCCGCCCCTCCATGTAAAGGGCTTTATCCATCATACCTTAATCACAAGCGGTTTTACGGCTTGCTGATGCATAGCTTGATGAAATTCCTGCGGGGATAGATCATACAAACTTCCATGGATCCGCCGCTGATTATAAAACAAGAGATAGTCAGATACGATACGGTATGCATCCTGATAACTCTCAAATTCATGCCTGGAGAGACACTCTTGTTCTAAAATGGCATGAAATGCTTCGATATGCGCATTTTTATTCGGCGTTTTCGGAGGAATACGTTCATGTTCTACACAATACTCCAGGCATGCTTCTTCAAAAGCATGGCTGATAAATTGCGGGCCGTTATCGGTACGAACCACGGGCAGCTGATCTTTCTCAAAGAGCCGCCGTTTCCATAACGCTCTCTGCAGGATTTGCGCAGCATGCTTCCCTTCACAAGAGAGGCCCATGTGGTAGTCGATAATCGATCGGTCGTAGACGTCAATCAGGCTGAGCAAGAAAAAGAAACGCTGCTCTGCTGCAATATAGCCGTATTTCACGTCCATCTCCCAAAGCTGATTCGAAGCGCAAATCTCACGGTTGTTCGCCAGCTTTCGGGGATATTGGATTCGCTTCCGGCGTTGTGGCTGCAGGATGCCCAGTTCCTGACACAGCCGGTATACTTTTTTCTTGTTAATGATCAGCCCATACTGTCGTTTCAGGCATACGGTTAATTTACGGTAACCGTAAGTCGCTTCTTCCCCGGCAATAAGCTCCATCAGCCATTCCTTGATCTGCTCATCGCTGACGGGACGCCGCTTATGATCCAAGGAAAAGCCGGGAATCGGCCGTCCGCCGTTATACACTCGCTCTTGCTTGAAGTGTTTCTTCCGGTAATAGTACGTCGCTTCACTGACGCCGACGATTCGCAGCACCACTGCAGCTTTATAACCCCGCGCAATCCATTTGTCGGCGATCTCTATTTTGTCCGATAGGCGGGGTTCACCTTTTTTACGAGATCACGAAGAATCGCAATCTCCAAATCCTTCTCGCCCAACAGCTTTTTCAATTTGTCGTTTTCCTGCTCTAACGCTTGAAACTCTTTGGATGATGGAGTGTAGGCTGCAACTTTTTTGGATTCTGGTGATGCGTTTTTCCAGTTTGCATGCTTCGATTGACGAATCCAACGAGCGAGCATTTTCCCGTCTATTCCATGTCGTCTTGCAACTTGGCTGGCATTGCCTGCTTCTAAGGCTTCTTGGATGAGCTGTTGTTTAAATTCAATGCTGTAACTCTTGCGCTGCATCTTTGATCCCTCCACTTTTGTTAATTCATATTGTAGTGGATAAGGAGAAAAGACTCAAAGGTAAATATGGGGCTTTAGAGAAACCATGGTGTTACGATCCATAGTTTCTACAGCTTTAATTTGTTCCTCGTTTAATCCCTCAAGACTCCTCATTTGCAGTTTGCTCTCCTTCAACATCATCTCCATACCCCGCCAATTGTACGACAGCATCGAGCGTATTTTTGATGAATTCATCCGGAAAATGCTCGCTGAACCCTTCTCCGATAAGCCTTCCTGTCGTTCTGCCCTTAATTTTCCGGAATGAATTAGCCAAAGTTTTTCTTATTTTAAGCTCCGCTTCAGGATAATGGGAAATGACAGCCATCAATAAAGGAATCGCATCTACCAAGCTTCGATCATCTTTTCGCATTTCACGCAGGACATTTGACTTCTCTACATCTACAATCTTTATTACCCCTTTTAGATTAGAAAAAAGTTCCGCTTTTCTTTCCGGTGGAAGGACTTCTTCCAAGAATGCAATCAACTTAACAATTGGCATGTGGTTACAAACATATCCCTCGATGTCCCCCATGTCAGGAGTCCTAGGCAACTCATATAGTCTGGAACATATCGTTTTGATTTCCTCCAACTCGTCCTCATGATTTTTATCTTTGGAATCATAATCAATCACAGCGGCGCTCGGTATGCCGAAGTTATTCAAAAGCCTGATAAATGCTTTGATGTTTGTTTTCCCACCAGCATTTATCACGGAAACACCAATGCGATCCAAATCGTAATTGCTGTCCAGATAAGTGAGAGAAAGTCCCAACTCAGGAAACAAACCTTGTTCTGTCGGCCCTTCCGTCAATAAAACCGCTTTAGAGAAGAATGCATCCGCTTTTCCCACATCAAGATGCTTTTCATAGGAGGATACAAACTCTTCAGGAAAATCCACGGGTAATTGCACACTAGTTGATGTGCCTTGCGCCCCTTTTCGAATTAAGCATATTTGCCTCGGATTGATGAGTTCAATCAATGATGGAGAATGAGTGGCAACCCACACTTGTCTAGTCCGGGATAAATGCAAGATCTCTCTGAACATTTTGCGCTGGGCATGTGGGTAAAGGTGAGACTCAGGTTCATCTATAGCGAAG
Source organism: Paenibacillus sp. JMULE4 (assembly GCF_013337105.1). Lineage (NCBI taxonomy): Bacteria > Bacillati > Bacillota > Bacilli > Caryophanales > Paenibacillaceae > Paenibacillus > Paenibacillus sp. JMULE4. The sequence continues at coordinate 190,857 of NZ_SGWF01000015.1, forward strand.
ATTCCTTCTCGTAACTTGCCGATACCAGCAAAGGCCCGAAAAATGCTTACCGTAAGCACGCTTTGAAGCCCCAAGCCGAGTTGATCAACATTGAGGTACTTATCCGATGTATGATGTTTTAACTGTATTTGAATGTATTTTTTTATATCTACAGCTGTTGATGTCGCAATAGTAAGACGCAAAAGGTTGTCGATTCTCGGCAAATCAATGATTTCTCTGGTGATATCGGCTACCCCTTTAGTAAAGGCTGCGATCTCTGGGTTGTTTTTTAATGAATCACTCGCTTCGTTTAGTTTGGACAATATAGCTTTTTCTTGTTCCGTAAGATTAATTTGATTGAGTATGCGACCGAACAAACTTCCTTTATTAGACTTGATAGCCCTATAATCGCGCATAGCGTCCTGTAAAAAGAACGAAATCAATTTCTTCTCTCCGAACGACACTGAACGGTCAGGCTGGCGACCAAAAACTAGTGAAGGCTCTGCTTCACGTGTATCCGGGTTATAAATAACGGAAAAATGTAACGGTAAGGTATATACTTCTTTTCCCTCAACTTGTACAGCATCGACAAGACCGATAAATTCCGCGCAGAGTTCCTCACTGAGATCTTCAAAAATAACCTTTACTTCGATAGGTTTGCTAATATCTCTAAAGCCCCATATTTACCTTTGAGTCTTTTCTCCTTATCCACTACAATATGAATTAACAAAAGTGGAGGGATCAAAGATGCAGCGCAAGAGTTACAGCATTGAATTTAAACAACAGCTCATCCAAGAAGCCTTAGAAGCAGGCAATGCCAGCCAAGTTGCAAGACGACATGGAATAGACGGGAAAATGCTCGCTCGTTGGATTCGTCAATCGAAGCATGCAAACTGGAAAAACGCATCACCAGAATCCAAAAAAGTTGCAGCCTACACTCCATCATCCAAAGAGTTTCAAGCGTTAGAGCAGGAAAACGACAAATTGAAAAAGCTGTTGGGCGAGAAGGATTTGGAGATTGCGATTCTTCGTGATCTCGTAAAAAAGGTGAACCCCGCCTATCGGACAAAATAGAGATCGCCGACAAATGGATTGCGCGGGGTTATAAAGCTGCAGTGGTGCTGCGAATCGTCGGCGTCAGTGAAGCGACGTACTATTACCGGAAGAAACACTTCAAGCAAGAGCGAGTGTATAACGGCGGACGGCCGATTCCCGGCTTTTCCTTGGATCATAAGCGGCGTCCCGTCAGCGATGAGCAGATCAAGGAATGGCTGATGGAGCTTATTGCCGGGGAAGAAGCGACTTACGGTTACCGTAAATTAACCGTATGCCTGAAACGACAGTATGGGCTGATCATTAACAAGAAAAAAGTATACCGGCTGTGTCAGGAACTGGGCATCCTGCAGCCACAACGCCGGAAGCGAATCCAATATCCCCGAAAGCTGGCGAACAACCGTGAGATTTGCGCTTCGAATCAGCTTTGGGAGATGGACGTGAAATACGGCTATATTGCAGCAGAGCAGCGTTTCTTTTTCTTGCTCAGCCTGATTGACGTCTACGACCGATCGATTATCGACTACCACATGGGCCTCTCTTGTGAAGGGAAGCATGCTGCGCAAATCCTGCAGAGAGCGTTATGGAAACGGCGGCTCTTTGAGAAAGATCAGCTGCCCGTGGTTCGTACCGATAACGGCCCGCAATTTATCAGCCATGCTTTTGAAGAAGCATGCCTGGAGTATTGTGTAGAACATGAACGTATTCCTCCGAAAACGCCGAATAAAAATGCGCATATCGAAGCATTTCATGCCATTTTAGAACAAGAGTGTCTCTCCAGGCATGAATTTGAGAGTTATCAGGATGCATACCGTATCGTATCTGACTATCTCTTGTTTTATAATCAGCGGCGGATCCATGGAAGTTTGTATGATCTATCCCCGCAGGAATTTCATCAAGCTATGCATCAGCAAGCCGTAAAACCGCTTGTGATTAAGGTATGATGGATAAAGCCCTTTACATGGAGGGGCGGGCATGATAGGCTTGTTAGCCTCGCGATGCATGTGTTATCCGCATCGCCCTATCGCGAAAAATCATGCCCGCTGGAGGCTCCATGTCAAGGGCGACAACGAGCGACAACGACGTAAATCAATGAGAAATTACGCAATCGTGTGAATAAGGGTGTAAGACTCTAAAGTTACGGGTTTAAACCGATATCGTAAAAATCCGTCTCCTCAAATTCCAGTGTTCTAATCGATCTATCTGGATTGAAGATCATATGGAGAATGGATAGCACATTGGACTTTCCAGCGTTGTTTTCTCCAATAAGCACCACGATATCGTGACCGTTTATTTTTTGAGGAGTGATTCGCATCTCATCTTTGAAGTTGCGTAAGTTTTTAATCCGCAATTCTTTGATTCTCATCGCTTACCTCCGGAATACTGTCATTAAGGTTGAAAGCAGGAAAAATAGCTCGTCATCTTAAAGGCAAGGCATTTCATCGTTCCCAAAGAGCTATTGCCACCAAGAATATTCAGTTTTTAAATCTTTTCCTTTCTCGTGTTCGCGTTTCCCAAGAAACTCATCTTCTCTAGCTATTATTGGATCATACCAATCGGCCTTCTTCTTTGCCCAATCGATCCATTGTAAATCTTCCCCTGTCAAATTACCGGACGATTCCAAAGCTGCAACGAATGCCCTGATCTTGCACGCCATCGCGTAATCCTGCGCCAAATTTGTCAATGCAACCGTGCGCTCGACCTCGATCATATAACGTTTTCGGCGTTCTTCTCGCAATCTCTCTACTTCTTCGCGTTTACGACGTTCTTCTTCGCGCGCCTCTCGCTCTTTTCGTATAATTTCAGATGCTTCATACATCTCGATCAGAAGAATTCCCAATTGGTCTTCCACGATGGAAGATTTCGTATCACGAAACCTTTTATTTTGATTCTGATTTATATTGATGCACAGCTGCCCATTAAACACATAATCATATTTGCGAAAATTCGGTTTCGAAGCCCAGGAGTACCGTTTCTTATCTTCCTCATATTTGCGAAGCTGATTTTCCTCTGACTTTGTTAAAACATGATCGACTTTGTCCTGCATTTCATATATCTCAAGGGATACCGATTCATTCCGAATAATAAAGGAGAGAGTATCCGTCACTGAGCATCCCAATGGTTCTATAGTATGAATGAGTGCCCCAAGGATTCGGTAGACACGCGGAAGCGTCTCATTCGAAATCACGCCCGCTAGAAATGGAGGACTGGACTTATATGAGCTGTAGCTTTGACGGCTTCTTTGAGCGCCAACTTCTTTTTTATCGTTCCTGTTCCATTCGTTAACAACGTTCTTATATGCGGCAATTTTAGGGTGCATCTTGGCCTTTTCATGCGGGATCTGTATCCGACTCGCTATATCAAATACCTTGTTCCTTTCATCCTCGTCGAGGAATGCCAACTTATCCAAAAAGCTTTTGTGAGCAGCTTCGGAATAAGTTCGGTTGTTAATATAGGGCTTGCTGAACAAGATTCGTTCCATTTACACCCAACGTAAGTCTCTAAACCCAAGCAGTCTGAAAAAATGCAAAAAGAGAACACGCAGTCGCCGCTCCAGATTCATGACCAGAAACTGAAGGGCGATGACGGTCAAACTGGTTTCGGCGCCACGCGCCCGAATGCGACCTAGGCCCAATTTGCGCTTGCCTTCTCCAAATTTTCCTTCGATCGCATTACGCTGTACAGCGTCCTGGCGCTCTTGCCGACGATCGGCGACTTCACTTTGCTCTTTCGAGGGTCTGCCGAGCTTCGGGCCACTAAGGCGAATCCCTAGCGTTTTGCAATAGTTCAGGTTGTCTCGATTGCGGTAGATTTTATCGGCTAGAATGACGGCGGGATAATACCCGAATCGCTGTTTGTACGCTTCCACCGATGCTTGCAGCGTGGTTGCCTCGTTGAAGCTGTCCCATTGTGCCGTTTCGATCCAAGCGTAACCGTCCACCAGACTGGCGGCGATTTTGGCGCCGAACTCCACGTTCGCTCCAGCTTTGCCTCGAACCATCGGACGTACATGCGGCTGTTCGATACTCACGATGCGATCGGCGACGATATGTGTCTTCTTCTCCATCATTTCGCGCTGCTGACGGTAGAGCTCCGAGATGATCAGAAGCTGGCGATAGTGTCTTTTGCTCAGTTCCGTGAGAGGCGTATACTTCACGAGGGCTTCAATAATCCGCAGATTCCGTCCCACGTAGCCAAGTTGCTTTTTGATCGCTTTGCGGATCACCTTGCCCGATGCCTTGCGTTGCTTGGAAACACTCAGGTACGATTTTCTGGCTTTCTCGCGGTACGTGCGCGGCTTCTCCATCGCTCCGACATGGGGACGGTGCAGTACGTCGATGATGTCTTCCAGGATTTCACGGGCGTGATTCAGCAGCCCCAAGTCAGTCGGATACTTGATGTCCGCAGGCGCGCATGTCGCATCCAGCATGAGGGTGCCCTTGTTCATGACTTCCGCTGTCGGTGCGGCTGTAGATGGCAGGACGTGTAGCTTTTTCGCCATGTTGCGGGGTTTCTTCGCCACAACAGGGGGCTCCTCGGGAATAGAGAAAGCGTCCCCTACCTCCATGGTGAGCTGCGAGCCGCCCGCGTCGTTGTCGTCGTCATCGCGATCTCGCTTGGACGATTTCGGTTTCGCCTCGACCTCTCGCTCTGCTTGCAGCGCGGCTTGGGCGATCCAGTCGTTGACTTCAGCTAGGATTTCCAAGCCGAGCCGTTCCCGAAAATGCGTGAGCAGGGAGTGATGAAACGGCACTTCATCGACATACGCAGTGTAGCCCAAGAAGAACTGCAAATATGGATTTTCCTGGATTTGTAAGGTGGTCTCGCGGTCACTTAAACCAAGGCGCTCCTTGATGATGAGCGAGCCGAGGGCGATACGTGCCGAGTACGCCTTTTGGCCGATGGCTGGGGACTTGAACGAGCTCACATATTTCTCTTCTACTTTGTCCCAAGGGATGATCGCCGCAAGCTGCACCCACCGATTGGTTGGATTTAATTTTCCGCCAAAGGGCAAATAGAAGTTTTCCAACAAGTCTGCCATATCTCGATTCAGCACGAACACTTTCGCTCACTCCATCTGCAAGGTTTTTTACCGATTTTCCGTGTTTTCTTTGCAGATGAATTCGACAAAAGTGCCTCTAAACCCTTGTGAGATAAGGATTTTTTGATTTTTCAGCAAGCCCTAATATATTTTTCGGTTTTACTTGATTTGGATAGTGGCATTGCGCCAGTATCCAAACCTGCTTCTAGGAAATCGTCCTCTTTCATAACAATTTTCGAACCAGCATCAGCATTGTTTACCGCTTCTCCATCCTGTTGCGTGGCCTCGAGCTCTGCTTCTGGAATGGTCGCCATACCCTTATCAATCTTCTGCACTCTTATCCGCGGCGTTTTCGAACACGGAATAGCAACTTCGTGTATAGATGAGTCTGGAAGAGGTGGTTTCGTTACCGACTTTCCAAAATTTAATTTCGTCCAATACCCCGCAGGAGGTATGGGCACATTTGCTTCCTTACAAAGCTTATATATTAGGCCATATGATGTGCCATATTTCCTAGCAACACCAGCAAGCGACAGCTCCCACACCTCGTTATAGATCTGCTCGCGAGCCAGCATTTGAGGTTGTTCCTCGACCATCGTTACGACCTCCTTCTCAGTTTCAAATGCCTTTTCGTTGATAATTTTCTGGTCAGGTTCATAAGCTACAGGAGCCGCTTGTGAAAATAATTTAGCCCCGCCTCCTATTCGTTTCTTTCGCTCAATAAAAAAACTAAATCCTTCTTCATTTCTTCAAATTGCGAAATGATTGTCTCCAGATTTTTCTCTATGCTTTGAATTTGAACTTCTTTGATTCTTCCATACTTGTACGCAATAAGTCGTTCAGCAATAATGTGATAACTCCAGCTATCAGAGTATCGATCCTCATTATGAATTGCAAAACCTATCGGCAGGCGGTCATTTCTCATGCCGATACTTACAACCATGGGAGCGATGCCAAGATAATCAGCTGCAATTTTACAGGTAATTTTGGGTAAGCTTCTTATTTCTTCATCCGTGTATCTTCCCACACGACTCACCTCTAGTCATTCCTTCCGCTTTAAGTTGAAATGTTGTATTTGCTTCATATACTCTTGGTTTTCGAACATCAGTTTTAGTAATATTTCGACAAATGTAAGTGTTTTCCTGTCCATGTGCTGTATCGGTCAAAATTCGCGTCCAAATTCAAGTCTAAAAACACAAAACCCTTCAGACTTATTCTGAAGGGCAGCATTATAAGTTATGTAGTTGTGTTGTTAAGGGATTCTCTATCATTGTATTAACAGGGACCGAGATAAGAAATTGGTTAATAATAAAGGAGCAGACTAATGGAACTGCCCCTATCATTTTCCTTCTAGTCTCTCATTATACACGTACTCATCGCCCATTCAGTTCAATAAATTGGCAGCTAATCTAACTGTTGCTTCCGGGTCTTTGACATTTAATGCGCCGGGATCAAGATTGCAAAACATCTCCACATACTCTTGCGGCACTCCGCTTTCATGGATGATTTGGAGTTCATTTTTTACTTTCTTTTCAAGCAGCAATTGTATGCTTTTTCTTAATACAACGGGTTCAGGCACTGGGATAACGTCATCCAACGGTTCCTTCACTCTCATTCTTTTCATGGACATTTGTTTAAATAACGAAGTGAATTTGCTCTCCGTTATTAGCCCCAGGTCTTTGCATCTATATATCATAGCGGCAATCGAAACTTTCCAGTATTTTTTAAGCTCCACAAAATGAAGCAATGATGTTGAAGTCACTGTTTTTGCAAATGCCTCGGCAGGCAACAAAAAGGCAGACGCAAAGCGATTCGCCTGCTCTTCAATCTTTTTAAACTCCTCTTTGGAAAGAAGATTATTATTCACATCTTCATGCATTAAACGATGTCCAAGTTCGTGAGCCCCATCCAATTGACGCCGAACCGCGGATTGTTTGTCATCACCTAGAAAAATAAAGGGACGGCCTTTTCGATGCTGACAAAAGGCATCGATTTTTTCGCTGGCCATATGGATAGTGAACACCATAATTCCGTTACGTTCAAGCAAATTGACGATGTTAGTTAAGGGTTTATCGCCCAGTCCCCAATGATCTCTAGTCAATTGCGCCAATTTTTCTATTGATACCACATCCCAATTGCAATTGCTGAAATCTTTGGTGTCCGGCAAGTTTAGTTTAGGGAAATCTATATATTTGCTCAGATAGTCGTATATATATCCTGCAAGATACGATTTGTTCAGCTGTATTTCTCGACTTTTTTGGGTTGCGGTTGCATTCGCCCTAAAAAAAGTGTTGCCTACGTATTGCTCGCTGTCTCCATAAAAGAAACTTTTCGGAAATCGAAGCATAACACCGTCGTTATGCACCGTCATTTCATTACGTCACATAGTCTTTATTCCATCATTTTTTCTTTTTCAATCGATCACGTAAATGTCCGATATAGATTGAATTTGGATCGTTCGGATTGTACTTGCGATTCATTGCACGTTCAAACTCATCGATTAACATTGCAAAATCATGTACATTCGGTTCCAGTCCAAAGGTACGCTTCATATCACGGTAATGACGAAAAAAAACGCCCGTTGCCTATTCGCTGTAACTCGCAAATCACCGCTTGAGCATATTGTCTATTCATCTCGCGACGGCTCTTCATCCCACCATCCTCCCACTATAAAGTAATTTTTTCTCCTGTTTTCCCGCCCATTCTTAGTTTTTCAACTTTGACGCCTTGAGGATGTTGATAGACATTGGTGAACAATTGAATAGATTACATTTTTTTCTGTAAGGGCCGGTGGCGGGAATAGAGCTTGAACTCGATTTTATCCAAACTATGGATATATTGGTATGATCGCACAGTGGATCTCCACATTCACCCTTGGGGTTTACCCTCCCATGTCACGCTGGGTCTATGCCCTTACATTCCTTCGTTCTACCTCTCAAGGGGTGGAGGCCGATTCTTGCTCCCTTACTGGGTCGTTGCCCTTATGGTGTATTGTTCTTCGGCTTCTCCGGTGCTTCCGTTGTCAAAGTTGTACACATATGAATACGTGAGAATTCAGGATGACATTGATTAATTTTAAGCTGCACTCCGTTGTAGCTGGGCTTGTCGAACGGGTCCTAATACATCGATTGCATCATACTCTTTTTGCTTTGTCCCCAAGGTGTATAAGATTCGAATGAGTTTTCCACATAGGGCGATGATCGACTGTTTTTTCTTCAGCGGATTCTGACTCCGCGTGGTGTAGTGCTTGTGTAGAGCCTTGAACACTTCGTTCTTGGCCACCATCGGCATCATACAACGGAACAAAAGCGCTCGGAGGCGAGATCGCCCTCGCTTGGTGATGCCGGTCTTCCCTTTACGTTTACCAGAGCTGTTCTCTTTCAGGTTGAGACCCGCCAGGCGGATGATCTGCTGGCCATGGTCGTACTTGTTCAGGTCTCCTACCTCAGCCAGAAATCCAGCTACGGTGACTTCTCCAACCCCTGGGATACTTAGCATGTGTGCAGCTCCCGGAATTTTCTCCAGGATTTCCATCACCTTCTGCATCGTGGACTCCAGTTGCTTGATAAACAGATCGAACTGCTCTAATAGGGCGGATAATTCCAACCTTGCTGCCATGGTTCCTTCCGTTAATCCAATGGAGGACGTTGCAGCAGCGTAGAGTTGCTCTGCTCGCTTGATGCCTACGCCTCGCTTTACTTCCGTCTTCCAGTGTGTGAGAATGCCTCTGGCGCCTGTAGAGACAACCTCCTCTGGCGTTGGAAACCGTCGCATGGTCATAAGCGAGGTCTTGCCGTCCCATTCCTTAAATACGCTGGAATACTCTGGGAAGAAGCGATCGAACCAGTTCCCGATTCGTGCCTTCACTTGCTTGAGATTGATGGATACCTTCTCTCGAAAATTCATCAGAATACGCAAATCCGCATATTCCTTCGTCGGAAGACTGGGCTCAGAGTACTTGCCATTTCGGATTAAATCCGCAATGACTTTAGCATCCTTGTAGTCGCTTTTGGTCGGTGAATTGTCTTCCAGCTCTTTAGTTTTGTTTACATGATGCGGATTCACCACTACAACTTTGATGCCTTGCCCTTCTAAGAATGCAGCCAACGGGAACCAGTAGTGTCCAGTAGGCTCAACGCCAAATACAATTTCCGTTTTGGCATTAGCTTGCTGAAGTTCCTTCATCCACAAGGCTAGTTTCATTAGCCCTTCTTGATCGTTGTAAAAAGTGCATTCCTTGCCTAGTTCAAGGCCACGGAAGTCCACAGCACGAGCTACATGAATCTTCTTGGCAATGTCCGCACCGATGACAAGCGTTCTTTCGGAAATTCTTGTAATTCGTTGATTTTGCTTGTATTTGTCAACTGAAAATCCGGCCACATAATCATTTAATTTCCGGCCACGCGGCATAAAATAAAAGCTACGCCAACTGCTGTTTTTGCAACCACTCCTTTGTTTCTTTCATGCGATATGAATTTCCGTTCATGTTGACGATGTAAGACTGATGCGTCAGCCGGTCAATCATCGCAGCGGTCATCACCGGATCTTGAAAAATCTCACCCCATCGTTCAAAGGACAGATTGGTCGTAATGATCGTCGATTTACGTCCAGCCCGAAGTGACAGATGGGTAAACAATAATTCAGACCCTTCTTTATCAAACGAGATGTAACCCATCTCATCAGCTATGACCAGATCATACTTCTCGAAACGGTTCTGGAATGCACGTAGAGTCTGTTCCGACCGGCATTCCCTGATCCGGTTCACGAGCAGGGGGACGGTTGTAAACCATACTTTGTAACCCTCCAGGCAAGCTTTCAGACCTAACCCGATGCTAATGTGCGTTTTTCCAGTCCCTGGGTTTCCGGACAGAATTACGTTGCGCCCTTCTCGGATAAAATCTAGCGTTTTCAACAGTTTTAACTTCTTCTGTGCATCTTCCGGCAAGTCCCCGACAACCAAATCTTCGAGATATTTTTTGTGCGTAAATTCCGCCAACCGTATTCGGTTGTACCGGGACGCTTCCCGACGGGCATCGCATTCCTTTTCGAGAAGTTGCGTCAGAAATTCTTCGTAACTGGCGTCCCGTTGAGTCGCTTCCTGAATTTGCTCTTCCAAATGCTTACGAATCATCGGGAGCCGCAATTCTTTGCTGTATTCCAGAATCATTTCCTTCAACGCCTTGCGCGGCGAGTGGCTCATGCAGCGCCCTCCTTCGTTTCTGTCGGCCTAGTATCAAACAATTCATCGTACATGCGCAAATGCTCAACTGATCGCTCCGCAATCTCTTGGCCGGTTTCCGAATGTGTCGTCCGAACCACCGGCGCCAGATCTCGGTTTTTGGCACATAGCACTTTAATTTTATCCGTGGTTACATGGGCTGGGTGGATCCACTCCAATTCCTGAATAGCTTGCTCGATCTCCGCGAAACTGGCATCATCTCGAATATATTGCAATAGTTGTACAAATTCCTTGTTGCGTCTGGTATAATACCTTTCGTAGATTGTTTTTATCTTTTTGGGAGCCTGTTGCCACGCCGCGCTACCGGCGAATGCACCAGGTTTTTTCTTTAGCGTATCTAAATAATGGTTCAAGTCCAGCCGCCACTCATGGCTGCCGGTACACCGTACATGCTCCGCTACTTTCGTTTCTTGGTGAAAACAAAGCACTCGGGTCGAGTACACCTTGATCATGATCGATTCTCCAACCAGATGATCTGGTACGGAGTAACGATTTTGGTCCACCATAATCGTCGCGTATTTATCCGCCCGCCCGTAAAGTACACGGGCTGCGTCAAACGGGGGCGGGGAAGGCAAAAGGGTGGGGCGTTCTTCTTCCAGTCGTTCCTTCGCCGTCTGGCCGTTATTCTCGGTTTGCGGCTTTTGGTTGCGCTGAGTGCACACCTCCTGTAAATATTGGTTCGCTTCTTCAAGCGATTCAAATTCGTGCCGGAAGGCGAAGGCTTTCCGACGCACGACTTCTACGCTGCGTTCCACATGTCCTTTCTCATTGCCGCTGCGAATATTGCAAAACCGGAATTGAAAGCCGTAATAAAGCGACAGTTGGAGTAATCCTTGTGTCGGCTCCTTATCCGTTCCGACGAACCGTTTCACCGCGACTTTCATGTTGTCATACACCATGGTTCGATACACACCGCCGATATGCTGAAAGAACAGGGCATGTGCTTCTTGGAAGCATTCCGTCGTTTGCTTGGTGAACAGGTATGCAAAACGGTAATTCCCATATGCGGATGTGAAGACTGCCATCTGAAAAGTTTGAAACTTTCCATTAATTTTGAGCTTCACTTCACCCCAATCGAATTCGCAAATGTCCCCAAGCTCATACAGTGCCTTTATGTATGCTTCCTTTGGTTTTCGTTCCAAACTACGAACCGTCCGAAGAACAGTACTATAGCTGATTTGGATACCTTCGGCTTCTAGTGCCTCGAAGATATCTACCGCCTTCTTTTGCTGTTTGCGTTGCCCTTGGCTTCGCTTTACTTCGTTCTCATCCAGATGAGCCTGAATCTTAGCTGTCATTTCGTCGGTCAGTTTTCGTTTGGGTCGAATTCCGACTGTATACTTGGGCGCGGTAGTGAGGGCATCAATCAGTGCTTGGATATCCACCGAGTTGTTCCCCTCAGCTAGTAGCTGTTGTCTCCTTTCCTCATATTGCCTGATGTACTTCCCAACCGTCTCCCGATGGATCCCTGTCAATCTTGCAATCTCCCGGCGCGACCTCCCCTCATGAATATGCATCATTAATATTTGTTGCATCGTGTTCATCGCGATCATTCTCTCCCAGCCCCTACTTGTTGATTTTCTCTCCAAGTAGGTTTATCGGTTGTGGCCGGTTTTTCAATGATTTTGCTGGCCTGTTTTTAAGTTACCATAGACAATTTTGCTTCTGTTTCAGCTTATACTTCATGGTAGAGCGTCCTCCTTTTAATTAGGGCAGTGAATGTGTCCCATTCCAAGACCCAGCATACAGGAGACGCTTTTTTCATTCAAACCTCAATTTACTTCATTACAGGAATGGCTCCCTTTTGACCCCGTTATTTAACCCAATTATAACCAAAATAGCGATCCATCGAGCAAGGTTTGACTACCTCTCGAGGACCGCTTTTTTGGTAACTTGTTTCACATGAAATATCTATACTATAGTATGTTTTTTAGAAAGTATACCTGCTTTATTCCAATATGTTATTCTTCTGTGATAATGTTACCCTATAACTGTTCTGAGATAATGTCACTATGGGACAGGAGATAATGACATTAACACAATCGAAATTGAAATAATGTGATCGTAGCATCCTCCATTTGGGTTTAATGACAAACCAAAACAAAGGGGGGAGAGCGACAGCCAACGCTCCACGGCAAGCAGGAAGCACAACAAAAAAGACCTCGTGTAACCGTCAAGACCTCTTGAACAATTATTGCTAAATAATTTTGAACAGTTTTAGCTGGCGAAAATAGTCTGCCGGATAGCTATCACCACTTAATTGGATGACCTCGCTCTTATGCAAAATGCGGTCCAAGATCGCAGTCGTAATCGCTTGATCTCCCAATAGCTCACCCCAATCCTCTGGTCCCTTATTGGAGGTAAGGATGATTGAGGTTTGGCCGTACAACTTATTCACAAATTGAAACAATAGATTTGCTTCATTGCGATCCATGGCCATAAACATCAGATCATCCAGAATGACCAAATCAGAGTTATGAATACGTCGGAGTTTGTAGTGAGAAGATCGGGAAATCTCTTGTGTCTTCAGTAGTTGAATTAAGTTATCCATCGGCACGAAGCTCACTTTGCAGCCGTTATTTAATGCCTCTACGCCCAATCCAATGGCGATGTGCGTTTTACCGACTCCAGGAGGCCCGAGCAGGATGAGATTGTAATTCTGCTCAAGCCATAGAAGTTCCCGAAGTTGCTGAAATTGGCGTTTGCTTAAGGACGGTTGTTCTTCCAAACGAAACTCATCCAGCGTCTTCACTTCAGGGAAGGACGCCCATTTATACCGCCTGGCGAGTTGCTTTTCTTCTCGGCGGACTAATTCATAGCGGAGTAGCCGCTGCAGGAACTCACGGCATGTCCATTGGTGTTCTTCAGCCTCCATCAAGCTTTCGTCAACGATCTGGGCTGCTTCCGTGAGGTTGAGCGTTTTTAAGCTTTGTTTCAGGTGCACAATGGTCTCGTTCATGTTCAGCCTCCTCCCAAAATACGCCGGTAAATCTCAATATCACGAATTTGAGGCTTGACTTTCCATTTGGTTGGATCCACTCCGCTCACCCGTTTAATGTTGCTCATATCCGGCGTCGTTTTTTCGTAAGACCTCGAGAAGTGGTTCACGGCATCAACGAAGTCCACTGCCCTGTATAATCGGTTGGTCAAACAGTAACGAAGTGCTTGATCCGCGGCTTCTTTCGATGCCTGATCCAGCGTCTTTTGAATGAGTTGGAGTTGATCTCGGGTATACCGAGGATGAAGCCGATGAATCTTTTTCAGGTAAGATGAAGCCAGGTCAGGATCGAGAAATTGCCTCCTCACGCTTTCTAAGTAGGCAGCGATACCTTTCTGGCGATCTCGCCGATGATTCGTGTTCTGGATGAGTTGGCCCCGCCTCTGTGAGCGTTCATGTTCAGCAATGATTTCCCCGGTATCCAAGTCATAGATTTGCAATGTTGATTCATGGACCCGGACTCCAACTTCTTTCGAGGTGCCATCATAAGTCCCGAGGGGAACGGAATACCGGCTCCCTTCATACCAGATGGTGTTGTCCTTCCGCACGGTCCTTGGTATACTCGTACTAGGAGTTTTTATTTTTTCTGGGACCGGGCGAAGGTGTTGCTTCTCAAGGGCGAACACTTCGGCTGGTATTTTTTGGTCGTATGATGGATAAGAGCATTTCCTGTCCGGTCTAACCAAGCCATGCAGTCCTCATTCAACTTGTCTACACTTACGAAGATCCGATGGCGTGCGAAATTCCGTTTGACGTACTTCACGACATTCTCGATACGACCTTTGCTTTCGGGATCTTGTTTCCGGCACATGTAGACCTGAATGCCTCGGTGGCGAACGTATGCCGCAAATTCGTGGGTTAGGATTAAATCGCCGTAATTTTCACTGGTAAGCAACAAGTGATCCTGATCATAAACGATTTCTTTCGTCATTCCTCCATAAAAGGCAAAAGCTAATTCATGAGCATCGATCACATCCTTCGTAATAAACGGCCGATCTTGCCAATGAACGAATTTCTGTCTGGAGTGGGATAGAACAAACGTAATAAACCAGCACTTCACGAGATTCCCTTGGAGATTCTTCATTTTCGTCTCCCCGAAGTCCACCTGCATTTGTTCACCCATTGGGGGATCGGGAATGGCTTCATACTGCCTTTGTTGCGTCTCCTTTGGGATCCCGTACATCTTTCGCAGCAACCGGACATAGCTTCTTACAGTACTTTCCCCAACTTCAATTTCTGGATGGTGTTCCTTTAGCCAATCCCATATTTGAGCGGCAGAGAGGTCGGGGTACTCCCTCAACCACTGGATGATGCGCTGCTCAAAAGGGTCTAATTTCTTTTTTCGAGTCTCCAGACCTTCCATGAATTGTTTGAATTCATCCGGATTCATGCTCATGTACTTATACACCGTGTTCCTTGAGACATTCAGTTTTCTAGCAATCTGAGAGACTTTCAATCCCTTCGCTTTCATCTGATGAATGGAGAAATACATATACCACCTTTCTAAGCGTTTCATCTTCCTCACCCATGATGATTATTCTACGATGAATAATAGTCACGGGAGGAAGTGGTCGTAAAGTGTTCATTACTATTGAGCAATTTTTGTTGTCTATATTCTAGCGGTTACACCGCTCGTTTTTCAGATCTTTGAACGATGATAAGGACCCATGCAAATGGTACAATTTTGCCCTGTAATTCTTTCTTTTCTGTAAGGCCTTCTCCGGATCAAAATAATGCCGACGGATACTGCTGCTTATAGAACGGTCGTCGCTTATTGCATACCAAGGTCCTGCTGGATAAAAAAAGTTCATGTAGTTAACGTCGCGGAAGTTCAGCAATATTGTCTCCAACAAAAGATCATAATTTAACGTGAACAGATTAACGTCGTGATCTGTCTTGATGATAGAGTAGAGCCATCTTACGAAATTCGGAATGTTTGCTTTGATCTGAGGCAAGCGCACATTCCTGTAGATGATGTCAAGAATCAACGCCATGTATAAGTCGATTGATGCGCGTATTGATTTCTCGTGTTTCTGAATTTCCGCGAGATCCAGACCGTGGCTTTCGACGAATTTGCTTCCGTATATGTCGCTTTTAAAGAAGTTCAATTGGCCATGTAGAGCATCGTAGAGCGTCTCAATTGATGCGATGCATTCCTCGAAGTTGCTCTTGTTAATATTCGCTGGCATGTGATGCTCAACAAATGCGCTGTGTTCATGGGGTAAGCAACCGAAGAATTTTTTGGTTATTCTTGGGATTGAAAATTCAGGATTCAATGCGATAGACAGACCGTTCCCTGTTAACACCACAACTTTCGCCAATGATCGCGCCTCGCTTACATCGTTTTTATCGTGCAGGTAAGAAGAAATTCCCACAGGCGCGGCTAATGATGCCGCCTCCCACTTAAAATTCAGTTCGCTAATAATGTCCCTAAACCCTTTTGCTGCAGATAACTGCCCGTTACTTCAAAAAGGACGCTCCCGCTCCTTCGCTTGGGCTACGTCCTCCTCATTATAATTAAAGTACATATGAGGGTAGTATGTATTGCTTTAATAAGAGACTTTAACTCAACTTTCGCACCTAGAAAATCAATGTAAAACCAATTGTAGAGCGGGCTTAAGGTCTGTTGAATAGCCAGCTTGCACAAATAGAAAAACACCACTTCGTTTGGTAAAGTGAGAGTGACGAACAATCACCACCAGACAGAAGAGGTGTCTTCCATCATGATAGACCATCAGCCCGACCTGAATCAACTGCCAAACGAATTAAAGCCCGCTTTTCAAGAACTGAAAGTGCTGAAACATCTTCAGCAAGCCGGGTTCCGTAAGCGATTCGGCTTTAGCTGTGCTCGGCTGTTCCAACTCGTCTTCGTTCTGCTGTTTCACCAGAAGAATTGGTTCCGACTGCTCGAGAGCAGCAAGGGCGACGCATTTCCCGGCAAGGATGCCGTCTATCGTTTCCTCAACCATGCAGGCTTTGCCTGGCGTCGTTTTCTGACGTCGCTCAGCGTCGCGACGGTGCAGAAGGTCAACGTGCTTACGTCGTCCAATCGGGACACCGTCTTCATCGTCGACGACTCCATGTTCGAGCGCAACCGCAGCAAAGCCGTCGAGTTGCTGGCCAGGTTCAAAGATCATGCTACCGGCGCTTATTACAAGGGCTTTCGCATGCTCACCATGGGATGGTCCGACGGCCATACGTTTCCGCTGGACTTCACACTGCTCAGTTCCAGCAAATCTGCCATTAACGGCATGAACGAGAAGATCGACAAACGGACGAACGGCTATAAGCGACGTCAAGAAGCACTCCTGCCGGCTCCGCAGGTAATCGTATCGATGTTGGATCGTGCGCTTACCGCTGGAGCCACGGCCTCCTACGTCTTGATGGACAGTTGGTTCACGCACGCGCCCCTCATTGGCGAAATCGTTTCTCGCGGGCTCGACGTGATCGGCATGGTCAAGAACGACAATAAGCGTTTCCTTGTTCAAGGCCGGAAGCTGTCGCTCAAAGAACTATATGCGGCAGCGTCTCCGGTGCAGAGTAAGAAACGGGGCATCCTCCGTTCGATTCAAACCGAGCTTGCCCCCGGCATACCGGTTCGCGTGGTATTCGTCCGTCATCGTACGAAGAAGAATGAATGGCTCGCGGTACTGTCGACGGATCTTTCCCTCTCCGTGGAGGACGTGATCCGTATTTACGGGATCCGCTGGGACATCGAGGTCTTCTTCAAGTGCACCAAGTCGCTGCTTCGTTTGCAGAAAGAGTTTCAAGGTCGCTCCTATGATTTGCTGATTAGCCATACGACCATTGTGTTTTCACGCTATATTCTGCTGGCATGGCAGCACCGGCAAAGTACAGATGCTCGCTCGTTCGGCGGCTTGTTTTATGTTTTGTGCGACGAAGTTGGCACGTTGGACTGGGCGATCGCCTTGCAGCAACTGCTCGATCTGATCAACGAAACCGCAACGAAAGCAGGAAAAAAGCTTTCGGCTCTGATTCAACGTCAACTCCAGCAATGGATTGCCGCTTTACCCAACTACATTAAGGCTTGTTTGCCCATTTCATGCTGCGAAAGTTGAGACTTTAACAACTATATTGATCTTAAATTTATTTTTACTTTTATAAACTCAATTATTTCGTTCTTGTCATAATCATCAAGATTTCTAAAAACTTCAATCAACCTTTTCTCGAAATCATCTTCATATGTCGTCCCATCTTCTGCAGCGACACCGGTTAATAACCAATTTATGTTCACATTATACTGCGTTCGAATAGATATAAGCGTTTCTGCAGAGGGATTACTATTCCCCATCTCAATTTCACTCAGGTTCCCTTGGGAAATTCCTATACTTTTTGCAAACTGAACTTGGTTTAAATTGTTCTCTTTGCGGATACATTTGATTCTATAACCAATGTCACTCAACAACTCCACCACCGATCGTCAAATCCTGTGTATATTGATTTCTTAGCAGATTAAAAGGGAGCCACGAATTATTCCCCCCGGGCTCCCTTCTAGATGTTCAATATCTTGCATATCGGTTCACGACATCTTTTACTGGTTCACAACATCTTTTACAGGTTCACGACATCTTTTACTGGTTCCACACTTTTTTATCACTGGACAACAAAAACTACCCAATATCGCTAACTACTCCACCGTCACGCTCTTTGCCAAATTCCGTGGCTTGTCGACATCGTTGCCGCGGGCCAGTGAGGCGTAGTAGCTCAGCAGCTGCAGCGGCACAACGGACAATGCCGGGGTTAACAGAGGCAACGTTGCGGGAATGGCGAACACTTCATCGACTGCCTTGGCAAGCTCGTTATGCCCTTCCGAATGGATGCCGAATACATGCGCGCCGCGGGCCGTAACTTCTTTTATGTTGCTTACCGTCTTTTCGAACAGGTCCTCCTGTGTCGCCAGCGCGATGACCGGGATGCCTTCTTCGATCAGGGCCAGCGTTCCGTGCTTCAACTCTCCGGCTGCATAAGCCTCGGAGTGAATATAAGAAATCTCCTTCAGCTTCAGGGATCCTTCCAGAGCTACAGCATAATCGAGGCCGCGGCCGATGAAGAACAGGTTGTCGTGCGTGGCGATTTGCTCCGCCACATTCTTGATGGCCTCCGATTGAGCGAGAATACGCTCCACCTTCTCAGGCAGCTCTTTCAACTCGGCGATGACTTCCGCGATGTAGGCATCGTCTTGCGAACCCAGTGTTTGAGCAAGGTACAATCCGAGCAAATAGAAAGCGATCAACTGCGATGTATAGGCCTTGGTCGAGGCTACGGCGATTTCCGGGCCGGCCCAAGTGGTAATGACATCATCCGCTTCACGAGCAACCGAGCTGCCCACTACGTTAGTGATGGCCAGCACACGCGCACCGCAGCGTTTGGCTTCACGGAGCGCAGCAAGCGTGTCTGCCGTTTCCCCGGATTGGCTCACAACGATAACCAACGTTTCCGGAGTAATGATCGGAGCACGGTAACGGTACTCGGAAGCTACGTCCGTTTCCACCGGAATACGCGCCAGCTTCTCAATTACCGATTTGCCGACAAGTCCTGCATGGTAAGCCGTTCCGCAGGCCACAATATGAACGTGACGAATTGCCTTGATCTGCTGCGGCGTCATTCCGACTTCATTCAGTACAACTTTTTTGCCGGACGGATCCAATCTGGAGCCCATGGTGTCACGGTAAGCTTTAGGCTGCTCGTGGATCTCTTTCAACATAAAGTGGTCGTATCCGGCTTTTTCCGCGGTGACGATATCCCAATCGACATGAAATAATTCCCGGGAAATAAAATTCCCCTCAATCGTCATTAATTCGACACCGTCTCTTGTCAGAACAGCCATTTCTCCATCATTCAAAATATACACATTTCGCGTATATTCGAGGATCGCCGGAATATCGGAGCCGATAAAGTTCTCACCTTCACCCACACCAATGATGAGCGGGCTGGATAAACGAACCGCAACCAGCTTATCCGGTTCATGCTCTGTCAATACCCCAAGTGCATAAGCGCCTTTCATCCGGCTGACCGCTTTTTGCACGGCTTTGACAATGTCGCCTTCATACAGGCTTGCAATCAGGTGAGAAATCACTTCTGTATCCGTTTCGGATACGAATACGTGACCTTGCGCCGCCAGCTCCTCTTTGAGCACCATGTAGTTCTCGATAATCCCGTTATGCACTACGGAAAACTTAAGAGAATTGTCCGTATGGGGATGCGAGTTGACATCCGACGGTTTGCCGTGCGTCGCCCAACGGGTATGTCCGATCCCGATCGTTCCGTTCAGCGGCGTTTCTCCGAGCTTGGATTCCAGATTGGCCAGACGGCCCTTCGATTTTTTGACCTGAAGCCCTTCGGATGTATAGACGGCTACACCGGCTGAGTCATACCCGCGATACTCCAATTTCTTTAATCCTTCAATCAATATATTTTGAGAATTACGATTCCCTACATAACCAACAATACCACACATAGAATAAGTACCTCCTACAGTATACAACACATAATCATTCCACTTGATCTCGTCGAACTCTTGTCCGCCCGGTCGCCCGGACGTTTTGCATTTCGACTTACGGTATGGATCATCACCGGAAGGCCCCCGCCGAATCCTTCGAACACCTTCACCTCGTCAACTGAGCCGCCCCCTGATATGCTTTTGCTTTCCGCGCTGTCCAAGAAAATGTACGGATCCCGGCAGTACCCGAGACTGGAAGGACCGGATTCGCAGAAACTTAAACCATCAGAAACAGCCGCTCAGTTCTGGCGCTTCGTATGACAATATACTACCCACCTTTCTCTTCAGAATAAATATAATCCCATCTTATTCATTTTGCCATCGATGTGCAACCTCTATTTTTCATGGTGTTTTCATTAATTATTTCGGCACTATGCCCTTATATAGAATCCCAGCCTCACAATTCGGGAGCTGATCCCGAAACCGTAAGGCTGGGGGTCTAACGCACTCAAATTTCCTGCAAAAAGGCGAATTAAACCAACTCCCGCTGAATCACTTCGGCAATTTGCTGGACGTAAGCTTCCACCTGCTCCTTGTCCGGTCCTTCCGCCATGACGCGGATCAGGGATTCGGTGCCAGATGGGCGGACCAGTACGCGCCCGTTGTCGCCGAGTTCTTCCTCGACTTTGCGTATCGCCAATTCCACAGCGGCATTGTCCTTCAGCTTGCTTTTGTCGGCTACACGTACATTCACCAGCGTTTGCGGGTACTTGCGCATAATTTGCTTCAGCTCGCTCAACTTTTTGCCTGACTTCACGACCGTATCCATCAACTGAAGGGCAGTCAAAATACCGTCTCCCGTCGTATTGTAGTCGAGGAAAATAACGTGCCCGGACTGTTCTCCGCCGAGATTATAGCCGCCTTTGCGCATTTCCTCCATGACGTAGCGGTCTCCGACAGCCGTCTTGGCCGCCTTCATGCCAAGCGATTCGATGCCCTTGAAGAAGCCGATATTGCTCATCACCGTAGTCACAATCGTTTGCTGACGCAGCTTGCCCGCCTGATTCATCGCTTGTCCGCAAATGCTCAGAATATAGTCGCCGTCTACTTCCTCGCCATTCTCATCAATAGCGATCAGGCGGTCCGCATCGCCGTCGAAGGCAAGCCCGATTTGAGCGCCCCGCTCCACCACAAGCTTCTGGAGCTTTTCAGGATGCGTCGAACCGAAGCCTTCGTTAATATTGCGTCCGTCCGGCTCCGCGCCGATGGAGATCACCTCAGCTCCCAGTTCCTCAAATACCTTGGGAGCAAGCTCATAGGCCGCCCCGTGAGCGCAATCGAGTACGATGCGGCAGCCTTTGAAGGAAGAATCGACCGTCGATTTTACGTAATCCAGGTACATGTATTTAGCCTGATCGTTGTCCAGAACCGTTCCAATCTCGCCGCCTACCGGCCGCGGAAGCTCGTCAAGCTCCGCATCCATCAACCGTTCGATCTCAAGCTCCGTCTCATCGGACAGCTTAAAGCCATCGGCCCCGAAGAACTTGATGCCATTATCCTCAACCGGATTATGGCTGGCCGAAATCATAACTCCCGCGTCCGCTTTCAGCGTCCGGGTCAAATAAGCAACCGCCGGCGTCGTCACGACACCAAGACGGATGACGTTTGCGCCGATCGACAGCAGCCCTGCCACTAGCGCAGCCTCCAGCATCGGGCCGGAAATCCGCGTATCTCGGCCGATCACGACATTCGGTTTTTCCACTCTCCCGGCAAGAACAAAGCCGCCGCAGCGGCCGATTTTATATGCAAGCTCCGGCGTCAATCCCTGATTGGCGACCCCTCGTACGCCGTCCGTCCCAAAATATTTCCCCATAGTTTATCTCTCCTCAAGTACAATAACCTTTTCATAAGAACACCTTAAACGAAGCCATTCACTGGATGAGCAACCGCGATCAGAGGCAGGTTTTTCTTGTATTAAAAACGGTTCAGCTCCGCAAATTTACTCTGTCGCTAAAAAACCAATGATCCTTTTATTATCCACTAATCCTTGTATGCGGGTCAAATCCTCTGACCGTTATGGTGAAGATGAAGGATTCGCGGTGCCGGAAGGAGCGGAGGTATCGCCCTCCCTGGCACTGATTTCCACCGTCGCTCTGAGATATTCCTGAGACCCTTTCTTTACAAAGGTCGGCAAGTTCCATGTCACCGGTACCTCATGCCGGCCCGGAGGCAAATTGCTCACATCCACAATGCCCTGCACATCCTGGGGCTTCAGCTTTTCAATCCAGTCCGGCGCTCCCTCGACCGTAAGATTCAAGCGCCCTGATTGAGGAATCAGCACACTCGTATGAAAGCCGTCGTTTTGACCGATGATCGACAGCGGAATCGACTCCAATATTTTGGTTTGGGACGGCACAATGCTGACGCTCACCGTCACCTCACCGGGATCAATCTGCTTTACATCGCCCCGAAGCGGAATCGGCAGTGTGAATTCTTTATCCTCTTTCAGCCCGGAAAGATCCACCTGCGGCCCTTCGTAGAACTCCAGCCGATCCAGCATGTCCTGAGCTCCGTACACCGTAACCTTGTCGATGCTTTGGCGAATACCCGATACCGCAAAGCCCGGCGGCGGTTCACCTACCAGCTTCACTTGCAGCGGCACCAGCTTGAACGGACTTGTAATAGGCACTTCCACTTCCACTACCGCAGGATTGATGATGGCCTCCTCGATCGCTTTACCGTCCTTGTCATAAGCAACCAGCTTCGCCTGGGCCGTGACCGGTGAATCCGCCTTATCTACATCCACATCGGCCCGGACCGACTCCACGGCCTCATAGATACGGCTTGGCACACCTACGGTGACCTGCTTCGGTTTAACCACCGGCTGTCCCGCCTTCAAACCGACCGTCGGCGTCCCCGTAACCTGGACCGTCACCGGCATCGATTTGTTTTTCTTCTCATCGACAACCACTTTAGCATATGCCGGTGTGATTTTGACCGATACACTGGATGGGAACCCTACCGGAGTCAGCGGAACCATATGCTCCCCTTTGCCGGTGTTCGTTAAATCCAGCTCCACCGAATAATTGGCCGAATTCAAGACACGCTTCAACGTAGAGCTTCTCCCTGCTATCGTCACCGTAACTTGCGCCGGGGAGATATCCTCAATAAAAAATTGATCTTCATTATACTTGGGCGTGACCGCCACATTCCCAATCGTTTCTTCCACCGTTCCCGTCCCTGTCGATCCGGGAATGGAGCTGCCGTCCATTCGTACGACCGCCCACAGCAAAATACCGATGACGAGGGCCACTACCTTTACGACGTTCGTGTTGCGTAACCATTGGTCCATCTTACCGTCGCCTCCATTTCCAAATGGAGCTCTTTTCCTTGATTTTCATCTTCGGCTTTAATTCCTCGAACAGCTTGGCCAGCAGCGCATCCTCTTTAATGTCCCGCAGGACATGGCCGTTCAAGGCCAGCGATACTTGACCCGTTTCTTCGGATACTATCACGCACATCGCATCAGATACTTCACTCATGCCAATCGCCGCCCGGTGACGAGTGCCGAGCTCTTTGCTGATAAATGGATTCTCCGACAACGGCAAATAGCAGCCGGCAGCCATCAGCCTGGATTTGCTGATAATGACAGCCCCGTCATGCAGCGGCGTGTTAGGTATGAAAATATTAATAAGCAGCTCCGAGCTGATCTGCGATTCGAGTTGAATGCCCGATTCCACATAATCGTTCAGTCCGGTTTCCCGTTCGAACACAATCAGCGCCCCGATTTTCCGCTGCGCCATATATTGTACCGCTCTCAGCACCTCGTTGATCTGCCTGTTGATATCCTGCTCCTCAACGTTCGTACGGCTGAAAAGTTTGCCTCGTCCGAGCTGTTCAAGCGCCCGGCGAAGCTCCGGCTGGAAGATGATAATGACGCCGACGAGCCCGAATGTGAATATCTGATTCATCATCCACTGAAGCGTATTCAGCTTGAACCAGGAACTGAGCGCCCAAGTCACCACGACGACGAGAATCCCTTTGAGCAGTTGAATCGCCCGTGTTCCTCTGACCAACAGAATTAACTGGTAAATCACATAGCTGACAATCAATATATCTATAATATCTGTAATACCTATGTCTGTAATCCACTCCATCGCGTGTGCCCCCAACCTGCCGCGGTGATTTCTTTCTATTATTGTCCCCTTCCTTAAATCATACCATATTTACAGCAAAAAACCCTCCCTTTTGACCATCGGTAAGGAAGGATTTATAACAATTGGGACCGATGAACTATTTCGATCCCGATACGAGAGTGAACCATTGATTCATTTTATAAAGTATCCAACTAAACGCTTCGTCAATTTCTTTAATTTGTCCGGAGATGTGCGCCGTTGAGGCCAGGTTAACCGACCCGTCGATGACAACGATATTGCCTTCAATATCGCCGTCAACCTTGAGTTCTCCGTTCTCGACCGTTAGATCCCCCGCCACTTTCTTCCCTAAGGGGACATAGACCGTGCTCCCTTGGATGACGACCGATTGCAGGTCTGATCCTTTGACAAGCAGTTCTTTATCATCGTTCCATGTGGAAACAAAGACCGACATCATTACGAGAAAAAACACAGCCGCCACCGATACCGCCGGATGCCTGCGTATCCATTGATACCAAGGATGTTGTTCGCGAACGGGAGGCAGGACTTGCATCACCCGTTCCGTAAGCCCTTCCGGCACCGGCTGTGGAGGCCAGGCGTGGACAAGCGCTTCTACCTTCTCGTACTGTTGAAGACGCCGCCGGCATGCTTCGCAAACCAGCAAATGCTCCTTCAGCTTGGCCGACTCCCTCCGGTCTAATCCCCCGTCCAAATACTCGTGCAGCAAAGGGAGGGCTTCCTTGCAATCCATTATAAGCCACTCCTTTCATCTTTCCTACGCAGCTTGTGCAATACATTACGCACGAGCAACGCATATGTTTCAAAATTTATAATACCTGCTCCAATTTTTTTCTTAAAAATTCCCTGCCCCGGTGCAAGCGTGTTTTGATGGTCGTCACCGGCATCGAAAGGACTTCACTGATCTCCTGCAGGGACAAATCCTGCAGATACCGTAATATGACGACCGCCTTATATTTCTCAGGCAGCGTCTCTATACTGTCGCGAATCTGGGAGCGAGTCTCCGACAACAGCACCTGCTGGTCCGGCGTCTCTTCGCGGCTGGGCAGGGTAGAATACCAATCGTTTCCTTCCCCTTCGCCCATCTCCGCATCCAGAGAATAATTGACCTTTCGTTTGCGAAGCCGGTCAATGCAAAGATTCGTACCAATCCGGTAAATCCATGTGGAAAATTTCTGCTCCTCGTCAAACCGGTCCAGATTCGTGTATACCCTCAGGAACGTCTCTTGTACAATCTCCTCCGCCTCATGCCGATTTTGCAGCATGCGGTAAGCGAGATGATAAATTTTTTCTTTATATAGCTCCACCAATTCGGCAAAAGCCGCCCGGTCTCCCTGACGGGCCAGCTTGGCGAGCCGGGTGTCCAATTGATTCACCAACCTACCTCCAACTCCGAATCGGACCCTGTTCCACCTGCGTCAAAATTCGGATTCTTCAAAGACCATGCTATTCTCTCCAAATCACGATCCTTGCTATTGTAAAAAGCATACCAAATCCTTCGCCCCGCTGTACAGTCTCCTGCAAAAGAAAGTGAAAGAATGCTGCAGATTCGGGAAATTTGGTCGGAATCGAGCGGCGGTCAAACGGAAATGAGCCATGGAACACGACCGCAGAATCAGGCGGGCTTTGTTCCATAATGATGAAAATCGTTTTTATCCTATCCAAAAAATGCTCGGGTATCAAAAGTATCCGGATGTGCCGGATCATCCGATCCATTCCGGCGGGATTAAAAAATCCGGGAGGCTTGGCCATGCCAAGTCCCGGATTTTGTATGCGCCGACGTCATCAGCCCGTATTGCGAAGGCCTGCGGCAATGCCGTTGATCGTCAACAGCACCTCACGCAGCAGCGAATCGGCATCCCCCTGCTCCCGCAGCGAACGAAGCTCCGACAAGAGGCCTACCTGCATATAGCTGAGCGGATCGACGTATGGGTTGCGCAAGCGGATCGACTCCTGAATCACCGGTACGTTGTCGAGAATTTCCTGTTGACCGGTAATTTTCAAAATGAGCTCCGAAGTTTGACGGTACTCGTCTTGAATCAGATTGAAAATACGTTCAGCGATGCCCTGATCGTGAATCAAGCTGCTGTATTCTTTGGCAATCACAAGGTCCGCCTTGGCCAGCGCCATCTGAAGGTTGTCGATCAGCGAGCGGAAGAATGACCAATGCTGATACATATCCTGCATGACTTTCAGATTGTCAGGATTTTCTTGATAGAAGCTGTTCAAACCGTAACCGGAAGCGTACCAGGCCGGAAGCAAATACCGGCTCTGCGTCCACGCGAACACCCACGGGATGGCCCTCAGATCCTCAAAACGGTCGCTGTTCTTGCGTTTGGACGGACGGGAACCGATGTTCAGCTCGCCAATCTCCGGAAGGGGCGTCGATTCCTTGAAGAACGTCAGGAAATCCGGATCGCGGAAGATCAAATCCTGATACTTCTGCTGCGCCTTCTCGGAAATCCTGGACATAATTTCTTCCCAGCCTTGCTCGGCATCGTTGATTTGCGGGTTCTTTGCCCACAAAGCGCTCGTAATCAGCGCGGATGTCGCTTGCTCCAGACTGCGGTACGCGATGCCTTTCATCGAATAACGCGAAGAAAGCACCTCGCCCTGCTCCGTAATCTTGATGCCGCCGCCGACCGTATCTGCAGGCTGCGCCAGGATGCTGCGGTTAAGCGGCATTCCCCCGCGGCCGAGCGCACCTCCGCGGCCATGGAAAAACTTCAGCTTCACGCCGAACGGCTTGGCCGCGGCCGTAATGCTGCGCAGCGCCACGCGCAGCTCCCAGTTGGCGGTAATCACACCGCCGTCCTTGTTGCTATCGGAATAACCGAGCATGATTTCCTGCAGGTGGTTCGTGCTGTTCAAGCTGTTGCGGTACGCAGGAATTTGGAACAGCGTCGTCATAATTTCCGGGGCCGCATGCAGGTCGTCGATCGTTTCGAACAGGGGAACGGACTGCAGCGTGCAGGTAATCGAACCGTCCTCTTCATGCTGATACAACCCCGCTTCTTTACCGAAGACGAGCACTTCCAGAAGATCGCTGGCCCCCTGGGTCATACTGATCAAGTAACTGGAGATGCAGCTCCGGCCGAATTCCTGCTGGGCTTTGCGAATCACGCGATACACGTCCAGGCACTCCTGTGTCGATTCGGTATAGTGAAGGTACGGTGATGTAATCGGTCTGGGATCGTTCAGGATGCCTGTCAGCAGCTCGATTTTTTGCTCTTCCGTCAAAGCGCCGTAATCCGGACATATGCTCATTTTGGCCAAAATCTCCGTCATGGCCGATTCATGCTCCTTGCTGTGCTGCCTTATATCTAACGTAACAAGGTGGAAGCCGAACAATTCGACTTGACGAATGATCGTCCGTACATACGTATCGGCGATAAAATCGGCATAGTGATTGCGCAGGCTGCGTTCCACCACCAGCAGATCTTCCATGAACTCAGACGGATTGTTGTATTTTTGCCCTTCTCCGACGTTCGGATCGGCCGTATTTCGGATTTTCTGAATCATATACTTTACTTTAATGCGATAAGGCTCTTTCTCGTTGCGCCATACCACATCTGGAGGAAGAATGACGTTGCTGCGGTCCTTTTCAATGGAATCCAGCAGCTCTTTCGTCACCTCGACGATATTCTTGCTGAAGCTCATGTGCCGCATGAGTCCGGTCAGCTGCTCTTCGTATTTCTTCAAGACCAGATTCCGGTGCATCGTGAGCGTCTGCCACGTAATCTTGGAGGTAACCGACGGATTGCCGTCGCGATCGCCGCCGATCCAGGAGCCGAATTTCAGGAACGTCGGCACGTACCACGACTCTTCCGGATAATATTTGTGCAGACAGCGCTCCAGCTCCTGATACACTTGAGGAAGCACGTCGAACAAGGTTTCGTCAAAATAATAAAGGCCGTACTTAACTTCGTCAATAACCGTAGGTTTACGGTCCCGCAGCTCATCCGTCTGCCAGAGGGTGATGACCTCACCGAGAAGCTTCTCGCGCAGCTGCTCCCGTTCGCGGAACGTCAGGTTCGGGTTGTCCAGCTCCATAACGTCGTTGGCAATGCGCTTATGAATGTCGAGCACCGCGCGGCGGGTCGCTTCCGTCGGATGCGCGGTCATAACTAGCTCCAGCGAGATGCCCTGAATCATCTCCTGCACTTCGGCAAAGCTGATGCCAAGATTTTTCAGCTCGCGAATCGAATCCTCTATCGATCCGGGCTGCACGCTTTCTCCCGCCGTACGCTCATAGTCACGCTTACGGCGAATACGGTGGTTTTGTTCGGCAATATTAACCAACTGGAAATAAATAGCAAATGCACGGATCACCTGATACCGGATTTCCGGCGCCAGGCCGTTCATCGTGTTTTTAAGTTCGGCATACATTTCCGGTGAATATTGGGCGCGAAGCGATTTACTCATCTCTCTGATTTTCTCTACAATGGTAAACAGCTCATTGCCGCCCTGATGCACAAGTATTTCGCCCAAAATATGCCCGAGAAACCGTACGTCTCTGCGCAGCAGATTGTTGGACGTGTTTTTGTTGATTAAACTAGCTGATTCCGACATGGGTACCCTCCATCCTACCAATGCAAGTCATAGCCACTATTTTATCACATCCGGGCTCAACCATGTAGTACGAATATTCGGTAATTCGAATGCGGCAAGCTCAAATCATCGCCTCATGGCCGGGATGGCTTGCAATAGATGGGAAACAAGGAAAAATTCATCTTCTGTATAACCCCGGGCTCCCCGGAGCAGATTGCGGATCCGATGCTGTTTCCGGCCGGCAGGAGTCTTTCCTTGTTTCAGCCGCCAAACTTTACATCGACGGCGCAGAACCGATGCTTCGGAGATAAAATAAAGAGCCGCTCCTCTTAAAGGAGCAGCCCTTTGCAGCTTTGATGATCAGACGCTTCCTACCTTGGACACGGACGGATTCAACACAACATTCCGCCCCTTTGTAAACTGAGGCAGCAAATCCGCGTGGGCGTCCAACAATTCTTTGGTCATATCCCAGATTTCATCTAAAGACAATACGGACGAGGTATGCGGATCCAGCATAGCCGCCTGATACACATAATCCACATTGCCGGTAAGCACAGCCTCAACCGTCAGCTGCTGAACGTTAATATTGGTCATGTTGATGGCCGCCAGCTGCGGCGGAAGGTCCCCCACATGGCAAGGCTGAACTCCTCCCTTATTCACAAGGCAGGGCACTTCCACGCATGCATTTTGCGGCAGGTTAGTGATGAGGTTGGTGTTCAGGACATTCCCCCAAATGACACGGTCGGTTCCCGTTTCAATCGAGTGAATGATCGGAGCGCCATATTCATGGCTTTTTTCCGTCTCGAACGATTCGCCGTTTTCAATCTTCCGCCTGGTTTCCTCAAACCGCTGCAGGTTTCGCTCACTACGGCGGATATACTCGTCGATCGGAATATCAAAACGCTGGATCAAATCATCCCGCTTATTGAAATAAGGCGTATATTCGGACATATGCTCACTGGATTCGGTCACAAAATAGTTCAGCCGCCGCATCATTTCAAAGCGAACCTTGTCTTTTGCGAATATCTCCTCGTTTTCCATCGCTTGAAAGAGCTTCGGATACAAATCCTCTCCCTTCCACTTGAGCTCCAGGAACCAGGCCATATGGTTAATGCCGGCCACCTTGTAATCCAGCTCTTCTACCGGAATGTTAAGATAGGAAGCCAAATCATCCGCCGTATTCTGGACGCTGTGGCAAAGCCCGACCGCCTTGACGGATCTCGCCTTCGCCACAGCCAGCATAAGCATGGCCATGGGGTTCGTATAGTTCAGCAAAAGGGCATCAGGACAAACCTCTTCCATTTCACGGCAGAAATCAAGCATGACCGGAGCTGTACGCAATGCTCTGAACACGCCGCCAATCCCCAGCGTATCGGCAATGGTCTGTTTTACACCATATTTTTTAGGAATTTCAAAATCCTTTAACGTCGCCTCATGCATGCCCACCTGGATAAGGTTCAGTACATAATCCGCACCCGTTAAGGCTGCCCTGCGATCGAGCGTAGCTTCCACCCGCGCCTGATTGCCAAACTGTTCCACCAATTTTTTGGCCATTTTCTCCGCAGTCTGCAGGCGAACCGGGTGGATATCGGTTAAACTGAAGGTACTGTTCGAAAGCTCCGGATACGATAAAATATCAGAAATCAACCGTTTTGCAAAAACTACGCTTCCCGCTCCAATAATTGTTATCTTAGGCATGTTGGTTCCTCCCATGAAATGATATTCTCTCTCCTATGTTTAATTATTCTTTTGTTCCCGAACTGACCATTCCCTGGACAAAATAGCGCTGGAACAGCAGGAATACGATCATGATCGGGATAATGGAAAGCAGTGTCAGACACATGGTCATCGTCCAATCGATGTAATGCTCCCCTTTGACCATAGCCAGGCCCAGCTGGACGGTGTACATGCTCTTCTCGGAGACGGCGATCAGCGGCCAAATCAGATCGTTCCATCTCCACATGAAGGTGAAAATGACCAGTACGGCGATCAAGGGCTTCACGTTGGGCAAGATGATCCGGTTAAAAATTTTGAACTCACCCGCGCCGTCAATTCGCGCCGCTTCGACGAGGGAGTCGGGGATGTTCATGATGTACTGCCTGGCCAGGAAAAGGCCGAACGCCTCCGCGCCCCGCGGAACGATGAGTCCTGCGTAAGTATTGATCCAATCCAATTGCTTCAAGATATAGAAATTGGGCACCATAATAATTTGCGTGGGAATCATCAAGGTGCTTAAGACCATCATAAAAAGAATCGTTTTGCCGACAAATTGATATTTGGCAAAGGCATACCCCGCAAGACAGTTAATGAAAACCGTCATGATGACGGCGAAGACCGCCACAATCAAGCTGTTCCCTACGTAGCCCATGAACGGAGCGGCATTCAGCGCATCCCCGAAATTGCTCCACATCAGCTTCTCGGGAATGATATGAATCCTGCTTCCAGCCGCTTCTGCCGGCGTTTTTAATGCTGTGGAAAGCATCCAGATAAAAGGAAGCAAAAACAAGACGGAGGCCGCGCAAAGAATCAAAAAGATCGCACTGGTTTTCACAGCATTCCGGTTCAGCTTAGGAATTGACTGAGTCAGGATGGACCTTTTCTTGAGGCCGGTCACTTCATGCGCTTTCATCCTTTCTCCCTCCCTAATCTTAATTGAATCGCAACCAGAACCATCATAATAAGGAACAGAACCGCACCGAGCGCCGACCCGTATCCCATGTCTCCTTCAACGAATGCTTTCTGGTAAATATATTGCACAATCACCGTGGTCGAATGACCGGGGCCGCCATTGGTCATCGTATAGATCAGATCAAATACCATAAACCCGTAAATCACGGAAATGACCAGTACGAACGTCGTAGTATGTTTTAACAAAGGTAAGGTTACATACCAAAACTTCTGCCATGCGTTCGCGCCGTCGATTTCCACTGCTTCATATAAGGATTCGGGAATGGCCTGCAAGCCTGCCAAGTAAATCACCAGACAATAGCCTGTTCGTACCCAAAGCGTCGTAATGATCACAGCGGGCATAGCCCAGGTGGTAGAAGAAAGCCAGTTGACACCCTCAATTCCAACAAATTGCAGCAGATGATTAAACAGGCCGTAATTCGGATTATACATCCATGACCAGATCAAGCCGGTAGCCACCAAGGAAACAACGACAGGAGCGAAAAACACGCCGCGAAAGAAAGCACGCAGAGGAATCTTGCGGTTGAGCAAAATCGCCCCGGCCAAACCTAAAGCCATGCTAAAGGGAACGGTGCCTAGCGTATAATAGAGCGTATTCCAAAGCGAGATCCAAAAAACGTTGTCCGTCAATAACTGATAGTAGTTGCCCAAGCCCACAAAATCCGGCTTCCCCAAAATCGTCCACTTGTGAAAACTGATGTAAAAGGTGAATAAGATCGGAAAAATCATAAACACAAGGAACAAGAGTATGTTCGGCGCAATAAATAGGTAAGGTGCTATTTTTATCGAACGTTTTTGATACCAACTCATCAGACCAGGCACCGTTAGCCCCCCTATTGAATATTTACTTCATAAACTATTTACCGCTTAAAATATCATTGACCTTCTTATTCAACGTTTGAGCCGTTTGCTCAGGAGATACTCCCTGTGCGAATAAGCCTTCCAACGAGTCTGCCAGCGCTTGATTGAGCTTCGCGAAGCTGTTGAGGGTCACCGTGTTGGCCATCGCTTTAGGCACCGTTTTGGATTGTTCAATAAACTTGTTCATCATCGACGGGTCTTTAACACTGTAGTTAAACGGACCCTCGATATCCGTTCGGCCGGGCAGGAACAAGCCCTTCTCAACGAACTTCTTCATGTTTTCTTTCTCACCCATAAAGGCCAGGAACTTCTTGGCCGCTTCAGGATGCTTGCTGTTCACCGGGATCGCCAACGCATTGCCGCCCAAGTCGGAAGCCATAGACTTCTTGCGAGGCATAAAGGTAACTCCCCATTCGTAATCTTTCATTTCCTTCTCCCACCTCGGAATCATCCAGTTCCCGTTGATCAGTAAACCGGCTTTTCCCGTTGTAAACAGAAGGTTATAATCATCGGTTCCCTTCATGCTGTTGCCTTGAGACATATAGTTTTTGAACATGGTCTGCAGGAACTTGAACGTCTCGATGGCTTCGGGCGTGTCTATATTTCCTTTCTTCAAATCTTCCGTTACAAGGGATGCTCCATTCTGGAAGAAATACGGCAATGTACGATAAGCCGATGAGGCAGACCAGTTGACAGCGATACCATAGGTAGCCAGCTTTTGATCCTGCAGCTTCTTGGCCACATCCAAAAGCTGTTCCCAGGTCCAGGCTTCCTCTATTTTGTCCGGGGCTTTGATGCCCAGCTTATCCAGATAGGTTTTATTATAAAAAACGGCTAATGTATCCGTTTGATGAGGAAGACCGTAGATCTTATCCCCGAATGTAACCGCTGTCAAAAGACTTTGATTAAAATTCCCCTTATCCTTGGCGAACGTATCCGTTACATCTAATAAGGCATCTTGGCCGGCAAACTCACCTATCTTCTGGTATTGGACCCGGAACACATCCGGTGAGCTGTTCCCGGCGATTCTCGTTTGGATTTTCGTGTAATAATCCCCCTGACTCGGAGACGGAACCTGCTGCGCATTGACTTTGATATCAGGGTGCTTGGCTTCGAAATCGGCAATTAAACTTCTAAAGCCTTCCTCTTCACCACCTGCACTTGCCCAATAAACAAATTCAATCGTTTCTTTACTGCCTGAAGCCTGCCCGTTGGTTTTCGAATTCCCGTCACTCTGTGAAGCGGGTGTTTTCTCGGCCGCACAACCGGCCAGCATAGCCGCAGACAGGGCCGCAGTTAACCCGCCATAAACCAATTTGCGAAAAGTTGTTTTCATCTGTCCCCTCACCTTTCACTTCATTAGTCAACCCTTAAGACTTTACACCAAAGCGTAATGCGAGCAAAGCAAACCCTTATGTCCAGCCAAACGGATAATAACGGTTTCATCACCCCTTTCAAGCTAAATGCAGCTATTTAGATGAAAATCCGCAGCTTTCACGAACGATCAACCTCGTTGGAAGATAGCTCGCCATCGGCAGCGGCAAAGAGCCTTCGATCCGCTGAATGAACAACTTGACGGCAATTCGGCCCAGTTCTTCTTTATCCACTTTAACCGTGGTCAACGGCGGATGCATAAACTGAGACATTTCGATATCATCAAAGGAGGTGACGGCTATATCTCCGGGGATCGTTAATCCCGCTTCCTGTATGGCCCGATAGGCTCCCAGAGCCATCTGATCACTGGCCGTAAACAAAGCCGTAGGACGATCCTTGGCCATAAGAATTTGTTTCATCGCCTCGTAGCCGCCGCCAATCGTAAATTGCCCATCTGCGATCCATTCTTTATGAAGTGCAATCCCTTGTTCCTCCAAGGCATTCTTGTACCCCAGAAACCGCTGTTCTTTTTCCAGCGAGACGCTGTTTTGGAATGAGCTTGAACCGATATAAGCGATCTTCTTATGCCCCAAACGGAGCAGATGATCTACACTCTGTCTTGCTCCCTTCTCAAAATCAACGGTGACGTAATCGATATCCAATTCAGGGGTACCCCCGACACTGATGATGTATTGCACTTTTTTGGATAACAACTCTAAAAGCTCGGTCGTGGTCGCAATGCAAATGATTCCGTAATCGTTTGCTTGAATTTCATCCACCACACTCATATTGTTCAGATCCTGAGCGTCGTATGTAAAGCCCAAGGTATACCCCTGATCCAGCAATTCCCGTTCTACTCCGTAAATCAACTCAGAAAAATAGGGGTCATGGTATTTATCTTTCATTTTGTTAATAATGAGACCGATTTGTTTTTCTGAAATTTTCTTGCGAATTTGCTCAGTTTTTTTTCACCCGCCGGTAACCTAAATCTTCGGCAACCTGGAGAATACGCAAATGCATCGCATCCTCAACCCCATGCGGGCCATCATTTAATACCCTTGAAACCGTGGATATGGAAACATTGACCTTTTCAGCGATGTCCTTTAGCGTAACTTTCATAGGTTCCCCCAGCAGTGAAAATTTTTATATTTGTTCTCATCTTTACTGATATTATATTCTGTATTTTAGTAATTATCAACATTTTTTTCGAGAAAGTTCCTGCAAATTTTCTGAAATGAAAGCGATATTTCTCGCAATTGTCGATGAAAATATTAAAAAATGCAAAAAGCTTCCGGCACTTGAAGTGTCAGAAGCTTTTTGCATTACGTAAGCGGGTGATGGGAATCGAACCCACGCTACCAGCTTGGAAGGCTGGAGTTCTACCATTGAACTACACCCGCATCGATTGATGGTCGGGACGACACGATTTGAACATGCGACCCCCTGGTCCCAAACCAGGTGCTCTACCAAGCTGAGCTACGTCCCGTTAGCTATGAGGCTGCTTGCAGCCCTTGTTTTACTACGTGCCCTGAGAGATTCGAACTCCCGACCTTTTGATTCGTAGTCAAACGCTCTATCCAGCTGAGCTAAGGGCACATATTCATTATTGGAGCGGAAGACGGGATTCGAACCCGCGACCCTCGCCTTGGCAAGGCGATGCTCTACCCCTGAGCCACTTCCGCACTGACTGGCGGGATTGCTTGGCCATCCCTCAACAGCGACAAGAATTAATATATCATTTTCTGAAGAGAAATGCAAATGTTTTTTTGATTTTTTTTTAACACTGCGAACAAACCTGTAGAGACGGACAATCCAATAAACGAACAGCCCTTGGATAGAATACCATTATTCTTTACAAGGATAGAACCGAATATGAAGAAACCGGCGATTATTCAATCCCGCAGGTGAAAAAGAACGCCTGAAAAAGCCGTTTATGGATTGCTGTTTACAGGACGAGAGGGAACGGAAAATACCCTTAGACAGACGATCTGTCTAAGGGCGTACTGTATAATAACGGTTAATCCACATGTACCCATACTCTGTTATTTTCAACCGATACCTCGTACACTTTCACTCTGTACCGGTCCGGGTCGACCAGCGCCTTCCCCGTCTTCACGTCAAACTCCCATGCATGCCAGGGACAGGTCAGAATCTCGCCTTCTCTTCCGTAAATGTATTCATGCGGCTTGGTTTCCAGCGTCGTTCCCGTGAACTTCCCTTTACACAGCTCGACCTGCTGGTGAGGACACACATTGCGGATCGCATAATATTCTTTGCCGTTATAGTATACGCCGATGCTTTTTCCCGCAATCGTTACAATCTTGCATGCTCCGGCTTCAAGCTCTTCTACTCCGACGGCATCATACTTCGTCATTTCGCTACACCTCCTGCCAGCAAGCCTCTTTCCTGCAGCTGATACATCTCGGCGGCGTTCTCGTACGCTACCCGCCGGCGCATCTCTTCAGGCAGCTTGTTCAGCACGAATAATGGAGCGTCGTTGTCCCAGTGCGGATAGTCCGTCGAGAACATTACCGTTTTTTCGGCTCGCATCAATTGGAGCATTTGAACCAGTTCCCTGTTGTCCGGCTCTTCGATCGGCTGGGTCGTCAAGCGGACATGCTTCAAAATATATTCGCTCGGCTTGTACTTCAACCACGGCACTTCGCTGCGCATCGCACGGAAGTTTTTGTCCATCCGCCACATCAGATGCGGCAGCCATCCCAAGCCGCCCTCGATGAAAGCCACCTTCAACGTCGGGAACGTTTCGAAAACGCCTTCACAAACAAGGCTGTTCAACTGCGACATGTGGTGGATCGCCAGGATGTTGTGGCGCTCAAAGTTCGTCGTCGGGTACCCTGCTGCCGTTGTCGGCGGGTTGATGCCATCTCCTTCCCCGCCGCCGTGAATCCCGATCACCAGGTTGTTGCGTACCGCCGCTTCGTAGATCGGATAGTAGCGTCGCTGTCCGTAAGGCTCGCGTGATCCGGACGTCATAAGCACTTGAACCACTCTCGGATGCGACCCTAGACGATCGATCTCTTTGGCGGCGAGCAGCGGGTCTTGCGTTGCGATGACAATCGAACCCAACCAGCGCTCATCGCTTGGAAGCCACGTATCCATCGTGTAGTCGTTGAATGCGGAGGCCAGCGCCGCGGCGTAATCCGGATTGTTGTGCGCCGAGATGGACAGCAGGTTGCCTGTCAGAATCGCTCTTTCTATATTGTAGCGATCCAGTAAATCGGCCTTCGCGAATTCGGGGTCGGAGCCCGGAGGAAGTCCGTTGCCGGGTGCTGCATCGCTGCGTTCCAATGGGATCGAACGGTACAAGAGAAAAGGCAATGTCGCATTGTGGGCCTTCAATCGATCCCACCATACCCGCGGCATATAAGGCTTCAAATCGTCATAGCTTTTGACACACTGATGCACATCGCAATCGATAATCCCGTGATTGAACTTAGAAGCTTTCCTCGTCGCAGACGCTTCCATACGTCTCAACCTCCTGTTGTTTTTGAATCCAGCCTTCGACCACAAACCGCGTACATCCATGCTTGAAATGGCCCCATCAGGCCAACATGAATGCATGTAAATTCCTTACAATACAGACTCCAGCAAGATGTAAACGGTTCCATTTTAGTGCCATCCAGCTCTACTCGTTATAGTTTTTTCTGTAGGTCACATCCTTCAACAGATCTTTGATCCCCGCTTTCCATCTCTTCAACATTCTAAATCCTGTTGTTTATTAACTGATATCTAATATATCAGTTAATACTTCACATTATAGCACAATCAACCCATCTGTCAATTCACTTTTTCTATATTATTTCTGCCTTTTTACGACCTCTGCGACCACTTCCAAATCTTTCAGATCTTGTTCAAGCATCTTTTTAAAGTCTGCTCCATTCTGATAGTCAATGAACAGGTTTTGTTTATTCATGAATTTTTTACTTCACCGATCCCATAAATTCCGAATTCGGCTCTTCCGCCCAAAACCTCTACAACGGCCTGCCCCGTGCCTTGGAAAGGAATCGTGACAAAATCCAGATCGGCAGCTTCGGCAAATGGAATGCCGTAATAGCTTGGTGTGGAGGAGGAGGCGAAATTCAGCTTTCCCGGATTGGCTTTGATATCGGCAACCAACTCTTCAAATGTTTGATATTTTGATTTGGAAGAAACAACCACCATGGCGGGATCCGTATTGACCTTACCGATAAACTTAAAATCGAATGTTTTAAACGGGGCCAGACCGAGCACAGGAAGGGCTGCAATTTCACGGTTTGCCGCCGTTAATTTGTATCCGTCGGGCTTCGCTTGAAGCCCTTCATTCATGCCTACCGCACCGGATCCGCCGGTTTTATTCACAATAACGACATCCTGGCCAAGCACCGTCTTCATCGATTCAGCCAGAGCGCGCCACATGATATCCGTCCCGCCTCCTGCAGCAAAAGGAACTATGATTTCAATCGGCTTCGCAGGATAATTAGTGGTCTTTTTTTCTTCTTTCTTTTCCGGCTTCATTTCCGCCGAACTCGAATTCACGTTTTGATTTCCGCAGCCTGAAGCGAACAGAGTCATCAGAAGAAGAGAGCCTGTTGCGATGATGGCCGATGTTTTTTTCATACCGGTTATCCCCCTAGTCGTATAAGATCAAAATCAGGAGCACTTCAGTAAAATTTTCATTACGCTGCTTCCGCCTTCCATTTGCCTGAATCCTTCCTCCAACCGCTCCAGAGGATAAATTTCAGTAATCAAACGATCCAGCGGCAATTGACCGGATGCGGACAGCTGTATCGCTTTTTCAAAATCCTCATGCTCATACACTCTTGCTCCGGACATTTTTAACTCCCGCCAGAAAAACCGGTGGAGGTCCACTTTCGGCGGCTGTGTAAAAATCCCCACCACTACAATGCGGCCACGCGTACGGGGCAGTCGGGTCATGACTTCCGCTCCGGCTGCCGATGAGGTGACTTCGAACACGACGTCAGCTCCTGCCATTCCCGTTTGTTTATTGACATATTCGACAATGTCTGCTTCTTTGGGATTGATCGTATCCAAACCGAGCGCTTTGGCTAATTCCAGACGAAACGGATTGATTTCCGATATTAATACTTTGGCTCCCGCTTCTCTGGCTACCAGAGCAATCAGCATGC
This sequence comes from Paenibacillus sp. JMULE4, assembly GCF_013337105.1. Taxonomy (NCBI): domain Bacteria; kingdom Bacillati; phylum Bacillota; class Bacilli; order Caryophanales; family Paenibacillaceae; genus Paenibacillus; species Paenibacillus sp. JMULE4. Next base: position 229,421 of record NZ_SGWF01000015.1, read on the forward strand.
CGATCGGCCCTCCGCCAAGCACGACAATATATTCCCCGCTTGTTACTTCACCGATTCTTACATCGTGACATGCCACAGCCAGCGGTTCGATCATGGCCCCATGCTCTAAGGATAAGCTATCCGGAAGACGGTGCAGGGTAAAGGCAGGTACCGTCCACAAGCTTTGAAAGGCTCCGGGCGTTTCAATGCCGAGAAATTTCAAGTTCTGGCAGATGTGGTTGTGTCCGGCTGAACAGGCTGGACACTGACCGCATGGGCTTAGAGGCATCACCGTCACACGGTCTCCAACGGCATAACCGGTAACGCCCTCTCCTAACGCATGAATCACCCCCGACATCTCATGACCCATAACTTGAGGAAAGCTTACTCTTTTGTCCATATGGCCGTGAAAAATATGCAGATCCGTTCCGCAAATGCCGGCATGAGAAACCTCAATTTGCACTTCCCCTGTGCGAGGCGGCACACTGATGCCTTCTCCTACACGAATCGTTCTGTTTCCTTCATAAAACGCAGCTTTCATCATCATTTTCTCCCCACGTATTTATTTATTTGTTTCACCCGGTTAAGCAGATCATGATGCCGCATTCCCCTTACGCTGTTTACCCGACACTACATAAATGAAGGGAGCCAGGTAGATAGTATGGGAACGTAGCTGATGATTAGAACATCTAAAGTTAAAATGCCCAGGTATAACAATACAGGACGAGTCAATTGGCTCATTTTCAATTTGGCAATTTGACAGGCCACCACCAGATTTACGGCTACCGGCGGAGTTAACATGCCGATCGCAACGTTAACCACCATAATAATCCCGAAGTGAACAGGGTCGATTCCAAATTGTATAGCAATCGGAGCCAGAATAGGGGCTACAATAATAATGGTGATTAACGCTTCCATGATCGTTCCCGCAACAAATAAGAAGATATTGACCAACAACAAAAAGACAATAGGATTATCCGAGAATTCGGCTATCGCTTTACCCAGCCTTTGCGGGACCTCTTCAACGGTCAAGATGTAACCGAAAATCGATGCATAGCCTACAATCATCATGATGACTGCGGTCGCAAGAATCGATCTGGAAAAAATGGGCATTAAATCTTTCCATTTAATCTCGCGATAAACGAACATCCCGATGACAAAACCGTAAACCACTGCAATGACAGAAGCCTCTGTGGGTGTAAACCAGCCTTTATAAATTCCCCCAAGAATAATGAAGGGCATGAGGAGGGCTAACGCCGAATCCAGAAATGCTTTCCACAAATCTTTTAACCATTGAAGTTTATCTGTGCGATGGACAACATCAAAGCCTTTCACCCTCGCCACAATGATAATGACCAGAATAAGGGAAAGACCAATCATAATACCTGGAATAAAGCCGCCCAAAAACAAGCTGCCTACCGAAACGTTCGCTACTAAACCATAAACGACCATGGGAATGGACGGAGGAATGATGACTCCAAGCTCACCGGAAGCGGCACATGTAGCCGTGGCGAAGTTCTTCGGATACCCCTTATTCTCCATCGCCGGTATGAGTGTTGAACCCACTGCTGCCGTTGTTGCAGACGAGGAGCCCGAAATGGTCGCAAAAAACATGGAGGTTAACACAGCTACCGATCCCAGACCGCCCCTGAACCAACCGACCAGAACATTCGCCAGGTTAATTAATCGTCTGGACATGCCGTCTGTCTGCATCAGGTTACCCGCCAATATGAAGAAGGGAACCGCCATCAGAGCAAAGGAGTCCAAGCTTTCAAATACGGATTGAGCCACTGTAATCAGAGGAATCCCTTTCAAATATAAAGCCACTAAGGAAGCAAAGCCCAAACAAACAGCAATCGGAAGGCTGATGAACAGAAAAACAATAAAGGAAATGAACAATAACGAAATCATACGGCGATCTCCTTTCTGTTCTTCTTGTAATCTTCTATTGCCGCCTCGACTTCTGCGTTTATTTCTTCATCTGATGTATCCAGAATATCCTTTTTGTTAACGTAAATATCGATTAAAGATGTAACCGTATTCAAAATCGTCAAAGCTGCGCCTATGGACATCGCCGAGTATACGTAAACCATCGGCACTTTCAAGACGGGAGCCTTTTCTGAGAATCCGAATTGTGCCATTTCTAAGCCAACAAAGAAAATGCACACATAAAAAACAAGAACGAATAGATAGGCAGTAAGTTTCAATATTTTTCCTGCTGACGGCGGAACGACCTGAATCAAGATTTCCACAGCTAGCGAATCGACTCTACGCGCAGCAACGGCTGCACCGATAAAAATGGCCCAAATCATGAGATATCTTGCCAATTCCTCCGTCCATGGCACCGATGCCTGAATGCCCAATTCGCCAAGTACAAATCGAACGAATACCTGCACAAATACAACGGCAGTCATCAGTGCCAATGCGAATCCGGCAAGGCATTCCATCACTTTATTTAACTTATCAACGAATTTGATGAGCAGCACAAAATCAACCCCTTTCTATTGTCGGCTTGAAGGGTACAGATGGGGGCCATTTCAGCCCCCATAACCAATTATTGTTTCTTTGCAGCTTCAATTTCTTCCAAAAGCTGTTTTCCGTTCGGAATATCCTTCAAAATCACATCGTAAGCCTTACTGGTTTGTTCCTTCAAAGCGTTGACATCGGTTTCGATGACCTTAACCCCGGCCGCCTTCATCTTTTCGAGCGAATCATGGTATTCTTTTTTGTAGTATTCGGTTTGGAAGGCCAATGCTTCTTTGGCCGCTTCTTGAACGGTCTTTTGTTGTTCCGGACTCATCTTATCCCATTGCATTTTGGACATCGTCAAAATCAGAGGCAAGTAATGAATCTTGGTCATGTTATAGAACTTGGCTACTTCAATAAATTTATCCATAATAAATTGGTCGGGAGGCGTATCTCCTCCGTCTACCACCCCTTGCTGCAGGGACAAATACACTTCGGAATAAGCCATCGGCGTCGGTTGTGTCCCCAGCAGCTCATAAGCTTTGATGTGCCCCGGGGCCTGCATCGTTCTGAGCTTTAATGATTTCATGTCCCCGGGCTTATGGATCGCTTTGTTGGCAAATACGTTGCGTTCCACTACACTCATATACCCCAACCCGATAAGTCCATGCTGCGGGAGCAAATCCAGATATTTTTGACCTACGGGGCCGTTAAGCACTTTATTCGCTTGATCTATGCTGTCAAACAAGTAAGGCAGATCGAAAATCGTCAATTCCGGAACCGTATTTACCAGCGAGGCCTGATTCGTAATCGACAATGCTTGAACTCCTGTACGCATGGACTGAATCATCTTCGAGTCCCCGCCTAACTGAGATTGAGGGAACACCGTAATTTTAATGGTACCATTGGACTTTGCTGCAGCCAGCTCCGCCATCTTGTCGGCCATCACCTGAAAGTGGCTATCCTGGGATAGTACATGACCAAATTTCAGCTCAACGGTTTTGGCCGTGCCGCCTGCTCCTTGCGTGCCGGTGGCTTGGGTGCTGCCGGTTCCGCATCCGGCCAATAGCGTGCTCAATGCCATTACAGCTGCTAACCCCAGAGTCATTCCTCTCTTCTTCATAAAATATTACCTCCATCCCATATGGATAATCTTCTCGCTTACATAGAAAGCCAGGCTCCAAGCCCGGCTTTATGTACAGTCTCCTACAGATGGACATACACCTGATTCTCCTCAACGGAGACATCGTACCGTTCCACGGTGACATCATATGTTTTCGTCCTCATCTTCGGATCCGTGATCATACAGCCCGTCTTAATATCGAATTCCCATTGGTGCCAAGGGCAGCGGACGATCTCGCCTTCGCGTTCGTAAACAAAATCTCCCGGACCGGAAGAAGTAATATACGATGCCGTAATACCGGAACAAAGCTCAGCTCCCTGATGCGGGCAGGTGTTGCGCAGCGCATAATATTGCCCCGCTATATTATAAACGCCGACGCTGCGTCCTTCGGCCTGAATTATTTTCTTTGAACCCTCAGGAATTTCGGATACCTTTCCTGCCAGAAACCGTTTCATCCCTCTGCTCCTCCTTGATCGCTTCTTCGTGCGGGAAGTTCATATAAGTCCGCTGCATTCTGATAGAATATTCTTTCCCATAGCGCATCATCCAATTTAGGGAATGTCAACAGCGGAGAATCAAAATCCCAATGCGGAAAATCGCTGCAGAACATTAAGCATTCATCGGCATAAATGGCCTTCATCATTTGCTGGAACAGCTCTGTGCTCGGCGGCATCTCGATCGGCTGGGAGGTCACTCTGACGTTGCTGCGAAAATATTCGCTGGGCGCTTTTTTCACCCATGGCGTTTGGAAACGGAGACTTTTCCAATCGGAATCCAGCTTCCATAAGAACGGTGCAATCCAGAACGCACCGGCCTCTTGAAGCACAACCTTCAATGTCGGGAATTTCTCGAACACCCCTTCAAAGATAAAGCTGGCCAGGTGCGCCATCATGACCTGCGGTCTTGCAGCCCTATACTCGGGGTAGTAGGTCACATAACCGGCACCTGTCGGTCCTGTGTTGATGCCTAGCCCTTCGGTAAGCACATGGATGTTGAACGGCAAATTATGCCGCACACAAGCCTCATAAATCGGATGGTAAAAACGGTTTCCATAGGGCTTCTCAGCACCGTTCGCCACGATAACCTGAACCATGTCCGGATGCGAACCGATCCGGTCGATCTCTTTGGCTGCCAGCAGCGGATCCTGCTTTGCAATAAACAAAGAGGCCTTCAGCCTTTTGTCCTTTGAAGTCCAATGCTCTATCGTATAATCATTAAGCGCGGAACAGATCGCTGCCGCATAATCGGGATCGGGTGAAGCTTGGAATGAGTAATCGCTTCCGGTTAATATGCCGTATTCGACGTTGAACGGATCCAGGTGCTGCGACCTCAAATATTCCAGGTCACCGCGACCGCCAAGAGGGTTGGTGCCGTCCGGAGGAGTCGAGTCAACGGTTAACCCCTGAACCCCGCCGTTTAAATAGATCGGACCCGGAAGCCGCCATCCCCACAAATCGATCTGATCACGGTAAAACCTCGGCAAATGGTCTTTTACCGCAGATACCGGGGCAAGATGATGGACATCGCAGTCAATCATCGAGCGTTTCATTCGAACCTTTTTTTCCGGTGCTTTGACTTCAACTTGTGCCATTCATGATCACTCCCTCAATAGATTAATCATTAACCATGTAAGCTTTACCACCCGCATCTTTTGGAATCGCTTTCAAATCAGTGGAACTCACGTCTGCCGGCATCACTTTCCCCTCATTATCGATGGTTGAAGTCGAAAGTTTTCACATATGAGATATTTGTTTTTCTATATATGTAATATGTTACTTTATTATCCGTTTTCTTGTCAAACGAAAAATTTCCTTAAATTTCATATACAGGGAATCTCTTTTCGTATATGATAAAAAATATGCCCTATTAAACGACAATATCATGAGATGAACATATACTTAGACCGGGCCGGCTATGCTATAATCAGGGTAACATCATGTACTTTTGGGGGTTGTCCGATGAAAAACAAGCCTTTCACACCGGTCAAATCTGCAGATCGGGTGTTTGATATACTAGAGGCGTTGGTAAAGCACAGTGACGGGCTTCATATTCGGGAGTTAGGCAAAAAGCTTAATATCGCCGACAGCAGCATCCATGCGCTGGTACATACGATGCTGCAGCGCAGGTACTTAAAAATGGACGAATCCCGCAAGCTTTTTTTGGGCTCCAAATTTTATCAATTTTCCAATATGATGTCTGCCACTCCTTTAGTTCCGATAGCCAAGCCCATTATGAAGCAAATCAAAAGCAAATTTAACGAAAATGTCCACCTGGCTGTTCTGGACGGCTTGGATATCGTCTACATTGCTTTTGAGGAATCGACCAATCCCCTGCGCTATCATATGGAGGTCGGCCGGGCCCAAAGCGCCTATATTACAGCCGTTGGCAAAATGCTTTTGTCCGCCCACTCCAATGAGCAGATCAGATCGCTGTATGAAGGGTATCCATTTGAAAAATTGACCGCTAATACGATCACCAGCGTGGATGAGCTCATTGCCGAACTGGAACGAATAAGAAAGAGAGGCTACAGCATTGATGATGCCGAATCCTATGAAGCCTGCAAATGTTTTGCCGCTCCTATCTATGATTCCACCGGCCAAATGATTGCCAGTATGAGCATCTGTATCCCGTTCGTCACGGCTCAGGAGAAAAGGGAACCGGAGATGATCGCAGCCATCCAAGAAGCGACAAACCGGATCACCTCTCTGCTTAAGGACAATTAATCCGGCCTCCTAACGAAACGAACCCAGTACCTGATAAAGGTCTGGGCTCGTCGATACACTCATCTATTTCATCATATTAACTAAAATATTCATCATATGAAGGAATGAATGGATTACGCTTCAACGTCATCCGCAAGGAAGCCTCTTTTGTTTCTAACGCTGGAATAAATGCTAAAGATCAAAATCACCGCTGAAATTACCAGTAACGTGCCTGCGATAGGGCGTTGGAAGAAACCCATAAAGTCACCCTTGAAGAAGATTAACGACTGCAGCAAAGAAGTCTCCAGCATTTTACCCAGAACAAAAGTCAATACGAGAGGCGCCAAAGGAATTTCCAGTTTTTTCATAAAGTATCCGACAACACCGAACACAAACATGATCCCTACGTCCCAAAGGCTGTTGTTTACGCTATAGGCCCCGATTACGGAAACGACAATAATCATAGGATAAAGCAATTTCCCGGGAACCATGGCAATCTTCGCCCACATCCCCGCCATCGGCAGGTTCATGATCAGAAGAATCGTATTCCCGATGAACATACTGGCAATAATCGCCCAAACGATGTCCGGGTTGGTTTGGAATAAAGTAGGCCCTGGCGTAAGGCCGTGCATGATAAAAGCTCCAAAAAGAATTGCAATCGTTGGTGAACTCGGAATTCCCAGTGTGAACAATGGAATCATGGCCGAGCCGCAGTAAGCATTGTTCGCTGTCTCCGGCCCTGCAACGCCTTCAATGGCGCCTTTACCGAACCTTGAAGGGTCCTTGGCAAGCTTTTTTTCTAAAGAATAAGACAGAATTGCAGGTATAACGGAGTTGGAGCCCGGAATAAGACCGGTTAAAAAACCGATTCCGGTACCGCGACCGATCGCCTTTAACGTAGCCGGCCATTCTTCCCGTTTGGGAAGAAGTCCCTTTACCTTGGCGGGCTTCTCCGCTTTTGACATGTTTTCCATCCCGAAAAGGACCTCGGAAATTCCGAATAAACCCATGGTGATGGTCACAAAATCCAGACCGCTCATTAAAAAGGGCTGCCCCAAATCAAAACGCACGGCCCCTGAAATCGTATCCATACCAACCAAGGATAGGATTAAACCCAGAAGGGCGGATATCAATCCGCGAACCAATGATTTTCCCATTAAACCAATGACCATGACCAGGCCAACCAAAATAAGCGCGAAAAATTCCGGAGGACCGAATTCCAATGCCATTGCGGCGAGTGGAGGCGCAACAAATACGAGCCCCAGCGTCGTGAAAATCCCTCCGATAAAGGAACCGATACCGGCAACGCCCAACGCGGTTCCAGCCCTACCTTGTTTGGCAAGCGGATGACCGTCGAGACAGGTGATTACCGAGGCCGCTTCACCTGGTGTATTAATCAGGACTGAAGTGATGGTGCCGCCATACAGGGAACCGTAATAAATCCCCGCCAGCATGATGATGGCCGATACGGGCTCCATCGAGAAAGTGATCGGCAGCAAAAGTGCCGTAGCGGTTGTCGGCCCTAAACCAGGCAGGACGCCAACCAGCATTCCGATGGTAACTCCAATTAAACAGTACAGCAGATTCCACCAACTCAGAGCTGTCTCAAATCCCATGATTAGTTGTGCAAACGACTCCAAATTATTTCCTCCTTACCATCCGAGTGCGTTCACAGGCAGTGGAACACCCAACAGCGTATAAAACACATAAAAAACAAATAGTGAAGTGACAATCGAAATGCCTAGTGCCGAATACCACTTATATTCCCGAACCAAAGAGATGAATAATAACACGACAGCGGAAATGACAAACCCCGTAAAATCTACAATGACAATAAATACGAGCAAGGAACCTAATGCAACAAGCACACTGGCTAAAGGCCTTCCTTTTGGTAAAATTTCCGAAAAATAAATCACGCTTTTCTTAATCGATTCCCACAGATACAAAATAGAGAGCACGATTAAAGCGATACATATCCATCTTGGAAGAAAACCAGGCCCAGGGCCCACAGGAGTATAATAAGGATAAGATAAAGACTGCCAAAACATAAATCCTGAAAATCCGAGCAGAAGTAAAGCCGCCCACATACCCGCGTTTTTCAATCTTACACACCCTTTCTCAAAAGTACAGGGTCAAAGCATTCGAAAGGGGCGGGAGAATTGACCAGATCATACTCCGCCCCCATTCCTCATGATTATTTCTTTTGCTTGTTCACTACCTGTACAATGGCATCCAATGCTACCGTATCCTTCTTAATCATTTCCTGGAATTCTGCTGAATTTAAATAATCAATAAACAGATTTTGTTTATTCATGAATTCAACAAACTTTTGATCCTTCACTGCTTTGCCAAGCGCTTCTTCCAACACTTTTACAACTTCATCCGGCGTATCTTTAGGTACGGCAATCCCGCGGTAAGTTCCGGCCCAATCGACATTAATTCCTTTTTCCTTTACAGTCGGCACATCCTTGAAGAATCCTTCAAGCCGCTTGTCGTTCATTACTGCGAGCGGGCGTAAATCTCCACTTTCGATTTGGGATTTGACTTCGCCCGGGTTGTAAATTCCGAATTCAGCTCTGCCGCCCAATACCTCGACAATCGCCTGGGCCGAACCTTGGAAAGGAATCGTAATAAAATCCAAATTGGCAGCTTCGGCAAATGGAATACCATATAAGCTAGGTGTAGAGGATGAAGCGAAATTTAATTTTCCAGGGTTGGCTTTGATATCGTTAATCAGGTCCTCAAACGTTTTGTATTTCGATTTGGAGGAAACGACAATCATAGCGGGGTCTCTGTTAATGTTCCCTACAAACTTGAAATCGGTCGTTTTAAATGGCGCAAGACCAAGTAGCGGATTCGAGACAATCTCCCGTGTCGCCATGACCATTTTGTACCCGTCGGCCTTGGCTTGAGCGACTTCATTCATTCCGACTGAACCGGATCCGCCGGTCTTATTGACAACCACGACATCTTGTCCAAGCAAAGGCTTCAGTGCTTCGGCTATAGCACGGCCCACCAGATCCGTTCCTCCGCCGGCAGCGAAAGGTACGATAAGCTCGATCGGCTTTGTAGGGAACTTCACAGCTTCTTTTTTAGGTGTTTCCGCTGCATCGGATCCCCCTGCTGGCGTAGATGCTTGATTGCCACAGGCTGAAGCCAGTATTGTCGCTCCAAGAAGTAATCCAACCGTTCCAAGTTTCATTGTTTTGTTCATCGTATATCCCCCTAGTTTTCATTTGTTTTATAAAATACCATAGGTTTGAAACACTTCTGAAACTTTCATGCCTTCACGAATTTTGTCGCGAACCAGATTTTCTCCGCTGACTTTATCCAGCGCCTGCTCTATGACCAGCTTTTCTATTGCCTTTGGAATCACGACAACGCCATCCATATCGCCAAAAATGAGATCTCCCGGCTGAACGGTAACTCCGCCGCATTCGATCGTAACGTCGTACTCGATCACTTCATTTCGCCCCAGGGAATCGGTAGGCCGAAATCCTATAGAAAATACGGGGAATCCTAATTCCAGAATTTTTTTGGCGTCTCTGACCATCCCGTCGATGATGGCTCCTCTGCCGCCGGCAACCTGTGTCGCTGTTGACATCAGTTCTCCAAAGAAGGCTGAGCGTTTAGAGCCGTTGACCGCTCCTACAAAAATCTCGCCCGGTTGAATCGCATCCAGAACCTGAATCTGTTTCTCATAAGGCTTTTCCGGAATCCGGTGCACATCAGCCACCTGCACCGTTTTGGCTCGTCCCACGACAACCATATCCGGAGTCAGCGGCCGAATATCCGGATGCATGGTCTGATTTCTGTAGCCGTGAGCATCCAGGATATCAGAAATAACGGCGGAGTACAGCTTTTCTTGCAGCGTATCATAATACTGCTGGGATTCTGGCAATCCTTCTCACTCCTTTATCCGATTTTATTGGACAACTCATTTTTTCGTCCGCCACCATACTTTGATATGATCGCTAAAGATGGCTTCCGCTTCATGAACGTCGCCGTTTTCCAGAGAACGGAGAAGCGGAATATGGCTGTCTGCAACCGCTTCCAATTTAGGGAAATAGATTTGCGTCGCAACCGCTATGAATCTCTTGATTTGAACATGGATCTGATTCCATTGCTGAGACAGGACTTCATTGCCGCAGCGTTCGTAGAACAAACCATGAAAGCGCATGTCATATTCGATCAATCGGAATACATCATCCTCTTGGGCACACCTTTTCATTTCCGAATACAATCGGTTCAAATAATCGATGTCGCTTGATTTCAATGTTGGCAGCGCTCTCTTTACGGCAAAGCCTTCAATCAGCTCCCGCATTTCATAGATGTCCTCGATTTTCTTCTGCGTAATATCGGATACAAATGAACCTTTGTTATGCTTGCTGATGAGCAAGCCTTCTTGTTTCAGCCGTTCCATGGCCTCTCTGACCGGAGCTTGACTTATCCCTAGAGAATTGGCGATATCTAAAACGACCAACCGGAAACCGGGATAAAGTTCTCCCTTTAAGAGCGCTTGTCTTAAAGACAGATAAACGCGTTCACTGAGTGAATCCCCTTCCGGATCCAATTTAAGCGTTATCATGTTTCAGCTCCCAGAATCCCATACTATATGACCCATAAATTTATAGTTATCGAGAGAATTAACGAGAATGATGATCAGCTAAAAACACCATTTAATCCACATGCACCCATACTCTGTTATTTTCAACCGATACCTCGTACACTTTCACTCTGTACCGGTCCGGGTCGACCAGCGCCTTCCCCGTCTTCACGTCAAACTCCCATGCATGCCAGGGACAGGTCAGAATCTCGCCTTCTCTTCCGTAAATGTATTCATGCGGCCTGGATTCCAGCGTCGTTCCCGTGAACTTCCCTTTACACAGCTCGACCTGCTGGTGAGGACACACATTGCGGATCGCATAATATTCTTTGCCGTTATAGTATACGCCGATGCTTTTTCCCGCAATCGTTACAATCTTGCATGCTCCGGCTTCAAGCTCTTCTACTCCGACGGCATCATACTTCGTCATTTCGCTACACCTCCTGCCAGCAAGCCTCTTTCCTGCAGCTGATACATCTCGGCGGCGTTCTCATACGCTACTCGCCGGCGCATCTCTTCAGGCAGCTTGTTCAGCACGAATAATGGAGCGTCGTTGTCCCAGTGCGGATAATCCGTCGAGAACATTACCGTTTTTTCAGCTCGCATCAATTGGAGCATTTGAACCAGTTCCCTGTTGTCCGGCTCTTCGATCGGCTGGGTCGTCAAGCGGACATGCTTCAAAATATATTCGCTCGGCTTGTACTTCAACCACGGCACTTCGCTGCGCATCGCACGGAAGTTTTTGTCCATCCGCCACATCAGATGCGGCAGCCATCCCAAGCCGCCCTCGATAAAAGCCACCTTCAACGTCGGGAACGTTTCGAAAACGCCTTCACAAACAAGGCTGTTCAACTGCGACATGGGGTGGATCGCCAGGATGTTGTGGCGCTCAAAGTTCGTCGTCGGGTACCCTGCTGCCGTTGTCGGCGGGTTGATGCCGTCTCCTTCCCCGCCGCCGTGAATCCCGATCACCAGGTTGTTGCGTACCGCCGCTTCGTAGATCGGATAGTAGCGTCGCTGTCCGTAAGGCTCGCGTGATCCGGACGTCATAAGCACTTGAACTACTCTCGGATGCGACCCCAGACGATCGATTTCTTTGGCGGCGAGCAGCGGGTCTTGCGTTGCGATCACAATCGACCCCAACCAGCGCTCATCGCTTGGAAGCCACGTATCCATCGTGTAGTCGTTGAATGCGGAGGCCAGCGCCGCGGCGTAATCCGGATTGTTGTGCGCCGAGATGGACAGCAGGTTGCCTGTCAGAATCGCTCTTTCTATATTGTAGCGATCCAGTAAATCGGCCTTCGCGAATTCGGGGTCGGAGCCCGGAGGAAGTCCGTTGCCGGGTGCTGCATCGCTGCGTTCCAATGGGATCGGACGGTACAAGAGAAAAGGCAATGTCGCATTGTGGGCCTTCAATCGATCCCACCATACCCGCGGCATATAAGGCTTCAAATCGTCATAGCTTTTGACACACTGATGCACATCGCAATCGATAATCCCGTGATTGAACTTAGAAGCTTTCTTCGTCGCAGACGCTTCCATACGTCTCAACCTCCTGTTGTTTGCATGCCGCGAAACCGTTTTATTGTAAACGATTCCATTTTGGGCAATCAGGAATCTAATATCTAATATATTATATTCTGTCGATATTTCAAATTATAACACATATCACAAATCTGTCAAACTTTTTTTGTTCCATTTTTAACTTCAATTTTGAGAAAAAAGAACCGGTTTTATATGAGGCAAATCGGAACATGCTCCAAGCACGCCCCCTGCGAACCGGAGGATGAATCATGATCATACTGGATAAGGAAACGTGATCATACGAATCCCTGCTTGAAATTCGTCCTCCTTGCTCTATTACGAATAATCCTCAATGGTATGATGCTTAATCTCGTCGATATGCACATCCATTAGATGTATGGCTTCTTCGATGTTTGAATCGAACAAAGCCTGCAAAATCTTCTTGTGCATTTCGTTCGCCTGCCGAGGTCTGTCCGAATTTTTGGTAATAATGACCCCATACCATTTAATCTTTAATTCCAATGTGCTCATAATCGAGACCAGCAATTGGTTATTGGAATGTTGAATAATCGTGCGATGAAGATTCCTGTCGGCTTCAAAAAAGGGTTTCATATCCCCTTTCCGGATGGATTCCTCAGCTCTGTCCGCTTCATCGATCAGTAATTGAATTTGAGCTTTTGACATGGTGCGTGCCGCAATGGTAAGGGCTTTGAGTTCCAAAGCTTTTCTTACATCATACAAATCTTCAATATCCTTTACATTAGGCAGATTGACATAAGATCCCGAACGCGGTTTGACATCAATAAGCCCGTCCTGCTTTAGTCTATTGATGGCATCCCGCAGCGGCGTTCGACTTACCCCAAGCTCCTTGATAATATCTTCATAAATGATTTTGGACCCCGGCTTCAATTCATTATTTAGTATCTTATCCCTTAAGTAAACATATACACGCTCATGCAGGTTGCTG
>NZ_SGWF01000016.1:0-333574 GCF_013337105.1 Paenibacillus sp. JMULE4
ACATGGAAAAGAGCTCTTAGGATTTATTATCCTAAGAGCTCTTTTGCGTAATGCGCCTGCCAAGTTAGACATAATGACCATCAGATTAGTTGGAACGCAGTAACCAGGCCTAAAGCAGGCTCGCCGTAAGTCAGCTCATTGAGCGGATGAAGATTTGTGCCTGAATACGAAAATGCTGCTACTTTAACTGTTTGGACACTTGAAGCAGCTCGGGTAAAGTGACAAGCTGGTAACCGCGCGACTGCAAGGTTTGGATGACGGTGGGTAGAGCTTCGACGGTTCCGCTTAAGTTTTGTCCAGGTCCGCCGCCGGAGTGTTGAAGAACGATCGATCCCTTTTTTACATGGTTTAAAATATTGTTTGTGACCTGTTTCCGATTGAGCTGTTTCCAATCCTCCGAATCGACATTCCAATTGACGATGCGGTAACCTTGCATGGAAGCCCACAACAGTTGATTTTCATTAATCTCTCCGAAAGGAGGCCGAATCAATCTGGGGGAATAGCCTATCAGAGACTTCAAAGATGCTTGTGTAAGCAGCACCTGAGATTTAAAGCTCTCGTCAGATAGTTTAGTGAACAGCTTATGATTATAGGAATGGTTTCCGATCACATGCCCTTCTCGCGCAATGCGCTTGACGATCTCAGGATGTTGTTCTGCTTGGGACCCCAGAATAAAGAATGTAGCTCGGACATTGTATTGTTTTAATACATTTAGCACTTGAGGAGTATACTGCTTATCCGGTGCGTCATCGAAAGTGAGAGCCACTTGTCTCGATGCTTCAGGACCTTTGAGCAGCAATAGATCAGGATACTTTTTAACTAACTGGGATAAAGTTAACGCTTTGTTCCGAGTAGCCACCTCCCTGGCGGGTTTTTCCGAAGAAGGTGACCTCTTCTTGTTTGCCTTTTGGATTGGAGTGGATTTGGGCTTAGCTTCCGGCTGAGCCACTGGTTTTTCTACCGTAGCCGCCGCCGGGGGAGGAGACTCCTGAGTTGATTGTTGATGGTCTGGCTTACGTTCCGGGATCGGAATGCTTTGATCGGGAATCGGTGGTTCCAGCTTGGAAATACGATTGGCCTGTTGGAATGATTGCGGCTCAGGATTGGGCATATCTGAATCATCATTCGTAGTCCCGGTACAGGAAGATAAGACCATACCCAACATTAAAGCATAGAAAAAAGCCGCGAACGGTTGTCGATACATAAAAGGCTCCCCCTTATCACTAAACATACAGTTCTTTTAGTTTTGGATAAGGAGGAGGGAATTATCCCTTATGAGCCTTCTGTCCGTGCGGCTATAATTGACTTACATATGAATATTTGTCTTCAGCTTAAAAATGCGCCTTCCCATATCATCTTCAACGCTACAAGCAAGAAGGTGACACGAAGCACCCAAAGCAGCTTTTTACTGCCGAGCCGGCTTGCAATGACTGCACCCAGCCACCCTCCAACGATGGCGGTTGGCGCTAATCCAAGCACCATCCATAAATTCACTTCACCCAGTGCAAAATGAGTGGTGCTTCCCATCAGAGCGGAGAGTAAAATAACAAACATGGATGTTGCAGTAGCCACATGAGGAGGATAACGAAATAAAATAACCATAACCGGTACGAGCAGGGCTCCCCCGCCGACGCCAAACAACCCGGCAATGAATCCGACGGCGAGCCCGATGACCAGCACCGGTAGAACGCTGTAACCGTATTGAAAGGTTTGCCCTTTCCCGTCCGTATACGTTCGCTCAATGCTCCACTTGATATCCAACGGCTTGAGGTAATCCCGAAGTATAAGCAGGACGGCCATAAACAGCATGAATATTCCGAAGCCCAGCTGAAACGACTTGGCATTGACGTATTGCGTAGTGTAGGAACCAAGCATGGCTCCGGGACCGCAGGTGATGAAAAGGAGCCACCCGCTTTTAAAATCAACTCGTTTTTGTTTAAAAAAGGTTACTGTAGAAGATAAAGCTGTGAAAATAAGAACGGCTAACGATGTTCCAACGGCGGTTGAAATCGGAATGGATTCGCCAATAAAATAAGGCCCCAAGTAAACAAGCGCGGGGACAATAATAATACCGCCGCCGAGGCCGACCAAGCTTCCGAACGTGGCGGCAATCAGACCGACGACGGTATAAAACAGGATATCCATGCGTTATTCCTTCTCCCATATCCATTTATTCTAAGTAAATAGTAACACAGGAAAGGAAGAAATCAACCGCCCTAAATTAAATATAGGTTTCTTGAAGTAATTGTTTATTAGGTAAATAATGGCTCGATTGGATAAAACGGATCGTACGGGTTTTTGCGCGCATGACGATCGAATGCGTCTCCGCCCTCAAGTTAGGCATATACCGGACGCCGTTCAAAATTTCTCCCGGGGTAATGCCGGTAGCCGCAAAGATAACATCATCCGTTCCAACCATATCGTTCATTGTCAATATTTTGTGCGGATCCTTGATACCCATAGCAATACAGCGGTCATATTCTTCATCGTTCGCCGGCAGTAGTCGGCCTAACAGTTCTCCGCCCAAGCATCGCAGTGCCGCGGCCGCCAGTACCCCTTCAGGGGCTCCGCCGGAGCCTACGTACATGTCGATTCCGGATTCGGATAAGGCAGGCGCTATGGCCCCGGCTACATCGCCGTCGCTCAAGAACTTAATCCGTACGCCTACTCGGCGCAAGGTCTCGATTCGTTCGCGATGCCGTTCCCGGTCAAGAATCATGATCGTCAAGTTGCTTAGTGGTTTATCGAGCACTTCAGCAGCACGCTTCAGCGTCTTTTCCAGCGGTTCGGTCAAACTTAATTGTCCGGCAAGCGCAGGTCCTACCGCTATTTTCTCCATATACATATCCGGGGCATGCAGTAAATTTCCTTTACCTGCGATGGCGATAACGGCTAGGGCATTGTTAAGCCCTTTGGCTACAAGCTCGGTACCCTCAAGCGGATCGACGGCTACGTCAACCTCTGGTCCTTGTCCGTTGCCGACTTGCTCCCCAATATAAAGCATAGGAGCTTCATCCATTTCGCCTTCACCAATCACTACGGTTCCCCGAATGGATACAGAATCGAACATGGCGCGCATCGCTGCGGTTGCAGCTCCATCTGCCTGATTTTTATCGCCCCGGCCCATCCATTTTGCAGCCGATAATGCGGCGAGTTCTGTGACTCGTACTATCTCGAGCGCCAATTCCCTTTCCATCCCATTCGTGCCTCCCAACAATAATGGTGTTCATTTACAATTATATATAGTATAATTAAATATTAAATAATACGCAATAAATAAAGCGATATTGCGATAAAAGTACACCATAATTCATCGGTAAAATAAACTGAGTTACAGTTCTATGAGTTTGAGAGCATTTTTGGTACAATTGGATAGGAATCAAAAGGCAGACAGCAGTGGCTGCTTTGAAATGAGGAGGGACCGGTCATCGAACTGACTGCACGCCAATTACAGATCGTAGAACTGGTAAAAGCAAATGCGCCAATTACAGGCGAACAAATAGCGGAAATGCTTGGGCTTAGCCGCCCGACGTTACGATCGGACCTGGCGCTGCTTGTGATGCTGGGCCTCATAGACGCCAAGCCGAAGGTAGGATATACACCGGGCTCGGCTATGTCTCCGGGTCTCCATGCATCCAGGAAGCTGTTGAATACGAAAGTTAAAGAAGTGCAGGCGCTTCCTGTTATCGTGAAGGAAAATGCGTCCGTAGGCGATGCTGTTGTTTCACTCTTTATGGAAAATGTGGGCAGCTTGATCGTCGTGGATGATCAGGGGTGCTTGTCCGGTATCATATCACGCAAGGACCTGCTCAAGTTTACATTCGGCAATACGAATGCTGCCACCATGCCCGTCAGTATGGTGATGACGCGCGAGCCCAACGTCATTCACGTGTTGCCTGATGAATCGGTGGTCGATGCGGCTAAGAAAATGATTAATCACCAGGTGGACAGCTTGCCGGTAGTCGTACCGTCGAAGCTCGAGCAGGCGGGAGGTATCCCCCGTTGGGATGTGGTCGGCAGAATAACCAAAACCATTATGACAAAAATTTTGCTGGATATGGCTGTTGGCCATTAAGGATTTTGCGGATAAAAGGAGAAGGAACCGGATGAGTGAAGATCAGTCGTATGAAATTACAATCTGTTCGGATTCCGTCGGAGAAACGGCCGAGGCGGTCGTGAGAGCGACGATTCGACAGTTTGACGCACATCAGGTGAAAACGAAACGAATCGGTCATATCAAGAGTGAGGATGAGATCCGTACAATATTGGAGGAGGCTGCCCAAAGGGGCGGTTTTGTCGCATATACGCTGGTACAGCCAGAACTGAGAGAGACCATGAAGGAAGAAGCGATCCGGCTGGGTGTCAGAGCCGTGGATATCATGGGACCGATGATGGAGGCGTTTGTCGACACATTTAACGATGCGCCCAAACGTAAGCCGGGTCTTCTCCATCTGATGGATGAAGATTATTTCCGCCGGGTGGAAGCCATTGAATTTGCCGTCAAATGTGATGACGGACGCGACACGAGTGCGCTACTGAAGGCCCAACTGGTTCTGATCGGCGTATCGCGAACCTCCAAGACGCCGCTGAGCATTTTTTTGGCTCACAAGGGGATCAAGGTATCCAATCTTCCGCTGGTACCGGAGGTAAAGGCGCCTAAGGAGTTGTTCCTCGTGCCGAGTAACCGGATCGTCGGCCTAACGATGGATGCCGAGAAGCTGTACAAAATTCGTACGGAACGGTTGAAAGCCGTAGGGCTCCCTTTTGGAGCAAAGTATGCAACCATGGAACGAATCGACGAAGAGCTTCGATACGCCCAAGACTTGATGAAGCAGGTGGGCTGCTTGGTCATTAATGTAACGGACAAAGCGATTGAAGAAACGGCTGGCATTATAATGGGTTATTTACAATAATATATGAATCCGCTAGGAAAAAGCTTGGACCGGAGAATGGTTCAGGTTTTTTTCTTTTCAGGCAGCGGGCATGGAAGCCGCGAGGCAGCGAGAATGACCCTTGCGTGATTGAGAGCTATCAACCATAGACATTCCATCTTCTTTGTCCTATAGTAAGGAATGAAATAAGAACGAGCATAAAGGCGGGGGTTTGTCCGATGCAAGACAGAAGCCCAAAGGAAACGGAAAGGTCGGGCATCATCTTGGCCGGCGGATTGAACCGGCGCATGGGCGGTTACAGCAAGGCACTGCTAAAGTACGAAGGCCGGACGTTTTTGGCTAGGCAGCTGACGGAGCTTGGCAGGGTCTGCAGTGAGCTGATTCTAGTAACCCAAGAGCCAGAGCGGTATGAGGATGAACTGAAGCCATTCGCCGGAGCCGTTCGCGTCATTCCCGATTTGCAGCCGGGGAAAGGACCGCTTGCCGGGCTGCAGGCAGCCATGACCGCCGTACGTAACGACGAATTGTGGGTTGTCGGCTGCGATATGCCCTTGGTCAATGCCCGAGCCGCGGAAGCGATGAGCGGGTTGCGAAAAGATACCGATAGCGATGTGGTGATTGCGCGGCTGCATGAACGTTTGCATCCGCTGCATGGCTTGTACCACCGTCGATGCCTTCAAATCGTGGAGCGCCTGCTTGCTGAAGAAGATTACCGGATGATGCGTTTGCTCCGTGAGCTTCGTGTGCAGGAAGCGGATGCCTCATTCTTTGCAGAACTGGGGATTCCGACTGATTTTACAGGAAACATTAACAATCCGGATGAGTATAATAAGCTTTTGAGCCTTGGAAGCGGTTATTTCATGAGATGATGAATAGGCTTCAGAGCGAAGAGCAGAACCATACACCGACAGTCAGACGTACGTCGCAAATTGGAGGGTAACACGTGGGCAGTTTAAGATTTGGCCGGAGGGCAGTGACTTTAGAGGAAGCGCAGCGGCAAGTGCTTCAGCAAGCACAGCTGATGAAGACAGAAGAGGTTCCGCTGGAGGAAGCATTTGGGAGAAGACTGGCACAGGACATGACCGCACACGAGCCGGTGCCGCATTTTCGCAGGTCGGGAGTAGACGGGTATGCGGTGAGAGCAGTAGATACGACGTCGGCTGCAGCTGATGCTCCTATTAGGATGGAGGTCACGGAAATGATCCCCTGCGGCTGGGTACCGACCAAAGCGATCGGACCGGGACAAGCGGCACGGATCATGACCGGAGCTGTCGTGCCGGAAGGCGCAGACGCGGTGATTATGCTGGAGATGACTGACAGGGCTGAGGATGCAAGGGATGGAACTGTAGGGATACGTAAAGCGATGAAAGCAGGCGAGAACATCACGCCGATAGGCCAGGAAGTGTCGCCGGGCGCACCGCTGTTGGAACGGGGCTGTATCATCGGACCGGGTGAGGCTGCCATACTGGCTACCTTTGGATTCCACCGCGTACCGGTCTTTCAGCAGCCTAAGGTGGCGATTTTTTCTACCGGCTCCGAGCTGCTGCCTGTGGACTCACCGCTTGCTCCCGGTAAAATTCGCGGAAGCAACAGTTATATGCTGGCCTGCCAAGTCAAGGGAGCAGGCGGGCTTCCACAAATGATGCCGATTTTGCCTGACGAGGCAGAGGTTGTAGAAAAACAGCTGCTCGCTGCGCTCGAATGGGCTGATATCGTGATTACAACCGGGGGCGTCTCGGTTGGCGATAAGGATGTGCTGGTCGATTTGTTCGAACGGTGGGACGGAACCCTGTTGTTTAATAAGGTTTCCATGCGTCCGGGAAGCCCGACATCATGCGGTATGTGGCACGGTAAGCCGCTTTTCGCGCTGTCGGGTAATCCCGGAGCCTCTTATGTAGGCTTTGAGCTGCTCGTTCGACCGTTTATGAAGGCGTCTCTCGGTGCGAACCATCCACTGCTGCCGGAAGCCGAGGCTTTTTTGGATGTGGATTATAGCAAAGGCTCTGCGTATCCCCGTTATGTGCGCGGAACTTCGCGTATCGAAGGCGGTATGGTAAAGGTCCGGCCGGCTGGACTCGACAAATCAAGTATCATGGTGTCGATTAAAGATGCCGACTGCCTGATCTGCATTCCCTCGGGCGGTAGGGGGGCAGCACAGGGGGAGAAGGTTCGTATTATGTGGTTATCTGAGAATTAAGACAAAATTGAAAACCCCCGGAGGGCGAAAACCCGGCCGGGGGTTTTGGGTTTTTGGGCATTAGATAAACCATGCACGGGAGACAATAACTAGAAGGATAAAGAGTACCAATATGACACCAGTGGTCGTAAAGAAGCCTCCAGCAAAGCTCATGTGATATCCCCCTTTCAGAAAATCTGATATAAGATATGAGGAAGTAATGTCTGCTGATTGGACGTATACCCGAATTGGGGGGAATTGGGGAAAAACACCTGTCCCTCTAAGGAGTACGCTGCCGGATCCGGTGAAATAGGTTGTTTAAAAGCGGCGTTTGCTGCACAATGAAATGGTGGCGAATTGTAAATCGATCGAATCGTGAAAATGATCGTAAGGGGAAGGAAAGGGATAGTGCATGAATAGAAAAGTAGAGATTCGCAATATTCCAAGAGAGCATTTTGCAGAGAGTCTGGAGCTGTCCGAATTTGCTTTTCAAAACGTACTTACGCCGGGAGAGCGGGAGAGACGTAAAGCCAACCTTCACTCCGATGAATTGTGGGGGGCATATGTGGATGGACGGCTGGCTTCCAAAATGACGATTCTCAACCTGGAGACTCGTATTCAGGGCAAAACATTTGCTATGGGCGGCATCGCCGGAGTGGCGACGTGGCCGGAGTACCGGCGCGGCGGTCTTGTAGCACAATTGCTGACCAATGCATTACGCGTCATGCGGGATAAAGGACAAACCATATCGTTTTTGCATCCCTTTCAGTTTGCGTTTTACCGTAAATATGGTTGGGAGACCTATACGGATTACAAAATTTATGAGATTCCTTCGGGACTGCTGCCAAAAGTAGGTCCACAACCTGGACGCATCCTGCGCATCGTACAGGATTTTCCTTTACTGGGAAGTATCTACGAAAAATATGCCTCCCGGTATAACGGCGCTTTGGTCAGAGATGAATCATGGTGGCGGGAACGCATTTTTGCAAATAAGCAGGGCACAGTCGCAGTGTATTACGATACGGAAGGCCAGCCGGCAGGATACGTTTTTTATCAGGTAAAGGAAAGGGTATTAAGAGTTCATGAGTTCGTCAGTCTGCACCATGAGGCCCGTATGGGAATGTGGCGTTTTTTGGCGGATCACGATTCAATGATCGATAAGCTGATCGTGAATGCACCTTCGGATGATCGGCTGCCCTTCCTGTTGGACAACCCCAGGGTGAAGCAAGAGCTGGTGCCTTACTTTATGGCTCGGATCGTAGATGCGGCAAGCTTTCTGGAGAAATATCCTTTCGCTTCAGGGACAGAGAGTACGCTGCTTTTGGACGTGTCGGATGCCCATGCAGAGTGGAACAACCGGATGTTCGAAGTGAAGATAGATGAGTCCGGAACGGCACGGGTGGCTGATGATTCAGGAACGACGGTGGATTGGCCATTAGTACAGTGCGACATTCAAACATTGTCTACGATGCTCATGGGCTATCAGCGGCCGGGTTTTTTGAGGGAAATAGGCAGGTTGCATTGCAAGCCGGAAATGGTCGAAAGGTTGGAGCGGCTTATTCCCGTGCGTCAAACCTATTTGCCTGATTTTTTCTAATCGGGTGCTGCTGTGGCTGAAGTCTCGAGATGTGGCGTGAACTGAGATGAAATTCGACGCTGCTCATCCCATGATATATTGTACTTCAAAGTCCTTATGGCCATTATCCCCATAGCTCAGTTCATTGTTCTATCATGGCCATCCGAACAAATGTTCCTAATCAAATAATATCGAACATACGCTCTGATTTCAAGTATTTATTTTAGTTGTTTTTTTAAAAGGACCGCTTGTACGTTTGCGATTATCTGAGCCTTAGGGATAGTGCCCATAAGAGTTGAAAAGCCCATATACAGGGGTGAGGGGTTCCGATTTTATTCGTGCATCTCTCCTTAAGTGAAGCGGGCGAACCCTGTCATAAGCTTTCAAAAGCGATATTATACTTTTTGAGAAACGGCTCGAATTCTTGGTAAGAACATTCGAATACGAACGTTTTGTCCTCCGTGCTGAACGCCAGCAGCTGGGGGCTTTCTTTTTCTTCGTGGCTGGGAAGGATGACGAACAGTTCTTTGCACTGAAAAGATAAACCGGCCTTGGTCACGGGCAGCGGGGGCTGGAACGGCACCCGAATGACAATACCGCTGTTCGCTCCGACACTGAATCTTCCGGATAAGCCTCCGACTCGCTGAAACCAGTCCGACGCCTCTTGGCGGAGTTCGGCTGTATTAGGAATCGCTTGGACTACTTTATCCTGCTTAACGTCATAGATGAGTACCGGAGCAGGGACGGATTCCTGCTGTGAACCGGCATTCGAATTCGGGGCGACGGCGGCTCCCAACATCGGCAGCATCAGCAAAAGAGCGATGACCGCCCAAAGCGTGGTTGTGTATTTTGTGAATTTCATTTTGTTTACCATCCTGTTCTTGAATTGGTTAAGTCTAGTATGCCCGCGGTTCGCGTTATCATGCGGTCTGCCGGTCCCGGAGCTTGCTTGTCCGCAGGAGGGTTGGTTACTGGACTTAGGTCCAGTTTCAAAAACCGCCGCAGGTCCGTTTTGAAGGGAGCCCTATTCCCCTAAAATAAAGACATAAACGACCGACAACGAAACGAAAGGCGGTGAGCGAAGTAAATGAAAGTGAACAAACATGTCGGATTGGCGCTGCTGTTGATCACCTTCGGATCCTTGATCCTGTTGAACAAAATGGGCTTTCACTTCGGGCATCATTTGATGGGATTCCTGTTCCCGGCAGCGATGGTGGGTCTCGGATTTCTGGGGCTGAAAAACGGAAAGAGCATCATCGGCTGGATTTTGATCGTCTTGGGCGGAATGATTCTTCTCGGCAAGCTGTCGGGCTTGATCGGAATTCTGATTGCTGTCGGATTGATCTGGTACGGAGTGTCCATGCTCCGGGGCAAGAAAGCTTACTAGACAACATTAACGAAATTCAGGAGAAAAGGTGGTTGACCAAAGCATGAGTTTAGGCAAACGATTCCGGGACATAACGGTAGCGCATTTTAACGAAATGCTGGAGAATGCGGAAGATCCGGTACGCTTGATTGACAAATATCTGGCGAACCAATCGGAGCAAATCCGAGAGTCCGAACGGCTTTTGCATCAGTGTTTGACGCATGCGGCATCGCTCCGTCAGCAGTACACCTCAGCCGAGAAGATGAAGGAACGCAGGGAGCAGCAAGCGCTCTTGGCGCTCAAAGCCGGCGAGGATGAAATCGCGCGCATCGCGCTGCAGGAAAAAATGCAGCAGGAGGAGAAGGCGGCACAGTATAAAGCGCTGTACGATCAAAGCAAGGTGGGCATCGTTGAGTTGGAGGACCAGCTTCAGCAGCTCAAGGCGGATTTTGACGAGGTCGTTTCCAAACGCAGTTATTACATTGCAAGGCTCGAATCCATCAAGCTGCAGCAGCGCATGAACGAGAGGCTGCGTCATTCGGGAGGCGGTCCGACACCACGGATGTTCGACCGGCTGGAGGAGCGGGTGTCCGATATGGAACTGTCGGCCCGTACACTCAGGGAAGTGAGAAGCGGGATGCGCGAGGCTTGGACGAATGTCAGCGGGACCGCAACACAAGCGGTGGAGCAGGAGCTTGCGAAGCTGCGCAATAAACTGAAGCAGGAGGGCTGGAATTAACTATGACTAAAATTTACCGTTCACGTACCGACCGCCAAATTACCGGCCTGTGCGGAGGTCTTGCCGAGCTGTTCGGCATCGACGCCACGCTGCTGCGCCTTCTGGTCGTGATCGCGGCGTTCTTTTCGGCGGGGGTCGTTATCCCGCTCTATTTCCTGGCTGCACTAGTGATTCCGAACGAGCCTTATTCAGGGGGACCCTACGGCGGAGGTCCAGGGTACGCTTCGGAAGGCGGCTTCGGCCACAAGTGGGGCAGCTGTAAGGATTGGAAGCGCGCGGAGAAGCACTATCGCAAGGCGCAAAAGTACGGCTGGGCTCCGCAGCATGACAACCCTGCTTATGAAAGAGAGTACGCACAGCCCGCTTCCGGATACGGAGAACCGGCCAGAAGCAGCCTGGACGATATGATGAAAGACATTGAAAAGAAAGCCTTGAGAAAAGAAATCGAAGAGCTTCGCGCCAAAGTCGCGCAATATGAAAAACAACAAAATCAACCTAAAGGAGATGTGTAGCCATGGGAGTATTTAAAAGAATTAAGGATATGACAAAAGCATCGATGCATGAATTGTTGGATAAGGTGGAAGATCCGATCGTCATGCTGAACCAATATCTTCGGGATATGGAAGAGGAAATCGCACAGGCTGAAGTGACGGTAGCCCGTCAAATCTCCAGCGAGCGCAAGCTGAAAGAGCGCGGGGAAGAAGCGGTCCGCCTCAGTGCGCAATACGAAGAACAGGCCAGAGAAGCACTGAAGAACGGTCAAGAGGCGACGGCGCGGCAAGCTTTAGAGCAAAAATTGTACTATGACGGAAAAATCACGGAATATGCGGAAATGCACGAGCAGGCGAAGGCTCAAGCAGCGGAGCTGCTGCAGCAGCTGCACGAAATGAAGGATGCCTATTACCAAATGCGTAATAAACGCAGCGAACTGGTTTCCAGAGCGCAGCTCGCGAAAGCGAAAAAGCAAATGGCCGAGGTCACAAATCAGAACGTGATTGATGGAGGCAGCGCCGTGAAAGGCTTCCGCCGCATGGAAGAAAAAATCATGACGCTGGAAGTGGAAGCGGAATTGGCGCGCAAGCCCTATGCAGGCTCTGCCTACGCAGGCTCTCTTTACGGCAGCACAATAGCCGCAGATCCGGCAAAACAGCAAAAAATAGATGATCAGCTGCAGCTTCTGAAAGAAAAAATGTCCTCCGAACAAGGGCAGTAAACGCAAGGAAAAATGCGCTTGGAGCAAAGTGGACAATTGTGATATGCTATGAAAGGCAAAAGCCATAGAGGGCCGTTCCAAGCCGCTATGGCTTTTACTTAAATCACCGGAGACTAGGCGAAAGGGGGCGGCACGGATGCATCGCAAACGCAATCACAACATTGCGCTTATACTTATTGGCGCAGGATTGTTTTTGCTGGCGGACAATCATCTCAGTTTTTTTACCGTGGTAGCCCTCTTTTTACTTCTGATCGGTGTCCATAAATTTCATTCGGGAGACGAGAGAAAAGGTTACGGGCTGATGATCATCGGGCTGCTGCTTCTGGTAGGCGGTAATTTGCCCATGATTGTGGCGATTATTCTGATTTCGCTCGGCTTTTTTTACAATAAAATGCGTAAAATGCATCAGGATGGCCGTCACGTTCGCAAGCAAAGCCTGATCGAAAGCATCCGGTGGGGCAGGGAACCGTGGATTTTACGCAGCATGTCAATCTGGAACGTGCTTGGGGAGCTGCAGATGGATTTAACGTATGCCATTCCCGAGCAGAAAGAAACGACGATCATCCTGCAGGGCGTGATCGCCGATATCGATTTGATCGTACCCGAAGATGTAGGCTTGTCTGTATCGGCGTCGGTATTGTTC
Organism: Paenibacillus sp. JMULE4; assembly: GCF_013337105.1. NCBI lineage: Bacteria > Bacillati > Bacillota > Bacilli > Caryophanales > Paenibacillaceae > Paenibacillus > Paenibacillus sp. JMULE4. Next base: position 12,606 of record NZ_SGWF01000016.1, read on the forward strand.
GGACAGACGAGCATCGGCTATGATAAAGAGGCCGGGGTACTCAATAAAATGGTCTGGCAGTCGCCCAATTATCGGACTGCGGTTCATCAGGTGAACCTGGAAATTTCGTATATCGTGGCCGACATTGATATTAAAATCGTTTAAAACCGTTGGAGGCGCTTAGGAAATGGATGGACATGACAAACGTCTGACCAACATGATATGGCGAAGCATGGCAGAGTCGATCGGGCTCAGCCTTGTTTTGTTTGCCGTTATAGTCTATTTCCTGCAATCCAAGGGATATATAAAAGCGTTCGAATCATGGCAGCAAGGCGTATGGGTTAGTCTTACCCTCATCACCATCGTTGTCGTCATCGGCGGCTGTTACGGGCTTTGGTACAGCAGCCGTATGAAGCGGAGGCTGGAGCTTCTGCGTGAAGTGATGCTCTCCCTGGAAAAAGGAAACCTTAGCCGCTCGGTACCTCCGTTGGGCGAAGACGAGATCGGCCGTCTGGGGGAGCAGCTAAATGCGATCACGAAAAAGTGGGAGGAGCAGGTTACCTCGCTTCAGCGGCTGTCCAACAACAACGCGCAGCTTGCGCAAAAGGCCAAGTATTCGGCCATTGTGGAGGAGCGGCAGCGTCTGGCCAGGGAGCTGCACGATGCCGTTAGCCAGCAGCTGTTCGCCATTTCGATGACGGCGACGGCCGCTCTGCGGACGCTGGATAAAGATTTCGACAAGGCGCAGCGGCAGATTTATTTGATCGAGGAGATGGCTTCCGTAGCGCAGTCGGAGATGAGAGCGCTGCTGTTGCACCTGCGGCCCGTTCATCTGGAGGGCAAACGGCTGTCCGAAGGGCTTGTCGAGCTGATGCAGGAATTGTCCGCCAAGGTGCCGATGCAGATCAATTGGGAGCTGACCGAGGATATCAAGCTGCCGCGGGGCATTGAGGACCACCTGTTCCGCATTGTGCAGGAGGCGATGTCCAATGCGCTTCGGCATTCCAAGGCTTCCAAGCTGGAGGTTCGCCTTACGAGGCCGTCGGCGGATGCCGTCCGGCTGTTGATTTGGGATGACGGCGTCGGCTTTGATTTGGATATGAAAAAACAGGCTTCTTACGGGATTGTCACCATGAAGGAGCGCGTCATCGAGATCGGCGGATCAATGAATTTAGTTACCGCTCCCGGTAAGGGGACGCGTATTGATATTCGGATTCCGATTATGGCGGAAGGAGGACATCAGAATGGAAGAAGCGACGATTAAAGTACTGCTGGTGGACGATCATGAGATGGTTCGCATTGGTCTGGCGGCCGTGCTTGGCACGGAGGACGGTATAGAGGTGGTGGGCGAAGCGAGCAGCGGTCAGGAGGGCATCCGTATGGCGCTTGAGTATAAGCCGGATGTCGTGCTGATGGATTTGGTCATGGACGGCATGGACGGCATCGAGACGACGCGCCGGCTGCTGCAGCAGTACCCGGACTGCAAGGTTATCGTGCTGACCAGCTTTATCGATGACGAGAAAATATATCCCGTTATCGAGGCGGGTGCATTCAGCTATCTTCTGAAAACGTCGCGCGCCGGTGAAATCGCCCAGGCGATCCGCTCTGCGGTGAAGGGGCAGTCGGTGCTCGAGCCGCAGGTTGCTTCCAAGCTGATGAACCGCCTGCGCCAGCCGAAGCAGGCATCGCTGCCCCACGAGGAGCTGACCGAGCGCGAGATGGAAGTGCTGCGTTTGATTGCCTCGGGCAAGTCCAATCAGGATGTGGCCGACGAGCTGTTCATCGGCGTGAAGACGGTGAAGTTTCACGTCACGAACATTCTCGCCAAGCTCGGTGTGGAAGACCGGACGCAGGCGGCCATTTACGCTTATAAGCAAGGTTTGGTGGAATAATAGACGGACCGCCCCGCAAGCCGTTTCATTCGCTTGCGGGGCGGTCCTGCCGCTGTTGCTTAAACCTTCAATGATCAACGGCTGTGCTTAAGCCATTCCATCGCGATGGCCGCACCGGGCCAGGAAAACCAATAACGGGACCGGACGCGGCCGGTTTGCTCGTCTACAGCTTCGGAGAACAGGCCGTCCCGCTGGCCGGTCGCCTGAAGCTTGCTCCACACCCGGGCCCAATCCTCCGGCCTGCCGTTTAACCGGTGCCAAGCCAGCTCCTGAGCATCGCCAAGCGGCCATGGGTGCGGCGTATGAACGGACCCGAGGCCCCCGAACGGTCCAGGGTAAAATCCTCCCTTGTTTTCTTCCGTAAAAGCGAAGGCCATCGTCGCGTTCCACTGCTCCCACGCTTGCGTCCCGGGCTCGACAAATCCCCATTCCGGCGCCAGCACGGTCGGCAGATCATTGGCATCGTGATAGTAGGAGTGCCGCCCGCGCCCATCGGTTAAGTAAGCCCAAACCGGGCTGCCTTTCCAGCTTCCGCTGAAATGTTCGGCTACCGCTTGTTTGGCGCCCTCCGCCCAGGCTCCGATATCTTCCTGAAGCCAACCTGTGGTTTGATTTAGCTGTTCGACCGCTTGTAAGGTTTTCCACAGCAGAATATGACTGGACAGATGATACGGCAGCTCCACTTTATCGTCCGCCGGCGTTTCGGCGGTGCGGAACAACCAATGATCGGGATCTTTCACATGGAACAGCCCTTGAACCGCCTGTACGAATCGGTCCTTGCAGCGCTCCAGCACCGCTCTGTCTTCCGTCAGCTGATAATAGACGGCCAGCTCCCAGAGCGGATAACACTGCTGATCAAGCTGGTAGATCAAATCCTTGCAGTACCCGTTCGTCAGATAGGCCCGGCCCCAATATTGCTCCGGACAATCCGCCCGCTCGAACATCCATAACAGATGCCCCCGCAATACATGCAGAATCCGCCGTCTGATTTTTTCCGGATTACGGAATAGATGCTCCGCCTGTTCGTAGGCCTGTACGAGCAGCATCATCATGTAGAATGAATCGCGGTTCCACGATAAAGGAAGAAGCTGGTGATCGGTCAAAATGCAGCAGTAATCCGGCCTGACGGGAACGGCGCAGCACGAAAGAATATAATCCACATTCCTGGCCCAAATATGGATGCCAGGCAGAGCTTCGGCAGAAGGCAGAAGCTTCAGGTCGTTGGAGCCGATGGCGGCAGTCAAATCGTCGGCGTTCGGCGCTCCGTAATGAAACGAATTCGCGCCCGCCGTATCGTTCAAATCCCTGATCTGATAGGTGACGAACAGATCCCTGGTTTCGCCGGGCATAAGCCGTACGGTCAGAGGTTTGGAATAATCGACCGGTTTATCGGTGTTTTTGCTGATGCTGCGGGGCTCCTCCTCCAGGGCATGATCCCAGCCGAATAAAAGAATTGCGGCCTCAGCGGCATACGAAGGGCTCTGGATATATAAGCCCCGCTGATCGGCCGATAGTCCGAGCTTCGTCTCCGGAAGCGGTATAGGTCCGCCCTCGGTCAGCTGTCCATAGCTGCAGCGGTGCAGGCTAAAGCGCCCCCCGAAATTCCAGCGCATATCGATCGGCTCTCCGCTTGTATTCCTGCAGCGGACCCACTGCACGAGTCTGGGTGAACCGGTCGCCGATTCATCAACGAGATAAATTGCCGCCGCTTCCCAGGAACCGCCGGCGGATTCCCATGCCGGGTAGCGGTGATCGATGAGGAAAAGGCTGGTATCTTCAGCCTGCTCCGGCACGCAGCCGAAGCCGGTAACGTCCGATTCCACAAGGAGAGTACGGTAGCTGCGAACATAATCGGAGTGATACCACTCCGAGTTAGGAAACGGTTCTATGCCGGTCAGGGTGACATAGCCGTGAACGCTGTGCTTGTCATTGAAAGAACGCAGTTTGCCGTCGTTTCCGATGCTGGCGGTGATTCCCGCGCCTCCTGTGTCCAGCGGCTTGTCTTGGCCGTGTGAAGGAATCTGCCGGATAGCGGCGGAGGCTCCAATCATATCGCGAATCATGAACGTATATGACTCCTTTCCAAAAACCATGGTAAATAAGATGGATTATTGATGAAAGCGTATCATCCCCGCTCCCGGGCGGCTAGTGCTCCGGCAAAGGTCAGGACGAATGACCACCATGAATCAGACAATCTACCCCAAATGGGAAATTCGGGATTGTTGTAAGGGGTTTCATCGGACGATTGACCCCCGTAAACAGATGATTGACCCATGTTACCGTTTTCATTTCATCCTCTATAATGACCGGTGTAACCATTTACAAAACAAAGCAAGCAAAAAAGGGAGGAACAAAGAAATGAAAAAATGGGCTGCGAGTTTACTGCTGTTGAGCTTGGCTGTAACCGGCTGCTCTCCGTCAGGAGAAAACCAGGAAGCGGGTGCGGGCAAGGATGAGGCAGCTAAAAAGCCGGTTGAACTGACGTTTACCATCTTTGATGACGGTGTGGGTGTAGATAAGAAGCTGGTAGAGACGTTTAACCAGTCTCATCCCGATATTAAAGTAACGTATAAACCGCTGCCATCCGGAGAGCTGAGAGACCGATTGACGACATGGCTGGCGGCTAAGGACGATTCATTGGATGTCCTCGGCCTTGATATCGTATGGATCAGCGAATTTGCGAAGGCCGGCTGGATCAGCCCGGTTGACGATTTGATGGATGCGGCCATGAAGGAAAAGGTGAAAACCGGATTCTTGAAAGCGCCGGTTGACGCGGTGACGGTAGATGGCAAAATGTATGCGGTTCCGTGGAACTCTACGGCGGGCATGCTGTACTACCGCAAAGACATTCTGGAGAAAGAAGGCGTCCAGCCGCCTCAAACCTGGGATGAGCTTTTGACGCTTTCCAAAGAGCTTGGCCAAAAATACAACATGAACGGCTTTGTCGGCCAATACAAGCAGTATGAAGGCTTGGTCACCAATGTGCTGGAGATCATGGAATCGTATAACGGCAAAATTTTGGATGATTCCGGCAAGCCGGTTGTGAATTCGCCCGAAAACGTAAAAGCGCTTCAGACGATGGTAAAGCTGAAGGAGGTTATGCCAAACGGCGTGAACACCTATATGGAAAAAGAAAGCCAAGAGACATTCCTCAACGGCAACGCCGTGTTCATGAGACATTGGAACTCCGCATGGCCTCTTGCCGAAAAAGAAGGCAGCGCAGTCAAGGGCAAGGTTGGCGTAGTGCCGCTGCCTAAAGGCGAGAACGGTAAGCATGCCTCCACACTCGGCGGTTGGAACCTGGCTGTATCCCAAACGTCCAAGCATCCGAAAGAAGCTTTTGAATTTATCCAATGGATGACCGAAGCGAAGCAGCAAAAGGTGAAGGCGATCGAGGGCGGACGCTTGCCGTCGGATGTATCTTTGTACGAAGATCAAGAAGTGCTGACCAAGAACGATTCATTCAAAAGCTTCTATGAAGTACTGAAAAACGGTGTTTCCCGTCCGAAGTCTCCGCGTTACGGCAAAGTCACCGAAGCGATCCAACAGGAGGTATCGCTTGCCTTCAACGGTCAAAAACCGGTTGAGCAGGCGCTGTCGGATCTTCAGAAGAAGCTTGAGGACGTTGCAAAATAATGTCGATTTTCATGACCGGCACCCCTCTGCCAAACGGCGGAGGGGATTATGATGCAAGTAAGGAGCTGCACAAGCAATGAAAACTCAAATGACCTATTTGGAGAAAAGAAAGGCGGTATGGGGTTACATTTTTGTAGCGCCGGCAATCCTGCTTATTCTGTTGGTAGCGATCTATCCGCTGTTTCAGACGGTCAAGCTCAGCTTTTATGAATATTCGCTTCTGGCTCCTCAGGATCAGCAGTTTATCGGTATGGAGAACTACAAAAAATTGATTCACGACGCGAGATTCTGGAATTCGCTGGCGAATACCATGATTTTCACCGTCGTCAGCGTATTCTTCGAGCTGGTGCTGGGATTACTATTGGCTCTCGTTATGAATTTGCCTCTGCGGATGATCGGTATTGTAAGAGCTGCCGCTTTGGTGCCGTGGGCCATTCCAACCGTCGTTTCGGCCACCATGTGGCTGTGGCTGTATAACGACCAGTGGGGCTTCGTCAATATTTTGCTTGGCAAGCTTGGCATGATCGACCAATATCACGCCTGGTTGTCCGAACCGGCAAGCGCGCTTGCGGCGGTCATTGTTTCCGACGTATGGAAAACGACACCGTTTATGGCCCTGCTGATTTTGGCCGGCCTGCAGATGATTCCCAAAGATATGTATGAATCGGCTTCGGTAGACGGCGCAACGCGTCTCCGCCAATTTTTCTCCATCACGCTGCCGATGATCAAATCGACCATTCTGGTAGCTGTTCTGTTCCGTACGCTGGACAGCTTCCGCGTCTTCGATCTGGTCTATGTTATGACCATGGGCGGACCGGGCAACGCGACGGAAGTGACAAGCCTGTACGCCTACAAAACGTTGTTTAAAGATTTGGATTTCGGTTACGGCTCAACGCTGGCTGTATCCATCCTGGTTGTGATTGCGGCGATCAGCGCCATCTACATTTGGACTCTGTCGGAGAAGGAGGAACGTGCATGAAAACCAAAACCGCTTCATGGGAAAAAGCCGCTTTAGTATTGATCGTCATCGGTGCGGTGCTGTTTACGGTGTTTCCGTTTTACTGGATCACCAACGCCTCCTTCCAGGACGAACGGGTGCTGTATAACATTAATGATATTCGCTGGTTACCGGACTTAACGTATTGGCACAACTATATCGACGTTTTCCAAAAGAAAGCTTTCCTTAAATATTTGGTCAACAGCTTTTTTGTGGCTTCACTCAGCATGCTGATTGCGTTAATGGTTTCTTCCATTGCCGCATACGCACTAGCTCGGCTCAAATTTCCGGGCTCCAAAGTGATTCTTTATTTCGTGCTCGGCATTTCCATGTTCCCGGCGATGGTCATCATTTCACCTTTATATTTATGATTCAGAAGCTGGATCTGATGAATACGTACATGGCGCTGATTTTCCCTTATATCGCCTTTACGCTGCCGTTTTCGCTGTGGAACCTGACCACCTTTTTCCGCAAGCTGCCGAAGGAGCTGGACGAATCGGCAGATGTGGACGGAGCGACACCCTTTCAAACGTTCTATAAAATACTGTTGCCGCTTGTGGCTCCGGGGATGTTTACTACGGCGATCCTGGTCTTCATTTTTGCCTGGAACGAATTTTTGTATGCCGTTACATTCATTTCCAAGGATGCGCTCAAAACGATGCCGGTTGCGATCGTCGGCCTGCCGTCGGATTACGATGTGCCCTGGGGGCAAATCTCGGCCGCTTCTTTTATATCTACCTTCCCGTTGGTCATTCTGGTATTAATATTCCAAAGAAGAATTATTTCGGGGTTGACGTCAGGTGCCGTCAAGGGATAATCTGTGGGTATCTGAATCATTCTTCGGCTAAACAGACAAGATGAACCTACCGGAAACGTGGTGAGATCAATGCGGTGGACCTTTCATTTAAAAATCCGCGCGCGATTGGTCCTTTCTTTTTTGGTGCTGGCGGTTGTTCCGCTGACGATCGTCAATATTTTCGCTTACCATAAATTCGAAAGCAGCATCGAGCGGCAAACGACGGCTTCCGCCCAAGCCTCATTGCAGCAAATCAGCAGCAATGTAGACACGTACATGCTCGATTTGATCTCCATAGCCAAGGTGATCGTGCTCAACCGTTCCATCGTCCAATGGCTGCAAAAGCCCCAGGATACGGGCGCGAGCAGCAGCGTGGACCAATTGCAAAAGCGGTATAAAGAGGAACTGGATATCCGTTACTTCTTGAATGCGCAAAAGGGAAGCCGGCCCTATATTCGCGGTATTTATTTGCTGTCTGCCGACGCAGACCGGAAGATCAAGGTTCGCTCAGGTACGGATACGGACCTGCTGCCGGACCGTTTGGCAGATCAGCCCTGGTGGCCGGAGGTGCTTCAAAGCACGCCCGGCGTTTTTGTAGCGCCGCATACGGCCAATTATTACAAGCTGCGGATGCAAGGTCCCAAAAGCATCAATCTGTTCTATCCGATCCCGTCTCAGGGGGCGAACCATGAATGGGTTTTCGTTCACATGTCCGCAGACGTGCTGCTTGGAGAATTCGAAACGGGAATAGGGTATGCGGGGCAAAAGGTCGGTTTAATCGATCTGGCCGGAAAAGCCGTTCTCGGTCACGAGGATGTGCTGAACCCTACTTCCGACGAGCTGGCCATTCGCCGTGTCTCCCCGGTAACCGGCTGGACGATCGCAGCCAGTATTCCCTATGAGCAGCTATTCTCATCATCGAGGGAAGCCAGGGGTGTCACGCTTACCATCACGGCGGCGGCAGGGCTCTTGGGTCTGCTGCTCGCGCTGGCTTTTTCCAAGCACGTGCTCAAGCCGCTGCGTCTGCTGCGCAATGCGATCCGGAACACGAAAACGGGTTCGTTTCAAAACCGGGTGCAAGTGCTTGGCAATGACGAAATCGGGGAGTTGAGCAGCTCTTATAATGAAATGCTGGACACGATCTGCGCGCTGTTAAACCGGGTGAAGGAAGAGGAAGGCGCCAAGAAGGACGCCGAGCTGAAAGCGTTGCAGTACCAGATCAATCCCCACTTTTTATACAATACGCTGAATTCGGTCCAATGGCTTGCCGTCATGCACGGCGTTCCGCAGATCAAGGAACTGCTTGCCGCGCTGATCAAGCTGCTCCAATCCAGTCTCGGCAAGAAGGGCCCGTTTGTGACGCTGACCGAGGAACTGGAGGATTTGCGCAATTACATTCTGATTCAGCAGTACCGTTTCGGCCAGGGGCTTGCCGTCGATTATCAAATTGATCCGGAAGCGGGAAGATGTATCGTACCGCGGCTGATCCTGCAGCCGTTGGTCGAAAACAGTATTTTCCATGGCCTGGAGGATGGAACCGGGCATATCTGGATCGAAGCGAAAATGTCCGGAACCACGCTTCTGCTCTCGGTGACGGACGATGGGATCGGCATGACGCCGGAAGAGGTGGAGCAGCTGCTGCACAGCGAAAGTGATTTTGCAGGGAAGTTCAGCGGAATCGGCATTCCTAACGTAGCGGAGAAAATCAAGCGTTTATACGGAAGTCCTTATGGCATCAGCATCATGAGCGAGGTAGGCCAGGGAACGAAAGTGCTTCTCAGTCTGCCGATTCGGGAGGGATAACGGATGTGGAAAGTGATCATTGTCGATGATGAAGTATTGGTGCGTCGCGGGCTTGCTTCAACTATTCCGTGGGCGCAATACGGCATGCAGGTGGCAGGGGATTTTTCTAACGGCATGAAAGCGCTTGAGGCGATGGAGCTTCTGCGGCCTGACGTTGTTATCACGGATATCCGGATGCCGCAAATGGACGGGCTGACGCTGCTTAAGGAGCTCCGGAAGCAGTATCCGGAGACCATTCCGGTTATCTTGAGTTGTCATAATGATTTTGAATATGCCAAGGAGGCGATCAGCCTCGGTGCGGTCGATTACTTGGTGAAAACGACGATGGATGATCAAGAGGTGGATCGGACGTTAAGCAAGGTGCAAGCCAAACTCGCGGAACGCAAAAGTGTGGATGAGCTGCTCAGACAGATCGAGCAAAGCAAGCGGCTGGAGAAGCAGGCCGAGCTTCGGATGATTCTGGCCGGAGGAGAGAATGTGGGGGCGAAGGAGCCGTCCGTCGCGGTGAAAGAAGCTCATCGAACGGAAAACGAGTGCTTCCTGCTGCTGGCCGCACGCCCATGGGCTCCCGCACATACCCAGCCTCTATATACGAACTGCCTTCGGCTGGAGGAACGGTTCCCGGAGGAAACGGATCTGTTCTGCACGCTGGACGCGGAGCCGTATATGGTCGTTTTGCTTTGGTTTCCATCGGCGCTTTCCGCCTTGGAGGTGCAGCATAAGGTGCAGATTTGGTCCGGCCGCCTGCTTCAGCTGTTCGGCTGCAGGAGAGAGGAGCTGTTTATCGGGGCAGCTCCGCCCTTCAGTTCCATCAGTCAGGCCAAACCGGCTTTTGAACAGGCCAAGCGGGGACAGGAAGCTTATTTTTACGATGAAGGCGTGAAGACCTTCTATATGATTGAAGGTTCTGCGGCTTTGCAGGAGGCATCGGGCGTCTTGTTTACCGGAGAGGATAAGCAGCTTTGGGTTGAGGCGCTGGTCAGGAATGCGGTGCCGGAGGCCCGAGCTCTGTTCGAACAGCTGACGAAAAGGTGGAGGCCGGGGGTTTCCTCGGCCGCCGTAAAGGAAATGGCGTCTTCCATGATCGGGATGATCCGGTTCGCAAGGCATAAGCATCAGCCTTCCCTGCCTGCAACCGCCGTTCAAGAGCTGCAGCAGATGGGGAAGCTGTCGCAGGTGAAACAGTTAGTCTCAAGCGAGCTGGCTGTGTGGGAGCAGGAGGCGGAGGGTTCCTCCGGCTTGAACTCCCTGCGTCCTGAAATTCAAAAGGCGCTTGCCTATATACAGCAGCATCTGCATGATGAACTGAAAATGAGCGACGTCGCCGACCATGTGCATCTGAGCCGAAGCCACTTCAGCGCTTTGTTCAAGCAGGCTGTCGGAAAAACATTCTTGGAATACATGATGGAGCAGAAAATGGAATGGACCAAGGAGCAGCTGAAGCATACGCATAAAAAAATATATGAGATCGCAAGCGAGATCGGCTTTTCGGACTATAAATATTTTACCCGCTGCTTTAAAGAATACAGCGGGATGACGCCGAAGGATTGGCGGGAGCAGCATGTGCACAAGTCCGAGTATGCCGTCCTCCCGATCAGGGAGGAACAGGCCCTATGACCGGATGGCGGCGGAGCGTCAGGCGAAATGGGCATATTCTTCTGCTGATGGCATTGCCGCTGGTGTTTGCAGCAGCCTGCCAATCGAAGGATGCGCCCGAGCCTCAGCCTGTTCCGAAGGAACCGGTGACCATCACGTTCTCTTCTCTGGAAACAGGAACAGGGACGGCGCAAAAAATGGCGGAGGCGTTTATGAAGCAGCGCCCGGATATCCGAGTCAAAACGGTTATTCTTCCGCCTATTTCCGATGTGATGCACAATGAATACGTCAATCAATTGGTTAGCGGATCCACGGATACCGATTTGTTCGCACTGGATGTCATATGGATTGAAGAGTTCGCTTCCGCCGGCTGGCTGGCTCCCTTGGACGAATATTTCCCGGCCAATGAATTGAAGGGCATGCTCCCTAAGCCTTTGGAGGGCGTTTATTCCCGCGGCCGGATGTATGCGCTGCCCTGGTATGCCGATACAGGTCTGCTGTTTTACCGCAAGGACCTGCTGGAATCGTTGGACCGGCGCCCCCCGGCTACCTGGGACGACTTAATCGCGCAAGCGGAAATGCTGAAGCGCACAGGGCTTGTGGAACACGGATATGTGTTCCAAGCCAATGCCTATGAGGGCTTAACCGTGAATTTTCTGGAAAGCGTATGGAATAACGGCGGCCGGCTTGGCGAGCGAAGCGACCGCCCTCAGCTGTACAGCCGGGAATCGGTGGAAGCTTTGCAGTATATGCAGCGGCTGATTCGGGAAGGCATTGCTCCTAAAGAGGTATTGGATTTTAAAGAAGGGGATTCCAGAGACTGGTTCCTTGATGGGAGAGCCGCATTCCTGCGAAGCGGCCCGATCGTATGGGGGCTATCCAACCGGGAGGACTCGAAAGTCAAGGGCCGGATCGGGATTGCCCCTCTGCCTGTCGGCCCGCACGGGACGACAGGAGGCTCAAGCATCGGCGGCTCGAGCCTGGGAATGAACGCCCGCATCTCCGAATCCCGCAAGGCGGCGGCGGTTGCCTTTCTCAAATTTCTGATCGGCGAAGAAGCGCAAAAGCAGATCGCCCTCGAGCACTCGAGGATACCGGTTATGAAACGAACCTTTGAGGACCCTGAAGTGCTCGCCTTCAATCCCTTTTATCGGGATATACCGGCCGTCTTGGCCAATTCGCATTTCCGGCCCAAAGCCGCCCATTATGCCGATATTTCATCGGTTCTGCAGATCGGTCTGCACGACGCCTTGAGCCAGGGCAGTCCGGCGGATAAGGTGCTTCAGGCAGTGGACCGGATTGTCGGAGAGCTGCCCTCCGTAGCGGAACCGGCTTCCGGACTGAATAGGCCATAGCCAACCGGCTGTCTAGGAATAAAAATTCAACAGATATCCGGTAATGGGAACGGGCAGATAAGAGCGAAGCCTTTTGTCGGGACCATAAGCGTAATTCATCAAGGCGCGGTAGGCGCCGTTTTGTTTATTCAACAAGGTTTCCGGTGAAGATGTGGTCAGTTGGTTTGCGGCATGGCATATATGATCGATGAGCCCGCTGCTTTCTGTCAACCGTGCCGCCACCATATCGAACCGGAAGCGGATTTGCGCAACCAGCTTCTCTTCATCCAGCTGCAATGTGTCATCCGCTTGCTTCAGGATGCCAAGCTCTTCAAGAACATGCTGAGGCATACCTTCAAGCAGGTCGCGGCTTATGTCGGGATTCAGCACCTCTGCAGCCTCTTGCAGCGCGGCAATCAACTGATTGTAACCGGCAATGACTTCGGCAAACCGCTTCTTGATGGCCGCTGCATCCGGATACACGGAGAGGATAACAGATTCGGCCGAGGCCTCTTTCAGCATCAGCGTCAGACGCCCTTCATCCAGCTTCACCTCATTGGAGGCGGAGCTGACCAATGTACCCTCATTAATGGTATAGACGGCATTCTCCGCGGCCTGCACCATACGGTCAATACCTGTGAAGGCGACAGCCTCGCCCCGGACGTCCGTTAAGCTGAAAGCGCCGCTTGCCCCAGTGTGCTCCGCTCTCAGTTCCAGCGTCAGCTTATTTTCCCGGCGGTCACGGATAAGCAGTGCGGTTACCCCTGCTTCAGCATCGTTCACGGCACGGCGGATTCTTCGGAGCGCCTGTTCGTTGGTATCAGTGGGTCCGAAAGCAACAGACAACCGCCGGGTGTGACCGGTGCAGGAGCTCAACTCAAATTCGCACAGGCTTCCGGCCAAGGGGGAAATTTCCGTGCGTTTCTGTGCGAATCCGATGTTTCTTTGCATTCGCGCGACGCTGTCCAGCCGGATCAGATAGCTGTATATCCGGGCGTTATCGGTCACCTTGGCGCTTAATGCCGGCCCAGGCGCCCATTCTGCCGTTCGCCTGCTTAATACGGAACCGGCCGATGCATCCTTTAGCGTCTCGGCCGTCGGCTTCAAGGTTTCGGCGGCCGATAAAACGGCAGCCAGTTGTTCTGCGACCATTTGGGCAAACCGGTCAAACTCATACTGCACGTTAAGCTCGTCTGCCGCAGGTATGGCGGGAATAGGTTTGGGGGAAGGCAAACCTCCCGTTTGCCTATCCGGGTTATGCTCCCAATCATACCACTGGGTATGGATTCGGTAAGAACGGGACACACGTTGAATGGGATCGGTCATTGCCGTTCGCCTCACATTCGCTTCAGATGCTTAGGATCATTATAATTGCACTTCACTTTTTCCGTAAAATGGTTTTTCTTGACACCTCGACAGCTTCTACAGTATGATGGTTTATCAACCTTAACTTACACATAGGAGCTTGTTCCGAATCATGAACTGGATTCAATGGATCGTTATTGCGGGTGTTTTGATCATTTGCGCGGGCTTTATGGCGTTTGTCGCCAAAAAATATATGAAATAATATAACCTTTATATCGGTTTTTGTGTGAAATGGATTAACCTTCCGCTGCTGCGTTTCATACGATAAAGTACTTACTTTATGCGTAGGAAAGGCGGGCATCTCATGCTTCGAAAGCGTGTTCCAAAGCGGGATGATGCTGCGATCTTCGGGCTGGTGGAAAGGCTCCTGCTGCCATTCGCCCGGCAGACGCTGCCTGGGCTTCGTCTGAGCCGGAACACGATCAGGAATCGGCTCAAATCGTGCATAACCTTTGTGTATGCCGCTGCGGGAAACAAGACTGCGGGGTTTATTGCTCTGAAGCTTGAGAGAGACCGGCTGGCGATTGATATGCTGGCGGTCGACCCCAACTATCAGGGTCGCGGTATCGGTACGCGGTTGATGCGCCAGGCTGAGCGAACGGCGAGGGAACACGGGCTGCGGGAAGTCGTACTCTGGGTTGACGAAGCCAATGTGCAAGCGCAGCGCTTCTATATAAAGCATGGCTATGAGGCGGTATATTACGATCATCGGTTGCGGTGTTATTTGTTGATGAAGTCCGTGTAACAAAAAAACGTCCTCACCGGACGTTTTTTTGTTACTGCCGGCTTGCTCTCAGATGAGAGCAAGCAGCCACGCGATCCTGGAGGGGATGAACTCCATTCGACTGCCGCCGAAAGGGGGAACCTGGGGCAGGGGCGCAGGGACTGCAGCCGTCCGTACACCAGCAGCCTTACTGGCTTTGGAGCCTGTTCTCCCTTTCCCGGCTCTGCTCTTTTTTGTTTTGCTCTGCAGCTTTACCGCCGGCTCGTCGTTTAAAATCAGCTTTCCTTTCTCCCATCGGCTCAATGTACCGATAAACTGCGCGCCGTTCTTCAGAATCACGCACACGGGTTTGCCGTAAAAAGCTTTGCAGACTTTTTCAGAAATAGGATGGATCGGTGTCACGCGAAATCACCTCCGTCGATGCATGCCTATACTTCAGACTATGCGGGCGTTTGTGGCGCCGTCCTAGACGAATGCCTTATGGAATCCGCCCAATTTCAGGAAAAAAGCCTATGTTGAATCTCACTCCGGTTTTGGTTATGCTATAGGATATTGAGTAACAGATATTTCAAAACACTACATATAGAAAGAATGAGGGAACCATGACGAGTGCTGTGTTTATCATTTTTGGCGCGACCGGGGATTTGGCCCGCCGCAAGTTATTTCCGGCGTTTTACAGCTTATACCGCGAACGGAAGCTGGGCGATGATTTTGCCGTCATTGGATTGGCGCGCCGTTCGCGTTCAAACGAGCAGTTCCGGGACGATGTGCATGAATCCATTAAAGAGTTCGCCCGTTACAACGTAACCAAGGACGAGCAGTGGGATTCGTTCGCCGATCATTTTGAATATATGTCATTGGATATCAATGATGTGGAAGGTTTTCGCCGTCTTCGTGAGTTGACCGACCGTTTAGACGACAAGTTCGGCATCGGGGGCAACCGCCTGTTCTATCTGGCATTGGCGCCTGAGCTGTTCGGCAGCGTCTCGCATCATTTACAGGCAGGCGGATTGCTGGAATCGGGCGGCTGGCACCGCCTTGTCATCGAGAAGCCTTTCGGCTACGACCTGTCGTCGGCGGAGAAGCTGAACGCAGAGATCCGCCAGGTGTTCGAGGAAAAGGATATCTACCGGATCGACCATTACCTTGGCAAGGAAATGGTGCAGAACATCAACGTGGTGCGCTTTGCGAACACTTTTTTTGAGCCGCTGTGGAACAATAAGTACATCTCCAATATTCAAATTACGTTGAGCGAAACCGTTGGCGTGGAAGAGCGCGGAGGGTACTACGATCGTTCCGGCGCGCTCCGGGATATGGGGCAAAATCATATGCTTCAGATGCTGGCCATTATGGCGATGGAACCGCCAAGCCGGATGCATCCCGAGGATATCCGGGATGAGAAGGTGAAGGTATTCCGCAGCCTGCGCGGCTTCCAATCGGCGGCGGAGGTGCGCGCGAACACGGTTCGCGGACAATATGTGGCGGGCACGGTCAAAGGGCGGCAGGTGCCCGGCTACCGCGAAGAGGATTCGGTTAATCCGGAATCGACGACCGAGACTTATTTTGCAGCCCGGGTGTTCGTCGATAATTTCCGCTGGGCGGGCGTTCCCTTCTACATCCGTACAGGCAAGAGACTTCCAGTCAAAACGACGGAAGTGGTTGTCGAGTTCAAGAATGTGCCGAACAGCGTATACTTGTCCCGTAAGCACAAGCTGGAACCCAATCTGCTGGTGTTCCGCGTAAATCCGCTTGAAGGCATCTATTTCAAAGTGAATGCGAAGCAGCCGGGTTCGGAAGGTGCGATTATTCCTGTAGCCATGGATTTCTGCCAGAGCTGCGAGGTGGGCCTGAATACGCCCGAGGCTTATGAGCGGCTTCTGTACGATGCGGCGCGCGGAGATTCGACCTATTTCACACGGTGGGACGAAGTGGCGCTTGCCTGGAAGTACGTGGATAAGATCGCTTCGGCTTGGGGAGAACGTACGGAAGACCTGCACTTGTATCCGGCCGGAACGTGGGGTCCCGAGCGCGGACAACAGCTCGTGGCGGAGGATGGCTTCCGCTGGTGGCCGGTGAACGGACAGGATGAAGGCGAAGTCGAATGGGTAACGACGCAGCGTTAAGCTGCAGGTTGATAAAAATGAAGAGCAAAACCGGGCGAGCCTGGTTTTGCTCTTGTTATTTTTATGGGTAGACAGGATTCGACTTCTTTTTTTTGGACCGGGAAATATGTTATGATGGAGAGTAAGCTGTTGCGCAACACAGGGGGATTCTTGCCATGTCAAGACGCAGTTTTATACGTTGGATGATCGCTTTGCTCTTTATGATCGGTGCGGCGACTACGGCACTCGTGAAGCTGCTCCAGAAAGCGATTGATTCGCAGCGCCCTCCGACTCAGCCCGTTACGCTGCAAAAGGCGGCGAGTGTATTGGAGCCCGATGCTATGCTTCCGGAAAGCGATCCTGACGCTGCGCAGTTTTCTTATATGGTTTTGAGCGATCTGCACATTTCACCGGAGGTCCCAAGCACCATAAAGAAGCTGAAAGACGCGATAGAGGATATGAAGCAGTTCGGCATGCCTGTGGAGGCTGTTGTAATCACAGGTGATTTGACGGAATATGGTATGGAAAAGGAATATCAGGAGCTGCGCAAGATTCTGTCGGCCTATCCGCTGCCTACGGTGTATGCGAACATGGGCAACCATGATTACTACGACATTTGGATTGACCGCAAAGGGGCGTTCAATCCGGCTACGATGCCTAACGGCAAGACGGATTGGCAATCCCGCGAGCGGTTTCAGAAGTTTTTCGGCTTGCAGAAGCCGTACCACGACGATTGGGTAAAGGGTCACCATCTGATCTTGCTTTCGCAGGAAACCTATGTTCAGGAAAAACCGGAGTTCGGCGAAGGAGCGTGGTACTCCGACGAGCAGCTGGCCTGGCTGGAGCAGCGGCTGGCTGAGCATAAGGACGGCAAGCCGGTCTTCATCATGACTCATCAGCCGCTGCCGCCGGCAGGCCAGGACGGCCGTTCGCATCAATTGATTCGTGCGAACAAATTCCGCGAGCTGGTGAAGCCCTACAAGAACGTGTTCGTTTTTTGCGGACATCGCCATCACGATTTTCAAGGTACGGGGGAGCATTACGTTCAAGAAGGCTTTCACTACTTTCATAATTCCTCCGTCGGCCGTGTGCTGAATAAAAGCTATCAGCATGTCGACAAGGAGAAGTCGCAAGGACTGTACGTGCAGGTGTATAAAGACCGAGTGAGACTGCGCGGCAGGGAGTTCAGCAACCGCACCTGGATCAAGGAAGCGGACTGGACGGTGAAGCTGGTTTAAAAGGGCAGGTTGAAACTGACGAAATGACAAGGAAGGAACTGGAATAGATCATGAGTATCGGCACAACCGGTAAATTGCAAGAAGAGGTACAAAAACGCCGCACGTTCGCCATTATATCTCACCCTGACGCGGGGAAAACGACGCTGACCGAAAAACTGCTGCTGTTCGGAGGAGCCATCCGGCTGGCCGGTACGGTAAAAGGGCGAAAAGCGAACCGTCACGCGACAAGCGACTGGATGGAAATCGAGAAACAGAGAGGAATTTCGGTTACCTCCAGTGTCATGCAGTTCGATTATAACGGCCATCGGGTGAATATTCTCGATACGCCTGGTCACCAGGATTTTAGCGAGGATACGTACCGCACCTTAACCGCGGCCGATAGCGCAGTCATGCTGATTGACTCGGCCAAAGGGGTCGAGGCCCAGACGAAGAAGCTGTTCCAGGTGTGCCGCCAGCGGGGCATTCCGATTTTTACCTTTATCAACAAATTGGACCGCGAGGGACAAAATCCGTTCGACTTGCTTGAAGAGCTGGAGCAGGTGCTCGGCATCCGCTCGTATCCGATGAACTGGCCGATCGGCATGGGCAAGCAGTTTTGCGGCGTGTATGACCGGAAGCTGACCCAGGTGGAGCTGTTTCAGGGCGACGACCATAAAGAAATCAGCGTGCGCAAGGTAAGCGGATATGATGACCCGGTCGTAAAAGAAATTGCGGGAGAGTATTTCTATGATCAGCTCGTACAGGATTTGGAGCTGCTCGATGTGGCCGGTGACGAATTCGATTACGAAAAAATCCGTGCGGGCGAGCTGACGCCTGTGTTCTTCGGCAGCGCGATCAACAATTTCGGCGTGCAAACCTTCCTTGAGAACTTCCTGCAGCTCGCGCCTTCGCCAACACCGCGCAAAAGCACGGCAGGCTTGGTTGACCCGCTTAATGAGAAATTTTCCGGATATATTTTTAAAATTCAGGCCAATATGAACCCGGCACACCGTGACCGGATCGCTTTCCTGCGGATTTGCTCCGGCAAATTCGAACGCGGCATGTCGGTGAAGCACGTGCGTGTAGGTAAAGATATCAAGCTGGCGCAGCCGCAGCAGTTTTTGGCGCAGGACCGCGATATTGTGGAAGACGCCTATCCTGGGGACATTATCGGACTGTTTGACCCGGGCATCTTCCGCATCGGAGATACCCTATGTCAAGGCGGGGGGCTGGAGTTTGACGAGCTGCCGACCTTCTCGCCGGAGCTGTTCTCCAAGGTGACGGTAAAAAATGCGCTCAAGCATAAGCAGTTTCAGAAAGGCGTCGATCAGCTGACGGAGGAAGGCACGATCCAGGTGTTCAAAACGATCGGATTCGAGGACATGATTCTGGGTGTCGTCGGTCAGCTTCAGTTTGAAGTGTTCGAGTACCGCATGAAGGCGGAGTACGGGGTTGAGGTGCAGCTTTCGCGGATGAGCTATCAGTTTGCCCGCTGGCTTGTCGGAGACGAGATCGACCCCGGGAAATTCCGGATCAATTCGCAGCTGGTGAAAGACAAGAAGGAGAACTACGTGGCCTTGTTCGAGAACGAATATGCGCTGCGCACGGCGATGGAGAAAAACCCGAATCTCAAGTTTTTGGAGATGGCCCCCTAACGCTTCAATCCATAAGCCCCTTTTTCGGTCGGTTAGACCGGAAGAGGGGCTTGCCGTTTTCCGTCAGGCGCTATGAGCTGATCTTTACTTTGGTTAGGCTGCTGCCTTTATCCAATGGATGCCTGAGGGCATACAATATGTTGGGTTCAGGAGTCTGCTTCCGTCGGGCCGACCGGGCTCTTCGGCTAAGGAAAAGAAAGGTGGATGACATGGGCAAACGGAATAACCAGAGATACATTGTAAGCAAATGGGCCAAAACCAAGGCGCTGCTGCCTAATCGTTCCATTGCTAAACATATTCCCGATACGAGAGTGATAACGCGAAACTCTCTTCAGGATATGCTGTATCAATACGGAATGGTGTATGTTAAACCGGACAACGGGACTTATGGAAACGGCGTCATGCGCGTAGAACGAGAATCGGGTCCGGGCGGAATCCGGTACCGTTATCAAGCGGGAACGAGGGTCAGAACGTTTAACAGCTACGAGGCAATGTACAATTCCATCAAAAAGCTGATAGGAAAACGGAAATATCTGATTCAAAAAGGGATTCATCTGCTGAAATACAACAACCGGCGCTTCGACCTGCGGGTCATGGTTCAGCAAAGTCCATCCAAACGCTGGGTGACAACGGGAATCATCGGCCGGGTAGCGGCTAAGCGCAAGGTGGTGACCAACGTGCATAACGGAGGCACGCTTCTGCCATTCGAAACGCTCCTGAAGGGGCATACGGGAGCTGCGAGGCGCAGGGGGTTATTCCAGGGCTTGAAGCGGCTCGGTCTCTCAGTGGCCGAGCAAATGAAGACGAGATATGCGGGGATTAAGGAGCTGGGGCTCGACGTGGCGTTGGATCGGAAGCTTTATCCCTGGATTCTGGAGGTAAATACGGCCCCGGATCCGTTCATTTTCAAGAAGCTCAAGGACAAACGGATATACAGAAGAATATATCACTACTCGAAAGCATACGGACGGCTCTAAAGGGTCGTCTTTTTTTTTTTTCAGGCGGGCGGAGTCACAGAGGGTTGACAGGAAGTTTATACCAAGAGATAATGAACGCGTGTACATTTTATATATGGTGTAGGCTGGAGGAGGTGGCTGGAATCGTAACCCGAAAGGAAGTCGCGGCGTTGGCGGGAGTATCCGAAGCGACGGTTTCCCGTGTGCTTAACGGCGTTGGCCCGATGAAGGATGAAACGAAGCAGAGGGTGCTCCTGGCGGCCAGGGAGCTTAACTACCATCCGAACGCGATTGCCCAGAGCTTTGCCCGCCGCCGAAGCGGGAATCTGGGTGTGGTTCTTCCTTATGTACCGAAGGTCCATATTTTTTCTACCTATTATTTCTCCGAAGTTTTAAGCGGGATCGGAGCGCAGGTCAAGGAGTCTGGGTATGACATGCTGTTGATGTTCCGGTCGCCGGGAGAAGAAAGCGATTACACCCGAATGTTCCGTTCGCAGAAAGTGGATGCCTGCATCATTCTGGGGGCCATGGATACGCCTGGCGAACGGGCGGAGCTCAAGAAATTGGAAGAGGGCGGGTTCCCGTTCTGCCTGGTCAACCAGCATTATGCCGGGGAACGTTATAATGAGGTCGATGCCGATCACGAGACGGGGAGCTATCTCGCCGTTCGTCATCTGCTGGATTCGGGGTACCGCGGGATTGCTATGCTCAACGGGCCGCCGCCCTTCTCCAACAGCGGCGACCGGCTGCGCGGGTATGCCAGAGCGCTGCGGGAAGCGGGGCTTCTGGAGCCCGGCACAGAAGCGGGGGTCCGCGACGGCATTCCGCCGCATTGGTATTATGAGGGCAATTACAGCCGCACCAGCGGGTATAAGGCGGCGGCAGAAATATATCGTCATCTCGGCCGGATCGATGCGGTATTCGTTTCGAACGACCGGATGGCGGTAGGCCTCATGCAGGGGTTGCGGGAGTTGGGATGCATACCGGGCAAAGATCTTGCCGTCATTGGCTATGACGATTCCGATGCCGCCCGTATGACGGATCCGCCGCTCACCAGCGTAGCCGTACCGTTCTATGAGATGGGACGGCTTGCGGCGAAAAACCTGCTGCTTCGCTCGGCAGGGGGACCGGAGGCAGATGCCGGCTTGGATGCCTTTCAGCTGAAGCTGGAGACGAAGCTCATTATTCGTCAATCCTGCAGGAAAAAATCTTAAGCTGTCAAGAAGAGAATCAGCACTTATGGAGGAGGCGGAATTCAGAATGGAGCAGGTTCGAGTGGGGATGGTCGGTTACAAATTTATGGGCAAGGCACACAGCCATGCCTATCGTGATTTGCCGATGTTTTTTCCGAAGACGGCCAAACCGGTGATGAAGGCGATCTGCGGCCGTGACGCTGACGGGGTAGCGCAGGCGGCGGAGCAGTTTGGCTGGGAAAGCTATACGACCGATTGGCGGGAGCTCGTAAAGCGGGACGATATCGACCTGATCGATATCAACGCACCCAGCGATGCGCACAAAGCCATTGCGCTTGCCGCCGCGGCCGGCGGTAAGCATGTGTTCTGCGAGAAGCCGCTGGCGCTGACGCTCAAGGATTCCCGCGAAATGCTGCAGGCGGTCGAGGCGGCGGGCGTGAAGCATATGATCGGCTTCAACTATCGATTCGCTCCGGCGGTGCAGCTGGCCAAAAAGCTGATTCAGGAAGGGCGGCTCGGGCATATTTATCATTTCCGCGCCTGGTTTTTGCAGGATTGGATCGTAGATCCCGATTTCCCGCTCGTATGGAGGCTGCAAAAGGAGGTTGCCGGTTCCGGCTCACACGGCGATTTGGGTGCGCATTTGATTGATTTGGCGCATTTTCTTGTCGGTGAAATGAAGGAAGTGATCGGCATGAGCGAGACCTTCATCCGGGAACGTCCGCTGCCGAGCATGATGACCGGGCTCAGCGCCAAGGGCGGCAGGGATGCTCCCCGCGGTCCGGTAACGGTGGATGATGCGACGCTGTTCCTTGCCCGTTTCGCCGGCGGCGCGCTCGCAAGCTTCGAGGCAACGCGCTTTGCCCCGGGGCACCGCTGCACCAACGCGTTTGAGATCAACGGCAGCAAGGGCAGCGTGAAGTTTGATTTCGAACGGATGAATGAACTGCTGGTCTATTTTACCAAAGACGCGGAGGATGTTCAGGGCTTCCGGCGGGTGCTGGCGACCGATCCTTCCCACGCCTACTCCGAAGCCTGGTGGCCGCCGGGCCATACGATCGGTTACGAGCACACGTTCATTCATGAAACGGTTGAGCTGATGCAGGCGCTTGCGGAGGACCGCCAGCCGGTTCCGAATTTTCATGACGGCGTCAAATGCCAGCAGGTGCTCGAAGCGGTCGATTTA
Source organism: Paenibacillus sp. JMULE4 (assembly GCF_013337105.1). Classification (NCBI taxonomy): domain Bacteria; kingdom Bacillati; phylum Bacillota; class Bacilli; order Caryophanales; family Paenibacillaceae; genus Paenibacillus; species Paenibacillus sp. JMULE4. The sequence goes on from NZ_SGWF01000016.1 coordinate 35,037, forward strand.
TCCATTGCAGAGCGCCGGTGGGTTCAAGTAGACGAAGTATGACGAAGGAGTGACGGCCATGAAACAAGCATTGATCGTATGGGGCGGATGGTCCGGTCATCAGCCGGAGCAGGTGGCGGCTATTTTTCGGGGCATCCTGGAGGGCAGCGGCTATGAGGTCGAAGTATCCGATAAGCTGGAAGCTTTCGCCGATGCGCAAAAGCTCATGGCGCTGGACCTGATCGTGCCCGTATGGACGATGGGCGAAATCGGCGAAGAGCTGGTTAAGAACGTTTCGGCGGCGGTTCAAAGCGGCGTAGGGATCGCCGGATGCCATGGCGGCATGTGCGATTCATTCCGTAAGAGCGTGCACTGGCAGTTTATGACCGGAGGCAACTGGGTTTCTCATCCGGGCGGCGACGGCGTGGAATATACGGTCAACATCAAAAACAGTTCGAGCCCGCTGCTCGAAGGGATCGACGATTTTACGGTCAAGAGCGAGCAGTACTACCTCCACGTCGATCCGGCGGTGGAAGTGCTGGCTACGACACGTTTTCCGGTGGTGCCGGGGCCTCATTCGCTGAACAAAGCGGTCGATATGCCTGTGGTTTGGACGAAACGCTGGGGGGTAGGCCGGGTATTCTACTGCTCTCTTGGGCATCAAGCCGATATCGTGGAGATGCCTCCTGTGAAAGAAATGATGCGCAGGGGACTTCTTTGGGCGGCTGAAGGCAAAGGGCTGGCCGCCTATCAAACGGGCGTGGCCGGGGAGAATTTATTCTAGCATCGCGTCTCTGGAGGGACATTTCCTATGCAAAAGCTGAAAGTGGGCATGATCGGCTGCGGTAAAATTAGCAGCATTTATTTTCAAAATTGCAAAGCGTATCCCGTTCTGGAGGTAGCCGCCTGCGCGGATTTGAATGTGGCGCGCGCCCGGGCAAGCGCTGAAGAACACGGCGTACCCAAGGCGTGTTCGGTGTCCGAGCTGCTGGCAGATGCGGAAATCGATATCGTGATTAATTTGACGATCCCCGCCGCGCATGCGGAAGTGTGCCTTCAGGCACTGGACGCCGGAAAGCATGTGTATGTGGAGAAACCGCTCGCCGTTACGCGGGAGGAGGGCCAAGCGATTCTGGCCAAAGCCAAGGAGAAGGGCAGGCTGATCGGCAGTGCGCCGGATACCTTCCTTGGAGGCGGCATTCAAACCTGCATCAAGCTGCTTGATGACGGATGGATCGGCACGCCCGTAGCGGCCTCGGCGTTTATGATCGGCCGCGGCCATGAGCATTGGCATCCCGATCCGGAGTTTTACTATGCCAAGGGCGGCGGACCGATGTTTGATATGGGGCCCTACTACTTGACGGCGCTGGTCGCCATGCTGGGGCCGATCCGCAGAGTGACGGGCTCTACGCGAATCTCCTATCCTGAGCGGACGATCACAAGCCAACCCAAATTCGGCCAAACGGTAAAGGTGGAGACGCCGACGCATGTGGCCGGGGTGATGGATTTTCACAGCGGCGTGATCGGAACGATCACCACCTCGTTCGACGCGTTCGGCGGAGCGCAGGTTCCGCGGATTGAAATCTATGGAAGCCAGGGTACGCTCAGCGTTCCCGATCCGAACACCTTCGGCGGCCCCATTCGTATAAAACGCCACGATCATAAGGACTGGAGCGAGATTCCGCTCATGCACGGCTATACGGAGAACAGCCGCGGTCTGGGTGTGCTGGACATGGCATATGCCGTGATCAACGGCCGTGCGAACCGCGCCGGCGGCGAGCTCGCGTATCATGTGCTCGAAGCCATGCACGGGTTCCATGATGCGGCTGATGAAGGCAAGCATTATATCATGCAGAGCCGTTGTGAACGGCCGGTCCCGATGCCGCTCGGTCCCGTTCACGGGATATTGGACTAACTCATGACAAAGCGTGCAGAGTGAAGTCATTCTGCACGCTTTTGTGTTCCTTTATGCGGTGGGAGAAGCATGGCTTAGATGTTCTTTTAACGTATGGACCATCTGGTTTTGTTCATCGGCGCTGCTGTTTTTCCAGATCATTTCGAACAGCACGCCAAGCCCGGGCAGCACACGCTCCTCGCCGTCAATCGAATCCTCAATGACACCCTTCAGGTCATCGTCATTTTTGCCATGCACACGCTGAATAATGGCTTGTCTCAAACTCAAGTTCATCGGATGTTCCTCGCTTTTCGTCTTTTTCCATTTATTAATATGTACACCCGTGCTTCAAATCATGCTTGGGCCGCCGCAGTTTTGATGGAGGCTGCTTCGTTTTGATATAATAAAACAAAGCGAAGGGAGATGCGTCCTCATGGCAATGAATAAGCAATTCGCCGTGATCGGCATGGGGCGGTTCGGCTCCAGCGTTGCCAAAACTTTATCGAGTCTCGGGTATGAAGTACTTGCCATTGACCAGAGTGAGCAGAGGGTTCAGGAAGTTTCCAATATCGTTACCCACGTCGTACAGGCGGATTCAACGGATGAAGAGGCGGTCCGCGCACTCGGCTTGCGGAATTTCGACGTCGTGGTGGTGGCTATCGGACAAGACATACAGTCGAGTATTCTGACAACCATTATTTTGAAAGAAATCGGCGTACCTATGGTCGTTGTGAAGGCACAGACCGAGCTGCAGGGTAAAGTGCTGAAGAAAATCGGAGCGGACAAGGTGATTTATCCCGAGAGGGACATGGGCCAACGGGTCGCGCATCATTTGATTTCAGCCAATATTCTGGATTACATCGAGCTTTCCGAGGATTACAGCATTGCCGAGATTCAGGCCAGCCGGCAGATGATCGGACAAAATCTGAGACAGCTGGATATCCGGGCCCGGTACGGCTGCAACGTTATAGGTATCAAAACGGGAGAAAAAATCAATATTGCCCCGAAAGCCGAGGATACGATTAAAGCCCATGATATTCTTATCGTAGTGGGAAGTAATACGGATTTGCAGCGATTTGAGAAGACTTTTGAGGAATAGGTGAACAGGTAGTGGATATCAAGGACCCGTTAGTGAATCGCGGAGCGGAGACGATCATCAGCTCAGTGCAAAATCCAAGGATCAAGCAGTGGACCGAGCTGCAAAGCCGTAAGGGAAGGGAAAAGCAGGGCCGCTTTCTGATTGAGGGTATTCATTTGGTGCAGGAGGCGCTGCGCTCCGATCTGATTCCCGAGGTAGTGGCTTATTCGGATGAGCGGGCCGAAGCCTGTGCCGATCTGCTGCAGGAGGCGGCAGAGCGAGGGGTGGAGCTGGTTCAGGTGACGGAGGCGGTCTTGGCCAAATGCACGGATACCCAAACACCCCAGCCGGTTTTCGCGGTTGTTCCGAAGCTGCCGTGGCGGGCGGCGGATTTGATTTCGGCCAGCGAACAGGACGGACTGGTTGTTGTTATTGACGGCATTCAGGACCCCGGCAACCTGGGCACGATCATCCGCAGCGCCGATGCGGTCGGCGCCTCCGGCGTGCTGCTCGGCAAGGGCACGGTCGATCTATACAACCCGAAGACGGTGCGCTCCACCATGGGATCGCTGTTCCATCTGCCTATTGTACAGGGAGACTTGGCGCAATGGCTGCCGGAAGCAGCCTCCCGCGGTATCCAGGTGGCGGCCACCCGGCTTGAGGATGCGGTCAGTTTCTACGACTATGACTTCCGTCGCCCCACATGGTTTGTGATCGGCAACGAAGGCCAGGGCGTATCCGCAGAGGTGCAGCAGCTTGTACAGCGCCACGTGCGCATTCCGATGCAGGGCCGCGCGGAGTCGCTTAACGCCGCCATGGCGGCAACGGTCGTGCTCTTTGAAGCGATGCGGCAGCGGGGAGCTTAGACAAGGGGAAAATCGTGTCTACGACCCTAATTTACTTTTTCTTATAGGAACACTATAATAATTAAGGTGTTTGATAAAAACTTGAGGAGGATTATTAAAAATGTACCATATCAGACTTCGTATCCCGACTTTGAACCGGTAATTTCATACGTTCAAAGACTCTGTTTGTCCGTACAGAGTAAAAGGGATTAGTCTGCCCATTTTTGATAATCTTCATTTCAATAGAAAACTGTATTGTGAAGAAAGGCGGATCGTTCTGCCTTTCTTTATTTATGTGGATTGCTTTCCCTTGTACAGGGGAGGTTTATTTTGCGGCGGCTATTTTAGACCCAAAAAACTAAAAGTGCAAAACATTTGAGTCAATTCGAGTCGACGTTTAGGTGCCCGCTATGCAAAAGCTCAATGAAAATTGTTGATTTTAAGAGTCTGATATGTTCCAAGCAGCATGTTTGATATTACAAAATATGGATATCTGAACTTGACGCCTCATCCTTTTAATAGTCATTACAAGAAGGAATTGTTTGAAGCCAGGCGCCACATCATTATGGAAAGCAACTTATACAATGCTGTGCACAAAAAGATTACGAAAGTGATCGGGGAGCATACTGGTGTTTCTTCTGATCCTTTACTGGTTGCAGATTTAGGCTGTGGGGACTACGAGAAGTATTCTTTGATAACAACGAAAAAAGGGCTTATTCAAATAAAGAAACGGTGTCGTTATTTACAAGACATTTCAAGCTGCAGAATGCATTCCATGTATGTTATACAAAAAACTTAATGCATTGGAGCTTGATAACTTTGATTCAGATGACTCCTCTCACTTGGTCTATGGATAAAGCGCGGTTTGATGCTTTTAAATATCGGAATTTTAACAGAGATTACAGTCGATTTGGACATTTTAGTCGCGAGCTGGTATCAGGAAATTATTCCTGACATCACTCGTTTTTTTTCTACGGCGGCATGAATAACATACATGTTATTTGAGCCATTGGTTTTCTAAATTTTTAAGATAATTTTGTGGATCGCGTTTAAACCGTTTGCGCATAACACTATCGCTCAACCGGTTATTCCATTTTTCTTTCTGTTTCTTGTAGCTTGTGTAGTCGACCATCCTTAAACGGGCGATTAGGTTTTCCTGTTTAAGTCCATCATCAACGAGCACAACCATCTCACCATTCCGTAAGATGTATTCGTTCCAGTTGCGTAGCCCGGTCATCCGACGGTGTCGTGTCTTCGTAGCTCGGAAGAAGCGTTCCAGATCGTTGTTCGTTCTTGGCACATGATAATGATCGTAGCAAGTGAAGAGTCCCTTCCAGAATCCCTTGCTGTAACTAAGGAGATTGTTAACCATTTCCAGATCATTCTCTTCGGTATAGGAAAGCCGAACCCAATCCAACAGCTTTGTCATTTCCCATTCAACTGTCTTGCTTGTCTTATCCATGCTGGGTTCAAGGATTTCTGCAATGTGACGGATTGGCTTCATCCAGCGAGCGACTTTCTCGTATTGTTGCTGAAGGGAATCGACTTTACTAAATATTCTGAAAACGTTTTGAAGTAGGGTGGCCCCCTTTTTTATCCAAGCATTTTTGAAGGGACGCTTGAATGGCTTGGGCCTGTTCATAGATACGCATACCGGGTAAATCTAATGGAGGATTTCCGTCTTCCAAGAGCAATGCACGTACGGCAGCAACGTAACCCTTCGCGATGCTTGCTTCTTGTGAATCCGACTGTTCGATTTTCCGCTCGACTTCACGAATGCCGCGCATGCTTTTCTTGAGCTCGGTCTTTAACTTTCGATCGACATCAACAACCGGTTTCGCGATGTCTTTTAAATAATGGTACTGGCAATATTGATAAGGCACATCGGGCAAAAGCGTCTCCATCGCTAGACGAATGGATTGCTGTCCATCACTAACAATACCGACGATCGGATAGCCTTGCTCGATGATCGGTTGGATGAGCGTTTGTAACTCGGCAGATGAACCACTTTTCATGTTTTTTGCTATTAAGACAGTACCGCTGAATACTTCACGAATTACATAAAGTGTCTCATTGCCTTTCTCTGGCTGGACGCCATCCATAGACAAGATAATACCGCCGTTTTGTTCTGTGACTTCAGCCAGCACTTTCTTCGTATGTTCAGTAAGACTAGCAGCAAGCAATGTTTGATACCGTTCATACAGATTTTGTGCGCTCCGTTCGGATGTCTGAACACCTCTCGCGTTCAATTCATCCGCAATCTCCTTGCGGGTCATATGCCGTTTGAAGCGAAGTTCACCAACTAGGCAAACAACGTCGAAGCCGTAAGGAGAATGCTTCATGCTTATTGCTTCTGCTTCCGCCGATTTGTAGTATACACCTGGCTTCGGGCAATCTGGATTTTCGCAATGGTAGGCCATGCTCCAAACGTGAACGACTTCTTTCAATGTGGCGATTTTCTTATTCCATGCTGTATGTGAACGACGTAATTTCTGTTGGCAGTGAGGACAATTCTTATGTTCAGGTCTAAAGTATATTCTCCGTTGTGGACGCAGACGGTTTTTGGAAAGCAATGCGGGTCAACTCCTTTGGAAATTTTGACCGTAATTACTTCGACAAACCGTTAGGAAGATCCTGTTAGTTATTCATGCCGCCGTAGTTTTTTTTACCCGATTCCATTTGATCCAGGCGGATAGAGGGATTGCCGCCCATCAATTCGTTGCGTTTCATGTTATATAAATTAACAAAAATATATCTCATAAAGCAGATTTTGTGCAATGCAAACAAAGAAAATTTTAATTTTGTTCATTCCGCATGATGAATGCGTAAAACAAACTCATTATAATAAGTTATATAAATAAACAATTAATGTTATGTAAAATTACGCAAAAGGTTAGGAGGAGGAAAAAGAATTATGCATGCGCAAACTGAGAAAATAAAGAAGCCCTTTTATAAAGGCCTGTTTTTTCAGATTATTGCATCGATCGTCGCGGGTATTTTGGTGGGCTATTTTTGGCCGACCATCGGCGTTGCACTAAAGCCGCTAGGCGATGGCTTCATCAAACTGATCAAAATGATTATTGCACCACTTGTTTTTGGAGTTGTTGTCGTTGGTATTGCCAAGGTCGGTGACATAAAAGCCGTCGGAAGAATGGGAGGAAAAACGATCCTCTACTTCGAAATCGTAACAACCTTGGCGCTGATCATCGGCATGGTCGTTGCAAACTTAATGAATCCCGGTGCAGGAATGAATGTCAATACCGATACCCTATCAACGGATGCAGTCACTAAAGCGACCAAGGGCTCGCAGCTTCCCAGCACGACGGATTTCTTCCTGAATATGATTCCGGAAAGCGCCCTCGGAGCGTTCGCAAACAATTCGATATTGCAAGTTTTGCTCATATCTTGTTTATGCGGTTTTGCAATCATCCATATTGGCGGACGGACGTCGGAGGTTCTGGTCGATTTCCTCGAACATGCCAACAAAGTCATGTTTCAAATTATGGGCTATATCATGAAGCTTACGGCGCTAGCGACATTTGGCGCATTGGCCTTCGCCGTCAGTCAGTACGGGATTAACACGCTCCTTTCATTCGGTAAACTGTTTATTGCCATGACCGTCGCGTGTCTTGCCTTTCTCATTATATTAGCCATCATCATGCGGGTATACGTTGGTCTCAGTCTCTGGAAACTAATTCTCTACGTCCGGGAGGAGATTCTTCTCGCGTTTGCAACAGGTTCAACGGAAGCGGTCATGCCGCAGCTGATGAATAAGTTCGAACGCGCCGGCTGCAATCGCGCTGTTGTCGGACTTGTGGTGCCTACAGGTTATTCGTTCAATCTTGGACGGGGCCTCAATCTATTTATCGCTGGCACTGGTTTTTCTCGCCCAAGCAACCGGCACCGATTTGAGCATTGCCGAACAGCTTGTGCTTCTGGGAGTTCTGCTGTTAACGTCCAAGGGGATGGCTGGAATACCGGGCTCCGCATTTGTTGCACTGTCAGCAACTGCGGCGGCAACAGGTTCCATACCGATGGCCGCAGTCGCCCTGATGCTTGCGCCAGACCGATTCATGGGAAATTATCGGACAACAGTCAATATTATAGGGTATGCTGTCGCCGCCTTTTTCGTTGCGCGTTGGGAGGGCTTGCTTAATAAGCATCAGGCGGAAAACGCGCTCGACGGTAGACTTACGTACGTTCTCGGTGATACTAACTTTGCAGATGTAAATAAAAAGCCAGCGATCTGAAACGGCTGCTCGAATGGGGCCTTGACGGACAGGAAGAAGCTCGATGGAAGTTATTATTGTTTATTTTAAGTATAAAGAGTTGGTGAAGAGTAACGCGCAATTATCGAATATGCTTTGGAGCTTGGAAGAGAAACGGCAACTCCGGCTGAGGCGAGAAATATTCTGGGTATCAAAAAAGCTTGATTGCGGAATCAAGCTTTTTTGCCGTATGTACGCCCAGCATGGGCGTCATCTCTACGGTGAAAGTTCGGAATGGGGGCTGGCAAGCGCCTACCATTAGCCAAGAGCAAGGATGTCCGTCGCGAGGCGGAATCTGAAGGAAGCTGGAGGCAAACGCACGGCTTGAGGTACACGAACCCAATTAGAGGCGGTTGCAGTCGGATGAGTCACCATAGCATGATGAAATCCAAAGCTGCCAAGGACTGCAGTCGTAACCTTGGGCAAGCGCGGGCGGAAAGATGACGTTCTTATCTGGGGAGGCCTGTGGAATACGCGAGGTCACTTCATAACCGCAATCGCAAGGTTGCGCTGAATCCGCCAACACTTGAGATGCGGGGTTCGGCTGCTAGGCATCCCAACCGTCATGAATCCATTCATTATGTGCTCGAATTGTCTGCAGAAATGCCGCCTGCGAAATGGCGGGAAACTGCTTCCTGGTCATTTCTTGGAACGAGCCTCTTACCATTCAAAAATCAATAGGATTGGTTCTGGGCTTTGTTGGAGTCATTGTCATCAGTCTCGCGGCGGTTTCATAAGGTGAAGTCTCAGGTATTGGGATCGGTGTTGATCGTATTCGGTATTTATCTAGTTAACCGAAGGAATCGATAAAAGATGGTTTCACATTCATATAAACTAAGGTATATATCCAAAAATTATGTATAATTAATATAGATAGAAAGGTGGGAGTCTGTAAAATAAAATGTGTAAACTCTCAAACCTGATAAAATGAAAGTAATAGAAAGGTTGGGGAGCACACATGGGATTATGGAGTAAAGAGCAGCTTAGGGCCTTCATTAAGGAGAACAAGCTGGTGACCGCACAGGACGCGCAGAATGCTTTGAAAGACTTATTTGCCGAGACGCTGCAAGAGATGCTGGAGGCCGAGATGGAAACGCATCTGGGCTATGAGAAGCATGACGTGAAGAACAAACAGACGACCAACAGCCGCAACGGAAAGAGCAAGAAGAAGATCACCAGCGAATACGGCGATCAGGAGATTGCCGTGCCCAGGGATCGTCTGGGCGAGTTCGAGCCGCTCGTGGTAAAGAAGCACCAATCCAACGTCACCGGCATCGAAGATCAGATTATCGCCTTATACGCCAAAGGCGTGAGCACGCGGGAAATCCAAGATCACCTGCAGAATCTGTACGGTATCGACGTTTCGCCGACGATGATCTCGAACGTCACGAACAAAATCGTTCCGCTCATCAAGGAGTGGCAGAACCGTCCGCTGCAAAGCGTGTATGCCGTCGTCTTCCTTGACGCCATTCACTTTAAGGTCAAGCAAGACGGCGCTATTGTGAACAAGGCCGCCTATATGGTCATCGGCATCGATCTGGATGGTAACAAGGATGTGCTGGGCATGTGGATCGGCGAGAACGAATCGGCCAAGTTCTGGCTCAGCGTCCTAAACGACCTAAAGAATCGCGGCGTACAGGATATTCTCATCACCTGTGTCGATAATCTTACCGGTTTCTCTCAGGCCATTGCCGCCTGCTATCCGAAGACGGAGATTCAAAAGTGTATCATTCACCAAATCCGCAACTCGACTCGCTACGTGTCCTATAAGGATCTGAAGAAGGTAACAGCTGATCTGAAGCCGATCTACAAAGCGGCGACGGAGGAGATGGCGCTTGTGGAGCTGGATCGTTTCGAGGAAACATGGGGCGCTAAATATCCGCTCATCATCCGTTCGTGGCGCAGCAATTGGGACGAGCTGGCTACCTTCTTCAAGTACCCTCCCGAACTGCGCAAGCTCATCTACACCACCAATATGATTGAGAGCTATCATCGTCAGCTTCGCAAGGTAACGAAGGGAAAGAGCATTTTCCCCAGCGACGAGGCTCTTCTGAAGATGCTTTATCTTGTAACCATGGATGTCACCCGTAAATGGACGGGGCGTGTCCAAAATTGGGGACAGATGCTGCTGCAGCTATCCGTTTTCTTTCCGGATCGAATCGGGCAGCACTTGCCGTAAGGGGCCAATCTCCCCTAGGGCAGATTCCTTTATACATGAGTTTACACAAAATTATTGACAGACCCAAAGGTGGGGAGTTATTGTGGTAATGAGGGAAATATCATTATCGAAAACGATTCGTACTTATGAGTCGCTGATGACCTTGAGGTTTCCAGACGTCCGGTCATTACAGAGAGCTTCTCAAAATGTCCCGTTCGGAGAAATTGCTTCACATGACACGAAGCCAATGGGATTTAAACGACTTTTTCTTATGCAATATTTCTTCGTTTCCTCCGTATCGGACAAGGAGCATTGCTGAACATCAGCTGATCATCGATAAAATCGCAGAAAAAAGATGCGGCGGGTGCGCGTACCCTGATGGAAGCACATATCTCAACTTTCACCTCATTGATCCAAAGAACGTTTACCAATTCATAAGATCGAATATAAAGAACCGTCTAGAATCGCAGTGATTCATGCACGGTTTAATTTTATACTACAGTTTAAACAACGATTTACTGCTGTAAGGTGACACTCTATGAATAAATTTAACTTGTGTTTTATGTTATCCTTCGTCATTTTGTCATTTTTGCTTGCGGCTAGTTACCTGACAAAGCCGGAGCTCATTTTTATGGCCGGTTCGCTCTTGATTATCGGCTTGATTAATGTTATTTTTCGTCCGATGGCGGGTTTTGCGGCATTGATTGCGTATGTTTTGGGGCTTGCATTTTATAACATTGCAGCAAATTGGGGCAAAACGGTTGATGTATGGTTCCAAGGAGAGAAGCTTGTGGTACAGCTTATTTATTCGCTTGGGGCAACGGCCGTCTGGCTTTTGATTTATCATATCAATCAATTAAGGGAACGCTCGTTGGCGCTTCAAAAAGAGGTTGAATCATTAAGAAAGCTGGAGCCTGTGACAGGCGTGTTAACATTTGCAGAGTTTATGGAAAGAGCAAAGCTGCTGTTCTCCGGTATGAAGCGCCGCAAAGAAACAGGCTATTACATCATTTGCGAACTACATATGTACAGCAAGGACCCCCAATACAAAAAGCGTGTCGTTTATGAGAAGATGATGGCTAAGCTGCTGGATTCCACAAGAAAAAATTATGACCTCGTCGGTAATTACGGCGGACATCGGGCGATCATATTGTTAACGAACACGAATCAGTCAGGCGTAGAAGTAGTGTTAGACCGGTTTTATAAAAAGATTGCAGAAGATCGCAGCTTGAAGCCGGAGCTGTTCGACATCACGGTGAACGAGCTGGCGATTGACGAATGGGAACAATTTGAAAAAGTGATTTCCCCTCTAAGAGGGGGCAAAGCCGTATGATGACAATAGTTCTCACCACGATATCAATCAGTTTCTGGCTGCTGCTGCTTTATTACTCGACGCTCACGATATCCGGGGTGTTATACCGTTCCAAGAAACGACAGTTCGTGAGGTTAGAATCTTATCCCAGCGTCGCTGTATTGATCCCGGCTCACAATGAGGGCATTGTCATTGCGGATACACTGCATGCTATGAGCAAAATCGAGTATCCGGGAGACGTCCAAATTTATTTGCTTAACGACAATTCACAGGATGAAACCGGTGAGATTGCGCAGTATTACGCGGGCTCGTTTCCGAATATCCATTATATCCAGGTGCCGCCAGGCACGCCAAAAGGCAAGTCTCGGGTGCTGAACTACGGCGTATCTATCAGCGAATCCAAATATATCGCCGTGTATGACGCTGACAATCAGCCTGAGCCGCAAGCGTTACGATTGCTCGTGGAGGCTGCAGAGACAACGCCTAAAGCAGTCGGAGCAGTTGGCTACGTGAAGACGATCAACGAGACCAAGAATGCGTTGACTCGTATGATTGCTTTGGAATTTTCAGCTTTTCAGCTTCTTATGCAATCAGGCCGATGGGGGATGTTCAAGCTCGGCTCTTTAACGGGAACGAACCTTGTCATCAAAAGAGATGCATTGACCCAAGCAGGCGGCTATGATCCCTACGCGTTAGCGGAAGATGCAGATTTAACGTTAACTTTAACGGACTTGGGTGGTCTGTTGCCTATCGTGCCGGAAGCCCGCACTTGGGAACAGGAGCCCGAGAGCTTCAGCATATGGCTGCGGCAGCGGACGCGTTGGATGCAGGGAAACCTTTATTTGATCGAGAAAACGTTAAAGAATCCCCGGCTGTTCAAGGGGAAAAATGTTATTCATTCGGTACAATTACTGACCGTGTATATTCTTTTTGTCGTGTTTCTGCTCGTTTCGGATTTGTGGTTCGTGCTTGGGCTTTTTGGACATGTGGAAGGGAGCTCGACCGTGCCGCTGCTCATCCTTTGGTTTGAGGCCTGGTTAATGTACTTTGTGCAGCTGGTGACCGCGCAAATGTCCGACAAAAAAATAACCCCAATTGACTTGCTTTTTTCGTTCTTGATGTACTTTTCTTACGCTCAGTTCTGGTTGTTTTTATTTCTGAGAGGCATCTACTGCCAAATCAAATTGAAACGCTCTAAGCTTGAACCGGTATGGGATAAGACGGAACGCTTTAAACAAATAACATAAGATCATAAGCAAATGGGCACCTTATTTTATGGAATGGGTTATCGTATTTCCGATGAATCCCTCAATCTTCATAAAAGTTTCATTTTGTCTTCATAGTTCCTTCATGAACAAATGGGCTGTCAGTGATATCATGTCTATATAATTAAATAAGAATCATTATAAATAGCGAAATCAATATAAACAGCTATTTATAATTTTCAAACTACATTTAGGAGGAATGAATTATGTCTCTCATTGGAACTGAAGTAAAACCGTTTAAAGCTCAAGCTTATCACAATGGTAAATTTATCGAAGTAACAGAAGCCGATTTTAAAGGAAAATGGAGTGTAGTTTGCTTCTATCCTGCAGACTTCACATTCGTTTGCCCGACCGAGCTGGAAGATCTTCAAAACCAATACGAAACCTTGAAGTCACTCGGGGTTGAAGTGTATTCCGTTTCAACCGATACCCATTTTACTCATAAAGCATGGCACGACAGCTCGGAAACGATCGGCAAAATTACTTACATTATGATCGGAGATCCTTCACATACGATTTCCCGCAACTTCGATGTGCTGATCGAGTCGGAAGGTCTTGCTGACCGCGGTACGTTTATTATCGACCCGGACGGTATTATCCAAGCCATTGAAATTAACGCCGGCGGCATCGGCCGCGATGCAAGCATTGTTGTAAACAAGGTCAAGGCAGCACAATATGTAAGAAATCATCCAGGTGAAGTTTGCCCGGCAAAATGGCAGGAGGGTGCTGAAACGCTTAAGCCAAGCCTTGATCTTGTAGGAAAGATTTAAGGGGCTGGTCGAATGGTACTGGACGCAGACATTAAGGCACAACTTAACCAATATCTTCAACTCTTGGAAGGCGACGTGCTGATCAAAGTCAGCGCAGGTTCCGATGCGGTGTCTAAGGACATGCTGGCCTTGGTGGATGAACTAGCCACCATGTCTTCCAGAATTAAGGTTGAACAAGCCACATTACCGAGAACACCGAGCTTTAGTGTAAATCGTGTGGGGGAAGATACCGGTGTAACCTTTGCCGGTATCCCTCTGGGACACGAATTTACTTCATTGGTGTTGGCTCTGCTGCAGGTTAGCGGTAGAGCTCCAAAGGTTGAACAGAACGTCATTGACCAGATTAAAAACATCAGCGGCGAATATCATTTTGAATCCTATATCAGCCTGAGTTGCCACAACTGCCCCGATGTTGTTCAGGCACTGAACTTGATGAGCATCCTCAATCCGGGCATTACGCATACCATGATTGACGGTGCGGCGTATAAAGCGGAGGCAGAAAGCAAAAACGTCATGGCCGTGCCAACGGTTTACCTCAATGGTGAATTCTTCAGCAGCGGTCGCATGACAATTGAGGATATTCTCGGCAAATTGGGCAGTGCTCCGGATGCTTCGGATTTTGCCGACAAGGCTCCATACGATGTGCTTGTTGTCGGGGGCGGCCCGGCTGGTGCAAGTGCGGCGATCTATGCGGCACGCAAAGGCATTCGCACAGGCATTGTTGCTGAACGTTTTGGTGGTCAGGTTTTGGATACCGTAGGTATAGAGAACTTTATCAGCGTTAAATATACCGAAGGTGCTAAGCTCGCAGCGAGTCTTGAAGAGCACGTGAAAGAGTACGGTATCGATGTGATGAAATCACAGCGCGCCAAGCGTTTGGAGAAAAGGGATTTCATCGAAGTCGAGCTCGAAAACGGTGCTGTTCTAAAGAGCAAGACCGTAATTCTTTCAACGGGTGCCCGTTGGCGCAATGTAGGCGTACCCGGAGAAGAGGAGTTCAAGAACAAAGGTGTAGCTTACTGTCCTCATTGTGACGGTCCTTTGTTTGCAGGAAAACACGTAGCGGTGATCGGCGGCGGTAATTCCGGTATTGAGGCGGCCATTGATCTCGCAGGCATTGCGAGCCATGTCACCGTTCTGGAGTTTATGCCGGAGCTGAAAGCTGATGCTGTACTGCAAGATCGTCTTTACAGTCTGCCTAACGTCACTGTTCTGAAGAACGTTCAAACCAAAGAAATTACCGGTACCGACAAGGTGAACGGTATATCCTATATTGAGCGCGATACAGGAACGGTTCAGCATATTGAACTGGATGGCGTGTTTGTTCAGATCGGTCTTGTACCCAATACCGATTGGTTAGGCGATACGGTCGAACGCAATCGCATCGGGGAGATCGTTGTGAATAGCCACGGCGCTACGAACGTACCTGGCGTGTTTGCTGCAGGCGACTGCACGAACAGTCCGTATAAGCAGATCATTATTTCAATGGGATCGGGTGCTAATGCAGCCCTGGGCGCATTTGATTATCTAATCCGAAATTAATGAATGAGTACAGCAGCTTTTCCTGCACTTATTCGTCAAAAATTGTACATTACGTTTTAACCGAAACGTCCCGCCAAGGGGCGTTTTTCTTTGTTGAACGGCGCTCTATACCTCCATACGATAAACATGAGCCCGACTTATGGTATAGTTCAATGAGGGGATACAAAAAGACAAATGAAAAAGGAGATACGATGACAGAGAAAAAAGCAGCAACTGAAACAGGATGGAACTTCGACAACAGTTATGCTTGCCTGCCGGAATCATTCTTTACCAGGCTTAACCCAACCCCTGTACGCTCACCGAGGTTGATCATTCTTAATGATCGGTTGGCAGCGTCCCTGGGGTTGAGCGTCCAAGCGCTGCAAAGCAATGACGGCGTTGCGGCGCTTGCCGGCAACCGGATTCCCGAAGGCGCCGAGCCTCTGGCTCAAGCTTACGCAGGGCATCAATTCGGGCATTTTACCATGCTGGGGGACGGCCGGGCTCTGCTGCTTGGCGAACAGATCACACCCCTGGGCCAGCGGGTCGATATTCAGCTTAAGGGTTCAGGTAAAACGCCATACTCCCGCCTTGGCGATGGCCGGGCGGCGCTTGGGCCGATGCTGCGCGAATACATCATCAGCGAAGCGATGCATGCGCTGGGTATTCCAACCACCCGCAGCTTGGCTGTGGTGACAACCGGCGAGTCCATAAGGCGTGAAACCGAGCAGCCTGGTGCAATTCTGACCCGCGTGGCAGCCAGCCATCTGCGCGTCGGAACCTTTCAATACGTTTCAAATTGGGGTACTGTGGAGGAGCTCCGGACTCTGGCTGATTACACATTGCAAAGACATTTTCCGGAAGTTGAGGCTGATGAGAACCGCTATCTTTCCCTGCTAAAAGAAGTGATCAGGCGTCAGGCCGTGCTGATTGCCAAATGGCAGCTCGTCGGCTTTATTCACGGGGTGATGAACACCGACAACATGGCCATCAGCGGGGAAACCATTGATTATGGTCCGTGCGCCTTCATGGATGCCTATGACCCGGCAACGGTATTCAGCTCCATTGACATTCATGGCCGCTATGCCTATGGCAATCAGCCGTATATTGCCGCGTGGAATCTCGCGAGATTTGCTGAAACCTTATTGCCGCTGCTGCATGCCAACGAGGAGCAGGCTGTAGAACTGGCCCAGGCTGCGATTTCAGATTTTACCGAGTTGTATCGCCGCAATTGGCTCTCGGGAATGAGGGCAAAACTGGGGATCTTTAACGAAGAACAGCAGGATGAATCCCTTATTGAAGAGCTGCTCAATTTGATGAAAGAGCATCGTGCGGACTACACCAATACCTTCCGCGCATTGACGTTTGATAAGCCCGAGGATGCGGTTCTTTTTGGCACCGCGGGCTTTGCCCAGTGGCATGAAGCTGTGGCAGGCGAGACTAGGCAGGCAGCAGGAATCAAAAGCCTCCTCGCATCAATTGATGCGCAGCAGCAATCCCGCGCTGATTCCCCGCAACCACCGGGCAGAAGAAGCGCTGGAGGCCGCGGTGAACCAGGGAGACTACAGCGTGATGGAGCGGTTTCTTGATGCTCTTTCGAGCCCCTACGCGCACTCCCCCGAACAGGCTGAGTACTCCACGCCGCCTGCGCCATCAGCCCGTCCTTACCGGACCTTTTGCGGTACCTGATATAGAAAAAAGCATGAGACTGGACGATAAATCATTGAATATGGTTTATCGTCTGTCTCTTCTGTGATCATCATTTTTAGCTCCTTGCCGCACAAAAGTTTGGCCGCCATCTGCCGGTTAAGCTATTTCATTACACGTTTAAGGGCATCGGCAAACCGCCGGATGCCTTCCCGGATATCTTGGGTCTCGGTGCGGCTGTAGGTAAATCGCATGAAGCCTTTCTTGAAGCCGAGTGTGGTGCCAGGGGCAAAAATAACGCCGTTTTGAATCGATTCCCTGAAAAGCGCATGTTCATCGCATTCCCCTTTTAGTCCGCACCATAAATGAATGCCGCCTTGAGGCTCGATAAATTCTATGTATGAACCTACCTCGCTACGCAAAGCCTCTACAACTCGATCCCGTTTGTCCCTCAATCCAGCGCGAAGTTGACCGATATGCGCATCAAAACCTTCGGATGCAAGCAGCCGTTCCGATATCCATTGCGGGTAATTCGGATGACCGAAATCGATTTGTTGTTTGGCATCGGCTAAACGGTCAATGACAGGCTGCGGTCCTACAATCCATCCGATTCTTAAACCGGACGCCGCAATTTTGGACAGCGAGCTGATATACAGAATAGCGCCGTCGCGATCCAACGATTTCAGCGGTGCAATGGCCTGTTCTTGAAAACCGGTAATGCTGTAAGGGTCATCTTCGACGATAGGAATGCCATATTGGGTGGAAATTTCGATGATTTTCTTTCTTCTTTCTTCAGACATGGTGGTCCCGGTCGGATTCTGGTAGGTAGGGTTCAAAAACACCATTTTGACCCGGGTTCTTTTATATAACGAGATGATTTCATCCGGATCGATGCCTTCCCGGCCGGGAGACAATAAGAACGTTTTTAAACCCGCCGAATGAAAGATAGGAAGGGAGTAGGCATAGGACGGGTCTTCGATGGCTACGGCATCCCCGGGCTTTAACAGACATTGAATAATCAGATGCAGCGCTTGCTGGGCGCCGGAAGTAATAATGATGGAGGAAGGGGTCGTTTCAATGCGCCTGTATTTCCGCAGGTGGGCGGATATCGTTTCCCGCAGCTTTATATTCCCCTGCATGTGCTCATAACCCAAGTAGTCGTTGATTTCCATGGAACGATGGATGTCCTGCATGAGCTTGACAGGCTGAAGATCGGGCGCCAATTCCCCGATAGCGAAATTGATGACGTGATCTCTGGACTGGATAATCTGATAGATTTGCTGGTTAATCGGGTTATTGATCTGGAAAAAGCCGCTTTTTACATATTGCCCCCAATTCGGAATTCGCTTCTGAGGTCCTTCTCCCCATAACGCTTGGCTCACTACCGTGCCGATCCCCTTCACCTTCTTGACGAGTCCGCTCGCAAGCAGCTCATCATAAGCCGCGATGACGGTTCCGCGATTCACGCCTAGTTCTGCCGCGAGAAAACGCTCCGAAGGAAGACAGCTTCCGCTCGGATATTCCCCGTTCATAATCCGGGTTTCCATATAATCGGCAATTTGCTTATAGATCGGCACGCTTTCTACTTTGTTTGGCTTCCATTCCATAGCATCCTCCATACGGTTGAGCATGCAGTCCTAACCATCGGATTGTTGCTCGAATCAAAATCATTACACGTCATCATTATACATCAATGTAATGTATTCTTCCATAAATTTGGTTTTTATTTTTTAAATTACGAATGATGTAAAGTATTTTATGGATTTTAAGTGGATGAGTAAAAAAAACGCGTACTGGATGAGGTGATTTTACAAATTATTCAGTAATATATGTTATATAAGTTAACAAATATAAATTGGACGTCAATGAAAGAAGGGATGGGTACTATGACTCCGGATGATCATGCTGATGAAAGGGAAGAAATACTGAGCCAATCCCGCTCCAACTGGTTGGTGGATATTCAGAACAAGGGCTTGCGCACGAACGGACTTATTGAAGGCGGCAGACGCGGGGGTGCGGGCCCGTCGGACGACCGGGCGTTTATGCTGGGAGACCGGACGGTGATGGTGCCGACCTTCAACGGTCCGGCGGTCTCCTCGCCCTACTCCCTTGTTCGTACGGAAAAGGGGCTGACCTTGCAATATAACGGCAAAAAGCTGATGTATGTAGATCCGGTCGCTCGTCCCAAATTTTATGACCGGACAACGAAGGACGGCATTCCGTACAACAAGATAGCGGTGCTTCACAGCTCCGATGTGCTGGCAAGCACAGTTATTCAAAGCTGTATCCGGTGGGCTCCGAGTCAGAGATGCAAGTTTTGCGCGATCGGCCACTCTCTGGAAGCGGGAACTACCGTCGCCATGAAAACACCCGAGCAGCTGGCGGAGGTTGTCCAGGCGGCTGAGGAATTGGACGGCATCAAGCAGGTTACGCTGACAACCGGCACGCCGAACGAGACGGACCGGGGAGCGTTATACTTGGCTGAATGCGTCAAAGCCATCCGTAAGGTCAGCCGGCTTCCGGTACAGGTTCAATGCGAGCCTCCCGATGACGAGGCGCTGTATCAGGTGCTGAAGGATGCGGGGGCCACAACGATAGGGCTTCACGTCGAGTCTTTCGATGAAGAGGTTCGCCGCAGGATGATGCCGTCCAAGTCTGCGATCACTCTGGAAACCTACTTTAGAGCGTTCGAAAAGGCCGTATCCGTCTTCGGCAGAAATCAGGTCAGCACGTATGTCATCCTCGGAATGGGGGAGCGTATCGAGAACATATTGGAAGGCTGCCGGCGTGCGGCGCAGCTTGGGGTTTATCCGTTCGTCGTCCCTTTAAGGCCGCTGCAAGGAACGTTACTGGAAGATGCCCTGCCGCCAACCAGCGAATACATGGAGGAGGCCTATCGCAATGTGGCCGCCATTTTGGCAGAGGAGGGGCTATCGTCTGAAGCCAATCAAGCAGGCTGCGCAAAATGCGGAGCATGCTCGGCCCTCTCCTCCTTCGAAAAATGGGGGACATCCGGGGTGGGCCTATGAAAAGCTGTCAGGTGCGTATAGCCAAAACGGAGCATGAGCTTGAAGCCGCATTGTCCCTGCGGCGGCAGGTATTTGTTGACGAACAGCATTTATTCGATGGAACCGACGCCGATGAGCACGATCCGGCATCGATCTACATTAACGCCTGGAAGAATGGAGAGACGTTAATGGGAACCGTTCGCTGCTACGCAGACAACGACGACCCTACCCTATGGTGGGGAGGACGACTTGCCGTCAAACCGGAATTCCGGTTGAGGGGGGTTGGGGTATATTTGATCGAAGCCGCTGTAGAAGAAATGAGGCTTCGGGGCGTACGGCGTTTTTTGGCAAAAGTGCAGCAGCAAAATGTGAAGCTTTTTGAAAAGCTAGGTTGGAAAACGGTGGGCGGACTGATTTGGATACATGATCACCCGCATCACATCATGGAGGCGAATTTGCATGTGTATGATGCATCAGGCAGGAAGCGGCGTCAGTTTATCCAAGGTTGAATCGATCGCCCGGGTACCGGAGGAGTATGCACACGATATTCCGCTGACCATGGGATTTGGCCGAAAGGTGTTTAGCGTGCATAATCATGTCGGCCATCTGGAGCCTTGGCCGTTCTATGAGTCGGAGGTGCCGGTTTCGCCCGCCGATCCCGGCCCTGCAACGGCGGAAGAGCTGGATCATTTCATGAAGTGCCGCGGTATGGAGAAGACCCTGATTATTCCGAACTACGGTATTCCCGTTCAGGCTCAACCCTTTTCCCACAATGAACTGGTCGTGCGCTTATGCCGGCAGGGAGGAGGCAAGGTCGCCGGAGCCTTATGGGTTTCGGGACTTCCGCAAAATCGGGAGCTGACTGAAAACGCGCTTACGCTTTTGGAGGAGCCGGGCATTGCCGCTTTGAAGATGAGCTATCTGCTTGGAGGGACAGCCGACCCCCGCAAGTGGGATGAGGCGACGACGAAGCTGCACGAAACGATTTTTCGGGCGGCGATGGAAAAGGATATTCCGATTCATTTCCATACCAGCCCGGGCGGGGGCTCGGATATACTGGGATTTTTTGAAATCATCAAGCGGTGGGGCAAGGAGTTGAAAATACATCTTGTTCACATGGGCGGCGGCGTCAGCGGGCATATCCGGCTGCTCTCCCGCTGGTCGGAGCTGATTGAAGGCGGCTACCGGGTCTATCTGGATACGAGCTGGGCCATCGGCTTTGCTGTCCGCAAGCTGCTTCAGGAGGTCGATCGGACAGGGATAGGCGCCGATCGCATTATGTTCGGCTGCGACGAGCCTTGGAGCGACTATGAAAGCGAGTTTTGGAAGATTCAAGGAGCGCGTATCTCTGAAGAAATCAAAGAGAGAATCTTCTGGGGTAACGCCCAAGAGCAATATTTCAGCAAGCTGGCTTAGGGCCCAGCCCTTAACCATATAAAAAATATCGAGAGGAAGATGAATCTATGACTGCCAACTTTACTGAGAACGAATTGAAATCGATGAATGAAATTCCGCACCCGTCCTTGCCGGTTGGGACGAAGCTGTACGGCGGCACCAAGGTATTTCCGGATTATAAGGCCAATCCCGGCGAAAAGTTTCTTGCGCTGGTGCACGGAATTGCCCATGAGTCGTCCCTGTCTTATGTAGCCATCCTGCAGGCCATCCGCGCCCAGCGCAAAGGGTACGAAACCGCCATTTATTTTTATGGAACCGGCGCGATGAATGCGATGGCTACCCGGGGCTTCCCTACGGTCGGCAGCGCCGCTTTCGGAGGCCAGCTGAATTACAATGAATCGTTAGCGACTTTTATTAAAGAAGGCGGAAAAGTGTACGTGTGCCGGTTCGGTCTCGGTTTGCACGGTTTGCGCGAAGAAGACCTCATTGAGGGGACGATCCCGGTTCATCCGCTTGATCTTCAGGATTGTCTCATTGAATACTCCCGGGCTGGAGCGTTTATTCTGAGTACGTTCCAAATTTAATCATCATTCCGTCAGAAAGAGCAGGTGGGTAACGATGACGATCCTTTTGGAAAAAGGGCGATTGAATCCCGATCACTTCGCGGTAACCGCCGAGCTTGTTCCGCCGAGGGATTGGAACCCTCGCCCCCTCGTTGAACAAGCGGTACGTTACCGCGGATATGTGGATGCAGTCGATTTAAGCGACAATTTGCTTGCGATCGCCAGGCTTTCGCCGGTAGTCGGCGCCTTTTTCGTACGTCAGGTCGGCGTGGAGCCAATTGTACAAATCAACCTCCGCGATCGGAATCGAATGGGAATTCAGAGCGATCTGATGGGGCTTGCCGCCATCGGAGTGAAAAATATTACGATCCTGGGAGGTTACCCGGCTAAGGTAGGTACGGAGCCAAACGCCAAAGAAGTCTATGATCTGGAGACGATGGAGCTCGTGCGCTACGCCAGAATTTTTTCCGATGAAGGGAAGCTTTTTGATGGAACGCCGATGCAGGAGCCTCCCCAATTTTCGATCGGTACGGTTGAAAATATTGCCGGCAAACCGATTAAGGAACTCATTGACCGTTTGGAGGCGAAGGCGGACAGCGGAACGAGCTTTGTTCGCACTCAGTTGGTTTTCGATATGGACCTGATCGGAGAATGGATGGAAGAGGCAAGGCGGCGCGGACTGCATGAGCGGGTCACTATCATGGCCAGCATCTTGCCTCTGCGTAATGCCGATCATGTAGGGAAGGCGCTTCGGATTCCCGGCGTTGTGATCCCCGATTCGCTGCATGCAAGACTCGCCGCTTCAGACTCGAGCGAAGAGGGCCTGCATATTGCCGCCGAACTGATTAAGCAGCTTCGGCAGATCGAAGGCATCCGGGGCATCCATATCCGGCCGATCGGCGGGGCGGAAGACAGCGTGAACAAGGTCGTTCAATACGCGGGGCTGCTGCAAAGCTCCACGGCGGCTGCCAGCGCATAGGTGATATGTACGAAAGGGTGTGGCGTCAGGTGAATGTCGCTCTATATACCTACAACACAAAGCCCAGAGGCGGGGTGGTACACACGCTGGCCTTAGCCGAGGCACTGAAGGAACAGGGATGTTCGGTTACGGTCTTTGCTTTGGGCTTAAACGGCACAAAGCAGTTTTACCGTCCGGTGGGTACGGAAACAACTGTGTTCCCGTTTGAAACCAGGGAACATGAAGGATTTGAAGACCGCATCCTTCGTTACATCGAAACGTATACCGACGCGTTAGAGAAGGAGCGGTTGGAGGCATTCGACATTCATCATGCGCAGGATTGTATCAGCGCCAATGCATTGACCCGACTTGGAAAGAAGGGCCTCGTTCCCTTCTTTCTTCGTACGGTCCATCATTTGGACGATTTCGTTACCCCGGCCTTGGTGGAATGCCAGCATCAATCGGTGCTTCAGCCGAGGGCCATCGTCACGGTCAGCCAAAGTTGGAAGGAAAAGCTGGAAAGCCTGTATTCGCGTTCATCGACGGTGATCCACAACGGCGTGGACGAGCGGTTCTTCACTTCCGATGAAAGCTCCATCGATACGGAGACGTTGGCCCCCTTAAAGGGGAAGATCGTTTACTTAACCATTGGGGGCATCGAACCCCGCAAAAACACGATCGAAACGCTTCGGGCTTTTGTTGAAGTAAAACAGCGTATTCCTCAAGCCGTGCTTGTCATCGCAGGGGGTACGACGCTGTTCGATTACCGGCCTTATCGTACCGGGTTCGAACGTTTGCTGGAAAGCCTGCCTGCTGAGATCAGGTCGGACGTGCGCATCATCCCCTCTCCCGATGATCGGACAGTCAAGCATTTATACCGGTTAGCGCATGTGTATCTTCAGCCTTCGATCAAGGAAGGCTGGGGGCTGTCCATTCTTGAAGCCATGGCCAGCGGAACTCCTGTTGTTGCTTCCAATATTGAAGTGTTTCAAGAATTTATGACGCATGAACATAACGCGCTGCTTTCAGATCCCATGGATTCAGGGGCTATCGCTGCCAATATGCTTCGTTTAACCCATGACCCCGCCTTGGCCGACCGTTTGCGCAAAAATGCCGGAATGACGGCCCGTCAATATACTTGGCCGCAAACGGCCGGAGGTCATATCAACTTGTATCGGAGGGTGCTGTCGAATGAATGAGTTAAGCAGGCTTGTGAGCCACCTGGCGGAATCCTCCGGATTTCGCAGAAAGAAGGATATTCAGATTCCCCTGCAAAAGTTCCAGTGGGATCCAAATGCTATGCTGGACCCGATCGGCGATGATGCCGCCGTGCTTCCAAGTGCCGAGGGTTACTTGTTGATGTCGTGTGACGGAATCATTCCTGGGCTGGTGAGGGAGGATCCGCTCTGGGCGGGTTACTGCGCAGTGCTCGTAAGCGTAAGCGATATTTACGCCATGGGCGGTCGGCCTGTGGCTATGGTGAATATGCTGAGCGCTTCGGATGAAGCGACAGCTTCTTTGATCGCCGAGGGAATGGCGGAAGGGTGCCGCAAGCTGGGGGTGCCTATGGTCGGAGGGCATTATTTGCCCGAGGAAACCGAAGGGGTGGCGACGGCCATCATCGGCAGAGCCACCCATCTTCTGCGGGCATCGAGCGGCAGGGCCGGGCAAGCTTTGATCGCTGCGGTAGATTTGGATGGAACCCCTTATAAACATTATTTACAGTGGGACTGCACCAGCGCCAAAGAACCTTGGGCATTGTTGAAAAAACTGGAGCTGCTTCCTGCCATTGCGGAGAAGGGGCTGGCCGTCGCCGCCAGAGACATCAGCAATGCAGGATTGTTAGGAGCACTTGCGATGCTGGCGGAAAATGCCGGCTGCGGTGCTTATGTCCATATCGACCGTGTGCCGAAACCGGAGGCCGTGGAGCTCGAACGATGGCTGCAAATGTTTCCCGGGTATGGTTTCATTCTGGCGGCGGATGCTGAGCATACGGAGGAGATCCTATCGATTTTTGCCAAGGAGGGAATCACCGCCGCCGTCGTTGGCGAATTGACTTCGGATACCCGGGTGCTTGTCGGGAACGGTGCGGAGGAAGTGGTGTTGATCGATTGGGCGAATGAATCCCTGGTGGTGGCCCGGCATGGATAGGAAAGCGCGCATTCCGTCAGGTTTCAAAGCGGCGGCGATTCAATTCAATCCGTCGCTCGGGGACACGTCATTGAACCGCGAGCGCATGGCCTGTCTTCTCCGGGAAGCGGCTGCAAACGGCGCCCGGCTCGTCGTATTTCCGGAAATGTCCTCCAGCGGGTATGTGTGGAAGAACCGGGAGGAAATCGCCCCCTATGTCGAAACGATCCCGGGTCCGACTACGGAAGCCCTTTGCTCTGTAACCCGGGAGTATGGCTGCTATGCCGTCGCTGGCTTGCCGGAAGTCGATCCCTCCACAGGCGCGTACTATAACTCCGCCGTTCTTATAGGGCCGGAGGGCGTGGTTGGGAGCTATCGGAAAACGCACCTCTTCGCAGCCGATCCGCGATGGGCCAGGGAAGGCAATGAGGGGTTTCCTGTCTTTTCCACCCCCATAGGAAACATAGCTATGCTGATCTGCATGGATGCGATGTACTTTGAGCCTGCCCGGATCGCGGCGTTAGAAGAAGCGGACGTGATCGCTTTTCCGACAAACTGGGTTGGCAGCGGGAATGGCGGACCAAGCAAGACTTGGTGCTTGCGCGCGAAGGAGAATGGTTTGTGCTGGATTGCGGCGAACCGCTCGGATACGGAACGAGGCGCCCGATTTACGGGAGGAAGCGCAATTATCGATGCCGATGGGTCCGTTCAGGAGTCGCTGATATCGGGTGAAGGGATTGTCTACGGGACGGTTCGGGCTGATCCGGACAAGAGAAAGAGAATCCTGAGAGGCCGGAGACCGGAAGCGTATCAGGAGATTTTGCTTCACCCGTATCTTTGGAAAGAAGGGGAAACGCGTCCAATCGGAGAACCGTCTCCATTTGAAGTCGTCGTCCTTCCGCTGGACATGAATGGGGATGGATCTGGAACCCTCGATCAATTGAGGCAATCGCTGGAGTCGGTTCAGCCGCGTTTAATGACCACCAATCGTTTATATGTCCTTCCTGAGATCGGTACAGCCGCCTTGGGCGCCTTGGGAACGGATCGGGCGGAAAAGCTTTTACACGAGCTTCAGCTGTTGGCCGGGTTATTCCGAGGTTATATCGCCCTGAGCGTCTTGGCATCTGATTCGGGAGAATGTGCCATGTACTTAGTCGGTCCTGAAGGGGTCGTCGGTTCCTATAAACAGGTTCATCACAAGCTCCATCGGGAATGCACCGGATTCCGCACCTTTGAAGTTCCTTTCGGGAGGGTGGGTATTCTGACCGGGAGGGATGCCGATTATCCGGAAGCTTATCGCGTGTTGGCCAAGCAAGGGGCGGATATCATTGCAGTCAGCGGTTCGGGACAGCATGACAGCGAAATCTGGATGAAGCGCATTTGGGCGTTCGAGAACGATGCGATATTAGCATGCGCTGTGCCTGCAGGCTCTTCCGGAAGTATGCTGTTTTTGCATCGTCAGGTGGCCTTGGAAGGAATAGAGCCTCCGGAACCTTATGTGCAGGCCTTCCAGCCTGAAATGATGGCTGTAGCCGGAAGCAGGCCATTCCTGCGGCGGATGAAAACGCATTTGTATGACCGGCTGGTCATGGCTGAACCACAAAGCTTGAAAGGATGAGAACCGGAATGAAAATGCTCGGGATATCGGGGACCATTATTGGAGAAAAAACAAGCTCGGTTGTGAGAAAGGTCGTGAAACATGCGGCGCTTCTGGAGCCGGACCTGAAAACGGAAATGCTGGATTTAAGAGATTATGAGGTGCAGTTTTGCGACGGCCGCAATCCGGCGGCGTATAACCTTGATACGCAAAAAGTAATGGCAGCCGTTTTATCGGCAGACTGCTTTGTGATCGGGACACCGGTCTTTCAGGCGTCTATGGCTGCCCCGCTTAAAAATGTGTTTGACCTGCTGCCTCCGGATGCTTTTAGGGATAAGGTCATCGGTTTTATCGCCACCGGCGGGACCTATCAGCACTTCCTGGTTATCGAGAATCAACTGAAGCCGATTGCCGGGTACTTCCGGGCTTATGTGACCCCGGATTATGTGTATGCGCACCGGGATCATTTTAACGACAGGCATGAAGTCGTCGATGCGTCCGTGCTGCAAAGAATCAAAGGTTTAGCCCGGCAAATCGTTGAAATGTCCAAAGCATTGCAAGGAATCCGAACAGCCGCGGGGTGAACAGTGATGTATAGAGCCGCGATAAGCGGGATCGGCGCTTATTTGCCGACGGGACGTATGACGAACGAAGATTTAAAGCGACTGATTTCTTTAGAAGATGAGTGGATCGTCAGCAGAACGGGCATCCGGGAGAGGCGGATATCGGGCGTCTCGGAAGCCACGTCGGATTTGGCTTATCTGGCCGCGTTAGATGCGTTGGATGACGCCGGCATCCTGGCATCGGAAATTGACTTGATTCTTGTTGCTACAGAAACGCCTGATCATATTCTTCCGCCTGTGGCTTGCCAAATTCAGCGTCAATTGGGATGTCGTCCTATCGGTGCCATGGATGTTCATTCCACCTGCGTCGGATTCTTATCTGCGCTTCAAATTGCCGACCAGTATATCAAGGCGGGGATGCACCGGTGCATCCTTGTGATTGGTGCGGATACATTATCCAAACTAACCGATTATTCCGATCCGTACACGAGCATCCTTTTCGGCGATGCCGCGGGAGCGGTTATCGTCTCCCGAATGAAGGATAACGATGAGGGTGAAATCATCTCGACATCGCTTCATGCCGACGGGGTAGCTTTCGAGTTTTTATATGTTCCGGGCGGGGGCAGCAGGCACCCGGCTTCGGAAGAATATAAATCCAAAATGGTCATGGATGGAGGGAAAATATTCAAGGCGGCTGTAAAAGCCATGACCTCGGGTGCCGAAGAAATATTGGAGAGGAGCGGGTATCGCATCGATCAAGTAGATTGGTTCATTCCGCACCAGGCCAATGAACGCATCATAGACGCTGTGGCACGGAATCTTCATTTTCCGGAAGAGAAAGTGGTCAAGACCATTCACAATTATGGAAACAGCTGCTCGGCAACCATACCGGTATCATTTCACGAAGCGGTAAGGGACGGGAGAATCCGGCATGGGGATACGATTTTAATGACGGCATTCGGTGCAGGCTTGGTATGGGGAGCCGCCTTGATCAAATATTAGACTGGCCGAAGGGAGATGGCAACCGCGGATTTGGCAGGAAGGTTGCTGTTTCAACCGCTCGGCATTCCCGCAGGCGTTATTACGGCAGGAATCGGCCCCCTTTTTCTTGTACCTTATGTTTAAGCGGAGGATGGCGCATGAAGGGGATTTACATTTTGATTGCATATTCGTCCTGTTATTGGGAAAGTTATAGGTAATCAAATGTATGGAGTGGACAAGATGGAAACTAAAGATGGAAGCTCGGGAATTTGGGTTGCTATAGTGAGTTGGGTTGTGCTTATAGCTTTCTTCATCGGAATATTTTTGTTGTTTGTCCGCACGTGAGTATGAATGCATGAATTCAGCGATAGCAAGCTTCCCGCGGTCCTAGGACAGCCGGGAAGCTTTTTACTGTCCGGAACTTCAGGAGGGACTTCCAGGAAAAGTAATGCCGGTGATGACAGGGGGAGTGTTGACAGAAAGACATAAACATCATAATATAATACCCATAGGGGTATAAGTATAAAATGAAAAGGAGTCATCGATATTTTGACATATGGAGGAGTGATAAAAGTGGCAGGTAAATATTCAAAAGAGATGAAACCTCAGGAAGTAAAACAAAGATTAGAACGGGGGGAAGCATTGACCATTCTGGATGTTCGGGAAGATAACGAATGGGAGTCCGGGCATATCCCCGGCGCCAGGCATATTCCATTGGGGCTGCTTGGTCAACGGCATACGGAGCTGGATCCTGAGAAAGAAACCATCGTCGTATGCCGCAGCGGCAATCGGAGTGGATTAGCCTGCGAAATGCTGGAGTCTTTCGGTTATAAGGTCATGAATATGCCGGGAGGCATGATGGAATGGACTGGAGAAGTCGAGTACTAATCTATTGGCTGCAGAGAAAAAATTCAAGCTTTTTTGATACGCATAGGAGTATAAGTATAAAATAATAAATCCAAAATGGAGGTTATGAGATGTCGACGCCGTCAGCGGTTCAAGCAGATCTAACATTGGATTGTAAAGGACTAGCTTGTCCGATGCCCATTGTCAAAACGAAAAAAGCCATGGACCAATTGAATCCCGGTCAAGTCATTGAAGTGCAGGCTACCGATAAAGGCTCATTGGCAGATATCCGGGGATGGGCAAAGAACACAGGGCATCAATATTTGGGAACCATTCACGAAGGAGAGGTATTGAAGCATTACCTGCGTAAAGCCAACCCGAATGAAGTCAAGGAAGCAACAAAATTTCCGCATACATTGACGAACGAGGAGCTGCAAATCAAGCTGGAATCCAATGAAAAACCGTTGGTGTTGGATGTGCGCGAACCTGCGGAATATGCTTTTCATCGGATTCCCGGGGCCGTTTCCATCCCATTGGGCCAGTTGGAAAACAGGCTCATCGAGCTGAAACCGGAGCAGGAAATACATGTCGTTTGCCAAACGGGCACCCGGAGCGATTTGGCCTGCCGGCTGCTCGCCGACAATGGCTTTAAAAACGTAAAAAACATCCTGCCCGGTATGTCCGGCTGGACCGGTCCGACCGAGAAAAATCAATAAAATAAACGGAGGTCATTCCTGATGTCAACGAAAGTCGCTATTATTGCCAGCAACGGCGGATTGTTCGATGCCTATAAGGTATTCAACATCGCCACGGCCGCGGCCGCTACCGATTCCGAAGTCGCTATATTCTTCACCTTTGAAGGACTTAATCTCATTCATAAACAGGGATATCGGCAGCTGCCGCTGCCTGCGGGTAAAGAGAATTTTATAGAAGGATTTAAAAAAGCCAACGTACCGTCCATTCCCGAGCTGGTTCATATGGCGCAAGACATGGGGGTCAAAATCATCGCCTGCCAAATGACCATGGATGTGATGAACATGAAGAAAGAAGATTTCATTGAAGGCATCGAAGTCGGCGGGGCCGTGACCTTCCTGGATTTCGCGAAGGATGCCAACGTCACTTTAACGTTCTAATTAAAGGGGGATCGGGCATATGGCTGCGGCAGACGATATACAGGGAATGACGGCGGAAGAAGCGGCAAGATTTATTCTCGATAAGAAAGAACTGTTCATTCTGGACGTCCGCAACGAAAGTGACTTTAACGACTGGAAAATGGAAGGGGAAAGCATCGAAATCCTCAATATCCCGTATTTTGAATGGCTGGAGGGAGCGGACTCTGTTCTGAGTCGGATTCCGGAAGGCAAACAGATTCTCGTTGTCTGCGCCAAAGAAGGATCGTCCAAATTTGTTGCCGAACAGCTTGCAGAGGCCGGCCGGAGCCCTATTTATTACCTTGAAGGCGGGATGAAGTCCTGGAGCGAGTATTTGGAGCCGGTCAAGATCGGCGATTTGAAGGACGGGGGCTCCATTTACCAGTTTGTCCGTATCGGCAAAGGCTGCCTTTCGTATATGATCGTTTCCGATGGCGAAGCAGCTGTTGTCGACATGGTTAGAATGACTGACGTGATTGAGCGCTTTGCCAAAGAAAACGGGCTGACGATTAAACACGCGATCGATACCCACCTGCACGCAGATCATATTTCCGGAGGAAGAATCCTGGCAGAGAAAACAGGAGCAGCCTACTGGCTGCCTCCAAAGGATGCGGCAGAGGTCGTGTTTGCCTACGAAAAGCTCGAGGACGGCAAAGAGATTACGGTTGGAAACACACGGATTAAGATTCAACCTGTATACTCGCCGGGCCATACGATCGGGAGTACATCGCTTATTGTCGATGATCAGTATTTGCTGACCGGAGACATTTTATTTATTGAATCGATCGGCCGGCCGGACTTGGCGGGGAAAGCCGAGGATTGGGCCGGGGATTTGCGTCATACCCTGTACAGCCGCTACAAAGAATTGTCCGACGATTTAATCGTGCTTCCCGCCCACTTCGGAAAAATATCCGAGCTGGGTGAAGGCGGAAAAGCAGCCGCCCGTTTGGGAGATCTGTACCAAAGCAACCCCGGGCTAAACATCCCGGATGAAGCGGAATTCAGACGCGCGGTTACCGATAATCTGCCGCAGCATCCTAATTCCTATCAGGCGATTCGTCAAACCAATATGGGCAAAATTCAACCGACGGACGAAGAACAGCGTGAAATGGAAATGGGTCCTAACCGTTGTGCGATTCACGATAAATAAGGAGGAATAAACACGAACTGGCCTGAGGCCAAAGCAAATGTATAAGATTTGGCAATCCATTCGAGGATTGCAGGATTGCAAAACCATACCGCACACGTTATATTACCTGTAGGGGTATAAGTAATATTTAAAAGGAAAGTCAACCTGTTTATTTAATAGCAATCATAGAAAATACAGTGTTCAGCTGGATGCAGGGCAGCCGCCGCAAACGGATACTTGAGGTTTGAAGCGGTTGCGGGTTTTTGCGAGGGGGAAGGAAAGTGTCTATTTTATTGGTGCTGTTGGCCATCGGATTGATATGGTTCATAAGAAGTGTCTGGCCTGTAAGCGGGCTGTCCTTCGTAGATTCGAGGATATTGGAGGCGGCACGGGAAGAAATGACGACGTTGAAAATTGTTGATGTACGGGACGCGGCGGATTATCAGAAAAATCATTATCCCGGCTCAATTAATATATCGTTAGGTCGTCTGCCGTTCGTCTGGCGGAATGAGCTTTCACCGGACGAGCCTGTCCTGATCCTCGCCGATAGCCGCCGTAAAAGCATAAAAGCCGCCCGTGTACTCAAAAATAAAGGCTTCTCTCAGTTGTATGCACTGCGCAGGGGGAGCGGCTATTAATATACCTGGACGGGATCGGAATGGAGGAAAATCGAATGATAAAATACGATGAAAGCGTGCTTCGTCGGGTTAAACGCATCGAAGGGCAAGTTCGCGGTATTTTGAAAATGATGGAGGAAGGCAAAGATTGCAAGGAGGTCGTGGCACAGCTTTCCGCTGTACGCAGCGCCGCAGATAAAGCGATGGCCTACATCGTCGCCGTCAATCTGGAGCAATGCATTATTGAAGAGAAGGAAAAAGGAAAGGATACGGGCATGATTGTGAAGGAAGCTGTAGACCTGCTAGTAAAAAGCCGATAAGAAAGCGGGATGATCATCGTTGGATTAGCATTATCTTGTCGCTGTGCAAAAATAAACTTAAAGAAGGCGGAATGATCAAATAATTCCGCCGTTCTTATCGATCTTGAGGATTAGACGTTCTTTGGAATCGTCTAAATGAATTTTGATAACGGATTTGATCTGTTGAACATTCCCGTCTCTTAACGATTGAATAATCGCCAGATGCTGATTGGCGGCAGTAGTAATCATATCCTCTGAAATTAAAGAGGTCTCGGCCGCCAAAAATCTGTAATTCATAATATTTTTATAAATTTCAGTATTTTTATTGTTTCTGCCCAACTCCATAAATTTCAGATGGAACGCCATATTGTAATCGTTTTGTAAATATTGTTTTAAAGACAATGTTTTTATATCTTTAAGCGATCTTTGAATAATGGCCTCCATCACCATTAATTCTTTTTCCAGTTCCTCCTTGGGGACATCAGCCAACTTTTCCGCCACCCAAAATTCCAGCATCATTCGAGTATCCATAATGTCTAATACATCATGAATCTCGATGCCATTAACAAAAGTGCCGACCTTGGATACCGTTGTCACCAAACCATCCATCTCCAAACGGTTTAATGCGTCCCGAATCGGTGTTCTGCTTACGCCAAGCTGCTCGGCCAATTCGGGGATTAAGAGCTTTTGATTCGGTCTAAATTCCCGGCGGATGATTCGTTCCTTTAATATATTATAGGTTTTATCCCATAAATTCGAAGTATCGATTTTAGGCAGTTCCATATATAAACTCCTTTTGATCCATTTTTCTTCATAAGAGACTATCATTAACCCTTCACGATTATGATGCCTATATGTTATATACATCATATTTCATTTTCTATATTACAGCCATTAACAAATGACGTCAATTGCAGAGAAGGTTTTCCCATTTTATTTGGAAGCGGTTATATAAATACGTTGACAAAATCATTAATCATCCATTATGATTTGATTAATGTTGTATACAACATAAAACAAAAAAAGAAGGTGAAAACGGGCAGCGATCGCCATGCCAATTTCAGGAGTTCATCTTATTCAGAAAGGATTGACTGTAAAAACCAATTCAAGTATGATGGCTCTAGCTACCATGTATACAACATTTAATATACTTGGTGTTCAATATCAGAATCAGTGGCCGTTTCATCATTACATTTATGATAGCGGTAACACTGTAGCACTGTATCGTTCTGGATCTTCTTATGCTATTTCATTATTCGGATTATGTTCGTTCGTACATAGAGGAGGAACCATCGAATGTTAAAACCAGAAGGCATTATTCCGGCTATGGTGACACCGTTTACATCATCGGAAGAAGTAAATGAACCCGTACTCCGCCAATTAGTTAAAAGATATGTGGACGCCGGTGTTCATGGATTATTTTGTTTAGGAACGAACGGAGAGTTTTTTTCACTAACGTTCGATGAAAAAATAAGAATTGCCGAAATCATTATAGATGAGGTCAAAGGGAAAGTACCGGTATATGTGGGTGCGGGCTGTATCACAACTTCCGAAACCGTTCGTATGGTCAAAAAGCTGGAGGAAATCGGCGCCGATGCGCTTTCCGTCATTACGCCGTATTTTCTGACGTTCACACAGGACGAGCTCGTGGAGCACTTTAAACGGATTGCCGATTCGACCCGCCTTCCTGTCGTTTTGTATAACATCCCATCCCGAACGGGGAACAGCCTGCTGCCAGGCTCGGTTGGGGTATTATCTCAAATTCCTAATATCGTCGGGATTAAAGACAGCAGCGGAAGCTTTGATAACACGCTGCAATATCTTGATGCCGTCGGACCTGAATTTTCCGTATTAGCCGGGACGGATTCCCTCATCTTGCCGACCCTGATGGCCGGAGGTAAAGGAGCTATAGCGGCGACAGCCAATATTTTACCGGAGACGGTCGTATCGATTTATACTCACTGGCAAGCGGGACGCTTTGCGGAAGCCGAGGAGGGGCAAAAACAGCTAAGGGCCATTCGATCGGCCATGGGACTGGGGACATTGCCAACCGTCTTAAAAGAAGCGATGAACATCATGGGCTTGCCTGTCGGGCCGGCCAGAGCTCCTGTTGCCGCGCTGCCTGAGGCAAAATACAACCAGCTCATGAAGGTTATGGATGCCTATATTCAGAAGGGCGTTATCCAGGCATCGAACGGTAGTGCAATGGTTTAAATGAATGCGCTTTATTATATATGTGTAAGTTGTTGATTGATATTCTATTAGGGAGGTCATTATACATGAAGAAAAATGTGATTACTATGATGGCTGTGCTGTTAACTTTAACTTTACTGTTCGGCTGCGCACAGGCGCCTAAGCAAGGAGAGCAAGCCCAATCGGGTCAGCCGGAAGCGGCAAAGGCCAAATTCCCGACCAAACCGATTAATTTAATCGTTCCCTGGGCTGCCGGAGGAAGCACCGATTTGATGGCCCGCACATTGGCCAAAGAGGTGGAGAAAGAGCTTGGCCAGCCGGTCATGGTGGTCAATAAGGCCGGAGGAGGGGGAACCTTGGCGGTTACGGAGGTTTCCAAGTCTGCGCCTGACGGATATACCTTGGTCATTAGCTCGAACAGCCCTTTCACTACGCAGCCGCTCCTGAACCAACTGGAATATTCCATTGATGATTTCAGAATCGTGCACGCTACGACCTTTGAAGATCTTGTATTTGCAGCGCATGTGGATTCCCCGTATAAAACACTTGATGATGTACTGAATGCCAAAGGCAGCGGTAAGGCGATTAAATATGCGACATCGGGCGCCGGCGGATTATCTAATCTGGCTGCGGAAACCTTCTTTGAAACAGCGGGGATGAAAAGACAGCACGTTCCTTACAAGTCGGGAGCGGAAGTAGCCACGGCCGTACTTGGCCAGCAAGTGGATATCGGTATAGCCCATCCGGGAGAACTGATGGAGTATGTGAAGTCCGGGAAAATCAGATTTATCGGCGTATTCAATGAAAAGCGTGTACCGGAAATGCCCGACGTGCCTACGATGAGCGAAAAAGGCATTGACGTCAAATGGGGCGTGTACAAATTTATCGCAGTTCCCAAAGGTACGCCGGAGGATGTATATCAGGTTTTAAACAAAGCATTCGCCAAGGCTTTCGCATCTGATGCGTTTCATGACTTTTTGACGAAATCAAACTTGATTGCCAATAACGACAGCCCGCATCAAGTGGAAGAAAAAATCCGTACAGAATTGAAAGTGACCAAAGAATGGATCGATAAGATCGGTTTTGGAAAATAAGATACTTCCATGCAGCGACTGGGCTGCTTACCATAAACAATCATGAGATGGTGCTTCACGGAGGGTAAGCAGTCTTTTTTAACGGCAGTAAAGAGCAATATGATTAAAGGATGTGTTTCCTTGTGAGAAATGCGGGGGTTTGGGTAGGCCTTGTCCTGCTGCTTTTTTCAGGCACGATGTTTTTCAGCTCCTTATCTTTGGAATATCGCGGTTCAATCGGGCCGGGACCGGGATTGTTCCCGTTATGGTTAAGCGGATTGCTGATCCTTCTGTCCGTGCTGTATATTATCGAATCCTTTATTAAAAAAGAAGTTGAGGTAAGCGACATCTTACCCAAGGGTAAAGCATTGCGAAGGGTGCTGCTTTTTGTTGGTTCGTTCCTTTTTTTTCTTCTGATTGTCCCGTTTACCGGTTTTTGTGTGGCAGGCATTGCGATGCTTTCCCTCATGTTCATGCAAGCCTACAAATGGTATGTGGGAATGGCCATTTCAACGGTGGTCACGCTGGTCTTTTTTGTCGTTTTTGCGGTTCTTCTAAAAATCCCGTTGCCGGTTAATTCTTTTGGATGGTAGGTGAGGCTGATGGAATCCTTCAACATGTTATTGCACGGATTTGAAACGGCCCTGTCCTTTTGGAATTTGTTGTATTGTTTGATCGGAGTAACCGTAGGGATGCTTGTGGGCGTGCTGCCGGGGCTTGGTCCGACAACCGCTACCGCCATTCTGCTTCCGATCAGCTTCGGTATGGAGCCTGTATCCGCCATTATTATGCTTGCCGGGATTTATTACGGCGCCATGTATGGGGGCACCATTACTTCGGTGTTAATTAACACCCCCGGGGAAGCTGCTTCCGTCATCACATGCCTGGACGGACATCCGCTAGCCAAGCAAGGGCGTGCGGGCGCCGCGCTTGGAATAGCAGGGATCGGTTCGTTTATCGGGGGGACCATCTCCATTATCGGGCTTGTTCTGATCGGTCCTCCCGTTGCCGAATATGCTCTGAAGTTTGGTCCGCCGGAGTTTTTTGGGCTGATGGTGTTAGGCATGATCATGGTCATTGGCTTGATGGGAAAATCCCTCATTCGCGGTCTCGTTGCAGCCGTCATAGGCCTGGTGTTGGCTATGATTGGCATGGACCCGATGACGGGAACGGTGCGCCTTACCTTTGGCCAGGATCAATTAATGGACGGCCTTGATTTTGTGATGATTGCGATGGGCCTATTCGGCTTA
Organism: Paenibacillus sp. JMULE4; assembly: GCF_013337105.1. Classification (NCBI taxonomy): domain Bacteria; kingdom Bacillati; phylum Bacillota; class Bacilli; order Caryophanales; family Paenibacillaceae; genus Paenibacillus; species Paenibacillus sp. JMULE4. Next base: position 71,527 of record NZ_SGWF01000016.1, read on the forward strand.
TCCGAAATTTTAAGCGGACTCGAAAATCAGGAGAAAGCGCAGAAAATTCCGAAGGTGAAGGGCGTTCTGCCTAAGCGGGAGGAATGGAAGCCGTCGCTTAAATCCATTGGCAGAGGAAGCCTTCTCGGCTTTCTTATGGGGTTAATTCCCGGGACGAACTCCGTCATTCCGGCGATTTTGTCTTACTCGCTCGAGAAAAAATTGGCCAAAGATCCTTCCAGATTCGGAAAAGGAGCCATTGAAGGCGTGGCCGGTCCCGAAACGGCTAACAATTCTTATTGCGGCGGAGCTCTTATTCCGTTATTTACCTTAGGACTTCCCAGCTCGCCGACGATTGCGGTCTTGTTGGGAGCGTTCATCATGCATGGTCTTACCCCGGGGCCTACACTGTTTGTAAAAAACCCGGATATTGTATGGGCGATTATCGCCAGCATGTTTATCGGTAATCTGCTGCTTCTGATCATGAACCTGCCGCTTGCCGGGATTTGGGCCAAAATTGCGTTGGTTCCGGCAAAATTACTGTTTCCAATCATATTGATTATATCGATCATCGGATCATACAGCGTCAAAAACAGCTTGTGGGATGTAGCGGCTATGTTCGTTTTCGGCATTGTGGGATATGTATTCAAAAAAGTGGATATTCCGCTCGCACCCATCGTGCTCACTTTTGTATTAGGGGAACTGATGGAGAATTCATTATTGCAATCCCTTGCCTTGTTCGAAGGCCATTTTATGGGTTTCTTTACGCGTCCGTTAAGCGCAACATTGCTCGTGCTTTCTGCTATGATTCTGATCGCAAGCTTTGTTGCGGGGCTGATGAAAAAGAAGGATGGTCTTTCGGCGGATGTTGAAATGTAAACGTGGGTGTGATCCGGACGTGGATCGGCCTCGGCACGGTTTTTGATAATAGAAGAAAATCTAAGTTATCAGCGGAGCTGAAAGTTTTCTTTACCGCGAGAAAAGGTTCTAAAGGGGAGATTCAGTAATGAAAGTCGTATCCACATCGCCATCCTTTGCCAAATATTCGAATGAGCCTGTGAAATATCTAGAAAAACATGGGATGCAGTTGGTTCAATTGCCGGCGGATATTCAAGAGGAATCATTTATTGCCGAAATCCAGGATGCGGATGCCGCCATTGTTGCTTTTAATGCCATTACGCCGAATGTTCTGGCTCGTACGCCGAATTTAAAGATTATTTGCAAACATGGCGTAGGGGTGGATAACATCGATTTGGAAGCGGCCAGGAAAAGTCAAGTTTGGGTGACGAACGTTCCCAATACCAACAAGCATGCGGTAGCTGACTTTACCTTTGCCTTAATGCTTTCCTTGGCCCGTCAAATTCCGGCGGCCGTCGAATTAACCAAAAAGGGCGAGTGGCCAAGAATATTTGGCTCCGACGTTTATGGGAAAACGGTTGGCATCATAGGGCTCGGCAACATTGGCAAGGAAGTAGCCCGCAGGTCCAGAGGCTTTGATATGAATATTCTGGCCTTTGATCCTTACCCCGATCACAGCTTCGCGGAGAAGCATGAGGTCACATTCGTTTCCCTTGAAGAGCTTTTGAGTAAAAGCGATTTTGTAACTCTTCATATCGCGCTTACGGAACAAACGGAAAATCTCATCGGGCGCAAAGAAATGGACATGATGAAGAAAAGCGCCTATCTGATCAATGCTTCCCGGGGCGGGATTGTATCCGAAGATGCCCTGTACGAGGTTTTAAGAGACGGCTCCATTGCCGGAGCCGCATTGGATGTATTCGAACAAGAACCGGTTCGGGAGCATCCGCTGTTTGGTTTGCCCAATTGTATAGCCACGTCTCATATTGCAGGTTATACGAGCGGAGCTGTCAATGAAATCGGCATGATTTGCGTGCGGAATATCGTGGACGTTCTTGTGAACAAAAAAAGACCCGAGCATGTCGTAAACGGAATGTAGCCGCAGCGCCCGATCCTGAAACATGAGGAGAACGATGATGAATAAAATCATAGCATTACTGCGCGATATTCCGATTCCCAGGATGATCAAAGTACAGCAACACTTCATTGCTCCCGAAATTGGCGATACGGCATCGGTTGTCCGCAAAGCGATGAAGGAAGCCGGCGTTCTGCCGCGGGTTTCTCAAGGAGATCGGGTCGCTATAGCCGTGGGCAGCCGGGGAATAGCCGATATTGCCATTATCGTAAGAGAGGTCGTCCGCGCCGTCAAGTCTGCCGGTGCCCATCCCTTTATTGTACCGGCTATGGGAAGCCACGGCGGAGCGACGGCTGAAGGCCAGGCCGAAGTATTGGAGCAATTGGGGGTTACGGAACAATCCGTCGGGGCTCCCGTACATTCGAGCATGGACGTCGTGGAGGTGGGCTGATTACCTAAGGGTTTGCCTGTCTACACCGATAAAATTGCTTATGAAGCCGACAAGATTATCGTGATTAACCGGATTAAACCGCACACCGCCTTCAGCGGTCCGATCGAAAGCGGTTTGATGAAAATGATCACGATTGGCCTCGGGAAGCATAAGGGAGCTGATGCCGCTCATGCCTACGGTTTTAAATACATGGCTGAGCATGTCCCCGAGATGGCCCGAATCGTTCTTTCCAAGCTCCCTGTTATTTTTGGAGTAGCTGTTATTGAGAATGCTTATGACCGGCCCGCCAGGATCGCTGCCGTACCTGCCGAACGGCTGGAAGACATCGAACCCGGGTTACTGCTGGAAGCCAAGTCCCTCATGCCCCGGTTATTGTTCGATCCTATCGATGTCTTGATTGTAGATGAGATCGGAAAGGATATATCCGGCAGCGGCATGGACCCTAATATAACCGGACGCTTCCATACACCGTACGTCAAAAGCACGGCTCCCGCCATCAGCCGTATTGCAGTTCTGGGATTAACGGCCAAAACCCGGGGCAATGCGCTGGGCATCGGCTCGGCGGATGTGATTACGCGTAAGCTTTTTGATGAAATGGATTGGGAAAAGGGCTATATGAATGCTTTTACAAGCACGGTCCTAACCCCTGTCAAGGTTCCCATGGTTCTTCCGACGGAAAAATTGGCGATACAGGCGGCGATAAAAACGTGTAATGTGCCCGATTTTCATCAAGTGAGAATCGTCCGGATTAAAAATACGTTGGAATTAAAGGAAATCCGGATATCCGAAAATCTGCTGCCCGAAGCATTGGCTTCAAAGGCCATTGAGGTATTGACGGGGCCGGTTACGATGCATTTTTCCGACGTACCATAGAAAATTACAGGACTAACCCATGGGTTATCCAGAGGCGGTCTTGTCGGCGCCGGAGGCATCCTTGCGGGCCGATCGAAGCGCCAAGACAAGGACGGACACGATGATACAAAGGCTGCCGAGGAGCTGGACCGGGTCCATAGGCGTATGTAAAAATACGGTGGTAACCAGTACGGCTGTTAACGGTTCGGCGCTGCCGAGGATACTGGCCTGGGCCGGCGTGACAAACCGCAGGCTGTCCAGGAACAGATAGAATGGAGTAATGGTGCCTACGATGACAATAAACGCAAGCAAGGCAAACAGAAGCAGGGAGCCTTGGCTCCAATCGAAAAACCATGGCGGGTGAAACAGACTAAGTCCGACACCGCCGATGACCATGCTCCAGCCGACGACGGAAACCGGTCCCCAGGCTTTCAACAGCTTTGCCGGGAACAAGGTATAGAATGCCGCGGCTATGGCGGACAGGATTCCCCATATAAACGCTTCCAATGTTATCGTTAAAGAATCGACAGAGCCGCTCGTCGTCATGAAGAAAATGCCGGTCAGAGCTAACAGGAACGCAATGAGCTCCCGGCTGCCGGGCATTCGTCTGAACTGCAGGGAAACATAGACGATGATGAAGATCGGTCCCAAATACTGCAGCAGGGTGGCTGTGGCCGCATTTCCATGGTGAATCGCGGCAAAAAAGGTGTATTGAACGCCTAACATCCCTATTAAACCAAAGACAAGTAAGGTAAGCCGGTCCTTTTTATGCGACCAGACGGAAAAAGCGTTTTTGGTTCCCTGAATCAGGCTTTGCAGCAGGATCATGATGACACCGGCAGAGAGCAGACGAATAGAGACAAGGATGCCGGGCGCTGCCGCAAAATGCTGAAAAAACAGCTGAGCCGCGATTCCGGATAACGCCCAGCAGACAGCCGCGCACAGAACCATAAAAACTCCTTTGATCTTGATGTCGTTCTCCTCCTTGCAGCTTAAACAATAATAAGACAATATCTATTACACTACCATTATCTCCTCCATGTCGTAAACCCAAATTTCTAAATGATTCCATCCGCGCAAAAAGACCCTATTCCGTCCGGTTTCGGAGAGAACAGGGTCTTATTCATGATTCGGCTTCATCCAATCACCCTTTTTTTATTCGTACATCCGGCTGCGATACTGATTGTAAACCGAATTGGTTTTGTCTTCCTTGACTTCCAGAGCATCGATAAACTTGTTCAAAGCAGCCACCAATTTTTTTAACATTTGAACAACCTCCTCCCGATCTATAGCTTTATTATCGTATCTCCGTCAGGTTTTGACAAAGCCGATATTCCTCTATGAAAACGGCAATCATTTCCAATGAAAATCAATGAAAGCGGGTATCATGCCACTCGGTCTCAGGATTTTAACGAATTTCAGAGTTTTTCATCACTTTTCATAAAATCCGGTTTGAAACGGGGGAGTTAACACTCCGCAAACATTTGAAGTGTATAGTGGTAACAAGGCATGTGGAGGTGGAATTCATGAAAAATTATCCGATCATCGCTTCGGTCACTAAGGAGGAGCAAATACAAAGCGTGCTGGACAGCGGCGTCAAACGGGTGAATCTGATGGCAGGACATATCGGTAATCTGGAAACGATCATTCAGCAAATCCATGACAGCGGCAAACAGGTTTACGTCCATTTGGAGATGGTCTCGGGCTTGGGCAGGGATTCGCACACCGTGGACTACTTGGCGAAGCAATTTAAGGTGGACGGGATCGTAACGACAAAGTCTAATGCGGTAGCTGCGGCCAGGCAAGCGGGAATCCAGAGCATTCAGCGCATCTTTGCCATTGATACGGCGGCCGTCCATACGGCCATTCGAATGATCGCCAGCACACAGCCCGATGAGGTCGAACTAATGCCCGGTTTGATGCCAAGGGTCATTCGCGAGCTGAAGAACACGATTAAGCAGCCGTTGATTGTGGGCGGCCTGATCCGTTATGAGGAGGAAATAATCGAAGCGCTGGAAAGCGGCGCGGATTTTATTTCCAGCGGTGATCCGTCCATGTGGCGGCAGCGGCCTTCATGGAGAAATTTACAAAACAACAACATGTCGTTTATCGCCCCTTAACAAAACGATCTTATGATCTACCTATAAGTAGAACAGATTTACTGGTGAATATGGGTTGAGAAGAGGAGAAAACCCTTGTTCAGTAAAATGCCAAAAAAGCCGGAGCATCTATCCGATGGTTCGATGACGCTTTTTTCATTTTCGGACAAGGGTTATTTTTTGTGGAAAAGAGGCACGAAGGTGACAGGATATTGGACATATCGCAAAAGCAAGCACGATTTTAGGCGAAGGGAAGAGGCGAAGACCAAAGGGCAGTATGCCAAACGCCCCAAAAGTTTAAATGAATTTCATGGCTATTTGTTTGATCTGGACGGCACCGTGTATTCCGGTGATACCTTACTCCCGGGTGTGCTGTCCACGTTGAATCGTCTCCGCGAACAAAACAAATCGCTGCTGTTCGTGACGAATACGACCATACGTACGGTAGAAGAGGTGCGGATGCGTCTGGAGCAGCTTGGGGTCGTTTGCAGCGAGTCTGAAATTATGACAGCATCATGTGCTGCAGGCATGTATTTTCAGGAATATGAACCGGGCGCTAGGGTGCTGATGATCGGTGAACAGGCCATGAAGCGGGAGCTGGAGCGCTTTGACGTAGAAACGACCGAGGATGCGTCCGGTGCAACGCATGTACTGGTTGGAATGGACAGGCAGTTTACGTATGACCGGCTCACCCAAGGCATGAAGGCTCTTCGCAACGGGGCGCTGCTCATCGCGGCCAACCCGGACCCGTTCTGTCCGCTGGACGACGGGGCGATACCCGATACGTGGTCGTTGGTAAGGGCGTTGGAGACGGCAAGCCTGCGGCAGACGTTTACCGTGATCGGCAAGCCTTCGGCTTATTATGCGGAAAAGGTATTCCAGAAGCTGGATATCGCTCCGGAGGAGTGCCTGATGGTCGGCGACCGGATTGAAACCGACATCCGCTTCGGCAATGATCACGGCATGTATTCTGCGCTCGTCCTGACAGGAGCGGATTCACGCAAAGACATCGTGTTAACGGGGATCGAGCCGGATTATGTCCTTGCTTCCCTTAGGGATATACTGGCCGACTGGTAGGATGATACGGAGCGCGGTATGATGCTAACGGCAAGGATAAGAGATAGAAGACAATAGCAGGGAGAATTGAACGGCTGCGCGAATATGGCCATGCCTACGTCAGCGGCCATTTTTTATGGCATTATTTTGATATTATGTAAATTTGATTTTCATTTTAAAAACGCAATAAAAAGATTTACTGGAAAATTGTTCCTTTTATATAATTTAAATCGTACATCCCCGGGTACCCGTATCACATCTGGCTCGGAACCCCCATGTGGTACCATGGGCTGTTTAAAGAATGGTTTTTGAACTCGGTTGAAATTCCAAGCAAAACCGTTGATGCCTTATGTGAAAGCGCTAACAAAAATAATATCCACGTGGTAATCGGCATATCCGAACGCGACGGGAATACATGCTACAACACGATTTTGTTTATCGATAACCGGGGGAAAATATTCGGCAAGCACAGAAAATTGATGCCGACCCATGTGGAGCGCGTACACTGGGGCATGGGAGACGGAAGCTACCTGAATGTATATGATACGGATCTGGGCCGGATGAGCGGACTCGTATGTTGGGAACATACCATGGATTTGGTGCGCCATTCTCTTATTGCCCAGCGTGCTCAGCTTCATTGCGCCGTTTGGGTCGGATTCTCGAGCATTACGGGATGGGAAACCCTGTTCGACATGTCCACGGAACTTTCCGCCCGCTATCATGCGCATGTGGGAGAATGCTTTGTCCTAAATTCCCAAAGTACGGTCGACAAAGAAAACGTTGAGAAATTGTCGCAGACCGATTATCAGGGGCAGTGGATCAAACCTGGCGGCGGTTGGACGGCCATCATCGCACCCGGCGGGGCGATTCTGGCAGGTCCTTTGAAAGGAGAAGAAGGAATTCTATACGCTGAGGTCGATTTGAACATGATCGCCGACATGGCTCATTGGCATGATGCAACCGGACACTATTCCCGTCCGGATGTGGCAAGCTTGTTATTAAACCGCGAGCCTTATAAAGTGACGCGGAACATGAACAGCATTTCCAACAAAGCGGGATCGGCGATAGGTTTCGGAGCCTCCCAACAGTCTTCGGACCAGCTTTTGAAAATGATGCAACAATTAGAGGGTAAATTCGGCGATTCGGAAGAATGGACACGAAAATTAGCGGAGTTGAAGCAAGAGGCTTTGCAGAAAAAGAAATAGAAAAACAATTCAGTAAGGAATAGCGGTTGAATGAAGCTCTATAAATGGGCTTCATTTTTATTATATGGAACAACTCTGCTTGCCAATGAGGATCTTTGGGAGTACCGGCCAGAGCTAGCACGTCACAGCCGTAAGAGGTATGCTTCATACCGAGAAGCTGTAATATGTCTTAGGGAACGGGCAGTCCGTACTACTGCAAGAGAAAGCCAATATTTGACGGAGGTGCTATAATAGCATAGAAGTGATTTAGAAAGGGAATTCGGTATGGAAGCCAGTTCAGATTTTTTCAATCGAAAGCACAAAGACCACGGCGTGGCCTTAAATCATGTCCAGAAGCAGGCGGTTCTGCAGACGGAGGGGCCCTTGCTTCTTTTGGCGGCTCCGGGTTCGGGGAAGACGACTACGATGATTATGCGAATCGGCTATCTCATTGAAGTGAAGGGAGTGGCTCCGTCACGAATCAAGGCGGTGACCTTCAGCCGCGCATCGGCGTCCGATATGAAGGAGCGGTTCACACGCTTTTTCCCAGATCTTCCACCTGTCGATTTCTCTACCCTACACAGTCTGGCCTTTGAGATCGTCCGGGAGCATTTTCGTCAAACGGGAACAGCCTATCAAATGATTGAAGGGGACATCGATTTGGAGGAGCGGGTCGATTTTGATTCGGAGCACCCGCCGCTGCATAAGAAGCATATTTTAAGACATTTATTTAATACGATCGTTGGCGAAATCATCACGGATGATCAAATGGACGAGCTGACTACGTATATCAGCTATATTAAAAACAAAATGATCCCCAGGGAAGAATGGCCGCTCGTGGAGTGCGATGTCAAGGAAGCTGAACGGATTCTGCGGGAATATGAGGCGTTTAAACGGTCGGGCTCGGATAAGCTGCTGATCGATTACGATGATATGCTGACTCTGGGAAATGAGATTCTGGAGCGGGATAAGGTACTGCTGCGCAAATACCAGCAGCGATACGATTATGTGCTTACGGATGAAAGCCAGGACACCTCACTGGTGCAGCACGCCATCATAGAAAAGCTGGTCCGCCGGCATGGCAATCTTTGCGTCGTAGCCGACGACGATCAATCCATCTACGGCTGGAGAGGTGCGGAGCCTTCCTATTTGCTTAACTTCAAGCAAGTGTATCCGAAAGCCGTTATTTTGTTTATGGAGCAGAACTACAGGTCGTCCAAAGACATTGTAAGTGCGGCCAACCAGTTCATTAAACGAAACAAAAGCCGGTATGACAAAAACATGTTTACCCATAACCCGTCTCATCAGCCGATTAAAATCAGGAGCTTGGCCGATTATCAAGATCAGGCCAAATACTTGGTTCAGGAGATCCAAAAGGTGGAAAGCCTGCGTGATGTGGCAGTGCTGTACCGGAACAATGCTTCTTCCATTCCATTAATGAACGAATTTGACCGGGCGGGGATTCCTTTTTACATGAAGGATGGCGATATTCGATTTTTTTCCCATTGGGTAGTGAAGGACATCTTAAACTTTATGCGGATGACCTTTACGGATAAGCGTGCGGATATTTTGGAAGAGATTCACACCAAGATCAACGGGTATATTACCAGACGTCAAATGGCCGCACTGAAGGAAATAACCAATAACGAATCGGTCTTTGATAATTTGCTGAATTACGTCGAACTCAAAGATTATCAGCGTAAACCGCTGCAGGAGTGCAAAGAGACCCTCCAACAAATGAAAGGAATTCCGCCGTTGGACGCCATACGTGCAATTCGGAGAAAATTGGGGTACGAGAAAGCCGTTGAAAAGATGAGCGAGCGTCTGGGCTTCAGAAAGGAATACGTGTTCGGGATCCTGAACACCCTGGAAGAGATTGCCGACGGTCTTGAAACGATGGAGGATTTTGCGAAGCGGTTAAAGTATTTGGAATCGGTGATGAAAAGCTCAAGGTTCAATAAGAACCGCAATGCGGTAACCTTCTCCACGCTTCACAGCGCAAAAGGCCTGGAGTTTAAGCGGGTTTATATGATCGATTTGATTGACGGCATTATCCCTTCTAATGATGATTTGGAGAAAAACGGTGCAGGGAAGCAGGAGTTCATGGAGGAAGCGGTTCGTTTATTCTATGTGGGGATGACCCGGGCGAAAATGGAACTGAAGCTCATCACGTACCAAAAACGGGATGGCGAAAAGGTAAAAGAGTCCCTGTTTGTTTCGGATGTCCGCAGCATTATAGCTCCTCCAAAGCCGATGCAAACACAAGTGCCTAAAGAAGAACCGTCAAAGCCTCATAACCCGAAGGCAATCCGAAATAAAAATGAATTGAAATTGGGTAGCATCGTAGAACATCGTGTTTTTGGCCGGGGAGAAATTATTAAAATCAACGGGGAACGAATCCACATCCGCTTTCAAGCCGGCGTCAAGGCCTTGTCCATTCTTACATGCATCGAAGCGGGATTGTTGGAACCGGCGGTGCGGGTTGAAGCAACAAGCGGTGAAAACGGTTATCCGGTATGAAACGATAACGGTGCAAGCTGGGGGTTTTTCCTCAGCTTTTTTAAGTTTGGCTATTCTATTTGGTTATGATAAACAATGAGGAATATGAATGATATGCTTCTGCTCATTTGTGATACGCTGGAACCAAGCCGGATGAACAAATGGGATGAAGTTGTGCCGCAGCGATGCATGATCTGCTGCTGCGGTGGAGGAGGTGCAGATGAACAAATTGTCCGGAAATGCCACGGTGCTTAAGATTGTACTGCTGATCATGCTGGGATCTCAGCTGATGTTGAATATGTCCAGACCCGTGATCACTCTATTCGCTTCCAATCTCGGTGCAAGCACCCTTGAAATCGGCTTCCTTACCGCTTCCTTTGCCTTCTTACCCCTGCTGTTTGCTATTCGCGCAGGTAAAATAGCCGATCGGTTCGGTGACCGGCTGCCGGTCGTGGCTGGGGGGATCGGCTGTTCGCTGGGGATGGCGCTGCCTTTTGTTTTTCCGGCCATGTGGGCGTTGTTTGTATCCCAGGTCCTGGTGGGGTTATCGCATGTTTTTATTGCGATTTGTTTGCAAAATGTGTTGGGAAACGCGGCGGCGTCTAAAGAACAACGGGACCACTATTTCAGTATGTTAAGCATGGTGGTCGCCATAGCCCATTTTGTCGGACCTCTGGTGGGCGGATATACGGCGGAGCATTATTCATACCGGACGGTATTCCAGACGGCCATGCTGATCGGCATGGTTCCCATCCTTATTTCATTTTACATTCCTGTGATGTTGAGAAAGAAAGAGGAGACGGACCCGGCACCGTATTCGACGACTTTGCTCAGTCTGTTGAAGCTTCCTGTCCTTCGGAATGCGTTGGCGACGAGCGCATTGGTCCTGTATTCCAGAGATATATTTGTCGCTTACTTCCCGCTGTATGGCGAAAGGATAGGCATGTCGGATTCAAGTATCGGGTGGATTATAGCGATTCAAGGTCTGTCCATGGTACCCGTCCGGTTATTTTTATCCAGACTGACTGCGGCCTTTGGCCGGGAGCGTATCCTGCTTCTTTCCATACAAATCGCCGGCTTTGCCTTTGTTCTTATCCCCTATGCGGGACATATATCCCTGCTGCTCCTGTTAAGTGTATTCATGGGAATCGGTCTAGGGTGCGGACAGCCGCTGTCCATGTCAACAACGTATAGCGCGTCCCCCAAAAATAAAACGGGGGAAGTGCTGGGACTGCGGCTTGCAACAAACCGCCTGTCGCAGCTCATTGCTCCCCTTTTCTTCGGGGTGGTGGGCAGCTGGATCGGGTTGGTCTCCGTATTTTACGTGAGCGGGGCATTTCTTATAGGAGGCGCTTTGCTGACTAAAACGAAAGCCGGCCACCAGGATCAGGAAGGGGTAGGGATGTAACCAGGGATGAATCAGGGATGGACAAAATCAACGGATTCGCTCATATCCTGCAGATCGGTGGTTTTAATAAAGTCGACAAACGCTTTGACGACATTGTTTTGCAGCGATTCCTCATAGTAAAACATCCATGTTTCCCGCTTGAGAGGAATATTGTCCTTATCCGTCAGCTCGATTTTATAAATATCCTGTACATCCCTTAAAAACCTCGACGGCAGGAAGGCATAGCCGAGGCCGTTTTTCACCATTTCCTTGCAGGTGTCCGCCCGGTCTACCTTGATAGCGGTAAGCGGCGCCCTGGTATAACGATCCGCCCACCAACGATCGATGAGGGATTTAAATAAGGTATCGGTATAATAGTCGATTCTCGGCGCTTGGGGAAGATCGTTCAGATCGATCTTTTCTTTGGAGACGATCCATATCTTCTCCTCAAATAAAAGATGCTTCTCACCCGGCCAGCTGTAATCTCCGCGAACGAAACCGATGTGAATATCACGATGATAGGCCATCTGAAAAATATCTTTGCTGAATGCGGTGTCTAATTGAAAATCCACACGCGGATACTGATCCCGAAACCATTTTAATAAAGCGGGAAGCTCATATTTTCCAAAATAATGGGAGACGCCGATGCGGAGCGTTCCTGCAATGTCCTGATTCATGTTCAGCACGGCTTCCTTGATTTCGCGGAACGTGGAGATCAGCTGCCCGGCCCGTTTGGCCAAATACTCTCCCTGCGGGGTAAAATGGACGCCCCGGATTCCCCGATTGACGATTTTGACCCCGAATTCCTCTTCGATATGCATCAGCCGTTTGGTTAGCGCAGGCTGTGTAATATATAAAATTTGGGCGGTTTTTGTAATGTTTTTCTGCTCGTAGAGCACGTGCAGGATAGTCCAGTCGCGTTCGTCCATGACGTTGTCCCCCGTGTACATAGAAGTGTTAACTTCAGTTTACCCTGAACAGGCCATAAATGAAAATGGGATACTGGAACTCCCGTCTGCGGCAATGCTTTTGGTTTGGGATGAACAAAGCGTTGAGCCGGGAGCCTGTCACTTCAGATTCAAAAGCTGGGGAACGGTAAGCAGCTTATAGCTTCTGCCGCGCAGCGTTTGGATGACGACGGGAAGCGCGTCTACCGATCCCTGCAGGCTTTCGCCGACACCACCGGCGCTGTGCTGAAGAACAATCGATCCTGGACGGGTATGGGCGAGGATGTTGGCTGCGACCTGCCTGCCGCTCAACTGCATCCAATCGAGGCTGTCCACATTCCACAAAATGACTTTTTTCTTCGCTTTGACCGCTTCCTCTACGACCGTATCGCTAAGCGCTCCGTAAGGCGGCCGGAAGAGAACAGGAGTGATTCCCGTCAGTCTGCGGATCACTTCGTCTGTTCGTTGGATTTGGGAACGGACGTCTTCGGCGGCTGTCAGCTTCGCAAGATTGGGATGGTTCCAGCTGTGGTTGCCGATCACGTGTCCCTCTCTGGCGATACGCCGCAGCACATCGGGATTGGCTTCGCATCGGCGGCCGACGACGAAAAAAGTGGCCTTCACATGAAAGCGGGCGAGCGCATCGAGAACCATCGGTGTCCATAGGCCATCCGGACCATCGTCGAACGTCAAGGCCGCTTCTTTGCGCAGCGGACCGTGAAGGATGACCTCGGTCGGATATTTGGACGACCAATCGAGATGTTCAATATGGGGGGCATGTTCTTCCGGTCTCTCGGGCCCCCCGATGTGAGGCTCCACCGGCGCAGGCTCCCGTAATCCGCCATGCTGAATCGGCACGACGGGATGGCGGTTCCGCCAATCATATGCGGTGTATGGCGTTGCGCAGCGGGAAGGACCGTAAACAACTGAGCCTTGCCGATTTACCCAGGTAACCAAAGGGAAAGGCTTGCACATCGTTGTATCTCTCCTGAATGCTTTCCTGTTCCTGCGGAAAGCTTCGATGTTGGGGGGGCGAAACCTGCATCCAATATTGCAGCGGCTTGTGCGCCGATATGTTACAGCCTATGTACTAAAGCTTATGCAGGTTCCTTCCATAACAGATCTGTCCGGCTTTTGGACGGTCTGATTTGCCCATACCGAAAAAATCCAGTTGTAACCGCATACATTGGCCGTATGAGTCAAAAGTCCTTGTTTTTGTCGAAATTTCATAAAAAATCCTGAAAAAATCTAAAAGTTAGGGAGTGCCATGTCGATATATAAATATAGCCGTGTAAATAAAAAAATAACAATCCTTACTTTGGTGGGGAAGACATCGGCATCGAGCGGTTTGTTACTATACATAATGGAGGAGAACGCATGAAATGGTTTAAAAATTCGTTTAATTGGTTTAATAATTTAAAAATTTCAATGAAGTTTGTTTTGAGTTTCTCTATCGTGCTGCTTATTTTGGTAGCCATAGGGTTATTCGGAATCACTAACGCCAACAGGATCAATAATAATCTGGAAGATATCTATGCCAACCGTTTGGTGGCCATTACCGAGCTGGGGACGGTGTCCTCAAATTTGCATAGAATCAACAGCAGTGTCGGCAGTTATATGTTAAACACCGATCCGGAAAGCCGTAATGCGGAAAAAGCGAAGATTGAAGAAAGCTCCAAACAGATCGAAGAGGCGTTGCAACGGCTCTCCACTGTCCGACTCACCGATGCGGAACTCAAAGAATTGAACTTGTTTCAAAACTTATGGAAGCAGTATCTGCCTGAAGTGGACAAGGTATATGGTTACATCAACAATAACCAGATGGAGTTTGCGATAACCCAATATCAGAGACAAGTATTAAACCGAATGAGCGGGGTAGACAGAAGCTTCCAAAATTTCATTGAAATGAACAAAGAAAATGCTCATACGGCCTATGTGGAATCCAATAAAGTGTACCAGGGAGTCATTCAGTTCTCGGCGATTTTTATGGTGGTATCTTTTATCCTGTCGGCACTGCTGGGTTATCTGATGACGAACTCGATCCGCAGGCCGTTGAACCAGTTGTTAAGTCTTTCGGAGAGAATTGGCCGGGGAGATCTGTCTCAGACGATCAGCATCAAGCGGAAGGATGAATTCGGAGAACTGGCGGGATCATTTGAAAAAATGAGAGTGAATCTGATCGAGATCGTTGAGAACGTGAAGCATTCTTCCGCCATACTATCCGGCTTGTTTAATGAAATTCGGGATCATGCCGACAATACCGGCAAAGCGTCCACCATGTTCTATGAAGGTTTGCAGGAAAGCGCCGAAAAGTCGAGGGTTCAATCCGAGCAAGTCACCAACGATGCCGTTATTATCAAAGAGATGGCCCATGGTCTCCAGCAGGTAGCTGTCAGTATCGATCAAATCGGAATTCATTCCATTGAAATGGAACAGTCGTCTACCAGTGGAGTCGTTGTCGTTCAAAAAGCGGTTGAAAAGATTAGCCATGTGCAAAAAGAGGTCCATCATTCATTTGAAACCATGACTGAATTAATGGAGCTGTCCAAAGAGATTGGGCAGGTCATGCACACGATCAGAAATATTGCCGAGGAGACCAACCTGTTATCCTTGAATGCCTCTATTGAAGCGGCGCGTGCCGGCGAAGCGGGACGGGGATTTGCCGTGGTCGCGCATGAAGTCAGAAAGCTCGCGGACAACAGCAGCCAGGCGGCGAATCATGTACAGACGATGATTTCCAGAATTCAGGAAAGCAGCGAGAATGCCATGCGGTCGATCGAGCTCTCCCTTCGTGAGATCGACGAAGGTCAAGCCAGTGTTGGTGAAGCGGGTGCCGCCTTTACCGAAATTCAAAACTGGATTCTTAACATCAACAATAACATTCAGGATGTATCGGCTTCCGTTGAAGAACTGGCAGCGGGGAGTCAGCAGATCAATGTATCCATTCAAGGGATCGAACAATTCTCTTCTCAAACCGCTCAATCGAGTCAGGAGTTTGCCGCCATTTCCGCCGAGCAGATCCATTCTATGGATCAGGTGATCAGCTCTATTAAGCAGCTGTACGAGACGACGCAGGAAATGAACAAGGCGATTAACCGTTTTGTTTTGAAATAGCAGCATAGCAAGGGAACGCCGGGGTCTTAGGAAGCCGGCGTTTGCTGTTTTGTTGAAAGAGCGGCTTCTGCATGCATCGCATGACCGCAAAAAGTATCGAAACATGAATAAATTATTGTTGAAATTCCCCGAATGCAATGATAGAATACTTTTGGGTAAGGTGGTACTACCACTTATCCACTATACGACCCGATCAAAGTTAAAGGTGTGATAAACATGAATTATGCTCCGATAAAAAAACAAAAAGTACATGAGATTATCATAGGCAGAATTAAAGAGTCCATCGAATCGGGAAAGTTGAAGCCTGGAGACAAGCTTCCGGCAGAAAGAGAATTGGCGGCGATGTTTTCCGTCTCCAGAGGCCCTATTCGTGAAGCGATCAGCGTACTGGCTTCGAAAGGAATTATTACGGTAAAGCCTGGAAGCGGTATCTTTTTGAATCATAATGATGATTTGTTTTCGTTGTTCGATTCCATTCTGAACGATGGAGATCACGATATTTTTGAATTGCTGGAATTGCGTATTGGTGTCGAAAGCTATGCCGCCTTTTTTGCCGCCCAGCGAAGAACCGAAGAGGAACTGAAGCGAATCAAAAGCGCGCTTGACCAAATGGAAAGCTCCATCAAGCGGGGCGAGCTTGCCGTTGAAGAAGATTTTGCCTTTCATACGGCCATTATTGAAGCCAGCCATAACTCCCTGATGATCAACACGTTTAAATTAATCTCGGATATGTTTATTCGAGGGGTGTATCAGGCCAGGATCGATGCGCTTAAAATTCCGGGAAAAACGGAAGAGGTGTTTATTGAGCACAGACTGGTCTACGAAGCGATTCTTGCTTCCGATCCTGAAATGGCCCGGAAAGCGATGGCGGATCATATCGGCAATATCTCGCATCAATTGAACGCGATGGAAGAAATTTGATCTACGGGTTCTTTCCAAGCGATCTGGAAAGGACACCGTTTTATATATATGGAAGACGGTCATGCTTGGGTTGACGCATGTTCGCCGCATGACCGCACAAAGGAGATAGAAAGGGGCAGGCGCAACTTGGACAGCTACCAATATTTTATGCCCACGCATATGGAGTGTGGGCAGGGACTTGCGAGGAAAACAGGAGAGTTTCTGAAACCGTATACCAAAGATAAAGTTTTGATTGTTACTGATCCGGGCGTGAGAAAGGCGAACATTCTGGAGCCGGTCGAAGCGTCTTTGAAGCAGTACAGCATCCCATATGATATTTTTGATGAAGTGGAACCGAATCCAACGAGCAAGGTGGTTGATAAAGCCACTGCGTTTTTACAAAAGAGCAATTATGACCTTATATTAGCCGTTGGCGGAGGAAGCAGCATCGATACGGCGAAGGCTATAGCTGTAATGGCCAATAACAGTGGAAGCATTCTCGATTATGAGGGAGTGAACAAAATACCCAATCCTTCTCTTCCGTTGGTTGCCATTCCTACTACAGCCGGAACGGGGAGCGAGGCCACGCCATCGACGGTGGTTACGAACACGCAGACCTTATTTAAAACGGCCATTCTAAGTCCGTATTTATATCCGAAGCTGGCGATATTAGACCCTGAGCTTACCTTAAAGCTGCCGCCTTCCATTACTGCCGCAACGGGAATGGATGCGCTTACTCACGCGATTGAATCTTATACCTCCAAACTGGCGAGTCCTGTAAGTCAGTCTTTTGCGATTCACGCCGTAAAAATGATCGGGGATAACCTGCACAAAGCTTACTTCGTAGGGACGGACATGGAAAGCAGGAAAAATATGCTGGTGGCTTCTTTTATTGCCGGAATCGCTTTTGCGCACTCGCGACTCGGCAATGTACACGCGATTTCACATACGTTTGGAGGCGTTTTCAATATTCCTCACGGTATCGCGAATGCCACTTTGCTGCCGTATGTTCTCGCATTTAACCTGCCTGCATGTCCCGAGAAATTCAAGGATATTGCCGTAGCCTTAGGGGAAGATGTGAGTGGTTTATCTGCGATGGAAGCAGGAGGGAAAGCGATTGAAGCGGTCGTAAAGATGAACAAGGCCTTTAACATTCCGAACAATATCAAGGATTTGGGAGTATCATTGGATTACCTCCCGCAAATGATCAAGGACTCTATGAGAAGCGGTAATGTGTTGGCGAATCCGAGGCTGACCAGTGATAACGATATTAAGCAAATTATTGAAAACGCTTATCAGGGCGTTATATAAAAAAGGGGGTCATGATATTGAAAAAATCGATCTTATCCATGGTATTCGTACTTGCCGCAAGCGCTGCATTATCCGCATGTTCATCTGCAGGTTCTTCAGGGGATACAGGAGCCGGCTCGGGCAAAACGTATGAAATTAAGGTTGCGCACGCCTCTCCCGCCACGAATGACCGGCTTGAAACCTCTTTGCAGGAATTCAAAAAAGAAGTGGAAGCCAAAAGCAACGGCGCCATCAAAATCAACACCTTTCCAGCGAGTCAGCTTGGCGGAGAAAGAGAACAAATCGAGGGCGTCCAATTAGGCTCGCTGCATATGGCTGCTGTAAGTACGGGACCGCTTCCCGGTGTATTCAAGGACTCGATGGTGTTTGATTTGCCGTTTTTGTTTAACAATGAAGAACAGGCTTATACCGTATTGGATGGTCCGGTAGGCCAGGAGCTTTTGCAAAATATGGCGGCGCAGACGGGGATTCGCGGACTGGCATGGGGCGAGAATGGGTTCAGACATTTTACCAATAATATCAGACCCATACAAAAACCGGAGGATTTGAAAGGCTTGAAGATCAGAACGCAGGAAAATCCTCTTCATATGGATATGGTGAAGGCTTTGGCCGCCAGCCCGACACCGATGGCATTTGGAGAAGTGTACTCGGCGCTGCAGCAGGGAGTGATCGACGGCCAGGAGAACCCCATCTCATTGATTGAAAGCATGCGCTTTTACGAAGTGAATAAATACGCTACATTAGACGGTCACGTATACAGCCCTTATGTGCTTATGATCAATGACGCTTTCTATCAAACGCTTCCGCAGGATCTGCAAAAGGTGTTGGCGGATGCAGCCAAGAACTGGAGTACGGTGCAGCGTGATTTGAACAAAAAGCAAGTGGATGCCGGAGTGGAAACCCTCAAGCAAAAAGGGATGAACATTATTGAATTGACGGATGAGCAAAAGGAAGCCTTCCGGAATGCGACGAAATCCGTCTATGACAAATATCGTAATGAACTGAGCAGCGGATTGATAGATAAAGTCTTACAGGCTGCCGAAGAAGCGAAGTAAATGGAATAAGCCAGTCCGGGGAGCGCTCTTCCTGGAATGGTTGAAACAGATTGGGGGGCAGTATTATGCGGAATCTGGTTAAAAGGTTAGATAAGATTCTGACCAAAGTTGAAGAGAATCTGATTTTTGTTCTGATGCTCGCCATGCTTGTCGTCGTGTTTATCGGGATTATGAATCGCTTTATTTTAAAAGAATCATTGCCGTGGGCAGAAGAGCTTTCCCGGTATTTATTAATATGGTCTGCCTTGATTGGCGCGAGTTTGGGCGTAAAGCATTCCGTTCATATCAGCATCGATGCGGTTACGAACTTTCTGCCTGCGCGACTGCAGCGGGGCATCGTCATTTTGAGCTATCTGATTTCTTTTAGTTTTTGCATAACCGTGTTGGTCATCGGGATCCCGTTCGTGTTGAGATTAATGGAAACCAATCAGCTTTCTCCGGCCATGCGAATCCCGATTTACTTTGCGTATGCTTCTGTTCCGGTAGGTATTTTCTTCATGGCCATCCGTTATTTTTGCTTAACGGTTTATGAATGCACAACCAACCGTCACGCGGTTGAAAAAGTCGAAACCGATAAGGAGGTTTTGGCAGGGTGAGCGCTACATTATTTGTCTCGATGCTGACGCTGTTGGCATTAAATGTTCCGCTGGCGATCGGGATCGCATTTGCATCGATTATCGCTATTCTATTTGCGTCGGATGTACCTTCGTTTGTTGCGGTTCAAAGAATATTTACGGGTCTGGATTCGTTTACGATTATGGCCATCCCGTTCTTTGTTCTCGCCGGGAAGATCATGGAAAAGGGAGGAATATCCCAACGTTTGATCGGACTTGCGGCAAGCATTGTAGGTTCCACAACAGGCGGTCTGGCGATTATCGCGATTCTTGCCAGTATGTTTTTCGCCGCCATATCCGGGTCTGCGCCGGCAACGGTGATTGCAATCGGAAGCATCATGGTTCCGGCCATGGTGAAAGCAGGGTATGAAAAGGGCTTCTCCATTGCGCTGATGGCTACGGCTGGGACCATAGGTGTGATCATTCCTCCGAGCATCCCTTTCATTACTTATGGAATTACGGCAAACGTCAGTATTGGCGACCTGTTTATCGCAGGCGTCATCCCGGGACTCTTGATCGGGATATCATTGATGATTTACAGTTACTTCTATTCCAAGAAGCATGGATACCGTGGAGGAGAAAAAACCAGTTTTTCAAAATTTTTCAATCAATTAAGGGTTTCTATATTGGGCGTTCTCATGCCGGTGATTATTTTGGGCGGCATTTACGGCGGAATTTTTACTCCGACGGAATCGGGAGCAATTGCTTGCGTCTATGGTTTGATCGTTTCTTTTTTCTTTTATAGGGAATTAAAATTATCCGATTTAAAAGGGCTTTTTGTAGAAACTGGCTACATATCTGCGATGATTTTGCTGATTATGGCGGCGGCAAATATTATGAGCTGGATTCTGACAGCTGAGCAAGTGCCTAACAAAGTGGCGGAGATTGTGGGACCTTATGCTACAGACGGAATCATGTTACTGATTATTATTAACATTATTTTGTTAATTCTCGGGACTTTCCTGGAATTGAATGCAGCTATCATTATTGTCGTTCCTATCCTGCTGCCGTTACTGGCCCAGTTTGACATTAATCTTGTCCATTTTGGGGTTATTATGATTGTAAACATGGCCATTGGATTGTTAACCCCGCCGCTTGGAGTCAATTTATTTGTGGCCAAAACGCTGGGTGATATCAGTTTCAATACGATCGTCAGAAGGGTCGTACCTTTATTGGTTGTCGTATTGATTGATTTGATTTTAATTACTTTTATTCCAAAAATTTCGATGTTTCTGTTGGGATAGATGATATAATAAGAATGATTCTTCCGAATAGGGAATGAACAGGAGGCGGTTGACATGCTGTATATCAATGGGGAATTTTGTAAGGCAAAGTCCAATCAAACCTTTGACGTGATCAATCCGGCGACGGGTGAAATTGTAGAAAGCGTTGCCAAAGGGGGCGCGGAGGACGCGCAAGCCGCTATTGACGCAGCGCAGGCCGCACTGCAGCCCTGGTCCCGTTTAACGGCAAAGGAACGCTACGCGTATTTGACCCGGACGGCGGGAATCCTTCGCAGCCGTACCGAAACGATCGCGGAGCTGATCACCCGTGAGATGGGTAAACCGCTGGCCGAGGCGAGAGGAGAGATCGCTCTGGCCATTGACTACCTGGACTGGTATGCCGAAGAAGGGAAACGCATCTATGGAGATACCATACCGGCGTCGGCCCCGAACAAGCGCATCTTCGTTTTGCGTCAGCCGGTAGGTGTGGTCGGGGCGATCACCCCGTGGAACTTCCCGATCGCGATGATCACCCGCAAGCTCGCTCCGGCGCTGGCGGCAGGCTGTACGATCATTCTCAAGGCGGCATCGGCTACGCCGCTTGCGGCCATCGAGGTGTTCAAAGCGCTGCATGAGGCCGGTGTGCCCAAGGGTGTGGCCAACCTGGTCAACGGCTCCGCCTCCGAAGTGGTCGGTACGTTGATGGCCAGCCCCGTGGTACGCAAGATTACCTTCACCGGCTCCACCGAAGTCGGTAAAGAGCTCGTGCGCCAGTCGGCCGACACGATGAAGAAGGTATCGATGGAGCTTGGCGGACACGCTCCGCTTCTCGTATTCGAGGATGCCGATCTGGAGAAAGCGACAGAGGGCGCGATCGCCAGCAAGTTCCGCAACGCGGGCCAAACATGTGTTTGCACCAACCGCATTTATGTGCAGAAATCCGTCGCCGAGTCCTTTGCCAACATCATGGCGGAGAAAGTCAAGAAGCTGGTCATCGGCAACGGATTGAACGACGGCGTCCATATCGGTCCGTTGATCGACCAGGCGGCGGTGGCAAAAGCGCAGGAGCATATCGACGATGCGGTAGCCAAAGGTGCGACCATCCTAGCCGGCGGCAGCAAGCTGACTGAGGGCGAACTGGCCAACGGCTGCTTCTTCGCGCCGACCGTACTGCTGAATGCAACGCATGAGATGAAGATTTCCTATGAAGAAACGTTCGGTCCGGTCGCGCCGATCTTCACGTTTGAAACCGAGGAAGAAGCGATCCGCTATGCGAACGACACCGAATACGGACTGGCCTCTTACATTTATACCAAAGACGGCTCCCGCATGTTCCGGGTGGCCGAAGCGCTGGAGTACGGCATCGTCGGCATCAACGACTCGCTGCCTACCGTAGCGCAGGCTCCGTTCGGCGGGATCAAGGAATCCGGCGTCGGACGCGAGGGCGGCAAGTACGGTATTGAAGATTATTTGGAGTATAAATTCCTGTCCCTCCAGTTGGACCTGTAAAAGGATGATTGCTGTGGCTTACAGAAAAGTAGATTCGGACATCGTACGCAGAGTACGTGCCATCATTCCTGAACATAAGCGCGTGATGACGGAAAAGCCGGATTTGGCCGGCTATTCCTTTGACGGATCGTTTGGCACCTATATGCCGGAGCTGGTCGTGCAGCCCAAAAGCACCGCCGAGGTGGCGGCCATCGTCAAGCTGGCCTACGATGAAATCATTCCGGTGTATCCGCGCGGCCAGTCGACTTCGCTTTCCGGCGGACCGCTTCCTGTCGAAGGCGGCATTGTGCTGGACCTGTCCCGGTGGGATGAGAAGCTGGAGATTTACCCCGAAGATTTAATCGCTGTCGTTTCCCCGGGCGTATTGACCTCAAGTATACATGCGGCGGCGGAAAAGGCGGGGCTGATGTACCCGCCCGACCCGAGCAGCTCCGCCGTTTCGACCATCGGCGGCAACCTGGCCGAGAATTCCGGGGGCCCGCGCGGCTTGAAGTACGGGGTAACCAAAGACTATGTGCTGGGGCTGGAATTCGTCACGCCGCAGGGCGAAATTATCCGTACGGGCGGCCGTACGGTGAAGAACGTCACCGGCTACGATCTGACCAAGCTGATTGTCGGATCGGAAGGTACGCTTGGCGTCATTACGGAAGCGACGCTGCAGCTGATTCCCAAGCCGCCGAAAACGGCGACGCTGCTGGCGATCTTTGACGATATCGTGACCTCCGGGCAAGCGATCTCGAAGGTGCTGACCTCGGGCATCCTGCCCTCCAAGATGGAGATCATGGATCAGGCCTGTATTCACGCGGTGGAAAACTACGAGCCGAGCGGACTGCCTGTCGATGCGGAGGCGATCATCCTGATTGAGGTGGACGGTCATGCCCGCACGGTAGAGGAAGAAATCCGGGAAGCCGGTCGGATTTGTGAGGCCATCGGGGCCCGCAAGGTACAGATTGCCAGCACGGCAGCGGAGGAGGCCAATTTGTGGAAGGCACGCAAAATGGTGTCTCCGGCGATCACCCGGGTCAAGCCGACCAAGATTTCCGAGGATGCCACCGTTCCGCGCAGCCAGATTCCGGCGATGTTTGCCCGGCTGAAGGCGATCCGCGAAAAATACAACGTCAACCTCGTCGTATTCGGCCATGCCGGAGACGGCAATCTGCATCCGAACATTGTCGCCGACAAGCGGGACAAAGAAGAGATGAAGCGTGTCGAGCAGGCCGTGACGGAGATCTTTGAAGCGGCCATCGAGTTGGGCGGCACGCTGTCCGGCGAGCACGGCATCGGCAACATGAAGGCGCCGTTTATGGAGATGGAGCTGGGCAAAGCGGGGCTTCAGATGATGAAGCTGATCAAGGATAGTTGGGATCCGAAAAATATTATGAATCCGGGCAAGATTTTTCCTGCTCCCGGGCAGCGGCTCAACTTAACGGAGGGGTAGCGGCCGATGAAGCATACCAAAGAATTGCCATACGACGAAACGATCCAATGCGTCCAGTGCGGCTACTGTTTGCCGGCTTGCCCTACCTATGTGACCATGGAACGGGAGACCCATTCGCCCCGCGGCCGGATCAATCTGGTGAAGATGGCGGCGGAAGGACATCTGTCGCTTCATGAGCTGGAGGGGCCGCTCGATCTGTGTCTGGGCTGCCGCGCCTGTGAAACGGCCTGTCCGTCGGGCGTAGAGTACGGTAAAATTCTGGAAGGTGCGCGGGAAGTGCTGGCGGAGCATAAGGCCCGGCGCACCTCCAAGCCGCTGCGCAAGATGCAGGACGCCATGTTCCGGAACGTCTTTCCCGACTCGAAGAAGCTCAAGGTTGCGGCCGATATGATCTGGCTGTACCAAAAGAGCGGTCTGCAGAAGGTGGCGCACAAAGGAAAGCTGACGCGGGTTCTGCCCCAAAACCTGTGGGCCTTTGAGGAAGTGCTGCCGCAGGTGACTTCTCCCGCAGCGCGGCGCCATCGTCCGCGTCTCTTCGAACCTCCGCAGGGGACCAGGCCAAAATGGAAAGTGGCCTTTTTTACCGGCTGTATTATGGATGCGATGTTCGAGAAGATCAACCGGCTGTCCATGGAGCTGTTGGCGCTGGCAGGCTGCGAGGTGCAGGTGATCGCCGAGCAGACCTGCTGCGGGGCGCTTCACGCGCATGCCGGACGCAAGGACGATACGGTGATGCTGGCCAAGCAGAATATTGAGGCGTTTGAGCGGCTGGATGTCGATTTCATTATCAACAATGCGGGCGGCTGCGGCGCGATGCTGGTGGAATACGATCACCTGTTCCATGGTGACCCGGAGTGGGAAACGCGTGCGAAGGCCTTTGTGGCCAAAACCCGCGATATTACCCAGGTGCTGGCGCAATGTGAGCTGCCGCTGGCCAAACCGGTCGACGAGATCGTCACCTACCAGCGTTCCTGCCATATGACCAACGTCCAGAAGGTGGTCAAGGAGCCTTTGGAGCTGATCAAGCGGATTCCGGGGATCACGTATAAGGAAATGGCTAACCCGAATATGTGCTGCGGGTCGGCCGGGATTTACAATGTGGTTAATTACGAGGAATCCATGGAGATCCTCGACGTCAAGATGGAGACGGTAAAGACGACCCAGGCGACGACGATCGTCACCACCAACCCGGGCTGTCTGCTGCAGATGAAGCTGGGCGTGCAGAGAGAAGGCATGTCGGCCAAGGTTCGGACGGTTCACCTCGTTGAACTGCTGGCGGAGTCCTGCGGTATTTCATAAACATCAAGGGGCTGTCCCATAAGTCATCCTGACTGAGGGACGGCCCTTGTTATATGAAAGAAACGACGATAGGGCAGGAGTAAGGGGGGAAGCACAATCTCATCCAAAAACGTTTTGACGCGTGCTTCCGCATGTTTCAGATTCATACGGGTTTGGCGATTCACAAGCCACGACCAGCGTATGAGCATGGCCCACCCTATGAAAGATCATGTCTATATTGTAATTTATAAGAAAAGGCGCAGCGCTGCCGTATCCATTTACTTCGGATCATAGAATGGATATCCTTTTTTCAAGGAGGAGGTTACATAAAAGAAGAGAGGACGGGGCATTTTACCTTTTGTCCTGCGTTTGGCAATTTGCGGCGGAAGGAAACGATCGGCCTATGAATGACTTCAGTCGGCACCAAGGCTATAGACGGATGTTTAAAGAAAATCATTTGACGCTGGGACTGTTCTTTCCTTTGGAAGCGTATGAAGGAAGTATTCCGGTCATGAATGTGGAGGAACAAGTCAAGCTGGCAAAGAAAGCGGAGCAATGGAATTTTGCTTCCTTATTTGTACGGGATGTTCCATTATACGATCCCAACTTTGGAGACACCGGACAAATCTACGATCCCTGGGTCTATCTCGGATATATAGCGGCTCACACGGAAAAGATCGCTCTGGGTACGGGAAGTATTATAGTCACGCTAAGGCATCCTTTGCATGTCGCGAAAGCGGCTGCTTCTACCGACCTTATTTCCGGCAGACGGCTGATTCTTGGCGTGGCTACCGGCGATAGGCCTATGGAGTTTCCCGGCTTTTCGGTAGATTTTGATCAAAGAGGGGAACGGTTTCGGGAAGCCTTGTCCGTCATCAAAAACGTATGGAATCAATCATTTCCCGTCATTCAAACCCCCAGGGTACACATGGTCGGCGGAGATCTGCTGCCGAAGCCGGAATTGCGTGATATTCCGGTTCTGGTGACCGGCCATAGCGGCCAGTCGATGGAATGGATTGCGGCCAACGCAGACGGATGGCTGTATTACCCGCGCAATCTCTTTCATCAAACGAGCCTGATTCGGGATTGGCGTTCTCATTTGGAGGTCTTCAAGCCCTTTACCCAGTCTTTATATATCGATTTGGCGGAGGATCCGGATGAAGCGGCCAGCGCCATTCATTTGGGGTTTCGAATCGGCCGCAGGCGCTTGATCCAATTCATTGAAAATTTAAAAGCTGCCGGAGTGAATCATGTCGTATTCAATTTGAAATACGGCAGCCGTCCTGCAGCCGAAGTCATAGATGAGCTGGGCGAAGAAGTGGTGCCTTTGTTTCCTGCTTTAGATGTTTAGATGGTATTCTGACATGTGAAAGCATAAAAAATAAAAACGGACGGAGGGTTACCATGTTTGTAGTGAAACTGTATAATCAATCGGCGGAATGCCTGCATATCGGCCGTTTCGATGATCTTGCGTCATCGGAAGAAGCGGCCAAAAAGGGATTAAGATATAGTCATGTAGCGATCATATATGAAGGAGAAATGCCGGTAAAGCTGTATGATCAAGGCGAGTATAAAAACGGTTTTCCTTTAGGGGTCGGAAGCTATTAATCAAAAGACCGGCCAACCAAGCCAAAGTGAATCCAGGATCATCTATTAGATTCGCTTTGGTTTTTTTTATCCAGCAATTCCCGTATTGAAAAAAGAGGGAAAACCGGAGGGAACGAGGAACTATTACACTATTCAACTATTTCTCGATGATCTTATAAGTTAAAGCAGAATCGATAAGGAATTTATATTATGATAATATAACGTTTGTTAATAAAACGCAATACAAATTTGCGAAATAGCTTGTTAGTTTGCTCCAATAGTCCTCATAAATACGAAATACACCAGATGGTTTAAAATAAAGCGAATAATAAACATAAGCGTGTAAGCGATTTCAATCGTCCCTTGCCTTTCCAATCACATTACGATATATAATCCTACGATAAAAAAACATAATACGGATGTTAAATTGAGCATTTTAAAGCATGTGTGAGATTTATCACAGGAATTGAGCCAAAACTACCCAAATCTATTCTTGATAATATTCAAACAATTTTGTAAATTATGTATTGTATACGTAAGTCAAAAAAAACGTAATAGGAGGTTTTTAAACATGTCATCCGTATCTGTGAACAAGGAAACCGCACTGACACTTAAAAAAGAAAATGGAATCGCAGAAATTCATCTGCACGTGAACAAAACGAACTCCTACAGTCTGGACTTCTATCAAGAGTTGAATGCGGCGATTGACGATATCCGCTTTGATTCCTCGATTAAAGTTGCCATCCTCATGAGCGATGTACCGAAATTTTTCTCTGCCGGAGCGGATATTAACTTCTTGAAGGCGGCTGAGCCCCGTTTCAAAACGCAATTCTGCTTGTTCTGCAACGAGACACTGGATAAAATGGCGCGTTCCCCGCAAATTTTCATTGCCTGTCTTGAGGGACATACGGTCGGCGGCGGTCTGGAGATGGCGCTCGGGTGCGACCTTCGCTTTATGGGGGATCAAGCAGGTAAAATCGGTCTGCCGGAAATCTCGCTCGGGGTGCTCGCCGGAACCGGCGGAACGCAGCGGTTGGCGCGTTTGATCGGTTTCTCCCGCGCACTGGACATGAATATCACAGGCAAAACGATCTCGCCGCAGGAGGCGCTCGAAATCGGCCTGGTCAACGATGTGTTCCCGCAGGAGCAAACGCGCGAAAAAGTGCTGGAATACGCCAGAAAAATCGTCAACAGCGCATCCTATGCGGCTTCGAACATCAAGCTTTCCATCATGAACGGCAAAGAAATGCCGCTGAATGTGGCGATTCGTTACGAAGGCGAGCTGCAAAATCTGCTCTTCCGTTCCGAAGATGCTAAAGAAGGTTTAAGCGCTTTCCTGGAAAAACGGCAGGCAAACTGGAAAGGTCTGTAACAAATAAAACGGTTGTTACCCACAGTAGGCAAGAAAACCTCATAACGACGATATCCGCTGCAGCTTACAGCAGATATTGTCGTTATTCCTGCAGTCGTGCAATGAGTAATCCTGAACAAGAAGGTGGATATAACGATGGAATTGCGTGGAATCGGTTCTTCCTATAACGCGGCTACCCGTTTTATCGATGACAATGTGAGTAATGGATTAGGCGACAAAGCTGCTGTTTATTATAACGATCAGAGCATTACCTACAGTCAACTGCAAGAATTCGTTAATAGAGCGGGAAATGGGCTTAAAGAGCTGTCGGTTGAAATGGAGAATCGCGTTTTGCTGATATGCCACGATACACCGGAAATGATCGCCGCATTCTATGGTGCGGTCAAGATCGGAGCGGTTCCTATTCCGGTCAATACCATCATGGCGCCTGCCGATTATGAATATTTTTTAAATAACAGCAGAGCGAAAGCGGTTGTCGTCCATGAAGATATCTGGCATAAAATCCGTCATTTGCGTGACCGGTTTATTTATCTCAGGCATGTCATAGTGATTCATGATAGCGCTATCAAAGAGGCGGGCGTGATTGATTATCACGAATGGATCCAAGCGGCTTCGCCTCAGTTGGAGGTGGCTCTGACGGATCCCGGCGATTCGGCCTTTTGGCTGTACAGCTCGGGAAGTACAGGCAAGCCCAAAGGCGTGATCCATTTGCAGCACGATATGGAATGGGCTTATAACGCCTACGCCAAACAGATTTTGCAAATCAGGGGAGACGATATTACGTTTTCCGCCTCCAAGCTCTTTTTTGCCTACGGCTTAGGCAATGGCATGTATTTTCCGTTAGGTGCGGGAGCATCCACCGTATTATTGCGGGAGCGTCCAAAACCGGAGACGGTGCTTGAAACCATTGAGAAATATAAGCCGACGATCTTTTTCGGCGTACCGACGCTTTACGGTTCGATGATTGATTTAGTGGAGCGTTCGGGCAAAACGTACGATCTCTCTTCTCTCCGGCTTTGCGTATCGGCAGGAGAAGCACTGCCAGCTCAATTCATCAGGAAGTGGAGGCTGCTGTTCGGCGTCGATATTCTGGACGGAATCGGTTCTACGGAAGCGCTTCACATTTTTATATCGAACAGGGTCGGAGATATACGGGAAGGAAGCACAGGCAAGCTTGTTCCCGGTTATGAGGCCAAAATCGTGAATGAAATGGGAGAGGCTCTTCCTCCCAATGAAACGGGCGACCTGTTAATTAAAGGAGACAGCATCGCCAGCGCCTACTGGAATCTTCATGAGGAAAACAAAAACAAGTTTTACGGCGAATGGTTTCAAACCGGCGATAAATATTATATGGATGAAGAAGGCTACTTTTGGTATTGCGGCCGTTCCGATGACATGATTAAAGTCGGCGGCATCTGGGTCTCTCCTATTGAAGTTGAAAACGCTTTAATACGGCATGATGCCGTGCTGGAAGTCGCCGTGGTAGGCGCGAAACTGGACAGCAACCTGGTACAGCCTAAGGCCTATGTAGTGTTAAAGGAGGGGGTAGCCCCGTCGGATAGCTTAATGAATGATATGAAGGACTTTTTGAAGAAGGAACTGGCACCCTATAAATATCCGCGAATCATTGAATTTATCGATGAACTGCCCAAAACGGCTTCCGGTAAAATTCAACGCTTCAAGCTGAGAATCAGTTAGGGGACGAGTCCGTACCGCGGCCACCGTAATCTTGAAATTTTCTGAAAACTGGCATAATCTATTATCAGTGATTACCATTTACAATGAAGAAGGAGAACTTAACAAGAATGAAACCCAGATCACTGATGTTTACATTGTATGGTGACTTTATTCAATATTACGGTGGGGAAATCTGGATCGGAAGTCTGATTCGAATGATGGCTGAATTCGGAATCTCCGAATCGTCGGTACGCGGCGCAACGCTCCGTATGGTTCAGCAGGATCTTCTGCAGGTGAGAAGAGTAGGGAATAAAAGCTACTACAGCTTGACGGAAAAAGGAAAACGCAGAATCGAGGACGGCGTCAGAAGGGTATATTCGATCAAAAGCCACAAGTGGGACGGTTTCTGGCGAATTTTAACGTATTCCATGCCGGAGGAAAAACGCGACTTGAGAAATCAGGTCCGCAAGGAATTAAGCTGGACCGGATTCGGGATGATTTCCAACAGCACCTGGGTAAGCCCCAACCCCTTGGAAAAACAAATATTGGAAATGATCGAAACCTATGAATTAAAGGAATATGCGATGCTGTTCAGCTCCAGTTCCCTCTTATCGCATGACCAGCAGTACATCATTGACAAAGGCTGGAATTTGCAAAGCATTCAAGAGGATTACAAAACCTTCATCGAGACCTACAGGCCCAAATACGAGATGCTGAAAGAACGCGTCTGGAACGATTCCTTGACCAGTCTGGAAGCTTTTGTAGAACGAACATACCTTGTTCATTATTATAGAAAATTCCTGTTTAATGATCCCGGCTTTCCTCAGGATCTGCTGCCGCACAATTGGAACGGGAACGAAGCGAGGGATTTGTTTTGGAATATGCACCAGCTTCTCTCCACACTTTCGGTCAAATATTTTGAAAGCTTGTTTGAGCAGGCCCCTGACCGGGAAATTCAGGCCAAAAGGGAGAAGGCCATCAATCCGTTCGCAGAAATATATATTTGACCCATATTTGAAGGTCAATGCGTAAGGAGGAGCTTGCTTTGAAATCACATGCAACAAGAGTTGAATTGATTGAAGTTGCACAAGGTCGCCGTCCCGCGGATCTGTTCATCAAGGGCGGTACGGTGATTAACGTGTACTCGGGCGAGTTCCTGCCGCAGAACGTGGCTATCTACAAAGACCGCATCGCTTATATCGGGAATAGCGAAGCGGCAATAGGGGAACATACCCGGGTGATTCATGCCGAAGGGAAGTATGTCTCGCCGGGCTTTATCGAACCGCATGCACATCCATGGGTTGTATACAACCCTGTCAGCCTCACGATGAAATCGCTTTCATCGGGAACGACTACATTAGTGAACGATAATCTGTTTTTTTATCTCCATATGGGTGCTAGCGGGTTTAAAGCCATGCTGCAGGACCTTAGAGAATTGCCCGGAAATAATTTATGGCTCGTACGCCTGGTTTCGCAGGCGGAGTACCCGAGTGAGCGGGATGAGTTTAACGCCGGGGACGTCCGTTCTTTGCTTGAGCTTGAGGAGGTCGTCGGTACGGCGGAGATCACCCGCTGGCCGCTCTTGTATAAAGGCGATCCGTTTGTGATAGATACGATCGAATATGCCAAGCGTCTGGGGAAAATATCGGATGGACATACGGCCGGCTGCTCCTATGAAAAGCTGAATTCGATCGTGGCTGCAGGCATTAGCGCCTGTCACGAAGCGATTACCGCGCAAGAAGCTTTGGACCGGCTGCGTTTAGGCATGTGGACGACGCTGCGCAACAGCTCGCTGCGTCCGGATTTTCCCGAGATTATGAAGCTGATCACAGAAAATAAAGTGAGTACGAATCGTATTTTGCTGACGACCGATGGCCCTCACCCTGCCTTTATCGAGGAACAGGGCTCTGTCGACGGACTGCTGAGAATAGCGGTGGAGCTTGGATTGACTCCGATGCAGGCTGTTCAAATGGCGACGATTAATCCGGCCACCTTTCTCGGCCTGGATCAGGAAATCGGCGGAATCGCTCCCGCCCGGCGGGCCGACGTGCTGATTTTGCCGAACCTGGTTGATTTTCGTCCGGAGCTGGTCATTTCCGCCGGTACCATCGTAGCGTCGAAAGGCCAAATGCTTGTATCTCCACCGGTCATCGATTGGATGAAATACGTGGCCAAACCGGCGTTTACCATGGAACGGACGTTACTGCAGCATCCGGATTTGTACCGTTATCCGCATACCTCTTCAGCCGAACCCGTACCGGTCATTTATTTTCAAAGCAACGTGATCACAAAGAAAAAAGATACGGAGCTGCCTGTAAACAACGGGTATGCAGACCTGTCAAAGCATCCGGGGCTGGTGATGGCCAACCTGATCGACAGGGAAGGCCAATGGATCACCAAAGGCATTATGGAACGCTTTGCCGTAGATCTAGACGGGATGGCTTCCACCTATAATACGACGACACAATTGCTTGTCATCGGCAGGGATGCAGAGGCGATGGCGAAGGCGGCGGCACGTGTCCATGAGCTGGGCGGCGGTATTGTCATCGTAGACCGTGGAGAAATCATTGTAGAGATTCCGCTTCCGTTAGCCGGAATGATGACCACCGACCCTGAGTTTCACAAGGCGGTAGAGTATCAGGAAGTGCTGTTATCCGAGCTGAAGAAAAGGGGATTTCCTTTCCACGACATCCTGTATACGCTGCTGTTCCTGACATGCGATTTTCTTCCCGGGCTGCGATTAATTCCTCTTGGTCTTTATGACGTCAAGGCTGGCGGAGTCATTAAACCGGCCGCAGCGATCGAAACAGAAAGGGTGTAAGCCGTGAGCGAATATCAATGGATCGGCTTCTCGATCGAAGACAAGGTTGCCACTCTTGTATTACGAAGAGCTCCAGTCAATGTCATGAACATGGAAATGATGGAGGAAATGGTTCACGCATTTAGTTCACTCCATGGCAATGAACATTTGAATGCGCTTGTCATCCGTGCGGAAGGAAAAGTATTCTCCGCAGGGGTTGCGGTGGAAGACCATCTGGGTGATAAAACGGAGCCGATGATTCATCTGTTTCACCGCATGTTCCACTGCCTTGCTGACGTTCCCTGCCCGACGATTGCCGTGGTCGACGGCGCAGCGCTTGGAGGCGGATGCGAGCTGGCTACGTTCTGCGATATCGTGCTTTCCAGCGAACGGGCGAAGTTCGGTCAGCCTGAGATTCATCTGGCGCTGTTTCCACCCGTATCCATCGTGACCTTCCCCTGGATGACCGGCTATAACAGAACGATGGAGCTTTTATTGACGGGTGAGAGCATCAGTGCGGCCAAGGCTTATGAGTGGGGGCTGGTCAACCGGGTCGTTCCTCCAAGCGAGCTGGACGGCGCTCTGGAGCAGCTGCTCTCGCACTTGCGCACCAAAAGCGCCCTGGCTTTGCGTTTAACGCGAAAAACGGTCCGCGAATCCATGGCCCCATCCTTTGCTTCGGCGATCAAACCCGTGGAAAACATCTATTTAAGGGAACTGGTTCAATCCGCAGACGCTCAAGAAGGCTTGAAAGCGTTTTTGGAGAAGCGTCGGCCCGTTTGGCATAACAAATAGAGAGGCGCGCTTGAAGATGGAGCAGATTAGAAAAGGGCTATTCCGAATACCTATTCCGGTGCCGTTCCCGATGAAGTACATCTATTGCTATCTGGCGATAGGACAGCAAGGGATTGTCATGATCGATGCGGGTTTTAACTATAAGGACGCACAAGAGGCATGGAAACAGGCGTTTACCGAGCTGAGGATTCAGCCGAAAGATATCGAGGTCATTTACCTCACCCATTTTCATCCGGATCATTTCGGTTTGTCGGGATGGATGCAGGAATGGACCGGCGCCCCGGTCTATATCAGTGAAGCGGACATGGCGATGGTGGACAGGGCATGGAGAAACGGCGATGTTCAAGCCAAGCTTGTCGGGCAAATGGGCAAAGAGAATGGCGTTCCCGAGTCGTTGGCCGAGCAAATTGTTGAACATATGCTGAAGCTCCATGACCATGTGCTTCCCCTGCCTGAGCTCAGGCCGATGACGATGACGGAAGTAAGACTGGGCGATGAACTCTGGCAGGTGATTCCGACACCGGGTCACAGCGACGGACATCGTTGTTTCTATCAATCGGAGAACCGGTTGCTGCTCGCCGGAGATCATATTCTGGATAAAATTACACCGAATATCAGCTTGTGGCCCGGAGGCCGGTCCAATCCCCTGGAAGACTACGTTCAATCGCTGCAGCAAACGGCGGTGCTTGATATCTCGCTGGCGCTTCCGGCGCACGGCAAGCTGATCGATAACATTCCACAACGGGTATCGCAATTATTGGAGCATCATCAGCAGCGGTTAGAGCAAATGCGGGGGCTTGTGAGGCAGGGGAGGACCGCTTATGAAGTGGCCTCGGATGTGTTCCGGCATAAGGAGCTGACCCCGCACCAATGGCGGTTCGCTATGGCGGAGACCCTTGCTCATCTGGAATGTCTGGCGTTTCAAGGAAGATTGAATAAAAGTAAAGACGGTCAACTCAACATTTACACCCAAGCGAATCCCGACGAAATGTTTCTATAAGGATTCCAACGAAAAAAATCTTTTTCCCTCCGTGTTCCATAGTTATAAAAATATATAGGGGTGATCAAGGATGAAAAAAGTAAAAGGGAGTTTATTGATCGTTTTGGCTTTATGTTTGGTATTCGTTACGGCCTGTGGCCAGTCGGCGGGAACAACAACCCCAAGTAACAGTCCCGGTACAGGCGACGCTTCAACTCCCACTGCAAATGGTAAGGACCCTGTAAAAGTAGGAGCCATTTTGCCTTACTCCGGTGTCTACGCTTCTCTGGGTGAGAATTTGACCCGAGGCATGGAGCTTTATTTTGAAAGCGTGAACTGGGAAGCTGCAGGCAGAAAAATCACGCTCATTAAAGAAGATGAAGAGAACGATCCTCAGGG
This sequence comes from Paenibacillus sp. JMULE4, assembly GCF_013337105.1. Classification (NCBI taxonomy): domain Bacteria; kingdom Bacillati; phylum Bacillota; class Bacilli; order Caryophanales; family Paenibacillaceae; genus Paenibacillus; species Paenibacillus sp. JMULE4. The sequence goes on from NZ_SGWF01000016.1 coordinate 105,965, forward strand.
GGCGCTTCGTAAATTACGCAAGCTGATGGAAAAAGACAATATCGATATTTTGACCGGTCCTGTAAGTACGGCTGTCGCTTACGCCTTGCGCGATGAAGTGGACAGCAAAAAGCTGCCGTTTCTCGTATCTCACGCCGGCGGCAACGATTTGACGAGAACCAAACGCAGCGACTACATTTGGCGTTCATCGTTCAGCTCCTGGCAAATCGGGAACTCGATGGGGAAATACGCCTATGATCACATTGCCAAAAAGATTTATGTAACCGCTGCCGACTACGCCTTCGGCAAAGAGGTGGCAGGCGCCTTCAAAGAAGCGTTTACGGCTGCCGGCGGCGAGATTGTCGGTGAAGTGTATCCGCCTCTGGGCTCGAATGACTATGCTTCTTACTTAACGCAGATCAAAGGCAAAAAACCGGAAGCCGTGTATGCTTTCTTCGCCGGCGCCGACGCCGTGCGATTTGTCAAACAGTATGAGCAGTACGGCCTGAAAGGACAAATTCCGCTGATCGGCTCCGGATGGTTAAATGCGGAGGACATTCGCCCTGAACAAGGCAATTCCCCGGAAGGCATCACCAGCACCATGTTCTGGGATTATCATCTGGATACGCCGGAGAACAAAGCGTTCGTTGCAGCCTATGAGAAGAAGTACAATGCGCGTCCGAGCATCGAATCGGTTGAAGGCTATGACGCCGCACGCGTCATTGTCGAAGCCTTGAAAAGCTTGAACGGAGATACGTCCGATAAGCAAAAATTGTCTCAAGCGATCGGCAAGGTTCAATTTACAAGTCCTCGCGGACCGATCCAATTCGATCCGGAGACGCATCATGTGATTCAAAAGTTGTACCTGATCAAAACAGAAATTCAAAACGGCAAGACAGAGAACAAGGTTGTTGAAGAGATCGGGGAAATTAAAGATCCAGGGAAATGACGGGAAGGCCTTGATAGCCCCGCACCATGAAGGAGAGGGATGGTCTTGGATATTATAGCTATACAGTTAGTCAACGGTTTGTCATATGGTCTGCTCCTTTTTATGATAACCATCGGTTTGTCGTTAATCTTCGGAATAATGGGCGTTTTGAATTTGGCCCATGGTTCTCTTTACATGATAGGGGCCTATCTGGCCCTTAGCATTACTCAGCATATTGCTCCCAACTTTATGTATGCGCTGCTTCTGGCTCCCATTTTTGTCGCCGTTATCAGTTTCCTGCTTGAAATTTGCCTGCTGCGCCCCACTTATAAATTAGGGCACTTGTCGCAAGTGCTTCTGACCTTCGGAGTAGCCTACATTCTTCACGATGTGGTTCGTTTAATCTGGGGCGCCAATGTCAAATCCTTGACGCTTCCCCCTTGGTTAAGCGGGTCCGTAGAGCTGTTCGGTCAAACCTTTCCTCTATACCGCATACTGATTATGGGCTTTGGTCTGCTGGTTGCCGCCGTCATGTGGTACCTGCAGGAAAAAACCAGATGGGGAGCCATTATTCGTGCCGGCTTAAGCAACCGCGAGATGGTAAGCGGGCTGGGCATTAACATCAAAATCGTGTTCTCCGTCGTCTTTGCCATCGGAGGACTTCTGGCCGGACTCGGCGGTGTGGCCGCAGGTCCGGTGCTGGGGCTCTATCTGGGAATGGAATTTGAAGTGCTGATCCTTGCGCTGGTGATCCTGGTGGTCGGGGGACTGGGGTCCATCACCGGCACATTGCTTGCCGGCTTGATTGTCGGCGTAGTGGAAACCTTCGGCAAGGTGCTGTTTCCGCAGCTGAGCTTGCTCATCATTTTCGGACTGATGGCTCTCGTTCTGGTTGTAAAACCTACCGGAATGTTAGGAAAGCAGGTGCATTGATGGCTGGATTGAAAAAGAACCCGGTGGTCTTCTTAGTCCTTTTGGTTGCGCTTTGCATTGCCCCTTTTATCATGTCCAATTATTTCCTCAGCATTCTGGTTGAAATCTTAATTCTGGGCATTTTTGCTCTCAGCCTGAATATCCTGGTAGGTTATACCGGTCTGGTATCGCTCGGACATGCGGCATTTTTCGGTGTGGGGGCGTATACCTCCAGTCTGATTGCGATCCATTACACCTCGAATGTATTCGTCACTTTAATTGCGGGAATCCTTTTATCGCTGATGATGGCCGGTATGATCGGATTTTTCTGCAACCGGGTCAACGGATTTTATTTTCTGATGCTTACCCTCGCTTTTTCACAAATGTTTTATGCGCTCGTGTATCGTTGGGGCAGTCTGACCCAAGGGGACAACGGATTATCCGGAATTCCAAAGCCTACGCTATGGGTCAATGGGCTGTTGGATAGTCCGATCACGTTTTATTTCTTTATCCTGATCATCTTTTTGATCGTTTTCATCGGTCTGAGCGTGATTCTGCATTCCCCACTGGGCCAAATTTTCGTCGGCATCCGGGAGAACGAAACCAGGGTCAGAGTCATGGGCTACAATACGACGATCTATAAAAACATTTCTTTTATTCTGGCGGGAGGAATAGGCGGGTTGGCCGGAAGCCTGTATGCCTTTTTCAACGGATTTATATCTCCAAAAGATATTTATTGGACGATGTCCGGGGAAGTTCTGATTATGGTGCTGGTCGGAGGCGTCGGAACGTTGATCGGTCCGGTGCTGGGGGCGGCTTTTATCGTCATCCTGGAAACGTTCGTCAGCTCCTATACGGATATGTGGATGCTCATTGTCGGTATGACGTTCATCCTGTTCGTTATTTTTATTCCGAAAGGCATTGTCAGTATCGGGTCATTGTGGAATGAACGGAAAAACGTTAATCAGGGGAAGGGTAACGAGAAAGAGTTGAAGGTCAGGATGAGCGGGGTGATTCAGGATGAGAAATGAAGAGCATTCCATCGTGGCGGATCATGCGCTGCGTGTAGAAGGGATCGGCAAGCGATTCGGCGGTCTGGAGATATTAAAAGACATTACCTTTGCCGTTCAACCGGGTGAACGCCGAGCCTTCATCGGACCGAACGGAGCGGGGAAGTCGACCTTGTTTAACATGATTGCCGGAGATTTGGCGGCGTCCAGCGGAGATATTTACTATTTTAATGAGAATATTTCCCGGGTACCCAACCATCAACGGGTCAGAAAAGGCATGGTGAGGACTTTTCAAAAAAGCAATCTGCTTCAAGAGCTGACCGTGCTGGATAACCTGCTGCTGGTGCTGCAGGTGAAGTTTGGGCTCCATCATGTTTGGTTTCGCAAAAGAACCGCCCGACAATTTCCGGAGCTGTACAGCCGGGCAGAGCAGCTCTTGGATACTTGGGGGCTTGCGGACCGGAAGGACACCGTGGTCAAAAAGCTTTCCTACGGAGAGCAAAGGCAGGTCGAGATTATGCTGGGCATTGCGACGGAGCCCAAAGTACTGCTGTTGGATGAACCGACCGCCGGCATGTCCAACACGGAAACCCAGCATATTCTGAAGCTGCTGCAAAATATGCCCAGAGACCTGACGCTGTTGATCATTGAGCATGATATGGAGGTTGTATTCGGGCTGGCTGACCGCATTTCGGTTCTATATAACGGGAATATTTTCCTGGAAGGCGATCCTCAGATGATTAAGACGGATCTCAGAGTATATGAAATTTATTTTGGAAAGGAGGGGGCATAAGATGCTTCAGGTGGATAATATTCATTCCTATTACGGAGACAGCCATGTGCTGCAGGGCGTTTCCGTAAACGTGAAAAAAGGCTCGCTTTCCGTGCTGCTGGGACGTAACGGCATGGGAAAAACGACGACCATCCGCTCTATTATCGGCTTTACCCCTCCAAGACAAGGGAAAATCCGGTTTCAGGGAAACGAGATTCAGAAGCTGCCCTCGTACCGGGTGGCGCAGTTGGGAATCGGATTGGTTCCGCAGGGAAGAGGCGTGTTTCCCAATCTTACGGTAAAGGAAAATCTGACGATCGCCGCCCGGAACAGCTCCAGAAGAGGCTGGACATTAGACAGGATTTATGAGCTGTTTCCCCGTCTGAAGGAACGGGCGTCCTCCATGGGAGGAAACCTCAGCGGGGGCGAGCAGCAAATGCTGACCATAGGCCGTGCGTTAATGACCAATCCCGATCTATTGCTGCTGGATGAACCGTCGGAGGGCTTGTCGCCGCTGATGGTGCAGGAGGTCGAGAACATTATCTCCGCCTTGAAGCAGGAAGGCCTTTCCATGCTGATGGTGGAGCAGAATATATCTATGGCTTTGCATGTAGCCGATTGGGTATATGTGATGTGTAAAGGGGAAGTCGTATTCGATGGGTCCCCCGATGATTTAAAGCGGAATGACGAAGTAAAGCACAAATATTTAGGAATGAGCAGTTAACCGGACGAGGAACGATGGGGAAGATGGTGTTCATCAGGGCCTTCGCTGCTTTACCGCAGCCATAAAATAGGTTAGCCCATCATCGGAGGGATGTACTTGAATCAGCTGTTAGCCCATTTCTGCGCCATAGCGCCTTTTTGGAATTCTCTTTCGCAGGAAGATACGACGATCGGCGTATCGGATACCGAAAAGTTTCTGGAGTATATTCCTGGCCGAACCTTTACTTTAGGTCTTAAAGCCGGCGACCCCATTAAGCCGGGAGGCATTACCCATCGAACCCTGACCAGCGGGACGCGGCAAATCGGGTATGTGCCCAGGGAAGTGTTTGGCGTGCCCACCATTGCGATCGGCCTGCCTGTTTATGACGGGGACCGCCTTGTCGGGTGCATATCCACGGCGATTACACGCGAAAAGCAGGAGCAGTTATTTCATGCCGCTGAACGATTGTCGTCGTCCATGCAGCATTTAGCCGCCACTTCGCAGCAGTTCAGCGCCTCCTCTGCCGAAGTGGAACGGATTATTTCGCAAATCGCGGACCAAACCGTACGCTTAAGCCAAAATATTGACGGCATTGAAAGCATCACCAACCTGTTAAAGGAAGTATCGGTGCGGACTCATCTGCTGAGCATCAATACCAAGATTGAAACGGCTCACTTGGGCGACAAGGGCAAGGCGATGGGCGTAGTAGCCCAAGAAATCAACAAACTGTCCGCCGATACGAAGGAATCTTCAACATCGATTGCACATATGCTTGCTGAAATTGCGTCGGCCGTACAAATGATCAATGACCGAATGCAGATGGTCCACAAGATTGTATCCGAACAGCTGGATGGAATTGTAGACATCGCCAGAACGACAAGCGATTTAGCGGAGCATGCCGAGAAACTGCACCGGTTGTCCGAATTTGTTGCCGCCGACTAATGTGGGCTGTGCTCTCCACAGCTTCACGGTAAAGGGGGAAGGTAACCAGTGGATAAAACAGAAAAAAACGGGTGCACAGTATATCCGATCACCGTTTCAACGCCGTATGACGTTGGAGACGTAAATATGTATTTAATGGAAGAAAACGGTAATCTTACCTTAATCGATGCAGGTATGGATTCCGATGAATGCTGGGATGCGTTCCATTTGACGCTGTCCCAAAACGGTTATTCCTTAAACGATCTGTCACAAATTTGGATTACCCATAACCATCAGGACCATATCGGATTGGTCAATCGCATAACCGCACGGAGGGAAATCCCTGTTTACGCGCACCGGGAATCGATTCCCCGGCTAAAGAGAGACCCCGAATTTCTGTCGCTGCGCATTCGTTTTTTCGAAAAATTATATCGGTCTATGGGCTGCGGTGCGGCCGGAGATCAGCATATTCTCAAGCTGCAGGAGGCCGTCCGGCGGAATGAACAGTTTAAAATCCATGCGGAAATCATTCCGCTTTCCGATTCAGAATATCTGGGAAATGTTCAAGTGATAGAAGTTCCCGGACACGCTCCGGATCACATTGCTTTTTGGGATGCCCAAAGGCAGTGGTTGTTTGCCGGCGATCATCTGCTGAAGACGATCTCCAGCAACGCCTTCATTGAGCCTGACCTGGAAGGAAACCGGAAATTCACCTTGGTTGAATATACCCGTTCATTAAACAGATGCTTGTCTCTCCACGCGGACACCGTATTTCCGGGACATGGGGAGCTGATTGACGATCCCAAGGACCTGATTGAAAGAAGATTAACGCGAATCGGGCAAAAAGCAGAGAAAATACGGGAAATGATTCAAAGCGGCGGTTCGACGGCCTACGAGCTTGCTCAAAGCTATTATCCAACCAAGTATATCCACGTCTTTGCTCCAGTCATGTCCGAAATCATTGGCTTATTGGATTATTTAGAAATGAACGACCGTATTAAAAAGATATTGAAAAATGGCGTGTGGCATTATGAACTTCAGACCTCTTAAGTAAGAATAAATCCTTATTTAAGGGGTTTTTTTATGGGATAAAATGATCTTGACAGCGAAAAGAGTATATTATATTATTACGTTAAACGAACGAAAAATAAAAAAACATAATGAGGTGATAGCGATGCAGCAAGCTACATTGTTAAAAGAAAAGGTCAATGCGGGCTTCATGGTCGAACGGATAGAAGATATGGATGAGGAATATCTCAAAGCTTTGAAGCAGACGCTGGTGATTGTCGGCGACACGGAACTGCTTAGCGTTCCTCCTTTGTTAACCGTTTACAAACAAGCGCCTACGCTGAATAACAAAATTACGGCACTGGCTATAATGCAGGATGAAATCGGCCACGCGCATATCGCTTACCGTTTATTAAAGGACCTTGGCGTAGATGTGAACGAGCTGCTTTATGATCGGCCGGCAAATAAATGGAAGAATCCTTATGCTTTCGACTTCAAGCTTTCCAACTGGATTGAACTGGGAGTCTTCAATGCGTTGTTCGACCGCGCAGGCTACACGCTCCTTGGAGATGCGTACGAATTTACATCCTATGGACCGTGGAAGCGGGCGCTGGTCAAGGTGGATAAAGAGGAATTGTTCCATCTGCGCAACGGGGAAATTATTATGAGAGCCGCGATGGATAACCCGGAAACCGCCAAGCAGGTACAGAAAGCCGTGGATTGGATGTTCCTGATGGGGCTGGAGTTCTTCGGTGTAGCGGATGAATTGAAGAGCCGATCGGCTCAGCTGGATTATCGGCTCAAAGGCAGATCGAACGATGAGCTCAGGCAAAAATGGCTTTCTACCGCCGTTCCATTTTGCGAATCGATAGGGGTTAAGATACCGGCCCGCTGGAATGAGCAAATGCAAAAGTACGAGATTACCGTGCCATTTCCCTGTAAATTTGATGTTGAGAACAAAACATGGCTGCTGGATCAACCGGATACATGGGAAGGCGTCATCGCACGATTTAAAAAGAGAGGCCCGCAGAATGTGGAGTTCGTATCGCGTATCCAGCAAGGCGCCCACAAGATGGCGGCTCTCCGTAAAGAGGTGGGGTAGCATGCAGGATGTAAAGCAGGAGGTCAAGCGTTATTGGGAAGCTTTGAAAGAGGTAATGGATCCCGAATTTCCCGTTAGCGTCGTTGATATGGGGCTTATATACGAAATAGAAGAAACGGATGCGGTCGTCTCCGTTACCATGACGTACACGGCCGTCTCCTGCGCCTGTATGGAGTGGATCGAAGCGGATATCAAAAAAAGACTGCTGCAGGAACCGGGTGTGCGGGAAGTGCAAATCCATGTCGTGTGGAATCCGCCGTGGACCGTGGACCGTTTAAGCCCGGAAGCGCGCGAGAGAATGAAAAAATGGGGGGTTAGCGCCCGATGAGCCAAACAGGGACCCGATTTGAATATGAAGTGTTTACGCGGATCAAGAGAGGAGACAACCTGATCCATGTTGGAACGGTTGAAGCTCCGACGGATGAATTGGCCAAAGTATACGCGGGCTATATCTACGACGAGGAAGACTGGGTGGAGATGTGCGTCGTTCGCAGAGACAGCATCAAGTGGGTCATCCAGCCGGAGGGGCTACTTGTTAAAGAAGGAGCAGTGCGATATGAGTAACAAAACAGCCGGATTGGCCTCATTTATCGAAACCATCGAAACGATAGCGGATAATAAATACATTCTGGGAGATCTGTTGGTCGAAATCGGAGTCAGCGGCCCGGATCTTGAAGCGACCCTATCTACCATTGCCATGGCTCAAGGAGAGCTGGGACATGCGAGACTGCTTTACAACTGGGCGTTCGATTTGAAAGGAATCAAGAAACAGGAGATCGAACGCCAAACCGGTAAAGCGTTTACATCCGTGGTTGCCGTCGACAACTGGATTGACTTAATCGGTTCTTTATATGTGGTGAATGTAGGGCTGGAGCTTGTGCTTAAAGCCATGCTGAATGGACGCCATACCGATGTGGTTAACCGCATCAACAAGCTGTTGAGGGAGCAAAAAGAGCATATTATGTATTCCAGAGGCTGGGTGGAACAGCTTCTCAGGGATCAAGGCGCAGTCCCGCGCAAAATGGACGAAAGCATAAAAAAGGTATTTCCGGAGGTACAGGCTTGGCTGAAGGGGCTGGAGGATTCCAGTGCTTTGATTGAAGAGGGGTATCTAAAGCCCGGAGTCAGACTTGTGGCTCCCTTTCAGTCGCAAATCGGGAGTGTGCAGGCGCAAAGGGCTGAATCCGATGTCGTCTAAAGATGAAAAACAACCCCATTGTTCCTTTTGCAATTCGACGAATGTCGTGCTGTTATCCCGGTTTGGGACGGCGCAGCTGGTCAGGCAATATTACTGCAACGACTGCCGCAGCGCTTTTGAATATATCCGGTGGCAAAATGAGGATGCCCGGTGACGCGAGGTGTAAAGCCCGATGAAGGTACAGACGGTCGGAGTGGTTGGTTCAGGCACGATGGGCGCCGGTATTGCGCAAATCATCAGCCAAAACGGTTTTAGCGTTCTGCTGTACGATATCAACAAGGAGATTGTTACGCGGTCCTTAACACGCATTTATTCCCAGATTGATAAATTATTCGAAAAAGGCAAGCTGACCGAGTCGGAGTCACATGATGTAAAAACAAGAATTCGTACAACGGTTCAGCTGGCCGATCTGCAGGTGTGCCAAATCGTGATCGAAGCGGCTCCGGAAATCATGGAAATTAAACAAACTATTTTTCAGGATTTGGACCGGCACTGCCCGAACGAAACGATATTGGCTACGAATACGTCATCCTTCTCCATCACTGAAATTGCAGGGTTCACGGATCATCCGGAACGGGTTGCGGGATTGCATTTTTTCAACCCTGCCCCCTTGATGCCGCTCGTCGAGGTGATCAGCGGACTGCGGACCGGAGAGGACGTGATGGAGCGTCTTGCAGATTTTGCGCGGAGCATCAACAAGAGCCCTGTCACCTGTAAGGATACCCCGGGATTCATTGTTAACCGGATTGCACGCCCTTACTATAACGAAGCGTTGCGGATTATGGGCGATCAGATGGCATCCCCGGCACAGATCGACCGGATTATGACCAAAGCGGGGAAATTCCGTATGGGTCCTTTTGAATTGCAGGATATGATCGGCGTGGATATTAATTTTGCCACAACGGAATCTTTACACCAGGGATTTTTCGGCGATGCCCGATTTCGCCCGCATTATTACCAGCAAAGAATGGTACAGTCGGGACAGCTGGGCAGAAAGTCGGGGGGAGGGTACTACGAGTATGACAGATAGGCAATACGTCGCTGTTGTAGGCACCAATTCACTTGCCGATGCGCTGAGAAAGCAGCTTAGTCCCGTGAACGGAGTGGAGGTCCTTGATCTTCAGGAGGCGAAGACGCGCTCCATTCCGCTCCATATCGTGATAGAAACATCGAACCTGGAGCTTGCGGAGAAAAAAGCCGGGCTTCAGAGCTTGGAAAAATACATTGCCGGCGATACGCTGATTTTGTCCTCGGTACTGGGGGCTACAGCGACTCAAGCGGCATCATGGCTGTCTCATCCTTCCCGGCTTGTAGGGTTTGCGGCGTTTGCCAACCTGGAACAAACGGAATTGATCGAGCTGTGCGCGGCGCTTCAGACGGATGCCGGGTACGCCAAACAAGCGGAAGCCTTCTTTACCGCCATCGGTAAAGAAACCGAGTGGGTGGAAGACGAAGTCGGATTAGTGTTCCCCCGCATATTGTCGATGATTGTGAACGAAGCCGCGTTTGCGTTGATGGAGAAAATCTCCTCGGCGGAAGAGATTGATACGGCGATGCGTAAAGGTACGAATTATCCGATGGGGCCGCTGGCTTGGGCGGATGAACTGGGATTGGATGACATTTATGCCGTGTTGTCCGGACTCCACCGCGATATGGGCGAAGACCGGTACCGGCCTGCTCCCCTGCTGCGTAAGCTCGTTCACGCCGGGTGGCTGGGGAAAAAGACAGGCAGAGGATTTTATGTCTATGCCAATCAAGATGCAAAGGAGTCGATCGTATGAGGGAGGCCGTCATTGTTGACGCTTTGCGTACCCCGATCGGTAAATATAACGGCTCGCTGCAACATGTGCGTCCGGATGACCTGGCCGCCATTGTGATTCGTGAATTGCTCAAGAGAAATCCGCTCGACCCCTCTTTGGTGGAGGATGTATTCTTCGGCTGTGCGAATCAGGCGGGGGAGGATAACCGCAACGTAGCCCGTATGGCCGTCCTGCTCTCGGGGATGCCGGAATCCGTGCCGGGCGTTACCGTCAACCGGTTGTGTGCTTCAGGATTGGAAGCGATTAACCAGGCGGCGGCTGCGATCCATTCGAACATCGGCGATATCTTTATCGCGGGAGGTACGGAAAGCATGTCCCGTGCGCCTTACGTCATGCTGAAGCCGAATTTGAGCGGCGAACGGGGCAACCAGACGATGTATGACACCACGCTGGGCTGGCGCATGGTGAATTCTAAACTGGCGGAACAATATCCTCCGGTCAGCCTGGGGGAGACAGCGGAAAATGTGGCCGAGCGTTATGGCATTTCCCGGGAAGAACAGGACGAATTCGCATTATCCAGCCAGCTTAAGGCGCAGGCGGCCATCCAAAGCGGCCGGTTTAAGAGCGAGATCGTTCCGGTCGAGGTGAAGCAGGGCAAACAAACCGTCATGTTCGATACGGATGAACATCCCAGAGGGGACACGACCCTGGAGAAGCTGGCTCAACTCAAACCTGCTTTTAAAGTAAATGGAAGCGTAACCGCGGGTAATTCTTCAGGCATCAACGACGGGGCAAGCGCTCTGCTGATCATGGAAAGGCAAACCGCGGAAGGCTTGGGCCTGACCCCAATCGCCAAAATTGTGACCTGGGCGGCATCCGGAGTCGATCCGGCCTACATGGGCATCGGCCCGATACCCGCCGTAACCAAAGCGCTGAAAAAAGCGAATTTGACGGTGAGCCAGCTGGATCTGATCGAAATCAATGAAGCGTTCGCATCCCAATCGGTCGCTTGTGTCAAAGAGCTTGGCCTCGACATGAGCAAAGTCAATGTGAACGGGGGAGCGATCGCTCTAGGGCATCCGCTCGGATGCAGCGGCGCCCGGATCGTGACTACCATGGTGCATGAAATGACCCGCACCGATTGCCGCTATGGCTTGGCTACCATGTGTATAGGGGTAGGACAAGGACTCGCCACGGTGATCGAAAAACTCTGAGGAGGATTACGATGTTGAAAGAATACTATCCGCTCTTTATTAACGGCAAGTGGGAAGACAGCAGCAATGGCGAGGTATTTGAAACGCATAATCCCGCGACGGGAGAAGTGCTGGCGAAAGTGGCGAAAGCGACCAAAGCCGATGTGGACAAAGCGGTGGCGGCGGCCCGGGAGGCATTCGAGAACGGCAAGTGGTCCAAATTTTCTGCGGCCAGACGCGCACGAGTGCTGAATAAGATCGCCGACCTTCTGCGCGGCAGATTTAATGAATTGGTTCAGCTTGAGGTGCTCAACAGCGGCAAGACGGTAGACGCCGCCAAAGGGCAGATTAACCAGGCGATCGAAGACTTTGAATTTTATGCCGCCGCCGCCATTACGCAGAGCGGTCAAGTGAACCAGGTACCTAACGGATTTTTTAACTATACGGTAAAAGAACCGGTCGGGGTATGCGGACAAATCATCCCGTGGAACTATCCGTTCATGATGGCGGCCTGGAAAGTGGCGCCTGCTCTGGCTGCAGGTTGTACGGTGGTGCTCAAGCCGGCCAGCTTCACTCCGATAACCGCGTACGTGCTGGCAGAGGTTTGCCATGAAGCGGGAGTTCCCGAGGGTGTCGTGAATGTCCTGACCGGCAGCGGCTCGGAAATCGGGCCTTACATGACCGAGCATCCAGGGATCGACAAGATCGCATTCACAGGTGAGACGGAGACCGGTAAAGATATTATGGCCCGCGCGTCCGTCACGTTGAAACGTGTGACGCTGGAATTGGGCGGCAAATCTCCGAACATCGTATTCGAAGATTGCGATATGGACGGCGCTGTGGACGGCTCGCTGTATGGGATTTTTTACAATACAGGTCAATCCTGTGAAGCCCGTTCCCGGTTGTTCGTTCATGAATCCATTTATGACAAGTTCATGGAGAAGTTCATTGAAAAGGCAAAGAAAATCCGCGTCGGTGACCCGTTTGCCGAAGGCGTGCATATGGGTGCGGTTATCTCCGCAAGCCATGAGAAGGTCATTGACGGCTATGTGAAGCTGGCTGTGGAAGAGGGAGCCGAAGTGCTTTATGGCGGTAAGCGCCCTGAAGGCCCCGAGTTTGACAAGGGACATTGGTATATGCCGACGATTATAGGCAATGTTCGAAATGACATGAGAGTCGCCCAGGAAGAAATCTTCGGTCCGGTCGTCGTCGTGATGAAGTTCAGTGATGAAAAAGATGTGATCAAGCAGGCGAATGATTCCATCTTCGGACTGGGGTCCGCGGTTTGGACCAAGGATCATGGAAGAGCCCATCGGGTTGCCGCCGCTATGCGTGCAGGCATTGTCATGGTCAACTCTCCGATCTCCGCATTCCCGGGCACTCCGTTCGGCGGGTACAAACAATCCGGCTTCGGCCGGGAGCTGTCGCTCGAAACGATGAATTTGTATACGGAAACCAAAAGCGTTGTCTCTTACGTAGGAAGCCGTCCGCTGAATCTATTCGGAATTCAATAATCCCAACCAACCTTTAGGAGGAATTCAAATGTCCAATTTGACGCTTAAAAAAGAAAACGGAATTGCAGAAATTCACCTTCATATCAATAAAACGAACTCTTACGGCCTGGAGTTCTACAAAGAGCTGAACGCCGCGATTGACGAAATCCGTTTCGATTCATCCATTAAAGTTGCGATTCTCATGAGCGATGTACCGAAGTTTTTCTCTGCGGGAGCGGATATTAACTTCTTGAAGGCGGCTGAACCCCGTTACAAAACCCAGTTCTGCTTATTCTGCAACGAGACACTGGATAAAATGGCGCGTTCTCCACAAATTTTCATTGCTTGCCTTGAAGGGCATACCGTTGGCGGCGGTCTGGAGATGGCGCTCGGCTGCGACCTTCGCTTTATGGGGGATCAAGCAGGTAAAATCGGTCTGCCGGAAATCTCGCTCGGGGTGCTCGCCGGAACCGGCGGAACGCAGCGCTTGGCGCGTCTGATCGGCTTCTCCCGCGCGCTGGACATGAATATCACAGGCAAAACGATCTCGCCGCAGGAGGCGCTTGACATCGGGCTGGTCAATGACGTATTCCCGCAGGAGCAAACGCGCGAAAAAGTGCTTGAGTATGCCGGAAAAATCGTCAACAGCGCATCCTACGCTGCAGCCAACATCAAGCTTTCCATCATGAATGGGAAGGAAATGCCGCTGAATGTGGCGATTCGTTACGAAGGCGAGCTGCAAAATCTGCTCTTCCGTTCCGACGATGCCAAAGAAGGCTTGAGCGCTTTTCTGGAAAAACGGGAAGCCAACTGGATTGGTGCATAGAACGAATTCAACTTGTATTGCGATATCGGCTGCCGTATGGCCGATATCGCCATTTTTTTAAAGGCAGGTGTTCCACTTTGATTCTGGCATTTAACGGGAAACAACCGAAGATCGCGGGCACTGCGTTTATTGCTCCTAATGCAACGATTATCGGCGATGTTACGATTGAAGACGGAGCGAGCATCTGGTTTGGCGCCGTGCTCCGGGGGGATTGCGGGCCGATCGTGGTAGGGGCGGGAACCAGTGTGCAGGATAATTGCGTCATCCATATGACCAATAGCGGTACCTTCATCGGGGAGGATGTTACCGTCGGACACGGCGCTATACTGCACAACTGCCGTATTGGCCGTAAATCCGTTATCGGGATGAATTCGGTCGTCCTGGATGATGCGGAGATCGGGGAAGAATCCGTTGTCGCGGCGGGCAGCATTGTGACCCCTAGAACCGTATTTCCGCCGCGTATTTTGATTACCGGCAATCCCGCCCGGAAGAAAAAAGACATTGAAGGCTCTTCTCTCTGGTGGGTCCAGGAAGCGTCGAAGGTGTACAAGGACTTGACGAAGCAATATCACAGCCAAGGAATCGGCATATGGAAAGAGGAGGATCAAGGATGAACCCAAAGCCAATCGTATGGGAGCAGCATGGACATATCGGCTGCATCAAGCTGAACAGGCCCGATGAATTAAACACATTTCATTATGAAGCGCTCGTCAGTCTGGGGGAGATCATTGAAGAAATCGAGCAAAATCCCCGGGATATACGTGCGGTTATCGTTTCGGGAGAGGGCCGCGCTTTCTGTGCCGGAGCCGATTTGAAGGAGCGCCGAACCTTAAATGAGCAGCAGGTTCGGCGAAATGTAAGAAAAATCCGCGACGTTTTTTCGGCGTTGGGGCGATTGCCGCAGCCGACCATTGCCGCCATCAACGGTTTTGCTTTCGGCGGCGGGTTTGAACTGGCGCTGGCCTGCGATTTTCGATTCGCTGTCAAAGGCGTGCTCATGGGACTGACCGAAGTGAGCCTGGGGATCATTCCCGGAGCGGGAGGAACGCAGCGTTTGCCCAGGCTGATCGGACCGTCCAAAGCGAAAGAACTCATCCTTACCGCCCGCAAAATCAGTTCCGAAGAGGCGCTGGATTTAGGTATTTTAAACGGTCTCGCCGAGGATCGGGAGCAGCTTCTGGAGATGTGCGAGCGGCTTGCAAACGAAATGCTGGCCAATGCTCCTCTTGCCGTTTATCAAGCTAAATATGCAATCGACCGGGGCTTGGGCGTTGACCTGCAGACCGGTCTGGATCTGGAATCCAAAGCGTACGAGGTCATCATCCCGACCAAAGACCGGATCGAGGCGCTGGAAGCGTTCCGCGAGAAGAGAAAGCCCAGGTTTACCGGTGAATAATTCAATATACAAGAAGCATTGAGGTGTGTCCATCATGTCCAGAGCCAGGGTTAGCGGAGTGGGATCTTATGTCCCGGAAAACATACTGACGAATAGTGAGCTGGAGAAGATCGTAGATACTTCAGACGATTGGATAGTGGAGCGTACCGGCATCTCCGAAAGAAGGATTGCATCGCCTGATCAGGCTACTTCGGATCTGGCCTTTTTTGCGGCGGCGGAGGCGATCGGGGATGCCGGGCTGCAGGCCTCCGACATCGACCTGATCATTGTGGCTACGGAAACTCCCGATCATCCTTTCCCGCCGGTCGCTTGTCAGCTTCAGCATCGGTTAGGGTGCCGCAGCATTGCAGCGTTCGATGTTCATCTCGCCTGTACCGGATTTATTGCCGCTTTGCATGTTGCGGAGAAGTTCATCAAATCCGGGTCATGCAGGCATGCTCTGGTGGTCGGCGCCGATACGTTATCCAGAATTACAGATTACACGGACCGCTCCACTTGTATTTTGTTCTCCGACGGCGCCGGAGCTTTTGTGCTGTCTGCCGGTGATGAAGCCTCCCCGGATGGCATTATTCATTCCGCGATTCATTCGAACGGAGAATATTTTGATGCGGCGATCGTACCGGGAGGGGGCAGCAGGCATCCTCAGCCGCACAGTGAGGAAACCAAATACAAGATTTTGATGAACGGCAACAGGATCTTCCGGCTTGCCGTAACACTCATGAGCCAAAGCATTAAAGAGACGCTGGAGCACAGCGGCTTGACTTTGGATCAGGTGGACTGGGTGATTCCTCATCAAGCCAATCAGAGGATTATTGACGCCGTCGGAAGAACCCTGGACGTTCCGCACGAGAAGATGATCAGCACGATCCGATATTACGGAAATAACTCGGCGGCTACGGTCCCGCTGGCTATGGATCATTCCGTCAAAACGGGCAAAATCAAACGCGGCGATATGGTGGCGATGGCCGCTTTCGGCGGAGGATTGGGCTGGGGATCCGCGTTATTGAAATACTAGAGGTGCGGCGGGCATTCGAACGTTATCATTCTTCATCACATGCCGGTGAAGAGATATACTGATTTAAGGATGTTCTATTTTTTGCAGGATACACGCGATAAGTTCGTCCATATCTTTGGCAACGCACAACGCATCATTTACTGCAAGAAGATGCCGGTGTTCGCATATCATGCACAGCTTCATGCAATTCGTTGCTTGCAAACTATAGTCGTGCTTATCTGCTTCCAGTAAAGCCTTGATTTGATCTGTATGCCGTCTCACTTCATTGCGGTAACAATAATATAATCGATTGCACAAGCGGATCACATCCTTGTTCAGGAAACAAAAGCCGCCTTCGGTGCGCTGAAAATCAGCGTAACAGAGATCTGACGGCGATGGCCTTGGCAAGGGTTCCCAACCCTTGTCATGTAGTCGTTTTTTTCATGGAACATAAGAGCCGTCCCTCGGTCATCCAGTTACTCCATCAGGTTGACTTATGGGACAGCCCCTTCTTCCTTTCTTTTTATGCGCCTTGAACTTGTCTGATTGGAAGCTTGTTCACTATATAGGCTCCGTCCTTCATGACCACATGGAGTTTGTCATGATCCTGGAGTATGGAGATATTATCGAGCGGGTTACCGTCTACGACCAGAATATCGGCAAGCTTACCCGCCTCAATCGTTCCGATTTTATCCTCCATCAGCATAACCTGGCCGCCGTATTTCGTGGCGGAGACAATGGCATCCATGGGCGTCATCCCGACCAGTTTGACAAAGTGTTCGAGATCCCGGGCATAGCCGCCGTGAGGGCACCATTTAAATCCATAGTCGCCGCCCGGCAATATTCGAACTCCGGCTTTGTAAAGGCGATTCATATTCGACAAGGCAATTTCCAATCCTTCCTTGTATCCGGTTGCATCTATAGCTTCCTGGCCGAAATATTGGGCCCCATGCTCTAATGTGGAGACAAGCCAGTTCAATGCGGGGACTACGAATAAACGGTTCTTATGTTCAACAAGCATTTCAAACGCTTCATCATCGATGAAATCGGCATGTCCGATAATGTCTACCCCGGCTTCTACACAAATCTTCACGGAATCGGATGAACGCGCATGAGTATATACCCGTTTTCCTCTGGCGTGCGCTTCTTCGACCGCTGCCCGTACTTCCTTCAACGTATAGAGCGTCATTTCACTCCGGGCGTGCGGAGTCAGACTCTCGCCGCTTACATTCAGCTTAACCAGATCGGCTCCTTCCTTGAGCAAGCTTCTTACGGTTCGCCGAACCGCATCCTCGCCATCGGCAAAAATAGAGAGACCGGAAACATGGACATGATTCGGATGCAGATCGACAAAGCTTCCGGTTGCGGAAATCTCGGCTCCATTGGCCAGCATCCGGGGCCCGACAATCAGCCCCTGATTAATGGCATCCCGAAGGGCAATGTCTACCCGTCCTCTCGCGGCAGCGCTTACACAAGAAGTAAAACCGCTTTTAATCATCGTTTGAGCGTTTAAATAACAACCAAGCATGGTTTCCTCAAGAGGTTTGAAATCGATATCTTGAATATAAAGGGAGTTTTGCCATGTGAAGTGGGTGTGGGCTTCTGTCATACCGGGCATGATGGTTTTGCCGTCCAGTTCAATCACGTCGACATCGGCCGGATCGTAATGGACGGGAAGAGAAAGATGAGTGCCTATCGAGGTGATTTGATGGCCTTCAATCAGGACATCCATTCCCGCCTGCGCATCTTTTCCCGTACCATCGATTAATAAACCGTTGCGGAGCAATACAGCTTTCATATTTGTAACCCCTTTCATGAAATGGAATAGCATGCGAATGAGATTTTATTCTTACAATCAGGGAAACCGGCATTAAAGTGTGGACAGGAAATTGAGAAGGCTTTTGTTGACGGCATCAGGCATTTCGATCGTAGCCCAATGTCCGCAATTCGGTATAATTTCCAGCTGCGCTCTGGGGAAACGCCGGCTCATGAGCTTTGACATCGAAAGAGGACTCACCTTATCCTCATCACCGACAATAAGCAGAACGGGGGCCTCGACTTTGGAGTGGTCGATCGCCTGCGCTTGGGCGAGCGCTCTGCAGGAAGCCGCATACGCTTCCGGATGATTGCGCAGCAGCAGATCCTTGGCCAATCCGATTAAAGCGCTGTTCGTATGCTTGGAATAGGAAGAGAAACCGCCTTCGATAATGGCATCGGCAACAGCGTCCATTCCATTGGTACGGACCACATCGGAGCGATCGTAAATTCCTTTCCTGGCCGCCTCCGAGGGCTCGGTAAAACCTCCTACGAGCGTCAGACTTTTGACCATGTGCGGATAGGAGACCGCAAAATGCTGAACAACAAGGGTTCCCAGCGAATGGCCTGCCAAATGTGCCGCCTCAATGTTTTCGCGCAGCAGCAATTCCTTTAGATCAGAAACCCACAGCTCGATCGAATACTCGCACTGTGAAAGACCGGTTCGCCCGGACCCGCGCAAATCGTAGGAAAGCGTTCTATAATACCTGGAGCAAACCGTTGTCTGGCTGTTCCAGATATGGAGACTGCCTCCCAGGCCGTGGACGAAGACAATGACGTCACCGTCGCCTTTACTTTCATAGTTCACTTTCAAATCATTGACCTGGCCTAACATCTCATACCTCCCCGAAATCGTATTTATCAAAATTGGTTATTCCAAAATAACAAATTGGTTTAACCAATATCTACCCCTATAGTAAACGACGCCTATCCTTCCGTCAATAAAAAAAAAAAACAAGCTCCATGACAGAGGCATGGCAGCTTGTTTAAGTGAAAAGCTATTGTTCCAGCATATTGCTTCTTACCGTTTTTAAATGCTCCAAAGCGACAATTTCCGCTCTGCGGGCATCACGTTCGCTTATCGCTTGATAAATTTCAAAATGCTGTGCACTGTATGTTTTCATTCGCTCCGGATTTAAGCTCTTTTCTTTCAATGTTCCCCATAGCTTTTCCGAACGAACGTTATTCACGATGTTCATAATGTAAAGGAGAAATGAATTTTTGGAGGAGACGGCGATCATATGATGAAATTGGCCGTCCAATTGTTCAAATTGGCGAATATCGGCATCTTCTATCGCTTGATTCAACTGATCCATATTTTGTTTTAATTGCTGTAGATCTTCTTGCGTGGCGCGAAGTGCAGCCAAATGTGCGAGATAGGGTTCGAAGGCCATTCGGACTTCAAACACCTCGGAAGGACTCGTCTGCTTCGAGATCTCGGCGAATAAGCCATCCATGCTTGAAAAATTGGCGTTTTTAACGAAGGTTCCTTGTCCGACATGGCTTTCAATGACACCGATGATTTCAAGTGCGCGCAGGGCTTCCCTGACTGTTGCCCGGCTGGTTTGGAATTTCTCTGCCAGCTCCCGTTCGGAAGGCAAGCGGTTTCCCACTTTTAGCGCGCCTTTTTCTATGTGATCTCTGATTTGATTTGCAATTTCAAGAAAAGCTTTATTTTCACCTACAGGAAAAAAGGCAAGTTCAAATTCCGCCATTACATGGTCTCCCCTCATGGTCTTACCAATGATGCTTTCAAATGAGTCCGGTTATTGAAATAATTATTAATTATATCTATAGTATGATCCTATCGTCAATTCGCTATAAGCAGCAAACGATTTGAATTTATATAAAAGACGCTTGACTAAAAGCGGGGGAATGCTCTAAGATATGAATACATTATTGGTTAGGCCAATTGTACGATTGGCCGCTCGACTATGATTAAAGACCAGGGAGGATTTAGCATGTACTTAACATCATTTACTCACGCCGGGCAATTAAAGTATGGCTTTCTAACGCAAAACGGACAATCCGTCGTGGATGCGCAAGAAGCGGAAAAGCGGCTTTTTGAGGAAACTTTATTGCCCGGAAGTTTAATTGAAGTGATTGAAACCGGGGAGGCCTATTCCCGTCTGAAAGAAATCAACCGTCTGCTCCAAGACGGCGGGGACCATGCCTTACCGCTCTCTGACATTGTGCTTGAAGCTCCTATTCCTGTCCCCAGACGAGATATCATTTGCCTTGGTCTAAATTATAGGGAGCATGCGCTTGAGTATACGGACGCTATGGATGAAGCGAAACATATTCCTCAGCATCCGATTGTTTTCAGTAAAGCGACGACAACCGTCATTGGACCGAACAAGCCAATCAAAAGCCATTCGGATGTGACGAAACAAATCGACTATGAAGCCGAGCTTGCGATTGTGATCGGAAAGGAGGGCACGAATATTTCGGAAGCCGACGCCTATGATTATATTTTCGGCTATACGATCATTAACGATGTTACGGCGCGTGACCTGCAAAAAAAACACAGTCAATGGTTTTTGGGAAAAAGTCTCGATACCTTCGGACCTATGGGACCTTATTTGGTGACCGCCGACGAAATTCCGGCTCCCGTCAAATTGGATATTCAATGCAGAGTCAACGGAGAAATAAGACAACATTCTAATACCGAATATCTCATTTTTGACATTCCTGCCATGATTAAAACGCTCTCCAGCGGAATAACGTTAAAACCGGGCGATATTATTGCCACGGGAACCCCGAAAGGCGTGGGCCTGGGCTTTCAGCCGCCAAAATTTTTGAATCCGGGCGATCGGGTAGAAGTGGAAATTGAAAAAATCGGGGTATTAAGCAATGTCATATCTTAAAGAAAGGTGAATGTCATGTTGGATACGATTCTGCTTGCCGAAATGACCAGCGGTTACTCGGATGAGGAACTGCAAGCCATCGCAAAGGGCTTTTGCCCGAAGTGCTCGCCGTATGATATCAGGTACCGTATTCTTGAGACCTGTTATAGCGAAAAGCAAGGCATGGATGTACATTGGGTGAAATGCAGTAACATTGTTCAATGTGATTGGGATGAAAGCATACCCGCAGCGCGAGTTGATAATGGATTGGAAGGCTTCTTTGAATTATAGCCCGGAAGCATTTGCCAATGCATCGTACAATGAATCCGTTGGAAAGCCCCTCTTACGGCATAGGCCAAGAAGAGGGGCTTTTTGCCGCCCCTATGTCCCCGCCGCGGGGCAAAAATGGTATAATGGTTTTTGGCATCAGCGTTTCCGGTTTGAGGCAGTGAAAAGGGGGGAATATATGACCGTATTGCGCCGTTTGATGAGCCGTTTTTTCCATAGGAGGAGTATGCAGTATCAGCTTTTCATCACTTATTTAGGCATCAATCTGCTTCCTCTTCTTATCGTGGGAGCGCTTTCTTATCAAATTGCTTCTTTGGCGATCGTTCAGGAAGCGAGACGGAATAACGATCTTTTATTAGAAGCGATAAACAGAAACATCAACTTCTATATAAGAGAAATAGAGGATAAATCCACGATATTTTCCTCTGTTTTATTACAAAATCATACATTAATGGATAAATATGATAATTCCCGTGATATTTTCAGTCCGGAGAATCTGCTCAAGATCAGAAGGTATGTTACCTCCACCGTGGCATCAGGCGATGAGTATGTCAGTATAAGAGTTTATTCGGACAATGGCCGGCTTATTGACAAGGCGCTCCATAAAAATACATACACACATGCCTATAGTTCACCGGCAGAGCTGGCATGGCAGCAAAGAATGAAGGAAAACACAAGCGATGAGCTTATTTTCGATTTGCATCAGCTGGATATTAACGGGATCTACAGCTTCACCGCGTCCAGGGCGATTATGGATCCTAATACGAACCGGAGGATCGGCTATATTAGCTATGATAAAACGTTATCCTCCTTCTCATCCATGTTCAAACAAATCGAATACCGAAGCGGAGGCGTAACGCAGGTCATCAAGAAGGATGGGACCCTTCTGTATCATTCGAACAATGCTTTAATCGGCAAAAAGGCGGACAGAAGCCTGTTGGAACGCTTTAATCGAATCAGCGCCGATACCTTTATTGAACAAATAAAGGGCCAGGATGTCGTCGTCACCTTTAACAGAGCGGCGGGCGGCAGCTTGTACGTGGTAGGTTCGGTCCCGCTTTCTGCGCTGACCGAGGCGATCAAGGATTTACGCAATATGACGATCATCGTCAGCTGTCTGTCCATGCTTCTGGTGCTGATCCTGTCTTATTTCCTTTCCATTTACATGATCAAACCGATCAAGAAGCTGAACAGTTTAATGTCCAGGGTGGAGCGGGGAAACTTTAATGTCCGTAGGGAAAACATGGTGAACGTCAGTAAAGAAATCAATCAATTAAACAACAGCTTTCATACCATGGTAGACACCATCAACCATTTGATTAAAATTCAATACGAAACGGAGCTTCATAAGAAGGACGCGGAGCTTAAGGCTTTACTGATGCAGATCAATCCCCATTTTCTCTACAATACGTTGGAGGTGATCAATGGGATTGCCGATTATGAAGGGGTAACGCAAATCTCTGAGATTACCCAATCGTTAAGTAAAATGCTGCGCTATAACATCGATTTGAATCGGGAGCATGTTCAACTTTCCGCCGAGTTGGAACATTGCCGGCATTTCTTTCTGATTTTGAAAAGCCGGTTTGAAGACCAATTGATCGTGGACTGGGATGTAGATCCGGAGGTAGGCTCCTACATGATCGTCAAAATGGTCCTGCAGCCGTTATTGGAAAACTCGATTAAGCACGGGGTGGAGAAGAAGCTGGGAAAAGGGTTTATCAAACTGTCCGCTAAAAAATACGAGAAACGGATCGAAATCGAAATAACGGATAATGGCGTCGGTTTTGATGCCGATAAATTGAAAGATTTTGAACAATATAAACGCCAGTCGTCCAACACTTATGCTGACTTTACTTCGGCAAGACATTTGGGACTCAAGAACGTATACACGAGACTGCGCATTGTTTTTGGGGATGAGGTTACCTTTCATATTAACAGCATACAAGGAGAAGGAACAACGATCACGATCAACATTCCGGCGGTGAAGCGCATCGATGACGGGGGGGAACTTGATGACGGGACAAAATAATCAGCATATCAACGTATTTATTGTAGAGGACGAAATTGCGGTCAGACGGAGTTTAATCGGTAAAATTCCATGGGGTTATTTGGGAATGAATCTGATGGGGCAGGCACAAAATGCTGAAGAAGCCTATGAGGCCATCCGGCTGGAGAGACCCGATATTATCCTGCTTGATATGCGGATGCCCGGTATGGGCGGTATGGCGTTTCTGGAAATATTGAAAAGACAGTTTCCGGCGATCGAAGTGATCGTATTAAGCGGATATTCCGATTTCGAGTATGTGAAGCAGGCATTAAGGTGCGGAGCAACCGATTATTTGTTAAAACCGATCATAAAAGAAGAGCTGGAGAAAGCGCTGATCCAGGCCATGGACAACATCAAGGCTGACAGGCAAAAAAAACAGGAGAGGATGCAGCAAAATCTGCTGCTCAATCAAAGCATCCCCTATTTCAAACGCAATTTGTTAAACACACTGGTACGGGGCGTTTATATGGATTGTTCGGAATTGCTTAAAAAACTGGCTTTATTGCATGTCAAGCTGCCATATCCTCATTACGTGCTTGCGATGATTAATATCATCGATTTCGAACAAATCAAGCGGTATTATCGAAGTGACGTTTCGCTTGTTTTTTTCGCTCTGGAGAACGTGATGACGGAAAGTACGGGATATGCTCAACGCTTTATCGGCTTTAAGAGCGAGCTGAGAGAAAACGAATATATTTGCCTGCTCGGATTCGAAGAAAAGGAAAACATTCGCCATCAAGTACAGGAAATATTCCGGAAGACCATCTTGAATATTGAAAAGTACAATAAATGGCATATTCATATTTCGGTCAGCCAAGCGTTCAGCGAAATCACGGAGGTTCATCAAATATATAACCAACTCTCGTACGTATGGCATGAACAACAGGACGGTAAGGCATCGCGCCTTCTCTTTTATGAGGATCTTCAACCGGAGGCAGCCGATGCGGAGTCAAGCCTATGGAGCTCTGAAGCGGCTTTGGAATGGGACGAACTCATGGCGAAAAGGGATTGGAAAGGATTGACCCGTGCGATTCATCATCTTTTTTTGCAATTGAAGTCCCGGTATAATGACGATCTTCGGATGTATAAGAAAGCGGCCGCACGGATTTACCGGATGATGGAGGAAAAAGTGCAGCGGATGCCGCTTCGTTCGCATGGCCAAGCTGCTCCGGATCATCCGGCCTTTAACGAATGGGTGTCTAAGTATACGAATATTGACGATCTGAAGTACGGTTTGATCGCCTTGCTGAATGATGCGGATAGTCCGAAAAATAAAAACGGTCAAACCAAAAAGCTGATTGAACAGGCAAAGGAATATATTGATCACTACTTTTATGAAGATTTGTCGCTCGATTTTATGGCCCAGAAATTTTATATGAACCGCACCTACTTTAGCGAACTGTTCAAACAGGAGACGGGTTGTTCGTTCAAAAAATATTTGATTCAAGTCAGGATCGACAAGGCTAAGGAGCTTCTGGCGGGACAGAAAATGAAAGCGGTGAATGTGGCTTTATTGGTCGGGTTTAAGGATCCCGTTTATTTTTCGACCGTATTCAAGAAGTCGACGGGACTTTCCTTTAAGGAATATGCAGACCAAATATAACAACCGAAAAAATTCAA
Organism: Paenibacillus sp. JMULE4; assembly: GCF_013337105.1. Classification (NCBI taxonomy): domain Bacteria; kingdom Bacillati; phylum Bacillota; class Bacilli; order Caryophanales; family Paenibacillaceae; genus Paenibacillus; species Paenibacillus sp. JMULE4. The sequence continues at coordinate 130,776 of NZ_SGWF01000016.1, forward strand.
TGTTTTTTCCGAAGTTTCTACATGTCCATATCGCGGAATTGAACATATAATCAAAATATCCTTAAACAAGGAGCGAAGAGCGATGGATGAACATCAATACGTTCTGCAAATGAAAAATATTTGCAAGACATTCCCGGGGATCGTAGCGCTGGACCAAGTCTCTTTACATATAAAAAAAGGCGAAGTGCATGCTCTGATGGGGGAGAACGGGGCGGGCAAATCCACCTTGATGAAAATCCTGGCCGGCGTGGAGCAGCCCGATAGCGGAGATATTATCCTGAACGGCCGAAAAGTGTTTTTTAACCGGCCGTTGGATGCGATGAATCACGGAATCAGCATGATTCATCAGGAATTGAATTCCATTTTGGATATGACTATAGCGGAAAATATTTTTATCGGGAGAGAACCGTGCTATAAGCTGGGCATTGTCAATACCCAAGAGCTGAAGGCCAGAACGCGCGAGCTGTTCCAGTCCGTGGGTATGGATATCAATCCGGATAAGAAGCTGGTCGAGCTGAGTGTAGCGGAAATGCAAATGGTCGAAATTGTGAAAGCGATATCATATAATGCAAACATTATCATTATGGATGAGCCGACATCGGCGATTACAGACCGCGAGGTCGATAAGCTGTATGAGATCATCAGGAAGCTGACCGGCCAAGGCAAATCGATCATTTATATCTCCCATAAAATGAACGAGATTTATAAGGTTTGCGATGCGATTACCGTGTTAAGGGATGGCCGGTATATCGCGACCCGCCCGACGGAGGAATTAAACCAGCAGCAGTTGATCTCCCTGATGGTCGGCAGAGATTTGAAGGACATGTATGTCAAGCAGTCTTCGCGTATCGGCGAAACGTACCTGGAAGTGAAGGGCTTGACCCGCAAAGGGAAGTTTAGCAATATCCATCTTCATGTACGCCAGGGAGAAATCTTGGGCATCGCCGGATTAATGGGAGCGGGAAGAACGGAACTGGTGGAAACCATCTTTGGAGCTTATAAAGCCGACGCAGGCGAAATTTATGTCAAACAAAAGAAAGTCGATATGTCTAACCCCGGCAGTGCCATCTCCAACGGTATCTCGCTGGTAACGGAGGACCGGAAGCTTTTCGGGCTTAATCTCAAGTTTTCCGTCAAGGATAACACGACCTTGGCGAATCTGAAAAAGTTTACAAGGTTCAGGCAAATTATAAATTTCAAGGAAGAAAAGCAAACGGTTGATCACCAGATGAAATATTTAAATATTAAAGCCTCAAACCGCAATACCATGGTCAACACGTTAAGCGGAGGCAATCAACAGAAAGTAGTGCTGGCGAAATGGCTTTTGTGCAATCCGGACCTTCTGATTCTGGACGAACCGACAAGGGGAATTGATGTAGGATCGAAGGCGGAGATTTACAAAATCATCAGCCAACTGGCCAATGAGCAAAAAGCCATTATCATGATTTCGTCGGAAATGCCGGAATTGCTCGGGATGAGCGACCGCATTATCGTTCTTCACGAAGGAAAAATAACAGGAGAATTTCTGCGGGAGGAATTCGATCAGGAAAAGATCATGGCCTGTGCCGCAGGCTTTGAAAAAGAGCGAAGCATCGTTTGATTATCGTTAGGGGGAAGTCCGGTATGGTATTGAACAGGGAGTATATAGGCAGATTTCTGGCCAAATACGGTATTTATGCAGCCTTTTTATTGTTGGTTATCATCTTATCCATCACTTCATCGTCTTTTTTGACCGTGCAAAATATTTTCAATATTTTGAGGCAGGCATCCATTAGCGGAATTATAGCGGTGGGTATGACCTTCGTCATTATTCGAGGCGGGATCGATCTATCTGTAGGTTCGATTCTTGCCTTTTCGGCCGTGGTCGCCAGCAGCTTTGCACAAGGCGATGCCTATCCTCTCATTGTGCCTGTTGCCTTAGGTTTATTGGCCGGGCTGCTGCTTGGAGGGATTAACGGAATCATCATTTCACGTTGGAATGTCGCTCCTTTTATCGTTACCCTGGGGATGATGACGGCTGCAAGGGGACTGACCATGGTGTATACCGACGGCCGACCGATCATCAATCTTAATGACAGCTATAACCGGATGGGGGGAGGATATGTGGCCGGGATTCCGATTCCGGTACTCATCTTTATTCTTGTGATTCTGCTGGGCATTTTTATCCTGCATATTACCAAGTTCGGGCGCCATGTGTATGCGGCCGGGGGCAACGAGCATGCAGCCAGATTGTCCGGCGTCAATGTGAATTATGTTCAAGTTGCGGTATATGCGATCTCGGGTTTGGCTGCAGGGCTGGCCGGCATTCTTCTCTCCTCGAGGGTCATGACGGGTTCGCCTGTATTGGGAATAGGCTATGAATTGGATGCCATCGCCGCCGTCGTTATTGGAGGCACCAGTCTCGCCGGCGGAAGAGGAACAATCGTAGGGACAGTTATCGGTGTGCTGATTATCGGAATTATGAACAATGGGTTGGATCTGCTCAATGTGTCTTCCTATTACCAGCAGATTGTAAAGGGCGTTATTATTGTGCTGGCCGTACTTTTGGATAAGAAAAGCCATTAAGTGTATACGCGTCGCATGACGGTATAAATAAAACTTTACTGAATAATGGGGGTATATCGATGAACAAGATGAAAGCATTATTCCTTCCGATGGTTCTGCTGGCCGGTGTATTGTCTGCATGCGGAGGGGGCGGCGGATCCGCATCAGGCGGAGCGGGCTCCGATGGAAACAGCGGAGAAAAGAAATTGACGATAGGCGTTTCCTATCAAAACCTGCAAAACGAATTTGCCATCAACATTCAAAACGCAGTGAGGGATAAAGCCAATGAGAAGGGAGTAGAGCTTCTGGAAGCGGATGGTCAGGGGAAATCCGAGAATCAGATTGCCCAAATTGAAAATTTTATCAACAGACAAGTCGACGCCATCATTCTTAACCCTTATGACAAGAATGGCGCCGCCCCTGCCGTAGATCTTGCGGTAGCCGCCAAAATTCCGGTGATTGTCGTCAACTCCCAAGTATCCAATCTGGATAAAGCGACAGCCTTTTCGGGATCGGACGATGTGGTCGCAGGTAAGCTTCAAATGCAGTTTATCGCCGATCAATTAGGCGGTAAGGGAAATGTGGTGATTATTCATGGACCGAATGGCAACTCTGCAGAGATCAGCCGGACGGAAGGCAATAAAGAAGTGCTGACCCAATATCCGGATATTAAGGTTCTTGCGGAGCAGACAGCGAATTGGGACCGCGCACAAGCGTTAAATCTGATGGAAAACTGGCTGCAAACGCATAAAGACATCGATGCGGTTGTCGCACAAAATGACGAAATGGCTCTGGGCGCATACAAAGCGATCGAGGCGGCCAAGAAAGCAGACGATATTCTGGTGGTAGGGATCGATGCCATTCCGGATGCGCTCAAATCTGTCGAAGCGGGGCAACTGGCCGCTACGGTATTCCAGGATTCGCACGGTCAAGGCAGTAAGGCGGTAGAACTGGCGATCCAGGCGGCTAAAGGCGAATCCGTCGAACACATGAACTACATTCCTTTCCAATTGGTGACAAAAGAGAATTTAAGCGAATTCAAAAAATAAGGGGATAACCAGTGAGGGTGGAGCAGAATGCAGGGGAAAATGAAAGCGGCTGTATTGGTAAAGCCCGGAAAGATTGAAATCCAGGAATGGGATATCCCCATTCCGTCCAAAGACGAGGCGCTGGTTCGGATTAAAGCGGTTGGCCTGTGCGGGTCGGATGTCCATTACTATGAGCATGGAAAAATCGGTCCCTATGTGGTGGGAAAGCCAATGATCCTCGGACATGAAGCGGCCGGTGAAATCGTTTCGTTAGGCAGCGACGTCCGTCATCTAACGGTAGGCCAGAGGGTAACGATAGAGCCGGGGGTCACCTGCGGACGCTGTCATCATTGCAAATCGGGCCATTATAATTTATGTCCCAAGGTCGAATTTTTAGCTACACCTCCTTACGACGGCGCTTTTTGTGAATATATCGCGATCCGTGCCGACTTTCTGTATCCGGTACCCGATCACATGAGTTATGAAAGGGCCGCCCTCATCGAGCCTTTCTCCGTAGGCCTGCATGCTGTACGAAGAGGCCGTTTAAAGCCCGGAGAAACCGTTGTGATCATGGGTATGGGACCGATCGGCATTCTTGCTTTGGCAGCAGCCAAAGCCGCCGGCGCCAAACGGATTATAGGCGTGGACCTGGAGCCGTTTCGTTTGGAACGGGCGCTGCAGATGGGGGCGACGGATGTGGTTCATCTTCGGAAAGAGGATGCGACCGAGGCGATCAACCGGATCACGCATGAACAAAAAGCGGATCTGGCGATTGAAACGGCGGGGAACGGAAAAGCGGCACAAGCTGCGCTGCGCTCCGTCCGCCGTGGCGGCCGGGTCGTTCTGGTGGGTCTTCCGCAGGAAAGCGAAACGCCTCTGAGCATCCCTTATATTGTTGATAATGAAATCGATATTTACGGCGTTTTCCGTTACTGCAATACGTATCCGACCGGCGTAGCCTTACTGGCCGATGATGATATTGATCTGGGGCCGGTCATCACCGATTATATGACTCTGGAGCAAACGGCGGCGGCTTTTGAAAAAGCGATCAAAGAGAAAAACAGCACGTTAAAGATCATCATTTGCCCATAATTGTTTTATATCGAAAGGGGATGCCCGATGAAAGCCGTTTATTATAATAAAGCTATGGATTTTTCCGTTCGTGAAACAGCCGATCCTGTGGTGAAGGATCATCAGGTGCTGCTTAAAGTTCATTCCTGCGGTGTTTGCCGCACAGATATTCACCTCCATCATGGGGAATTTATGGCAGGCTTTCCCCTGATTCCCGGTCATGAGTTTGTGGGTGAAATTGCAGCGGTGGGCAAGGATGTGACCGGTTTTAAGCCCGGGGACAGGGTTTGTGCGGACAATACGGAGCTGTGCGGGCATTGTTATTACTGCAGGCGCAACCAGCCGCTTTACTGCGAGAACTTTTACTCGTTAGGCGTAAACGGCCCCGGAGGGTTTGCCGAGTATGTGGCGGTCAACCATGATAAAGTATTTCACTTAGGCGATTTGTCTTATGACCAGGGCGTTCTGGTCGAGCCGACGGCATGCGCCGTACACGGTTTGGATATGATGGATGTCAAACCGGGGGATGATATCCTCCTGTTCGGAACGGGACCGACGGGCATCATTTTGGCGCAGCTATTAAAGCATGCGGGAGCGGCAAATCTCGTTGTGGTGGCATCGGATGAACGAAAATTGGCCGTAGTCAAGGAACTGGGCGCTGATGAGACGGTTGTGATGAACCGCAGCGACTATGCGGCGCATGAAAGCAAGCTTTTTGAGAAATTTCCCAAGGGCTTTGATATGGTGATCGACGCTACAGGGGCAAAGGAAGTGATTCAGCAAATGCCCAAGTTCGCCAAAATGGGAGCCAAGATTGTCATTTACGGCGTAGCTTCTGTCAGCGATGAGATCACGATTAGTCCTTACGAGGTATTCAGGAAAGAACTGAAAATCATCGGATCCTTTGCGCAAACGCATTGCTTTGACCGTGCGATCGCCTTTATCCGTAACGGGATCGTGAAGACTGACGGATTGATTACTCACCGGTTCAAGCTTGAAGATTTCGGCAAGGCGATTGAGCAGGTCGAAACGGGAAGAGGCCATATCAAGGTTGTAGTCGATGTCCAATGATGGGATAGACGTTCATCGCATGTTGTTTTCCCGGTAAATCTGGAGAGCCACTGATCGGTAACTTTCAGTTGGCTCTCTTGTTGTTATCCGGCGATTCGAAGGCTACCTGCCGATTACCATTTTCTGCTGCCCAGCAATTTTTCGCCTAATGGTGTAAGTACAGCCCGGTCATATTTGATCCGCTCCCAATGGCGGGGATCTCCCGGGAAGGCATATCCTTCAGGCGTCAGTCTTTCGCTCCAGGAAGCGATTCTCGATTGAATCAACGCTTCATTATGCTCCTGTGCAGGGAACATGGAAATGTATTGGGCCAGACGCGGTTTGGTGGAGTGGTTTGGACGGATGCCATGCGGCTGCATGCTGTTGAATATCAGCAGATCACCGGCTTTGGTCACCACTTTGGTCGGGGTGTATCCGGTTGTATCCGGTTTATACGGATCCCGGTCCGCAGGCTGTGTTTTTACCCATTCATGAAAATCCCTGTACAGCTCGGGAATGCACTGGAAACCACCCATTTCAGCGTCCGTGTCGACAAGGGATAGAACCCCCTGCACATTTACGGGAATCGGGTTCAACGAAGTGTTGACGTCCCAGTGAATGAAGCTTTTGTAATCATGCCCCGGTTTTATCGGGAGATTGAGGTTGCAGCGGTCAATGCTTACCCATAATTTTTCCGTACCCCATATATCGACAAAGGCGTGGTATACTTTTTCATACATGCGGTTGTCCCACAAATACTGATGATTATAGAGCTCCACCATACCGGTATTCATCAGTTCTTTCATTTGCATTTCCCGCCGGGGAGCGGTGTACCAGGTAGAAGGATTCTTAGGGTCCTTTTCTTCAAACTCCCAAATCAGATCGACTAAACGATCGATATGCTCCTTCGGGACGGCTTCTGAAACAATCACGTAACCGTTTTCTTTCCAGAACTTCCAATCCTCTTCACTGAGCACTTTGAGAGGCTCGTTATTCACGCGTTGATTCAATGGAATGGTAATTTCAAGGATATTGTTCAGCACTTCTTCTTTTTTCATAGCGTTATCCTCCTTCATTTGGGCTGCATTGTGAAATGCTCTTGCAGTGTCAGGTTAATGTATGAAACGCATTTCATGTCAAGGGGAAAATTTTAAAAATGTTAAAATGAATCTGGGGGGAGGGAAGTGGCTGATGCCGAATATTAAACAAATTGCTAAAATCGCCGGGGTTTCCGTATCTACGGTTTCCCGTGTAATCAATCATCATGCGTATGTAAGCGAAGACAAACGCAGGGCTGTCATGGAAGCGATCGTGCAGTTAAACTATTCGCGCAATCTGAATGCCGTTCATCTCAGCAAAGGAAAAACGAATATTATAGGCGTCATGGTGCCGAGTATAAATCACGCGTATTTTTCCAGATTGATGGAGGGCATCTCGAGCGAAGCCCTCATGAAAGATTACCAGCTCATGGTTTGCCAAACCAATTATAACCCCGTCAGCGAAGGCAAAGTTCTGGACATGCTGAAAATGAAACAGATGGACGGCATTATCATAGGCTCGAAAACACTTGCGTGGGAACAAATCGAACCCTTTACCGAATACGGTCCCATTGTAGCGTGTGAGGATGCGGGCACGTCAGCGATCTCTTCTGTTTATCTGGATCATTACGATTGTTTCCGACAGGGAATGCGTTATTTAATAGAAAGAGGACACCGACAGATCGGATTCTGCTTGGGCAGGGCCGATAGCGCTAACAGCCTGAAGCGCCGGAGAGCATATGAGGATGCGTTGGCAGCGATTCACGAGGCCGTTCGGGAAGAATGGATGTTTTATCAATGCTTACGCATTGAAGACGGTTTGGCCGTAGTGCACCAATGGCTTCGGATGAGAGAACGGCCGACGGCACTTTTGGTGACAAGCGACCAAGTGGCGGCAGGGATTATTACGGAGGCCCGAAAGAATGGGATCAGAATACCGGAGGATCTTGCTGTCATAGGATTTGACAATCAGCCGATCGCCCAAGTGTTTGATCTGACGACGATAGATAATCAGCTGTTTGAAATGGGGAGTGCAGCATTTCAGATGGCTTATGATCACATCACGAAGAAAAGAACAAAGCCCGAAAACCGGGAGCTCGGGTATCTATTGATTGAGCGTTCTACCGTTTGAACTTGTCATCGCCACAACGAAATACGAACACACATTTGTATCCAATAAATACAAACGTGTGTTCGTAAATAAGCCATCGTGTAAAGAACGCCAACCAGATTGTCACCCATGAGGCAATAAAATGTCGATTCGGGTGCCTTTATTCAATTCACTATGAATATTTAATTTTCCGTTATGAGATTCGATGATTTTATAGCTGAGCATTAAACCCAGTCCTGTGCCTTGCTCCTTGGTAGTATAAAATGGCTCCCCGATTTTTTTCAACCGGTCTTCAGAAATGCCGATTCCCTGGTCGATGAATTTGATGTACACTTCGTTCTGCTCCTGAGTGATGCTGCATTCTATGGTGATGTCCCCGCCGCGGGGCATGGATTCAACGGCATTTTTCAAGATGTTGATAAATACCTGTTTGATTTGGTTTTCGTCGCAATTGATGGCTACCTGCTCATTCTCATAGAGCACGCGGATATTAACGTTATTGAGAATGGCTTGCGTATTCATTAAGGAAATGACGTGCTCGAGAATGGTGCTCAATTTTACTTTTTTGAATTCAATCGGATTCGGTTTGGCTAAATACATGAATTCGTTGACAATCTCATTGATGCGGTCCAGCTCGGAGATCATAATTTCATAATAATCTTTGTATGAATCGTTCTTTTCTTTTAACAGCTGGGAGAATCCTTTAATCGAGGTCAGCGGATTACGGATTTCATGGGCTACACCTGCCGCCATTTGACCTACGAGGGACAGCTTTTCGGATCTTCGCATGAATTCTTCCGTTTTCTTTCTCTCCGTGACATCCCGAAATACACTTTGAATCATGGATTCCCCCATGTATTTGTAAATATGGATGGCCGACGACTCTACTTCTACAATATTTCCGTCTAACCGGACTAACTTGAATTCGAAAAATCCGGTACTGTGATCGTTGTTCAGGACGGTATCCAGTCTTCTGCGCACTTGTTCCTGGTCATGCGGATGGAACAGTTCAATAAACGAATGTCCGATTAAATCCAACGGGTCCTTTGTGGCGAACAATTTGAGTCCCGCATCATTCACATAAATAATGGTATCATCCTTGTGAAGCATGATCGGCTCCGGAGAAAGCTTAAGCAGCCGCTGATACTGCCGCTCCGTTACCTTTCTGTCCGTAATATCCAGAATCGTCCCGATTAGTGCGGGCTTGCCCCGAAAAAGCGTTAACGTTGAATTTCCCTCCAACTCCACAATCGAGCCAGCCTTGCTTATCCCCCGAACTTTATAATCCCGATTCATGACATCCTTGGCGTCAGGCTCTTGACCATACGTTAATTTATTGATCATATAGTCCCGCTCTTCACGGACGAATAAGTCAACCAAATCCAGTGTCGCCATTTCACTCTGCGTATATCCGAAAATATTGGAGAACACCGGGTTGGCATATACGATTTTCCCGTCCTGGTACAAATACACACCGACTAAGGCGTTTTCCACCAGGCACCGGTAAAGCGCCTCGGCCTCCAGCAGTACGTTAGGCCGTTTTCCTCGCCTTCATATATGACATTTTCTTCACCCTGCCAGGCTCGTTCGTAAAATTGTTCTTTGAAAACTGCCGTCTCCGGCGGCAAAAATTCTTTCAGTTCCCTTCCGACGATTTTCTCGGGAGAAAGTCCCAACCGGTAAATGAGATCGCCGTCGCATAGCGTATGAATAAACCGACCATCGATTTTTTTGAATTTAAAGCTCATCCCTTGCTGATACCGTATTGTTTGTTTATGCTCTTGCTCAATCAAATCCAGCTTTTCCAAATAATCATGCGGGATGACTTCTCTCATGAAAAGAACCGCCGGATGATGATGTTCAGGAGGTAAAGCCTTCAACCGAACGATGACAGGGCTCCCGTCTTTCCGCTGTATCGATAAGTGATCAATCTCGACAATGTTGGCAGGAGGTACCTTCAAAACATCCAAATGGTTTTGAAAGGGCAGTGGACGTCCTATCAATTCATCTTCGTTCCATCCGAATAGCCTTGTGAAGGAAGGATTGGTTTTAAGTACGAATCCCTTATTATCCAATATACATAGAGCATCGAAAGAATGGATAAAAAGTGAATCCATAGGAAAAGAAGAATCTATCTTACGTATCGATTCCACAAAACACTACCTCCATATTTTCGATAATCAGCTTATTTACTGTAATTAGCAATATTTCGACATGTCCTATTTTTTTCCTCCCCGATATCGTGCATGGGGGCAAAAAATTATGTAAAGGCAATCCGCCGGTATGCACGGAAAGAGCGTCATATTGAAACGCAAATGCGAATAAACATGTGTAAAGCATGATCCTTGTCCGACCTTTACGCGATTTGGATACTAAAGCGAAAGGAAGAACCAGACCATGGAAGACATATCTCCAATTGTTTCCATCTTGGGGATCGGTACGGCCGTCCCCGCTTTCCGGATGGATCAGGCCGATGTATCACAAAGGTTGGCCGAAGCTTTAAGGGAGCAACCCCATTCCGCCCGCTGGGCCAAAAGAATATTCAGGCAGTGCGGAGTGGAAACGCGTTACACATGCGAGCCGAACCTGCTCGAACCCGCACCCGGGTGCCGTTATTTCTCCAGCGCTTCCATAGAAGGCGTCCCTACCACTGCCGAGCGTATGGCAACGTATAAGAAAGAGTCTGTTCCATTGGGCCTGGAGGCGGCAAGAAAAGCACTATCGGACAGCGGTATGACGGCGTCCGGCATCACCCATTTGATCACGGTCAGCTGTACCGGTCAATTTCTGCCGGGCATGGATGCCGTTTTGGTTCAACAGCTGGGGCTGGCGTCTACGGTTAACCGGCTTCCGCTGCAATTTCTGGGCTGTGCCGCCGGATTGAAGGCCATTAATCTATCGAGGCAGATCGTCTCGGGTACGCCGTCCGCCAAAGTGCTCATCGTCTGCGTAGAGCTGTGCACGCTTCATTTTCAGCCCTCCGGCGACAAGGAGGCTCTATTCGCCGCTTCTTTCTTCGGTGACGGAGCTTCCGCCTGCATTGTAGGCTGCGCCGGAGCCGGCCATAAAGGCATTTTTCAGCTGGGCGGCGATTATTCCGTACTCATGCCCGAATCCGCTGATGAGATGGTGTGGGAGGTGGGGAATTATGGCTTCCACCTTTACCTGTCCCCGAACATTCCCCGGCTGATCGGCAGATGGCTTCCCGCTGTGTCGGGACATCTGACCGCCGGGGAAAACAGGCCCGAGCTGTGGGCGATTCATCCTGGAGGGCGCGGGATTATCGATGCGGTCCAGGACGTGTACGGGCTTACGGATGAGCAGGTCGATTCCAGCCGTGCCGTACTTCGCCGTTATGGCAATTTGTCCTCCGCCACGATGCTTTTCGTGCTTGACGACATGAGGCGGCGGCTGCGGGATCGCCGCTCCGGGCCGGCAAGCGGGATGGCTGTCGCGTTCGGTCCCGGCCTTACGGCCGAAATGGCCCGAATCACTTATTTGCCGTCAGTTGTCGGGCAGGAACAGCTCATAGGTGATGCCCGTTGATGAAAAGGTTGAAACAGCGGGCCACCGAGCCGGAATTGATGGATGACTTTTCTCAAGGGGGACCTGAGCTTTGCGAAGCTTTGCGCCATTTGCGCAGGCTGAATCGAATCCTCGGCGCTTCGGCACCCACACTCTATGGAATCCGGAGGTTGTGGACGGAAGCGGACAAGCCGGAACGCTTGTCTATCCTGGATATCGGCTCGGGCTCGGGCGATATCAATCGGAAGGTTCTGCGATGGGCGGACACGAACCGGATCCAGCTGAAGATCACGTTAGTGGACATCACGGAAGAAGCTTGCGAAGAAGCAAGGATGTATTATCGCGGCGAACCCCGGGTTCAAGTGCTGCACGGCGATGTGTTCAAGCTCCCGGAAGCGTGCGCGGATCTGGTTACGGGAACGCAGTTTGTTCATCATTTTGCTTCGGACGAGCTGCCCGAGGTTGTCCGAAGCATGCTGAAGGCCTCCCGTATCGGAGTCGTCATCAACGATATTCACCGGCATTGGCTCCCTTGGGCGGCGGTGTGGATTACGGCCCGTCTTGTTTCGCGCAACCGGTATATTGTCAACGATGGTCCCTTGTCCGTGGCCAAAGGGTTCCGTCCGGCGGATTGGGACCATCTCGGCAAAGCGTTGGGCGCATCTGAATTATTTTATGCCTGGAGACCGCTGTTTCGGTATGCGGCTGTCATCCGTAAAGACAGGGTCCAGTTCAACTGACGGAGCTGAGGATGATGAAAACAATCCGCGATGTGGCGGTGCTTGGGGCCGGAATCGCCGGCAGCAGTCTGGCCAAGGCTATGGCTGACAGGGGCTGGGATACGGTACTGATCGACCGTCATTCCTTCCCGCGTCATAAAGTATGCGGAGAATTTCTTTCCCCGGAATCGCAAAGCACGTTGAAGGCTCTTGGTTTGGGCGAGCTGGTCGAATCGCTTCATCCAAGCATGATGACCCGGGTTCGCCTGATCCTGAGCCATGGGGCGGTCCTGGACATTCCGCTGCCTGACCGGGCGTTAGGGATAAGCCGGTATGCATTGGATCAGGCGCTTCATAGCGCCGCCATCCGTTCAGGCGTGGATGTGCAGACTGCAGCCGCAGTCACATCCGTGTCCCAAAGCGGCGGAGGGTATACGATTGAAATCAGCAGGGAAGGGGAAAAAACGGTCTGTGAAGCGCGTGCCGTGATTGCGGCGTGGGGAGCCAACCCCCGATCAGGACTTCCGGGTCATCCTTCGAACCGATCCGCAAAAAATACGTTTATGGGTGTGAAATCGCACTATCGGGGGATAGCCATGGACGCGGCGGTAGAGCTTTATTTTTTTCCCGGAGGATACTTGGGACTTGCCCCCGTCGAAGGAGGAATCGTTAATGCTGCGGCGCTCCTGAAGCGGGAAGCCTTTCGGGTCACGGGCAAATCGATACCGGAGATCATAGAGGCCGCTGGCCGGAAAAATCCGAAGCTTGATGCCAAGCTGGCGCAAGCCGTTCCGGTTCCCGGCACTCAGGCCGCCGTTGCCCCGGTCAAGCTCAACCGCCGGCCGGTCGCTTGGGATGTGATTCCCCGTGTGGGGGACGCTTCATTAATGGTGCCGCCGCTTTGCGGCGACGGCATGTCGATGGGCCTACGGTCGGCCCGATTGTGCGCCCCCCTTGCCGACGGATATCTCCGCGGGGAGATGTCCCTTTCCGAATGGGAACGCGAGTATACACTATCGGTCCGGCAGGAATTTACGGGTCCCCTCAGGTGGGGACGTCTGCTCCAATCGCTGCTCGGGTTCCCCGCAGTACCCCGCCTCCTGCTGGGGTTAGCGCATCTTGCGCCGGAATTGGCGTATGAGATGGTTCGGGCGACCCGGTTAAAAGAAACGGATGTATAGAAAGAAAGCATCCGATCCATACGCAGAGGAGCTTCGTTATGGGGTACCGTATGCTTGCCGTCCTGTCTCATCGTTATCCCAAAACGGTTATTCTGTTTTGGTTCTTGTTCGCGGTCTTTTTCGGAATGTACGCTGCCAAGCTGCCTTCTGTATTGAAGGATCACGGCTTGCTTCCGGACGGAGCCTATGTCAAGGTTCAACGTATGCTATCCGCTGATTTCCACATCCCTGAGGATCCCGTCATGCTTGTGTTTGAGAAACAGGATTCCTTATCCCCTGCGCGATTCCGCCAGTTCATTCAGCATACCCTGGACCGGCTGCAGGGAATCCGCGGGTTGACCGGCGTGATTTCCCCGCTGATGAACGAGGGGATGCTCAAGAATAATGCTGCCTACGCACTGCTTGTTTTTGAACAACAATCCTATGAAATGAAGCCGGTGCTTGAGGAAATTCATGCACGCCTGCCGGACCACAGCGGAGTCACGGTGAAAATGACGGGGAAACCGGTGGTCCAGGCGGACGTCAACGCGGCCAGTCAACATGATTTGAAAAAGGCGGAGCTGATCGGAATTCCTGCGGCGTTCCTGATTTTATGGTTTGCTTTTGGCGGAATCGTTTCCGCCATGATTCCCATTATCATAGGAATGTTTGCAGTTACCGGCACCATGGGGATCATGTATTGGCTGGGGACCCGTATCGAGCTCTCCAACTTTGTGCTGAACGTCATCCCTATGGCGGGTCTGGCGCTGAGCATCGATTTCGCGCTGATGCTGGTCAGCCGATACCGGGAGGAGCTGGAAAGAGCTTCTGCCGGGCAGGCGCTGGCCACAACCATGCAAACCGCCGGCAGAGCCGTTTTATTTTCGGCAGCCTGCGTTTTTCTGGGCTTGATGGGGATATGCTTTATCCGTCTCCCGATGTTTACTACCGTAGCTTTAGGAGCGATGGTGGTAGTGGCGGTTTCAGTCCTGTTAACCATCACTCTGCTTCCGGCGCTTCTAACTATACTGGGGCCTGTCATCCGATCGGAAAAAAAGGCAAAATCCATTTCCGTGGAAATAAAGTTTTGGAATTCTTTATCGCTTTTTGTCATGAAGAGGCCATTTCGGATGGCGTTTTTGGCTTCGCTTGTGTTAATCGGCTGTCTTCTGCCTTTAACCCAAATGAAATTAGCCATTCCCGATGCCTCCTCGCTGCCTCAAAGCTATGATTCGCGCACGGCCGCCGAGACTTATCAAACCCACTTCGCACTTCCGTCAGCCTCGCATGTTTACATTGCAGCCCAAGGGAGTACGCATACTCTGACCAAAAAAGACTGGTACAATACCTATGCGCTGATTCAAAGTTTGGAAAGCGATCCGGGCGTGCTGCGGGTGGATTCCGTGTTTTCCAGCCTGCGCATGCCGCCCGAACAGGCATACTCCCTGTTTCAAAGACCGATGATCAGAGAAAAATATGAGCCAGTGCTGAAGCGGTATGTGAAACAGCATCGAATGCTTATTCATGTGACCCTGCAGGGCGGTCCGTCGTCGAAGGAAGCGATGGATTGGGTCCGGCGTTGGGAGCAGAAAGGAATGTCAGGGGAAATCCGGTTCCTGTTGGGAGGAGAGGCAAAGTACCAGCAGGAGGTTTTTGATGAAATCTTTGACAATATCAAACACGTACTGCTGTTTATTTTCATTACTCAATTTGGTGTGCTGCTCTTCGCGTTCCGTTCGGTTCTCATTCCGCTCAAAACGATTCTGATGAATCTCCTAAGTCTGGGAGCATCGTTCGGCATCCTGGTATGGATATTTGAAGAAGGACGCCTGGGGATGGAGCCGTACAGCATTGCCATCATGATTCCCGTATTTATTTTCGGACTGGCTTTTGGCATCAGCATGGATTACGGGGTGTTTCTTCTGTCGCGCATATCGGAGGTGTACCGGCAAACGCAGGACAACGACCGCGCCATTCTGGCGGGACTAACCTCAACCGGCAGAATCATCACCTCGGCCGCCGCGATCATGATTGCGGTTACCGCACCCTTTGCATTCGGGGAGGTGGTCGGGGTCCAACAGCTGGGGATTGGCATTGCCGCCGCAATCTGGATTGATGCGACACTGATCAGGTTCATCCTGGTCCCCTCTTTTATGAAATGGCTTGGCAGGTGGAATTGGTGGGCGCCCCGGTGGCTGCAATAAGGCCGATAACATGCAAAAGACCGGATTTTAACGTTGCCATTTGACTGATGGAGCGCTGGAGAGCTCCGACAGACAAATGGCTTCTTTCTGTTTACTTGAACGAAGGCAGCGGGCCGATTGCTTCTATAGGGTATCCTATATCAGCCGTTGCGTTCCCAATCCACCATGAATAGAGTGTTATATTTGACGAAATTGTGTAAAAACATATAAAGATTGTGTAATAGATAAATTTATATTGTAAAAACATATAAAGATTGTGTAATAGATAAATTTATATTGTGTACTATACATTAATTGATGTACACTATATTAAAGCGAACCAAAGGAGGCAGTTACAGTATGGTCTTGGACTTTAAGGCTGTTCAACAGCAGCATGCTAACAACGCACATCACAACTTGTCCGTATCAAAATTAATTGAAACGGCATTGCAGAGAAAGGAAGGAGTACTGGCTTCCTCCGGAGCATTACGGGCATTGACGGGAAAGTATACCGGCCGCTCTCCTAAGGATAAATTTGTGGTGCAGGAACCGTCCGTAATGGACCATATTGCTTGGGGCGCCGTAAATCAGCCTATATCACAGCTTCAGTTTGAGAGGCTGTATCAAAAAGCGCAAAAATATATGGCGGAGCGGGAGCTGTTCATATTCGACGGATTTGCAGGAGCCGATTCAAAGTACAGGCTTCCCATTCGTGTCATCAATGAGTACGCTTGGCATAATTTATTTGTTCGTCAGCTGTTTGTCCGTCCGACGAAAGAAGAACTGCAGGCCCATCAGCCGGAGTTTACCGTGATCGCCCTTCCGGGATTGAAGGCCGACCCCGCCGTTGACGGTACCCGTTCCGAAACTTTCATCTGCGTTTCTTTTGAAAAGAAAGTCGTCCTGATCGGCGGCACCGAGTATGCCGGCGAGATGAAAAAATCCATTTTTACCGTACTGAATTATCTTCTTCCTTTCCAAGGCGTTCTTCCGATGCACTGCTCGGCTAACGTCGGAGAGAATGGGGACACCGCTCTATTCTTCGGGCTGTCGGGCACAGGGAAAACGACGCTTTCCGCCGACCCGAACCGCCGTTTAATCGGAGACGATGAGCACGGCTGGTCGGATCAGGGCGTGTTTAACTTTGAGGGCGGTTGTTATGCGAAATGCATAGGCCTCTCGGAAGAAAAGGAACCGCAAATTTGGCAGGCCATACGTTACGGTTCGGTGTTGGAAAATGTCGTTTTGGATGAAGACACCGGAATTGCCGATTACAGCGACAATCAGATTACGGAAAACACGCGCGCCGCTTACCCTGTCGATTATATTCCCGGCGCACTGATCCCGGGGGTTGCCGGACATCCGAACGTGATCATTTTCTTGACGGCCGATGCGTTTGGTGTGCTTCCTCCGATCTCCAAGCTGACGAAGGAACAAGCCATGTATCACTTCTTGTCGGGCTACACTTCGAAGCTGGCCGGTACGGAGAGAGGGGTAACGGAGCCGGAAGCGACGTTCTCCACCTGCTTTGGTGCCCCTTTTCTTCCTTTGCGTCCAAGCGTGTATGCGGAGATGCTGGGGAAGAAAATCGAGGAGCACAAAGCTAGAGTGTACCTGGTCAATACCGGTTGGTCCGGCGGGCCTTACGGCGTAGGGAAACGGATGAACCTTGCTTATACCCGTGCTATGGTGTCCGCCGCGATCAATGGCAGCATTGAACAAACGACATTTGTCGCCGATCCGGTCTTTGGCGTGCTTTGCCCCGAATCCGTTCCCGGCGTTCCAAGCGAAGTGCTGGTACCCAGAAACACATGGGAGGATAAAGCGGCGTATGAAGCGAAAGCGGCGGAATTGGCCGAGCGCTTCATCCAAAATTTCGAGAAATTTTCCGATATGAGCGAGGAGATTAAATCGGCAGGTCCTCGGAGAAAATAAACCTGTTACCCAAAACTGTGCTGCGTGAGCGGCACAGTTTTTTTTTTCGCAGCAGAAAATAAGTATTCAAATTATCACCATGACAAAATGAAAAAAAGAACGGCGGTAAGGTTGAAGTGCTTTTCACCCAGTAATAATATGTACTACGTGGAATCCCTGCTAGCTTGAGTACTGATTTCACCGGAAATTCATGCCTTAATTCAAAGACTACTTGCGCTTTGTCTTGTTTGGTGATTTTTCCTTGCTTTGAACTAAGGCATTCAACTTTTTTAAATAAGCATTCTCCATACGTAAACGCTCTAATTCTGCTTGCAAAGCCTCTGCTGAACCTTCTGCTGGTGCAGTTTTGTTTGTTGGTTTCTGACCATCTTTTTTCATTGTTGGACGCCCCTTTTTCTTTGATTCCAGGGCCGCCCAGCCTAGTGTGTCTAAGGTATTTTGCCAATTCCAAAGAATCGATTCGGAAGACAAGTTAAATCTCGCTGCCGTTTCAATAATGGACGTCCCGTGTTCGTTCATATAGTTAATTACGTCTAGTTTATATTGGGCAGTGTATTTTGTATAGGTTTTTATAAAGGCCCCTTCTCCATGATATTGATATTTTTTCACCCAATATTGTAGTTTACTAACATGTACACCGATTTCCTGTGCGATTGTTTGATAACCTGTATGTCCTTCTAAATATCGTTTGACCGCTTTTATTTTTTCTGCTGCTGTAAATTTAGCCAAAAGAAAAGCACCTCCAATTGTTAGATGTGTGTCTAACAATTGGAGGTGCAGTTCAAAAACCGACTCCTTTTTGGCTGCACGAATGATCATTTGACTATATATAGAATCAACGCAATATAACCGAGAACGATAGCGATAATATAATAAATGGACAGATTTTTAAAAATGCTGCCTGTTCTTTTGTCATAACCGGGATTTCCTTCTTTGTTTTTTTTGGACAGGCCGATCATGATCGTGGCTATCGTCCCAATTAACATAATCGTTAAGAAAATAATGTAATAAATGTAGAGAGGCATTGCATTCACCATCCAGCTCCTAGTCTTATACTTGGATCGTAACAAGAAAATGCTGTGTTGTAACCATCCAATCGGGAGCGTGTTATCCCGTCCATTGGGATCAGCAATGCTTCAATCCTTCTGCAAAGGCACGAATTCCCTTGTGTATGCTTTCCGGGTCAGGCCTTGAAAATGAAAAACGGACATAACCGGGCTTTGAGCCATAAACGCTTCCCGGGACAAAAATAACGCCGCGTTTAATCCCTTCTTCCAACAGCCTGAAATCATCCACTTTTTTGTGTATGCTGCACCACATATTCAATCCTCCTTGAGGCAAGGAGTAATCCACCTCGCCTTTCAAATATTCATCCATGGCTGAAGCAAGGAGATCCCGTTTACGAAGCAGTGCTTTTCTCAAGGAGGCCACATGATCTTCAAAATCGGTCTTCAAACCTAAAAATTGCGCTGCAATCCACTGCGGAATGACGCTTAAACCAAAATCCATTTGCTGTCGGGCATCCGCCAGGCGATGCACCACCGATTGCGGGGCCACCATCCACCCGATCCGCAAGCCGGATGCGGCAATTTTGGACAGCGATCCAATGTAGAGCACATTTCCGGCCGTATCGTACGCTTTTAAAGGCTTAGGCGCATTGCCGTCAAAGGCCGTCAGGCTGAAGGGATCGTCCTCGACGATGGGAATCCCCAAATCCGCGGCGGCGTCCAGCAGCTTCATCCGATGCGCCGGGTTTAGCACCGTTCCGGTAGGATTTTGATAATTCGGGTTTAAAAAAATCATGCGTACACGATGCCGGCGGTATAAAGACAAGAGATCATCGGGCTGGATCCCGTCGTCTTTGACCGGCAAACGGAGCAGCCGCAATCCTGCCGATTGAAACATAGGCAGGGAATAGCAATAGGAAGGATCTTCAATGGCCACCGCATCCCCGGCACTAAGCAAGCATTGAGTAATTAAAAATAAAGACTGCTGCGATCCGGAAGTAATGAGAATCGAAGACGAGGTTGAACCGATCCCGTGGTACGTTTGCAAAAAGGACGCCAGCGTTTCTCTTAATGGCAAATAGCCTTGAGGGTCGTCATAGCCCCAATGGTCAAGATAAGGTTTTTCCTGCCACAGTTTTTGAAAGGCCTGATTGGGAAACAAATCCGCCGAAAGCTCGCCGCTGGCAAAATCGATAATGTCCGGGTTTTTACGAATTTCTTCCCGAATACGCCGAATGAAAGGAATATTCGGTAAAAAAGCGCCGCTCTCTTCATATAAGCGCCAGTTTGCGGCATGCTTCGGGGTAAATCCCCATTTATCGCCGCTGACTCTGGTTCCGAAGCCGACGCGGCTTTCGATGAGTCCGGAGGCGCGAAGCTCCTCATAAGCTTGCACGATCGTGCTCCGATTGACTTGAAGCTGGCTCGCTAGCTTTCTTTCGGATGGCAAAACGCTGCCCGGAGGGTATTCGCCATAGTTTATTCTGCGTTCCATATATTCGGCAATTTGCTGATATAACGGTTTTTTGCTTGTGCGATCGGGCTTCCACATAGGGACACCGCCTAACTGTTGAATCGACTGATTCAGTCATATTATTTGGTATCTTAACATAAATCATGCTTCCAATTTGGTAATAATTTATGAATTCCTGATTGCGATTGGATGGGGATAAAGGAGGAGGATTGGCTGTTTACCATTTCTTCACGCACGTTATGATAGAAGTACGGACTTGAAGGAGTAAATACGATAAACGGAGGTCATTCCTATGGAACGTACGGTACGTGTAGCGGTGGTTCAGTCGGCTCCTGTTCTTTTTGACAAGGCCTCAGCGATGCAGAAAATAGCGGAGTGGACGAAGGAAGCGGCAAAGCAGCAGGCCCAATTGGTGGTTTTTCCGGAAACGTTCGTCTCAGGCTACCCTAGAGGATTTACGTTTGGGACCCGGGTGGGGAGCCGAACGGATTCGGGCAGAAAGGATTGGGCGAGATATTGGGAAAGTGCTGTAGAAATTCCGGGTGAAGACATGGATTTTCTTGGACAAATAGCATATGATGCCGGAGTCTACCTGATTGTCGGCGTCGTAGAACGCGAAGCCGAATTCGGCAGCTCGACCTTGTATAACTCCATGGTATATATAGGACCCGACGGACGGCTGCTCGGCAAACACCGCAAGCTGATGCCCACGGGTGCAGAGCGGCTGCTGTGGGGATCGGGAGACGGCAGCACGCTAACGGTGATTCAAACGCCATTCGGGAGAATCGGCGGATTGATCTGCTGGGAAAACTACATGCCTTTGGCGCGAACCGCGATGTATGCCAAAGGGATTGATCTGTTCATCACTCCGACGGCGGACGCACGCGATACCTGGCAGGCAACGATTCAGCATATCGCCTTGGAGGGCCGCTGCTTCGTGTTATCCTCTAATCAGTATGCCACAAAAAACACATACCCCGATGATTTAGCCTGCCTGGACGAGCTTTCCGGGCAGCCCGACGTGCTGTCCCGGGGCGGGAGCGCGATCGTAGGGCCGTTAGGCGAATATGTAATCAAGCCGTTATGGGACGAGGAAGGGCTGTTGGTCGCCGATTTGCCGTTAGACCAGATCGTCCAAAGCCGGTACGACTTTGATGTCATGGGACACTACAACCGGCCGGATATATTTCAGCTCACGGTGAATGAAAAAAAGCGGAGTATCGTTGAATTCCAACGTTAAATAAAGGGAATTCAAGGCGTGGCAAAAAGCTTGGTCCAAGCAGAGACTGCAAGACCAGGCTTTTGCTTTTCCCATGTTAATAGTTTCTGTATGAAGTGCCGTAGGAATAAGTACATCCGCATGCACTGCAGGGGCAAATAATCCAATGGCATGAACTGCAAATGAGATAGCGGACAGAATCAATGCTCGTCTTACAGCTCCAGCAGTGTGTGAATCGTTCCCGGGGCTTTGACCGCCCGAATACGGAGGACAGCAATGTACCCATCAACGAATGACTGCTCTCGCCGGAAAGATTGGGCTTGCTGGAAAGAATCCGGAGCATTCCTGCTTGATTGCCGGCAAGTGCGGCGCTTCTCGCGGTTTCCCCCCGCTGATTTTGCCGTTCGGTGTTGGCGCCGGCCAAAATGAGTTCATATACCATGTTGGAGTGGCCGGCTTTGACCGCATGCATCAGGGCGCTCGTACCCTCCCCATCGACCACATTGGGACCGATTCCCTTTCTGATGAACATCCTCACTATCGGCAAGGCGTTATTCCGGACACTATTCATAAATGCGTGATAAATCTCCTGGTTATCGACAAAAGACATTAATTTTTCCGCTGCGGGAACCATTTGACGTTCAACTGCAGCAGAGAAGGCATCCTGCCCATTTTTTAGTTTGATATGCGGGTCGGCCCCGTACTGCAAGAACAGTACGGCCAGATCGGATTGATTTTTTTGCAAGGAAGTCAGGAAAGCTTCGTTGATTTGTTTTTGCTCAGGCTTTTTTTGCAGCCATTTCTCCACCCATGTCATCATTCGGTTTTCCGTCGCTAATTGAAAGGCTGTTTGTCCCAAAACATTTTTGGTTTGCGCATCCGCTCCGTGATCCAGTAATAAGAGGGCTAATTTCTCATTCTTTCTAGCGACCGCTTCAAGCAAAGCCTTGTCCAATTCTTGAAGCTGTTTGCCATGAACAATAAAATATTCCGCAACGGAGTCCATCCCCGAGGATATAGCCTTTAGCAAAGGAGCCTGCCATGAACGGCTTCCTTGATCCGGATCGATATCAAGCTCAATCAATAGCTGTACCATTTCCGTTTGTTTAGTGCCGATGGCCGCGGCGAACAGCTGGCTTCCGTCGCTAACATCTGCCCCACGAGCCACCATTAACCTTACCGCATAAGTCAAACGGTTGATAATAGCCTGTTCTAGATGATGCTTGGAAGGGATGACACCCCGGTCCAGCAGCAGTTCAATGATGCTTTGATCCTTTAAAGATATGGCAAGATCCATCGTGTGTTGTTCTTTGTCTTTGGTTCTGCAGGTGTGAGGAGGAACCTGATGATCGAAAAGGCGACAAGCAAGATCCGGATGCTTACTGACGAAAGCGAGCCATAAAAGACGCTGTGCCATATACGGCTCGATTTCGTTCAAGGGCAGGGATTCAAAACATTGTCGGCAAAGCGCACTGTTCGGCTGAGACGGAAAAAAGCGGTCGAAAAGTTTCCTGTCCTTCTTTTGTATAGAAATGGAAATAAATGGGAAAAAGCTTTCATCATCGAGTTTAAGATCATATTTGCTGAATATCCTGATCAGCCGGATATCCTTCACAATCGATTTATTGAACCGTCCTGCCTCGGAGGAATGGACATTACCGTTAGTCAGCATATTAAGCCATAAGCGGATACTGCTTTCAGGATGCTTTTCTTTTGCTGTTTGGTAGGCATTACGATAAGATATGGACACCTTTCGAGAATACAGGGAGTAAAGCAATGCTGTCATAATCCGCTCGTCGTTGATTTCTGCAGCTTTCGTTACGGCATTGACACCAAAGATGTTGGCTTCTTCCGGTTTGGCTTCATGCTTGAGAAGCAGCTCGACGATGCCGTAATGATTTGGTCTTACAGCATGCAGCAGGGCGGTATAGCCGTTGTTGTCTTTTTTATGTACATGGGCTCCGGATTCCAACAAAAATGTCACCATATCCTGATGGCCGTCTATGCAAGATAGCATTAAAGCGGTATGTCCCTTATGATTTGCCGCATTTACCCCGGCGCCTCTTTCCACAAGAGTCCTTGCTATTGGCAATGCGTTGTTTCGGGAAGCAAACATTAAAGGGGTGGTGCCGTTTCCGTTGGCATGTGCCGCATTGGCTCCGTGGTTAAGCAATAGTAAGGCAATATTCATATGATTTCGTTCCACGGCCGTGATTAACGGGGTATTCCCTTGCTTGTTGGGTATATTCGGATCGGCGCGATGGCTAAGAAGCATTTGAACGAGCTCATGGTTTCCTTGGCTTGCCGCAAACATTAGAGCCGTATTTCCGTTAGGGTTCCGGAAATTGGGGTTGACGCCAAAGCTCAACAAATTTCTGACCCGCAGCTCATCATGTTTTTTTACTGCATCTATGAGTTCGATTTCCATGACATTCACCCCTTGTTCGGTTTACATATTCAATTTGGTTGAACGGTTAGCAGAAACATCACTTATGCCAGTTTATCAAGATCAGTCCTCATTTGCCAGAAGGTTTTTGGCGATATGTTTTCGTTTATAGAATTCATATTGAACAGACAAAACCGGTATGGATTTCTGGAAGATCTGCGGCCGGTATGGTTCAACTTGCCAAGGGGAATGGTAAAACAAAGAAGAAGTCCGTTGACAAATATACTATAGGGGGGTATACTAAAATCGGTAACAGGTAAACCTGACAAAACCAATATATATGAAAAAATGCAACATATACGAAAGCGGGTGTTTGGTATGGATTCCGCAAGTACCGGAACGAAGCAAACTTCTTTACTGATTACAGGAATGACCTGCGCCGCTTGCGCCAATCGCATTGAAAAAGGATTGAATAAACTGGATGGCGTTTCGAAAGCCACTGTTAATTTTGCGATGGAAACGGCTCATGTGGAGTTCAATCCGCTTGAAGTGTCTATCGAAGATATGCAGCAGAAGGTGGATAAGCTCGGCTACAAGGCTGTTCCGAAGCAGGAGGAGGGGGACGACGGCACGCGCCGTCAGCAGGAGCTCAAGCGGCAGAAGGTGACGCTGCTCATTTCCGCCATATTGTCCTTTCCGCTTCTATGGGCCATGGTCACTCACTTTTCGTTCACTTCATGGATCTGGATGCCTGAGGTTTTTATGAATCCATGGTTTCAATTGGCGCTTGCGACACCGGTCCAATTCATCATCGGTAAACCCTTTTATACCGGCGCTTATAAAGCGCTCCGCAACAAAAGTGCGAATATGGATGTTCTCATTGCTTTGGGTACCTCCGCGGCTTATTTTTACAGTTTGTATTTGACGGTTGATTGGGCGACAAACGCTCATGGCGGACAGCACGCGCCGGCCATGTATTATGAGACCAGCGCTGTACTTATCACATTGGTTATTCTCGGGAAATGGTTTGAAGCCCTGGCCAAAGGGCGGACATCCGAAGCGATCAAATCGCTTATGGGACTGCAGGCCAAGACCGCTTTGGTCGTCAGAAACGGCCAGGAAATGACTATTCCTGTAGAAGAAGTCGCCGTAGGCGACATCGTTCTGGTGAAGCCCGGAGAGAAAGTGCCGGTAGACGGTGAAGTCATCGAAGGGAGATCGTCCGTGGACGAGTCGATGCTTACCGGCGAAAGCATTCCTGTCGAAAAGAGACCAGGGGATCGCGTAATCGGAGCAACGATAAACAAGAATGGCATGCTTCAAATCAAAGCAACCCGGGTCGGCAAGGAGACGGCGCTTGCTCAAATCATTAAAGTGGTGGAGGAAGCGCAGGGCTCGAAGGCGCCGATTCAGCGGATTGCAGACGTGATTTCCGGAATTTTTGTTCCCGTTGTAGTCGGAATTGCCATTATCACTTTCGCCGTATGGTATATCTGGATGGAACCCGGCCATTTGGCCGGAGCTTTGGAAAAAGCCATTGCGGTACTGGTTATTGCCTGCCCATGTGCGCTTGGGCTTGCCACCCCTACCTCCATTATGGCCGGTTCCGGCCGTGCGGCGGAGCTGGGCATTTTGTTTAAGGGCGGAGAGCACCTGGAGTCCACGCACCGGATTGAAACCATCGTATTGGATAAAACGGGTACGGTGACCAAGGGCAAACCGGAACTCACGGATGTGATTCCATCCGGGATCGATGAAACGACGTTATTAAAGCTGGTTGGAGCCGCCGAGAAAAATTCCGAGCATCCGCTTGCCGAGGCTATCGTAACGGGAATTTCAGCGAAAGGCATTTCACTGGGGCAGACCGATGAATTCGAAGCCATTCCGGGTTTCGGGATTCGAGCCGTAGTCGAAGGTAAAGAAGTATTGGCCGGAACCCGCAAGCTGATGGCCAAATACGATGTTGCGATCGCAACTGCGGCGGATACGATGGAAAAGCTGGAGCAGGCAGGCAAAACGGCGATGCTCGTCGCAATCGACCGGCAGTATGCGGGTGTTGTCGCGGTGGCGGATACGATCAAGGATACGTCCAAAGAGGCGGTTGCCCGCTTAAAGCAAATGGGAATTCACGTCATCATGATTACCGGCGACAACGAACGTACGGCGAAAGCCATCGCCAAACAAGCAGGCATCGAGGATGTCATCGCGGAAGTGCTGCCCGAAGGAAAAGCACGGGAAGTGAAGAAGCTGCAGGAACAAGGCAGGAAGGTGGCGATGGTCGGAGACGGCATCAACGATGCCCCGGCGCTCGCGGTTGCGGACATCGGCATGGCCATCGGCACAGGAACGGACGTGGCGATGGAAGCGGCGGATGTTACCTTGATGCGCGGAGATTTGAACAGCATTGCCGACGCCATAGCGATAAGCAGAAAAACGATGGCCAACATCCGGCAAAATTTGTTCTGGGCCCTCGCTTATAACACGCTGGGGATCCCCGTTGCAGCCATCGGCCTGTTGGCACCATGGGTGGCTGGTGCGGCCATGGCCTTAAGTTCGGTATCCGTTGTTCTTAATGCGCTGCGCCTGCAAAGAGTCAACATCTCATCGGCGGAATAATTCCAAAGCCCGGCATCGCTTGATTTTCAAGGCGATGCCGGGCTTTGCTATGAAGCGCATCATGACTGGTATTGCACTGCCGATCGCTACAAAAATTACAAAAACCGGTTACAAAAGCTGAATTAATTTACGTTGAATACGAAAAAACAAAACGGGCGCCGGGTCCGCTATAATCAAAAATGTAATCGCTATCATTAAAGGAAGGGTGTTGGTCTTGTGTGCAAGCAAAGGAGGAAAGACGCGGATGATTTATTCATTAGGCGATGTTAAGCCGCAGCTGCATCCCACCGCATACACGGCACCGGGGGCTCAGTTAATAGGCGATATTACCATCGGGGAGGAGTCAAGCGTTTGGTTCAATTCGGTACTGCGCGGGGACAATGCGCCGATTGTGATCGGCGATCGAACCAATATCCAGGACGGCTGTACGCTTCACGTGGACCCCGGACTGCCGCTGCACATTGGAAACAAGGTATCGGTCGGACACAACGTAATTTTACACGGATGCACGATCCATGACGGAGCGTTGATCGGCATGGGGGCTATTGTTATGAATCATGCAGAAATCGGGGAGCAGGCTCTGATTGCCGCCGGTACCTTGATTACAGAAAAGAAAAAAATCCCCCCTGGAGTGTTGGTCATGGGGTCTCCCGCTAAAGTCGTCCGGGAACTGAATGAGGAGGATTTGCGAATGCTTCAGTTCGTATCCGATCATTATGTCGGACAGAGCCGAAGATATATGGCAGAGAACATGATCAGCCAATAGGTAAACGCTTACAATTAAATTAATCGTTATAAACATACAGCTTGGTAGGACGCCCTTTGCTGGAATATTTCAATTCGAGCATAATCTCATCTATTTCACACAGATATTCCAGATACTTTCTTGTTGTTATTCGCGACAGCATCAATTGATCGGCAATGTCCTGAGCGGATAACGGCTGCCCGGAATTTGCGAGCGTGTCCCGGATCATTTGCAGCGTAATCGGATCAATGCCTTTAGGTACTTCCGTTTCTTCACCGCCCGACCGCTTAGGATTGGATTTTGCGTATAACGAATCGAGCAGCTGTTGATTCAGGTTCGTATGCTGACGGAAGAGCAGATGTCTTTTTTTCAAGGTTTCCAATGCGGAACGGAAGCGGTCAAAATCGAACGGCTTAATAATATAGTCCACAATCCCGAGCCGCATGGATTCTTCAATAATTTGGGGGTGATCAGCGGCCGTGATCAAAATGACATCGACTTCAATGGATTGGCGGCGAATTTCACGCAGTAGCTCCAAGCCGTTCATGGAAGGCATGTAGATATCAAGAAGAATCACATCCGGAGCAAGCTCTACAATCCGCTCCATTGCTTCTTGACCGTTTCTGGCGCTGCCGACACATTCCACCAAATCGATTTTGTTGAGGTACTTTTGATTGATGCTCGATACCATAGGATCATCTTCAATAATCAACACTTTAAGTAACAAGGTGAGCCCTCCTGTATTTTGCTATTTCAATCAACGTTTGGGGATGCTTATCCAAAAGACGGTTCCAAGATCCGGTGAGGAAGTGACATTCAGCTCTCCGTGCAGTACGTGATCGATATGGTTCTTAACCAGATACAGGCCGTAGCCTCTGTCGGCATTTTTGGTTGAATAGTTCTTCTTGAAAATAAACGGGATCCGGCTTTCCGGAATTCCATGGCCGTTGTCTTCCACCATGATGACCCATTGGTCCTGCTGATCAAGCAAGGTGACCTCGATTTGTCCATCGGCAATGCCTTTGACAGCATCAAACGCATTGTCAATTAAATTGCCGAGAATCAGGATCATGCTGTTGGAAATCTCCTCAGGCAATGGCGGCAGATGGCTTCCGGGATCGATTTTTAACGAGATGTTCCGCTCCTCGGCTTGCTGGATCTTTCCCAGAAGGAGAGCGGAGGTTTTGGGATCCAATATTTTTCGTCCCAAAAATTGAAGCAGCTTTTGTTGGCTGTTGGTGGTTTGCAATATGAACGACTTCGCTTCTTCATATTCCCGCAGCTCCAACAAACCGTGAAGGGTGTGAAGCCGGTTCATAAATTCGTGAGTCTTGGCACGCAGGCCCTCCATGTATTGCTTCACGCCGGTCAGTTCTTCCGCCAGGCTTCGCATTTCGGAGGTATCTCTGAACGTAGAAACGGCGCCGACGACCTCATTGTTTACGATAATGGGAGCGCGGTTGACGATCACGGTGACGCCGTTGACGGTATGTTCCGTATTGTATTCTTTTTCTTTCGTATCCATGACTTCGCTTAATCTGGATGAAGGTATGATCTCCGTTACATGCTTGCCGAGCGCATCGCTGTCAAACGACAGGATCTTGCGGGCCGTTTCATTGATCAAGGTGACTTTCCGGTTTTTATCAACGGCAATGACCCCTTCATGCAAACAGTCCAAGAGGGCTTCGCGTTCCTTCACAATGTTAGCGATTTCATCGGGCTCCAGACCATACATCGTTTTCTTGATGCTCCTGGCCAGCAGGATGGAGAGAAGAATTCCGAGTGCCAAAGCGATGCACAGAAAATAAATGACGGAAATAAAGTACGAATTCACGATTTTGTATATGTTGTTGTTGAACATGCCTACGGCGATGACGCCGATGACTTTGCCGTCTTTTTTGACGGGTACGAATGCCCGGATCGACGGCCCGGAAATACCGACGGCCTTGGAAATATATTCTTCGCCGGCAAGGGCGGGTCCTTCATCGCCTCCTGTAAATCTTTGGCCGATCAACTCCTCATTGTTATGCGTATAGCGTATGCCGTTGGAATCGAGGATCGTAATAAAACCCACTTTGGTTTTCTCTCTTATTTCCCGTGTCCGCGGTTGAAGGTATGAGTGAGGATCGCCAAGCTCTATCGCTTCTCTGATGTCCGGCAATTCGGCTATCAGTTTGGCGGCATCGAGCGCGCTATCCCCGACGGCGTCTTCTACAAATTGAACAATGATCAAATTAAAAAGATAGCCGATACTTACCAGAATCGTCAGTACCACTGTGAGCACTAATCCGATGATGCGAAGCTGCAACGGGAGTTTACGCTTGATGAACGGCAAAACATCTCTCCCCTTTTAGAAGATGATTTCAATATTATATTCGAAATTTTCATAATAATATACTATTTTTATAGGTTAGGAGTGTTGCAATATGCTTCCTTTAGAAGGAATTCGCGTTCTGGATGTATCGCAAATTATGGCAGGACCTCACTGCACGATGATATTGGGCGATTTGGGAGCCGAAATCATTAAGGTGGAGAAAAAGGCCGGAGGAGACGATTCCCGGCAGCTGGGGCCCTTCATCAACGGGGAATCGACAAGCTTTTTCCAAATTAACCGCAACAAAAAAAGCATAGCGCTCGATTTGAAAAGCGAAGAAGGAAAACAAATCTTTTATAAATTAGCCAAAACGTCGGATATTATTGTGGAAAATTACCGTCCGGGCGTTACCAAGTCGTTAAAAATCGATTATGACACGATAAAAGAAATCAATCCGGGCATTGTGTACTGTTCGATTTCCGGTTACGGCCAAACGGGTCCTTACGCTCACAAGGGCGGATTTGACCTGGTGCTTCAAGGCATGACGGGGCTGATGAGCATGACCGGCGAACCGGGCAAAAAACCCATGAAATCGGGGATTGCCGTTTATGATATCGGTGCGGGCATCACGGCAGCCTATTCCATCCTGGCCGCTTATATTTATAAGCAAAAGACAGGCCAGGGGCAGCATGTGGATGTTTCCCTGGCGGAGATCGGATTGCCTTGGTTTACCTGGGAGGCCGCCGCTTATTTTGCCACCGGCAAAATTCCCGGACCGTCGGGCTGGAGGCATCGTTCGGTCGCTCCGTATCAGTCGGTACAAACCAAAAACGGCTATATCATGGTCGGCTGCGCAAACCAGAGAACGTGGGAAAAGCTGTGCACCGATGTGATCGACAAACCGGAATGGATCACCGATCCGCGGTTTAAGACCAATACGGACCGCATCAACAATGTTGAAGAATTGGAAGCGCTGATTGAGGAAGTGATGGCTTCCCATGATTCGGCTTACTGGCTTGATAAATGCGAGAAAGCAGGCGTTCCATCGGGGCCGATCAATAATTTTGCCGAAGCGATGCAGGACCCTCATTATCTGGCCCGGGACATGATCCAGGAAGTGGAGCATCCGGTGATCGGCAAAATGAAAATGATCGGGATTCCGACGAAATTTTCGCTTACTCCCGGCCAAATCCGAATGCCGGCTCCAACGTTGGGCCAACATACGGACGAAATTTTACAATCGATCGGTGTGGAAGAGGAACAAATCCAGTCGATGCGGCAAAATGGCGTTATTTTGTAATGATTCATTTTATAAGTAGAGGGAGGATGCATATGTCAACGCAATACGTTTATATGGAGAAAAACAAGGATGTAGCTACGGTCTATTTTAATCGCCCCGAGAAACGAAACGGGCTTAATTACGAGATGTGGGTTGCGATTGCCGAATTGATGGATGAATGTGAACAGGATAAAGCGGTTAAAGTGGTTGTGTTTCGCGGAGTGGATGAGACGGCTTTCTCGGCCGGGGCCGATATCAGCGAATTCAAGACGCTGCGGTACACTGCGGAAGGAGCGGACAAATATAACCGGGCGACATTGATTGCCGAGGAGAAAATCATGCGCCTCAGCAAACCCACTATTGCGATGATCCAGGGCTTTTGCGTAGGCGGCGGCTGCGAAATCGCCGTGGCCTGCGACTTTCGATTCTCCGATCCAAACGGCAAATTCGGCATTACTCCGGCCAAGCTCGGTTTAGTATACAACTTGCCGGGAACCAAAAATGTGGTGGATCTGGTCGGGCCGGCCAAAGCCAAGGATATTTTGTACACAGGCCGATTGCTGGAGGCGGAAGAGGCGTTCCGTATCGGTTTGATTGACCGTATCTACCCCGCGGAGGAAATTGTGGAGAAAACGTATGAATATGCGGCATTGATCTGCAAAAATGCGCAGTTTGCGGTTAGAGGTTCGAAGTATATTATCGGCAAGGTGCTGGAAGGGGAAACGGAGGATACTCCGGAGATCGCCAAGCTCGTATTGGATTCCTTTGAAACGGAGGATTACCGTGAAGGCGTCGCCGCATTCCTGGAAAAAAGGCGTCCGGCGTTCAAATATTCGTGATGGCCTAGCCTTCGTCGTATAACCCGTGATTAGCGTTAAGAGTAAGTTGAATAGGTTTACAAAAACAAAACAAGGGGAGTTGTAATGCTATGAAGAAGCCTATCAGTGTTTTATTGTCGTCGGTGATTGCCCTTTCTTTAGTCTCTGCTTGTTCGAGTCAGCAAACCGCTGCTCCGGCTGCTCCTGGCACAGGTGGCGGTGCCAATACGGAAAACCAACAAGGAAGTGCAGCTCCGGCCGGATTTGTTCCCACCAAAGATATTGAATTCGTAGTGCCCTACAGCCCTGGTGGAGGAAGCGATATTAATGCCCGGACTTTGGCACAGGTGATGAAAAATGAAAAGCTGGTAGACAAAAATATCATGATTGTCAACAAACCCGGCGGTACCGGGGCTATTGGGAATGCCTATACATTCAGCAAGAAAGGGGACGCTCATACGATTATGACCTGGGTATCCGGCCAACAGGCCGCCACCGTGGTCAACAATGCGCAAGTCACTTTGAAGGATTTGACGCCTATCGCTACACTGGCGGTAGATTCCTTTCTGGTTCTTGTCAAAGCGAGCAGCCCGTACAAGACCTTTGACGATTTAGTCCAAGCGGCCAAAGCCAATCCGGAAAAGATCACGATAGGCGGAGCCGGAGCAACCCAAGAGGATTATCTGATTTACCATATGATCAATAAGCATGCGGGAGCGAAATTGAAATATGTGACGTTCAACAGCGGCGGCGAGGCCATGACGGCCTTAATGGGAGGCCATATCGATGTGGTTTCCAGCAATCCGAATGAAGTCATTGCCCAGATTGAGGCCGGAGAGCTCAGGGCTCTGGCTACAACATCGGAGGAACGGCTGTCCAGCCCATTGGATAACATCCCGAGCTTCAAAGATGTAGGTTACCCCGAGATTCAACTGACACAATTCCGGGCCGTCGCAGGTCCTCCGGATATGCCTAAGGAAGCCGTGAAGTATTGGGAGGAAGTCTTCAAGAAGGTAAGCGAATCCAAGGATTGGCAGGAAAACTATATCAAAAAAAATCACTTGAAGAGCGAATATAAAAACGCGGAAGAAAGCAAAGCGTATTTTGAAGAAGCTTTGAATTTGTATCTTGAAATTCATAAAGAGGCAGGAACGATTAAGTAACGTACAGGCAGGCAAAAGGCTTTACCCAAAGCCTTTTGCCTTCCTAAAGATCATGGCTTAGAACAGTGTAGTGGAGGTGCTGGACCGGGATGGGAAGAATCGTATCTGCGGCGATTGCTTTATTTGGCGTTTTTTGGGCTTATCAAGGCTGGTTTCATCATGAGATTTGGGTCGATAAAGGACCTGGCGGCGGATTTTTGCCGTTTGTCATAGGATTATTAACGGCCGTGTTAAGTTTATTTGAGGTTTTCAAAAATGAACCGTCGTCTTCCAAAATAGAGAAAAAACATGTCGTACCGGTGATCGCCACTTTGGTGATGATCGCAGCTTTTGAAGTGTTCGGCATGATCCTGACCTTCGGCTTGTTCGTTATAGCCTGGCTGGCATTTCTGGAGAAATATCCGATGCTCAAGGCTGCGACGATTGGAATCGGCACAACGGCCGTCGTTTATTTTGTATTCAAGCATTTTCTCCACGTCCCCTTCCCGACGGGCTATTTGGGAATTTAAATGAAAGGATGATCGTATGGGGATCTTACAATCGCTTCTGGATGGGTTCGTTGTTGCTTTATCGATCCAAAATATATTAGCCGCAGTCGCCGGCGCGGTTCTGGGCATCCTCGTTGGCGGCCTTCCGGGTCTGGGTTCCGTTACCGGTGTTGCCCTGCTTCTGCCGATCACGTTCACGATGGACCCGACAACGGGGATCATCATGCTGGCGGGAATTTATTACGGGTGTATGTACGGCGGTTCCTACACGGCTATTCTGGTCAATATTCCGGGAGAATCCTCGTCGATTACCACAGCGCTTGACGGTTACCCGCTGGCTAGAAAAGGGCTGGCCGGCAAAGCGTTGTTTACGTCGAACATGTCTTCGTTTATAGGCGGGACGATCGGCATTATTTTCCTGACCTTTATGGGTCCGGTATTGGCCAAAATCGGCTTATCCTTCGGCCCGCCCGAAATTGCATGCGTGATTCTATTGGCTTTATGCTCGATCAGTCTGCTGTTTGGGGAAAATCAAAGAAAAGGGCTGATCGCGGCTTTTATCGGGATACTGCTGGCGACGATCGGCGTAGACCCGACCCTGGGACAATCGCGTTTTACCTTCGGATCGGTCAATCTGTTGAACGGTATTTCATTTGTCGCCCTGATTATCGGGATGTTTGGTTTTTGCCAAATTATTGAGCTCATGCTGCAAAAAATACACGCGGAGTACAATGCCAAAATTACGATTCGAGAAAGCATACTGGACAAGAGTGAAGTGAAAAGAATTTTGGCCCCTTCCATCCGGACAGGTATTCTCGGGAGCTTTATCGGGATTTTGCCGGGAGCGGGAGCGACGACAGGCTCTATGTTCTCTTATATTCTGGAGAAGAAGGTAGGCAAAAATAAGGAGCAAATGGGCAAGGGAGCCCTCGAAGGCGTTGCGGCTGCAGAATCGGGCAACAATGCGACGGCGGTCGGCGCGTTCGCCCCCCTGCTTTCCTTGGGAATTCCCAGCTCCGGCACTACGGCTGTATTGTTAGGCGGATTGATTATGTGGGGGTTAAAGCCGGGGCCGCTGCTGTTTACAACCAATCCCGATTTTGTCTGGGGTTTGATTTCGTCCATGTACATCGGAAACCTGATCAGTCTGGCGGCCTCTCTCGCTATTATCCCGCTGTTGATTTATTTTATCCGTATACCGAATGCCATTATGATTCCGCTGATCATTATCTTCTGTGTATTGGGGGCATATACGGATCAAAACAACATGTTCGATGTTTGGGTGATGCTGATTGCCGGAGTAGTGGCTTTTATTTTAAGCATCAACCGTTATCCGATCGCACCGCTGTTGATGGCCTTTGTTCTTACGCCTATGTTTGAAACGGCCGTTCGCCAATCCTTCGATATCAGCAACGGCGACCCGGCCATCTTTGTCAGAGGTCCGATTAATATCACCATCCTGACCTTGATTGTGCTGTTTATCATCGCGCCCCTTATCGTAAACTATTGGATCAGAAACAGAAAGTCGGTGCAAAACCATAAAACGGTCGGTAAGTAACAGCCCGGTTTCCTATGAGTTGAATGTCTAATACAGTACACCCGTCATCGGAGGTTCCGGATCGGGTGTTTTTTTCTCTGATTTGGTATCCCGCTGCCCTATTGGTTAAATTCCCATAGAAATTGTATGAATTAAGTATTGACGGTATTTTTCAAGAGGAGTATAATTAATATACATGATGAAAAGGTTTTCATAAAATTTTCATTATACCCATTTTGCTTGGCGAGGTAACGAGGCATGAGATCAAACATTAAAGATGTAGCCAAGTTGGCGGACGTTTCGATCAGTACGGTTTCCAGAGTATTGAACTCGCCGAATCTGGTAGCCGAAGAGACCAGGGACAAAGTGTTCAAGGCGATAGCGGAGCTCAACTATACGCCGAATGCATTGGCCAGAGGCCTGATTCATAAGCGGACGCAAACCTTGGGCGTGCTTATTCCCGACATCTCCAATTTATTTTACGCGGAGATACTGCGGGGGATGGAGGATATGGCGCACCGGCTGGACTATAATCTCATTTTGTGCAATACGGATAACAACAAACCCCGTCTGCTGGCAAGTTTAAAAGTGCTGAAGGAAAAACAAATCGATGGTCTGATTTTTACAAGTGAACCCATCTATCCGGACTACAACGAGCTGTTCCAGCAGCTTCAGATCCCTGTCGTTTTGGCGGCCACACACAGCCTGGAATTTGAAATTCCATCGGTAAAAGTGAACGATGAACAGGCGGGATTTGAGGCGACCGAATATTTGATCCGCAACGGGCATCGCCGAATAGGAATGATTGCAGGATCCATGATGGATCCGGTTACCGCTGTTCCCAGACTGCAGGGGTTCATGCGGGCATTGCGCACCTACAATATCGAGGCCGATTATGAGACCTGCGTACAAAACGGCAACTACCGCTTTGAGGACGGTTATGAAGCCATGGGCAGGCTGCTGCCAAAAATCTCCGGATCTCACGGCTGTCTTTGCGTCGAGCGATGAACGGGCATTGGGGGCTATTTCTTATTGCCACGAGCACGGCATTAAGGTTCCCGACGATCTGTCCGTGATTGGTTTTGATAATACGCGGCTTGCGGTGATGTGTTTTCCCAAATTAACCACGATCGCACAGCCTCTCTACCAAATTGGCCAATTGGCCGTGGAGAAGCTGGATAACTTGGTTCAAGGCAAACAGGTTGGCGAATTAAGAACCTATATTGCTCATGAACTGGTGGAGCGGCAATCTGTGGCAAAAATTTAAATGGAGGATAGCCGCAGGACTGAAAAGCTTTTCATTCATGAATAGCGTAATTTTAATGTTATTAATGCAATTATTAAGAGAAATGACTTCTCTTATGGATGAAAAGCTTTTCATTAAAATCATTTGGCTATGGGGGGATGCAAGGGAGTTTATCGGAATGGGTCGTGCTTCTGAGGGTTTACTGAACATGAAACAATGAAAGAATGTATGGTACAGAGGAGGAAAAAATGAAGTTGTGGAAAAAATCCTCAGTATTCGGATTGGTTATGACGAGTATGATTACTCTGAGCGCTTGCGGAGGCGCACAGGATAACGGTTCAAGCAGCAATCCATCCGGCAGTGACAACCAGTCATCGGCTGCAAATGAGGGAAATAAGGCAGAGAAGGTGAAGATTGTTTTTGCCCAGGGGAACGATCAGACCCCCGCTACAAAAAAATTGATCGATGCTTTTCATGCCAAGCATCCGAACATTGAAGTGGAGCTGCGCGATTTTCCTAACAATTCAACGCAGATGCACGATCAATACGTTACCATTTTAGGCGGACAATCTTCTGAAATCGACGTGATGAACCTCGATGTCGTCTGGCCTGCCGAATTCGCCCAAGCCGGCTTTTTGCTTCCGCTCGACCGTTTTATCCAGGAGGATAAGATTGATCTGAGCAACTATTTGCAGGGCGGCATAGACGCCGGTTATTTTGCCGGTCAGCAATGGGCGCTTCCGCGTTATAACAATGCCGGCTTGTTATACTACCGTAAAGATCTTGTGAAATCGCCGCCGAAAACCTGGGATGAGCTTATTCAGCAAGCCAATGAGCTGAAGGGTCAAGGCGGGACGAAATACGGGTATGTTTATCAGGCCAAGCAATACGAGGGTCTTGTCGTTAACTTCACCGAGCTGGCTGCTGCTTATGGCGGACAAGTATATGACGACAAAGGGAACGTTGCCATCAACAGCGCAAATACCATTAAAGGACTGAACAAGCTGATCGAAATCTCGAAATCGGGATTTGTGCCGACTGATATCAAAACCTTCACCGAGCTTGAAACACGTAACGCTTTTATAGAAGGCGCGGCTGTGTTTGCACGCCATTGGCCGGCTTTGTATGCCCAGGCGATCGATCCGAAAGTGTCTAAAATTGCCGATAAGGTAGGCATCGCTCCGCTTCCGGCCGGAGATGTGAAGTCTGCGGCGGCGCTGGGCGGATGGTTTGCCGCGATCAATAAATATTCGAAACATCCGCGTGAAGCGTGGGAGTTCTTGAAATTCATGGTGGGCCCGGAAGGCCAAAAAATTATTGCGATCGACAGTACGCAGACACCGACCTATTTGCCGCTCTTTGATGATCCGGATGTGCAAAAAGCAAGCCCGCTGTTTGCCAACCGCGAGTTTGTAGAGGGACTTAGCGCTGCTGTTCCGAGACCTATTACGCCGCTGTATGCCAAAATTTCCGATATCATCCAAGTCGAAGTATCCAAGGCCATCGCCGGCGAACAAACTGCCGAACAAGCTGTACAAAACATGGAACAGAAAATCAAAGCGGCGAAATAAACGCACATCATATCAACCTGAATACGGTCGGGAGCCGTCTCCATATGGCTCCCGACTGTTCAAAAGCTTAATGGAAGTGGGTGTTCCATGAACCCGGGAAACAAGAACAAAGCCCGCCGGTATTGGTTTTCGGAGAAACATGCGGGGTACTATTTGGTGCTGCCGGCGTTCATCATGATTTTCCTGATTGCAGTCTGGCCCGTAGCCCGTTCGTTTTGGATCAGCCTGTACGACGTCCGCCTGAACGATCCCGCCAAATCGGCCATGCACAACAGCTATTCCATTGATATGGAACGGTACGTGGGTACGATTAACGTTTTGTTCAATGTACTGGACAATGAAGCGCGCAGCGCCGCCGGCACCGCGAAAGAGGATATCCGCCGGATTGCCGCCGATGTTAAGCAGTTGGCTGGAAAGTTGAACGAGGAGAGCATTGTCAAGGAACGTTATGATCAGGTGGATCAGCTGCTGTATGATTTCAAGCCGGTGCCTGATGCTTTGAAATATGCTGAAATCGATAATCAAACCGCGGTCGATGTCCGCTCGGGACTGACCCGAATCGAAGAGCGTCTTCACCAATTAAAGTCTCAAGATGCGTTAAAAAGACCGGATGATTCCATCGGTTTGGTCAAGGCGTTTCAGTCTTCATTTGTAGAGCCGAACTTTATCGGGCTGGAGCATTATCGTTACTTTCTGACGGACCGGCGAATGTGGGATTCGCTTGCCAATACGACGCTGTTTAGCGTGTTTTCCGTCTCCATCGAACTGGTGCTTGGACTGATGATCGCCCTCCTGATCAA
Organism: Paenibacillus sp. JMULE4; assembly: GCF_013337105.1. Taxonomy (NCBI): domain Bacteria; kingdom Bacillati; phylum Bacillota; class Bacilli; order Caryophanales; family Paenibacillaceae; genus Paenibacillus; species Paenibacillus sp. JMULE4. The sequence goes on from NZ_SGWF01000016.1 coordinate 168,802, forward strand.
CCAGCCCTTCAAGGGCCGCGGGCTTGCCAGGGCCGCTATACTGATTCCCTGGGCAACGCCGACGGCCATTTCGGGAATGATCTGGTCCTACATGTATGACGGCCAAAGCGGCATTTTTGCGAAATGGCTGACGGATCTCGGCATCATTTCCGACATGGGGATGCTGATGTCCACGAAAGCCGGGGCGTTATTCGCCGTCATTTTTGCCGATGTGTGGAAAACGACTCCGTTTATCGCGCTGCTGCTCTTCGCCGGACTTCAGACCATACCCGATTCCTTGTATGAAGCGGCTCAGGTAGACGGCGCCACCAAATGGCAGCGGTTTTTCCGGATCACGCTGCCCATGTTAAAATCGACGATTCTGGTAGCGCTCCTGTTCAGGACGCTGGACGCCTTCCGGGTATTTGACCTGATTTATGTATTAACCGGCGGCGGACCGGCGAACTCTACGGAGTCCATCTCTATTTATGCATATAAAACGATGTTTGCCCAGCTTAATTTTGGAGCGGGATCGGCTTTGTCGGTCATTGTGTTCCTATGCATTGCGATCATTTGCATGATCTACGTTAAAATTCTCGGTTCGGATATCATCGCCAAGCGCGGGGGATAGGGGGAAGCACATGCGCAAAAAAGCGGGTTTCGGATTTCACATATTGTTGTTCATGTTTATATTTGCGGTGTTGTTTCCATTTCTATGGACCTTCCTCGCATCTATAAAATCTCCGTCAGAGCTGTTCGGTGAATCTGCTTTTCGGATCATTCCCCAGCAACCGACGTTGGATAACTATATTTACGCGTTTACGGCGCATCCGCTTGCGCGTTACATTGTGAACAGCCTGACGGTCGCTCTGCTGACGACGGTATACAGTTTGTTCGTTGCGTCCTTCGCCGCATATGCCATCGCACGGCTGCACTTTTACGGGAAAACGTTATTTCTGGGGCTGCTGCTTGCCGTTTCGATGTTTCCTCAGATTGCTACGATTTCGCCTATTTTTCTATTTATGCAGTCAACGGGACTCCGCAATACGTATTTAGGGCTGGTTATCCCTCATACGACATTTGCTCTTCCGCTTGCGATATGGTATATGACCACTTTTTTCAAGAAGATTCCTGTGGAATTGGAAGAGGCTGCAAAGATTGCCGGCGCAACGCTCATGCAAACCTTTCGCAAAGTCATCCTGCCGCTTGCTGTGCCGGGGATGTTCACGACGGCCATTATCGTATTTATCGATTCCTGGCATGAGTTTCTCTTTTCGCTTACGATCAACACGAAGCAAAGCATGATGACGGTACCCGTCGGTATCGCGATGTTTCAAGGGGAATATACGTTTCCTTGGGGAGAAATTACTGCGGCTACCGTCAGTGTGACAGTGCCGATTGTTATTCTTGTCCTTATTTTTCAAAAGCGGATCGTTTCCGGTCTGACATCCGGTGCGGTCAAAGAATGAGCCTGCAATTCGCGGCTTAGGTGATGATGAATGCCAGAAGGAGTATGATCAATGAATAAACCAAACATTCTTCTCATGATATCGCATGATACGGGAAGATATTTAGGCTGTTACGGACGACCTGTAGAAACGCCGAATCTCGACGGTTTGGCCGCTCAAGGCGTTCTTTTCGATAACTATTTTTGTCCGGCGCCCCAATGCAGTCCCAGCAGGGGAAGCGTCATTACCGGACGTTACCCGCATAATCACGGCATGATTGGGCTTGCCCATCTTGGATTTTCCATTCGTGACGGCGTGGCTACGCTGCCGATGGAACTCCGCAAGGAAGGGTATCAAACGGCTTTGATCGGGTTAAGCCATGAGACGATCGGGGAGCCCGGCGGGACGAACTTTTCTTCGGGCAAGGCACTCGGTTATGAGGAAGTCATTTCCGTCCCGGGCGACAGAGCTCCTGCGGTTGGTGAACGAACCGCCGCCTTTTTAAGAGAAAAGGCGAAGGAGGGCGGGAAGCCGTTTTTTGCCTCTGTCGGTTTTTTTGAAACGCACCGGGATTTCGATGAATATGAGCATGCCGCGGACCCTAGGGAAAAGGCCGTTCCCCCGGCTTATCTTCCGGATACGCCGGATGTGCGCGATGATTTCGCCCTGCTTCACGGTTCGGCCAAGACGCTTGATCTTGGCGTCGGACGTATTCTGAATGCCTTGAAAGAAACGGGGCTGGACGAGAACACGGTCGTCATCTACACGACGGATCACGGCATAGCGTTTCCCCGGGCCAAAGGCACCCTGTTCGACAGCGGATTGGAGACCGCACTGATTGTATCGTGGCCGAAGCAATGGGCAGGGGGCAGGACAGAGCGGCAGCTGCTTTGCAATATCGATTTAATGCCGACCCTGCTGGAATTGGCCGGAGCTCCGCTGCCCGCCGACCTTGACGGACGAAGCTTCCTGCCGCTGCTCGAAGGGAAAGAGGATTCCGTACGGGACCATTTTTTCTGCGAGCTGACGTGGCATGATTTGTACCACCCTATGCGCGGAATCCGCACGGAACGGTACAAATATATCCGCAACTTTGAGCCGGGGCCGTCCGTTTACTTGCCGCTGGATATTCACCGCAGCCTGTCCGGGCGTGCGGTAAGGGACGAATATTACGTGCCCAATGTCCCCGAGGAACTGTATGATCTGTCCCAGGATCCGCTTGAAACCAACAACTTGGCCGGAGATCCGGCATTCAGGGATATACTGCTTGAGCTGCGTGAACGCGTAGAGCGCAGAATGCGGGAAACGAATGATCCGCTGTTAAAAGGCAAGGTACCGGGCGTACCGGCTCCCGAATGGGATTCGGAATACCGGAACGGTACGGCTTATGCCGCTAAGGGAAGTAACGCCTCCAGGTAAGTAACCGGGGCGAATAACCCCCTTTTTTCCTGAAGCGCCGCATGATTGAAAAGACCGTTATTCACCGGAATACGGTCTTTTTTCATTGTCCGCTGCAGAGGTCATTATGATACAATGAGTTAAAAAATGCAGGAGAGCAAACATGGAACAATATCAAACCTTAATCGGAGTCGTACTGGAGAAGCTGGATCAAACGTATAAGGATTTAAAGTTTAACTATCAGGGGCTTGACAGTATTTTGGGCGATCAATCGCCCGAGGAGATCGCCAATACGCCCGAGCTGATCACGATAACCGATTTGCGGGATGCGTATGGCGAATTCATTCAATGCATAGAGAGGCGTTTCCCGGGAATAAAAAGCTAAAAATCCAGATTTTGTATTGACACTGAAAATATCTTGTATTAGAATCTTTGTAAGCGCATACATGTAATGGATTACATTCGGTGCGGCAACGGATAAAGAAGGGGGTGTCGGAATGCGAAAGGTGACGATGGATGATGTAGCCAAACGATGCAAGTTATCCGTCGCGACCGTATCACGCGTCTATACCAATCCGGAGAAAGTCTCCCCGAAAAATCGCGAGAAGGTATATCGGGCTATTGAGGAGCTGAATTACCAACCGAATATGTTGGCCCGCAATCTTAGAAAGCTGCAAACCAACAGTATTTTGGTTGTGATCCCCAACATTATGAACACCTTTTTTTCTTACATCTTAAAATCCATACAGAATGCGGCATTTGAGAACGGTTATCAGGTTCTGTTAGGAGATACCGACAAATCGCCGGAGATGGAAGAAAAATATTTGCACCTGCTGCAGCAAAAAATGGTTGATGGCGTGATTTTTTTGTATCCTCGCATGCATCCCTCAGCAATACAGCGTGTAATAGACAAGCACCCTGTTGTGATTGTAGGGCACCAAGAGACACCCGCAGACATTCCTTTTGTAATCAATAACAACCGCTTAAGCTCACAAACGGCAACCGAACATCTCATCCGGTTAGGCCACCGCAGAATCGCCTATTTTTCCGGCCCCCTTGGACTTTCCTTGAGCAAGGAGCGGCAGGAAGGCTTTTTCTCCGCGATGGTAGCCCATGGATTGGCTGTCGATGAATCCCTGGTTTGTGAAGGAGACTTTTATTTTCAATCCGGTTATGATCTGGCCTTGCAGATGCTGGCCTCCCCCAACCCTCCTACGGCATTGGTAGCGGCAAGTGATGAAATGGCCATTGGGGCTATGAAAGCAGCCAGAAAACTGGGGATATCCATCCCGGATGAATTTGCGGTGGTCGGATTTGACGACATCAAAATGGCATTGATCTGTGAACCGCCGTTGACTACAATGGCACAGCCTAAAGAGGACTTGGGCAGAATTTCGGTTGAAATGCTGATCCGCATGATGAAGGGTGAGCCTTTAAGCAGCAAACATGTGATTTTGAATGACGAGTTAGTCATCCGCGAATCCTGCGGATTTCATTTAAACCGTTTGTAATCGATTACAATACAACAAGGTTCGTGTCCGCTTTCAGGACATGAACAAACGATTGATTTGTAATCGATTACAAATCAATCCCGATGCAAACACAAAACCATACGGCTTGAAGGGGGTGATGAAGCGATCCCATTAACGTGCTCCATTTTTCGGTATTGTTTTATCCTTCATAACCATGTTCAGGAGGGTTTGGAATGAAAAAAACAATGGTCATGTTAAGTGCCATCTCCCTTATTTTGGCGGCTTGCAGCAGTTCCACAACACCAACGAGCCAACAAGGAATCACATCCGGAACGTCATCCGGCACCCCGGCGGCAGGAGGAAATAGCGGAGGCAAGAAAACGCTGGAGTTTTGGTATATCGATCCCGGCGAGAAAGAAAAAGTATATTTGGAAGCGGTAGAACGTTTCAAAGCGAAGCATCCGGACGTCGAAGTCAAAACGCTGCAAACGCCAAATGACACCTATAAACAAAAATTTGCTGTAGCGATGACCGGAGGCAATCCGCCCGATGTGTTCCATTCGTGGGGCGGCGGATGGCTGAAAGAGTTTGTCGGTCAGAACAATGTTTTGGAAATTACGGGTCAGTTCGATTCGAGCCTTTATAACCAACAGGCTTTAGCCAATGCGACCTTCGACAATAAAGTATACGGGCTGCCATTGGGGCTTTCCCTGTCCGTGTTCTGGTACAATAAAGAGATATTTGCCAAACATCAGATCAAACCCCCTGCTACTTGGGAGGAGTTCTTGAATGTCGTCGATACGCTTAAGCAAAACAAAGTCATCCCGATCGCATTGGCCAACCAGCCCAAATGGCCGGGGGCTTACTACTTGATGTATTTGGCTGACCGCGCGGAAGGCCCGGAGCTGTTCAACCATGCGTTCGCACGTCAGGGCCGCGGCTTTGACGATCCGGGCTATGTGAAGGCAGGGCAGTACATTCAAGAGCTTTCCAAACGCGAAGCGTTTAACAAAGGCTTCAACGGCATTGCCTACGATGCGGGTCAAGGACGCCAGCTGATGTACACGGGGCAAGCGGCCATGATGCTGATGTCCAATGCGTTCGTAAATAACATGCGGGCGGAAGCGCCGAGCTTTGAGGCCAAATTGGATTTCTTCCCGTTCCCGACGCTGCCGGGAGGCAAAGGCGATCCGGGCAACCTTCAAGCCACCACGGCTCCGGTATGGTCCGTATCCAAGAAGTCGGCCAACCCGGATTTGGCTATCGAATTGATTAAGGAATTGACCAGCCTGGAAACCGCACAAGCTTATTCGGATCGTACGGCTTCTCCTGTTGCGATCAATGGAGTAACTTACAAAGACGTATACGCTAAACGGCTGGCCGAAATGTCGGCGAATGCCAAAGCGATGTTTTGGCCTTATGACCAAACGCTGCCGGCGGAATTGGCCGAGCTGCATAAGGATACGACGCAGGCCTTGTTCGGATTGTCGATTACTCCGGAGGAAGCGGCGAAACGAATGGAAGAAAAAGCGAAGCAAATCTTGAAGTAAAGCAGGACGGGGGATTCTCCCCCCTATCTTCTCAACCTGTGCAGGAAGGATGTGGGGAACTTGCAAAAAACAGAATATTCTTACCCTGCAGCGACTTCGCTGAGCCCGGGCCGAAAAAAACAATTCGATAAAAGGTTGACCATTTGCTTGTTTCTTGCGCCGGCACTGATCGTTTACTGCATTTACATCCTGTATCCGATATTCGGGACGGCTCAATACAGCTTTTATCAATGGAAGGGCGGAGCGGATAAAACCTTTATCGGGTTGCAAAATTATACCGTTCTTTTTTCGGATCCAGTTTTTTGGAAAGCGTTTCTGAATAACGTCAAAATCATTTTCACCTCGGTTTTTCTTCAAATTCCATTGGGGTTGATCATGGCGTTGATTTTGTTTGCTCCCATACGGGGCAAGCGGTTGTTTCAGACGATTTACTTCATGCCTTTTTTGATGTCGACGGTAGCCATTGGTATGCTGTGGATCTTCATGTTTGATCCCTTGAATGGCGTGGTCAACCGTTTGATCAGTCTGTTCGGCTTCGAATATGTCGCTTGGCTCAGCGAAGAGAAGACGGCGATGAGCGCTATCTTATTGGTCATTGTTTGGCAGTACGCGCCCTTTTACATGATTTTGTTTAAAGCGGCGATCGTCGGGATTTCGGAGGATCTGTACGAGGCGGCAAGCATAGACGGAGCGAGCGGGTTTGAACGATTTTGGCATATTACGCTTCCGCTTCTTATGCCGACGATCGTGACTTCATCGACTTTGGCCATTGTCGGTTCGTTAAAAGCGTTCGACATCTTCTATATTATGACGGGTGGAGGACCGAACGGCAGTACGGAGCTGCTGGGTACCTACATGTACAAACAGGCGTTTATTCATTTTGATATGGGCTATGGCAGTGCGGTGGCCTTTATGATGTTCCTGCTGGCATTCATAGCAGCGGGCGTCATCCAAGTTATGGAAGCCGGCCGCAAGAAGAAGGGGGCGATGCCATGACGGCGACGATCAGGCTTGTTCCCCAGTACATCCTTGCCGTTGCGCTGCTGGTCTTTACGGGATACCCGTTCCTATATATGGTTGCGACCTCCTTCAAAACGCAGGAACAATTTTTTATGGATCCGTTCTCGTTGTTCACGTCGATTCAATTCTCCAACTATATCCTGGCGTTTGAAAAAGGACTTGTGGCGTATTTCTTCAACAGCGTCATCGTTACATCGATATCGGTTGCGCTTACCGTATTCATCGCAGCCTTGGCGAGCTATCCGCTGAGCAGATTGAAATTCCGCTTGAATAAGCCGGTATTCCTGCTGCTGGTGTCGGGTATGATGCTGCCTATTCATTCTACGCTGATTCCGATTTTTATTCTGACCCGCAATGCCGGTTTAAGTGACTCTCTTCCGGCTTTAATCGGTCCGTATGTCGCGTTTAGCTTACCGATCTCGATATTTATATTGACCCAGTTCATGTCGGAGCTTCCCCGCGAGGTGGAAGAAGCCGCAGAAATCGACGGCTGCGGTCATATGCGAATGTTTTGGAACGTTATTCTGCCGATGCTTACGCCTGCGGTGGCTACGATTGTGATCTACAATTTTATTCATATCTGGACGGAGTTTATTTTCGCTCTGGTCTTGATTTCGAGCCCGGAGAACATGACGCTGCCGCTCGGAATGCAGAAATTTTACGGAGAATTAACGGTGAATGTCCCCGCATTAATGGCCGCTCTGACTTTGGCTAGCTTACCGATCCTTACGGTTTATTTTATGGCCCAGGAAAAAATCGTTACGGGACTGACCGGCGGAGCGGTGAAATAATGGGATAACAATTCGGAGAGGGAGAGATTCCATTGAAACGAATGGGGATTGGCTTGCAAATGTATACGGTGCGTGACGAAACGGCCAAAGATTTCCGCAGTACGCTGCGTAAAGTCGCTGAGCTGGGGTACGAAGGGGTGGAGTTTGCCGGTTACGGCGACGTGCCCGCCGAAGAGATGAAGAGCTTGCTCCAAGAGTTGAATTTAAAAGCGATCGGCAGCCATGTGAGGTATCATCTTCTCCAGGACAATCTGGAGAACGAGATCGCCTATTTGAAGACCATTGGAGCTGAATATATCGTGTGCCCTAATATTCCTCAGGATGATCGAAGAGATTGGGAGCGGCATTTTTCCTTTTTTGAACAGGTTGCCCGGAAAGCGCAAAAGCATGGTCTGCAGTTCGCTTATCATAACCATGCCTTCGAATTTGAAGAGAAAGTAGGGGAGCAATTTGTCTTCGACGCGCTGTACGATGCGCTGCCTCCTGTTTTGGCCCAGGTGGAAATGGATCTTGGGTGGGTGCAATATGTCGGTCAGGATCCGTTGGCGTATACCGCCAAATATTCGGGACGCCTTCCGCTGCTGCATTTGAAGGATTTCCGCTATGCCGAAGACGGCGGCATCGATACGCTGGAGCTTGGAAGAGGGATTATCCATCTGCCCGAGGTGCTTCAAGCCGCCTCGGATGCCGATGTCGAGTGGCTTATTGTGGAGCAGGACCGGTGTCAAAATCCGCCGCTTGAAAGTGTAGAGATCAGTATGCAATGGCTGCGTGAGAATTATTTGTCCCGTTTATAAAAAGGATATAAGGATATGAGGAGGCTGAAATCATGAAAAAAATAAGAGTGGCCGTGATCGGCTGCGGCGCGATCGCGCAAAGAAGACATATCCCGGAGTATGCGGTGAATCCGAACGTGGAGCTGGTTGCTTTTTGCGACCCGATTCCCGATCGCGCGCAAATGTGCGCGGAGCCCTATTCTGCTCAAGCGTTCACCGATTATGAAGACATGCTGCGCGAGGTCAAGCCGGATGCGGTCAGTGTGTGTACGCCTAACATTCTGCATGCTCCGGCGACCATCGCCGCAGCCAACGCAGGGGCTCACGTCCTGGTAGAAAAACCGATAGCGGCAACCGAAGAGGAAGCGCAAGCGATGATCGAGGCGGCCAGGAGGAACGGGGTTTACTTGATGGTCGGACACAATCAAAGGCTGATGCCTCCGCATAGGAAAGCGAAGGAGATTCTGCAATCGGGCAAGCTCGGCAAAGTGCTGACTTTCCGGACCTCGTTCGGTCATCCCGGTCCGGAGAGGTGGAGTGTAGACGGACGGGACAGCTGGTTTTTCCGCAAGGATGAGGCGATCATGGGAGCAATGGGCGACCTTGGGGTGCATAAATCCGATCTGATCAGGTACTTTCTGGAAGACGAAGTGGCTGAAGTGGCTGCCATCATCGATACGCTGCACAAAGAAGATACGGCCGTCGATGATAACGCCGCCTGCGTGCTGCGGATGAAAAGCGGTGCGATCGGGACCTTGGCGGCCAGCTGGACGTACTACAAAGGCGAAGACAACAGCACCGTATTTTGGTGCGAGAACGGCGTCATGAAGGTGGGTACGCATCCGGAGGATCAGGTGATTGTCGAGCTGCGCGACGGTACTGTAGAACGGTACAAAGTCGGAGCCATCGCTACGAATGAGAAACAGACCGCAAGCGGCGTGATCGACGCCTTCGTAGATTGCCTTGTAACGGGCAAAGCACCGGATATCTCCGGGGAAGAAGGGCTGAAATCATTGAAGGTGATATTAGGCGCATTCAAATCTTATGCGACCGGCCAAATCGTCAAATTGTCATAGACAAGACACTGTGCGGCATCGTGGCAAACATTGGATAATCTGCTAATCCGCTAATCTGCGGCTGCAAAGCAATAGGAAGCCTGAGGCGAGAGAACGCCCTGGGCTTTTTTCCATTCCGTGGACCTTAATGTGGAGGATATACCGGAAATCTGTTTCGGCCAGGCTGTTTTTTTGACACATCTATTATATATAATTGAAAAACAGGATATTACAGTTTGCATGGAGGTGTTTCGGGAATGAGTGAAGAGCCGCAGGAGCTGCTCACCAAGCATGAGCAGATTATCCGATATATCGCCGAGCTTAACGTCGGGACGCGCATATCCGTACGTAAAATCGCCAAAGCGCTGGAGGTCAGCGAAGGAACCGCGTATCGCGCCATCAAGGAAGCGGAGAATCAGGGGCTTGTCAGTACGAAGGAGCGCACAGGAACCGTAAGGGTAGATCGCAAGCAGCGGCAAAATATCGACAAGCTGACCTTTGCGGAGGTGGTGAGCATGGTGGACGGCGAAGTGCTGGGCGGGGCTGGAGGATTGGAGAAAACGCTCCACAAGTTTGTCATCGGCGCCATGCAGCAGGATGCGATGATGCGGTACATCGAGCCCGGAAGCCTGCTGCTCGTAGGCAACCGCAACAAGGCTCATATGGGCGCGCTGGAGCAGGGCGCAGGGGTGCTCATTACCGGCGGATTCGATACCGCTCCGGAGGTGAAGCGGTTGGCGGATGAACTCGAATTGCCGCTGATCAGCAGCAGCTATGATACGTTCACCGTGGCGACAATGATCAACCGGGCCATCTACGACCGGCTGATCAAGAAGCAAATCATGCTGGTGGAGGATATCATCCGCACCGATGCCCCCGTCAGTAGCTTGCGCAGCTATAACACGGTTGCCGACATGGAAAAGCTGATGGAGGAGACGGGGTATAACCGGTTTCCGGTGGTGGATGAATGGAACCGGCCGATCGGGATTGTCACGACGAAGGATGTGGTCGGAGCGGAACCGGACCAGACGGTGGACCGGCTTATGACGCGCCATCCCATCACAATCCATCCGCAGGCTTCCGTCGCTTCCGCCGCGCATATCATGGTATGGGAAGGCATCGAGCTCTTGCCGGTGATCGATACGAACCGCAAAATGATAGGGGTCATCAGCCGTCAGGAGGTGCTGAAGGCCATGCAGTACATCCAGATGCAGCCGCAAAACGGAGAAACCTTCGAGGATTTGATATGGTCGGGATTCGAGGACCGGAGAGACGACGAGGGCAAACTGTATTTCCGCGGGACGATCACGGCGCAGATGACGAATCATCTCGGCACGGTCTCCGAGGGTGTGCTGACCACCATCATGACACAGGTCGCTTACCGGACCGCCAAGGAGCATAAGAAGGGCGATCTCATTCTGGATAATTTCTCCGGTTATTTTCTGAAGCCGGTTCAAATCGACAGCGTCATTGAAATTTTTCCTACGGTCATTGAAGTCAGCCGGCGCTTTTGCAAGATTGATATTGAGATTTTCCACAGCGGCGCCCGCGTGGCCAAAGCCATGCTGACCGCCCGCGTTATTGAACAGTCTTAGGCGGTCGGTAAAACGGCAAAGGGACAGTTTGAAACGATCGCTCGCGGCGGGCGGAAGTCGATTGGGCCACGGCATTTTTGGCTCCATCATATCGGGCTGCCGATAATGGTCGCCGGATTTCGGCTCGAAATCGCACAGCTTGCCTTGCATAACTGAACTTAAAAAGAACCTGATGGTCATCTGCCGTCAGGTTCTTTGGATTATTCCGCATACACCGCGGTCCCGCTGACCGCTACCATTAACATGCCTTCCCGAATCACCTCGTAATCAATGTCAACGCCGACCACGGCATTGGCGCCTATACGTACGGCTTGGGATTTCATTTCCTCAATCGCAATATCGCGCGCTTCCTTCAGCTTGCTTTCGTAAGCTCCGGACCGGCCGCCGACAATATCGGTGATGGAAGCGAACAAGTCGCGTACGATATTGGCCCCCATAATGGCTTCGCCGTTGACTAAACCAAGATAACGGATAATCGTTTGACCTTCTAAGGTATTTGTGGTGGTCACAATCATGGAATCTACTCCTTCCCTAAAATAAACTGCATATATGGTATACGCCAATGACTGGAAAAGGATTCAGTAGAATCCGCCGAAGCCTATCCAAGCTGCTTCAGCTGGTCTAAAATATTCGTAATAATAGTTATTTTTATTATAACGAACCCCAAATCGCTGCGTAAACCGGGCCGGTCTGCATTGGTGAAGGCGAAAACCGGGGAGACCGGGCGCATTCTTTCATGGAGCATTCTTGTTGATTCGGGCAATTTACGGTACTTATATATAGCAGCTTCATCCCGGAAAATGAAGGTGCCTCGGGGGAGGCTCTGAAAGCGGTCATTCCCAATTCGTATCATCAGATTATATACATTCGATGTTTCAATCATGGCTGCATTGGCCATAGTTTTAATTAGGGAGTGAGCGAATTGAGTTATTCACATTTAACTCTGCATACGGATAAATATCAAATCAATATGATGTATGCCCATTGGGTGCAGGGGTCATTGAATAAAAAGGCCGTGTTTGAGGCTTACTTTAGAAAACTGCCGTTTGGCAACGGGTATGCCGTTTTTGCGGGCTTGGAGAGAATTGTAGATTATATCCGGCAGTTAACCTTCAGCGATGAGGATATTCATTATCTGAGGCAGCAGGAGGAGCGATATAAGGAAGGATTTTTGGACGAGCTGAAAAACTTCAGGTTTACCGGTAACATCCACGCCGTGCCGGAAGGGACGTTGGTTTTTCCGAATGAACCGTTAATTCGCGTTGAGGCCCGTATATTTGAAGCGCAGTTGATTGAAACCGCATTGCTGAACTTTATGAATTACCAAACGCTCATTGCAACCAAAGCGTCGCGGATCAAGCAGGTGGCTGCCAATGAGACCTTGCTTGAGTTTGGAACAAGAAGAGCGCAGGAGGCCGATGCGGCGGTGTGGGGGGCCAGAGCGGCCTATATTGCAGGCTTTGATGCGACTTCTAACTTGCGGGCCGGCATGCTGTTCGGCATTCCTACCAAGGGCACCCATGCCCATGCCTGGATCCAGGATCATGATACGGAAGAAGAAGCCTTCCAAAAATTCGCTGAAGCGCTTCCCGATCAGGTTTCTTTACTTGTGGACACTTATGATTCGGTAAAAAGCGGGATTCCTAATGCGATAAAAACGGCAAAACTGTTAGAGCAGCAGGGGAAAAGAATGAACTCCATCCGGATAGACAGCGGGGATCTGGCCTACATATCCAAGCAAGCCAGAGAAATGCTCGACCGTGCGGGACTTCCTTATGTAAAAATCATCGCCTCCAACGACATTGATGAAAATATTATCATTAACCTGAAGGCCCAACAAGCGAAAATAGACGTGTGGGGAGTGGGGACACAGTTAATTACCGCGGCGGACCAGCCGTCCTTGGGCGGTGTCTATAAACTCGTGGCAAGAGAAAAGAAAGGTGCATACGAGCCGGTAATCAAGATTTCAGGCAATCCGGAAAAAGTATCCAATCCGGGCATCAAAGAAATCTACCGCATTATCAATAAAGAGACGGGAAAAGCGGAAGCGGATTACATTGCTCAAAGTGACGAGACCGACGTGCGGCAGGGCAAGCCTCTGAAATTGTTTGATCCCCTGCACCCGTATAAAAATAAAATCGTCGCTAATTATGAGGGAGTCCCCCTTTTAAAACCTATTTATATCGATGGCGAGCTGGTTTATTCACTGCCGAAGCTGGAAGACATCCGTCGGTTTCACCAAGAACAGCTCCAGCTTTTTTGGCCGGAATATCTCCGCATATTGAATCCCGAATTGTACAGGGTCAATCTTAGCCCCGCGTCGTGGGCCCTAAAGATGAAGCTCATTCAAAAATACAACGGGTAGTATGGATGGATATGGGATTGTCTCAGCCTGCTGTGATGTCGGCGGCGTACCGTTCTGTTTTCTGCTATAATGATTGGACGGATAGTTAAGCTTACCAAAAAGGGGCGGTGGGGACATGGACAAATTCCTTAACGAACAATGCGATGATCCCTGCACGGGCACCGGTATGATTGCCGAATTGAAAAGAGATTTGATACCGGAACCGACTGCATCGGCGCTTGCCGATATATTCAAGGTGCTGGGGGACCCGACCCGGGTGAAAATTATATATACGCTGCTGGAAAAAGAGCTTTGTGTGCACGACCTGACACAAGTGCTGGATATGGGGCAGTCGGCGGTTTCCCATCAGCTGCGTTATCTGCGCAATCTGCGCATCGTGAAGCGGCGCAAAGCCGGCAAAACGGTATTCTACTCGCTGGATGACGAGCATATCGAACAAATTTTCGTTCAGATGCTTCAGCATGTGAAGCACGGATAATGCCCATGCGTTCCAGGGTCGATAAAACACCCCTGTGATCGACAGGCCGGCAGCGGCTGTCCTTCACAGGGGTGTTTCATCATAGCATGATTTACCTCTTGCGCCGCATTCGCTCTTCGCGCTCCCACTTTCGCAAATGCGGATACGGGTCGAACGACCAATCGGTCAATCCATTGTCGCGGTAAAGCCCGTAATGCAGATGCGGTGGGAATTTGCCGGATGTTCCGGGCTTCCCGTAGCCGGAGCTGCCGACCCAGCCGACCACTTGGCCCGGTTTTACGACGTCGCCCAGCTTCACTTCTTTTTTGTTGAATCCGGACAAGTGGGCAAAGTAGTGATACACATTGTTCAAGTCACGGATGCCGATCCGCCAGCCTCCGTATGGGTTCCAGCCCATCACCTCGATAATGCCGTATGTTGCGCTGCGTACCGGTACTCCGTAGCCTGCGAACAGGTCCGTTCCTTCATGAATCCGGAATCCTCCCCAGCCGCGGCTGGCGCCCCACGTGCTCCGATAGGAGTAATTGGAGCCAAGCGGCATCACAAAGCAGTGCTCATGCAGGTCCAAGGTGTCGAATGTACCGTAAATCCGGGCGAATTGCTGAATTCGCTCCACGCTGCGGTTATTTTGATAGTATTCCCAGAGTCCAATGCGCAGATCCTCTTCGGCGGTTCCTTTGTTGAGCAGATAAGAAGCCATCGAATAAAGCCGGTCAAGATCGTCCATCCGATCCGCCAAGCCGTCGCCTGAACCGTCGCGGCCCATGCCGCCAAACAGCTTAATGCTTTGCTCGTTCATATCCTCATGGTCCGGATTGAACATTCCGCCCCATTGCAGATCTGTAAAATAGATGGCCACCAGACTGTCCTTGAGAGGCCTTTTCTTGGACAAATTAATCGAGCGTTCATATTGATCGATGGCAGCCAAGTAATTCCAGGGAATGCCTGTTAACGCGCTCACCTTATCGAATAAATCTTTTCGTTCTGCAAATACCTCTTTCATCCCGGCTGCCTCTTTGCCGCTTTTGGGGGCAGACTTTGAGGATACGGCAGGGGCGGCTGCGGACGCTTGTTTCTCCACAGGCCAGAGCGCGGCGCTCGTCAAGGTCGTGCACACCAGCACGGCGGTTAGAGCCCGAGCATACCATGCGACCATAGGAAAGTTACCTCCTTCTAATGACATTCTCGATCCAGATATGCTGCAACAATCCCTTTACAATGTTGATAGCATTACCTTTTGTGTATCGATAGGTTACGCTAAATAACGGCTTTTTATCCCATGCCAAGTTTGATATGATGCTTCTGGAGGGATGCTGTATGGCGTTTGAACACCGTGAGGAGCATCTGGATGAACGGATGCTGATTTTGCAGGCGAATATCGATGATATGAACCCTGAATACTGCTCATACATTACGGATTTGCTGTTTGAACAGGGGGCGAACGATGTCTATTGGATTCCGATCATTATGAAAAAGGGCCGTCCCGGCGTCATGCTCAATGTGCTTACGGACGAATCGCAAGCGGAAAAGATGGAAACCGTCATTTTTCGCGAAACGACGACGCTGGGGCTTCGTTACATGAGAGCATCCGTCCATCGTCTGGGGAGGACGTTTCATGCGGTAGATACCCCATGGGGCATAATTCACGTTAAGGCAGGATTTCATCAGGGAGAGCTCGTGCAATTCGCACCGGAATTCAAAGAGTGTGAGCACGCGGCGAGGACGTACGGCATACCGCTGAAAACGGTGTACGACGAGGTGCGCAGAAGGTTTATGGAAAGAACGGGGGAAGAGGGAAAAGCATAAAAAAGCCCCCGTTACAAATGCCGCGCGTAACAGAGGCGGGAGCAGCAAGAAAAGCTTCGGCTTGCAGCCTGTTTAATGAAGGTTTTAGATGAGGCTTTTCTTGAAAATATCGGGATCGTGAACCTCTTTAGCCGTGGTTGCACGCGGATTCGTGCCGCGGCTCCTGGCACAGGCCTTCTTCATGGTTCTGGTGCCCATGGTGATGCGTGTGTTCATGATGTTGATGGCCATGTCCATGGCGATCGTGACTATGGGTATGGTGATCGTGGTTATGCCCATGATCATGATGGTGATGGTGATGATGGTCCTCATCGTGATGGCTGTGATGATGGGCATGTTCATGGTGAATTTCTTCGTGATGAATGCGCCATTTGTTCGCATACGGGTCGGCGTCTCCTACGATAGCCCGCAGAACATTGGGCTGTTCCGGCAGATCCCGTGTGCCCGCGCCATAGCCGATGGCTTCCACGATCATGGGAGGCAGACTCTTGGCGAATTCGTCCACCAGGCCGGATACAATCCCTGCTCCGGTCGGAGTCGTCATTTCCAGCGCAATCGAGGTATGGGCAATAGGCAGTCCTCTCATCATTTCAAGCGTCGCCGGAGCAGGTACCGGATAAATGCCGTGGTCGCAGTGCACCGTGCCTGAACCCAGCGGAACGGCGGAGGAAACGATTTTCTCAATATTCAACGAATCGATAGCCAATGCCACCCCGATGACGTCAACGATGGAATCGATCGCGCCGACTTCATGAAAGTGTACTTTTTCAATGGGGATATTATGGATCTTGGCTTCGGCTATGCCGATTTTTTCAAAGATGGACAGACTCAGCTTGACCACGCGTTCGTTGAAGCCTGACCGATGGATCAGCTCCACAATCTCCGAATAATGGCGATGATGCTTCGGAGGGGTGTTCGGATCCGGCAGAACATCCAGCTTCAGCGCGGAGATCCCCCGTTTATTTACACGCTTCCATTCCAGCGTGAAGGGCTCGATCTTGATTTTGCGGAGTTCCTCTTCTATGTAATGGCGATCGGCCCCCGCATCCACCAGCGCCCCGAGCGTCATGTCCCCGCTAATACCGGAGAAGCAGTCCAAATACAAAAGTTTCATTCTTTATCCCTCTTTACCCGGTTGTAATGGATTAATGAAGCGTTATAACCGCCGCCGAAACCGTTATCGATATTGACGACGGAGATGCCTGGCGCACAAGCGTTCAGCATGGACAGCAGCGCGGCCATGCCCTGAAAGCTTGCGCCGTAGCCGATGCTTGTCGGGACCGCAATGATCGGAACCGCAACGAGACCGCCGACCACGCTGGCAAGAGCGCCTTCCATGCCGGCGACGACCACAACGGCGCTGGCGCCGCGGATCAGCGGCAGCCGGCGGAACAACCGGTGGATGCCGGCCACGCCGACATCGTAAACACGCTCAACGCGGCAGCCCATGCATTCGGCGGTGACGGCGGCTTCTTCGGCGACAGGCACGTCCGATGTACCCGCGCACACGACGGCGATGTATCCGTCTTCCTCATTTGTCCGGGCATCTCTAGACCGCCAGGAAATCGCCCGGGCATCGGCGTGATAGGCCGCGGCGGGTATGCGTTCCAGAACATATGCGGCCTTCTCCCCGCTGACCCGCGTCGCAAGCACGCGGTCCGTATGTGCCATGAGCCGTTCGAAGATCGCGGTAATCTGCTCCGCGGATTTTCCCTCGCCAAAAATAACTTCGGGAAAGCCGGTTCTTGCCTCTCTCTTAAGGTCAAGCTGCGCATACCCGAGGGAATCGTCCACAGGAAGGGCTTCAGTCCAGATTCCCCGACCTTCCCCCGCTTCCTCCAATAGACGTTTAGCATCGGCAATATCGAGATCTCCCGATGCTACAAGCTTCAAAATCTGATCTGTATTCATCATGTCGGAAAAGACTATCCTCCCAAATTCAACCCTTTTCCTAGTGTACCATATTTCCTGCGGAATGTAATTCGAAGCGCAGTTGATCCGACCGTACGATTATTTTTCCTTCTGCGTTAAATTCCGGTTTGTGGTATACTTTCCTTGAAGATATTTATTTTCTGAAGAAAGCGGGGAAGCTCTATGGCGACTCGACAAATAGAACGTAAACCCGATTGGCTGAAGATCAAGCTGGCTACCGGTGACAATTACAAGGAATTAAAAATATGATGCGCGGGAAAACTTTGCATACGGTGTGCGAAGAGGCGAAGTGTCCGAACATTCACGAATGCTGGGCGAACCGGACCGCTACCTTCATGATTCTTGGAGACATATGCACACGAGCCTGCCGGTTCTGTGCGGTAACGTCGGGTTTGCCGACGGAACTCGACCTTCAGGAGCCCGAGCGTGTGGCCGAAGCCGCCGAACAGATGGGGCTCAGCCATGTGGTGGTCACATCCGTGGCACGGGACGATTTGAAGGACGGGGGGGCATCGATTTTTGCCGCTACGATCCGCGCATTGCGAGAACGCTTGCCGCTCGCCAGTGTGGAAGTGCTGATCCCCGATTTTCAAGGAAACGAAGAAGCGCTCCGCACGGTGCTCGAAGCCGGACCGAATATACTGAACCATAATGTGGAAACGGTGGAACGTCTTTCCGACAGGGTGCGGGCCAAGGCCAAATACCGCCGTTCGATCGAGCTTCTGGAGCGCTCGAAGCGAATCGCTCCAAACATTCCAACCAAATCGAGCATCATGCTGGGTGTAGGTGAAGAATGGGACGAGATTTTGCAAACGATGGATGATTTGCGGGCGGTGGACTGCAACATTATGACGATTGGCCAATATCTGCAGCCCAGCGTGAATCATTTGCCGGTCATGCAATATTATACGCCCGAGCAGTTCGCCGAGCTGAAGGAAGAAGGGATGAAGCGCGGCTTTAGCCATGTGGAATCCGGTCCGCTCGTACGCAGTTCATATCATGCGCACGATCAAGTGAAATCGGCGCAGCGGTCGTAAGAGCTTGACGCGGCAGTCGTAAGATCGTGAGGAGGCATAGAACGTGATTCATATATCGGGCAAAACATATGAAGTGATTGTCGATCACAAGAATGGCTGGCGTTTTGAGGCGTTCCGGGACCGGTACAGCGAAGTGCTGGAACGTTACGATTATATTGTCGGGGATTGGGGCTATAATCAGCTTCGTCTCCGCGGTTTTTTTAAGGATAATCATCCGAAGGGCAGCAAAGATACGATTATCTCGACACTGCCCGACTATTTGAATGAGTACTGCAACTTCGGCTGCGCTTATTTTATTCTCGAAAAAGTCGGAAACAAGCAGCCTCAAGGCCATCCCGGCGAATCGGTTCCGGAAAGCGGAATTTGGCAGGACGGAGAGCCGGAGAAATCCAAAGAATCCGAGACGGATGAGCATAAGCAGCGGGATCAGGAACAGCGGCCGGCCGGACAAGCCCTGTCACAAATGAAATCCCCGTCCGAGGTTCAGCCGTGGGATGCAAGCCGCCGGAATAACCAGCCTCCGAATGGCAAAGGACAGCATCCGCGGAGCTCCAAGTCCGGAACGTCTTCGCGGCACTTCGAAGGCAAGCAAGGAGGAGCCCCCCGCGGGCAATCCCAAGCAAACCAGGCCCAGCCTGCACAACAGCAAGCGGATTTCGGCTCAAAGCCGGTGCATAAGCAGGGGAAAGGGCCCAAGTCCAATCAACAGCAATAAGCCAAAACAGAATCTTCCCGCGTGGAAGCATAAGCAAAGTCCCGCCCTCCGTATAGGGGAGAGCGGGACTTCTTTATTTCGGATTGGAGACCGGGACCCCGCCGTGGGTGTATTCCTCCAGCGTGATGCCCTGCTTGGCGATTTCTTTGGCGGCATTCTTCCCGACATACCGCAGGTGCCATGGCTCATACTGATAGCCGGTAATCGGTTCCTTGCCTTTCGGATAACGAATAATGAAGCCGTATTCCGGTGCATGCTCGGCCAGCCATTTGGCTTCCTTCGTATCCCCAAAGCAGTCCTGCGCCGGGCATTTGCCGCTGCTTCCGGTGACGTCGATCGCAAGTCCGGTTTCGTGCTCGCTGTGTCCCGGCTTGGCGCTGTACTTATTCGCGGCCGCTTCTCCATCGCGCTTGACGTAGTTGTTATAAAGCGTTTTTTGTGTCGCATGGGAGCGGTAGCCCGAAACCCCGGCCAGCGGGAGGTCGTCCTTCTTGGCAGCATCGAATAAGTCCTCAAGCGCCGAGGCGGCTTCTTTCCGGAGCATGCGTTTCTCCGATTTTTCTTTAAAGATGAAAGGCACGTTCGGTTCGACCAGATCTTTCGGATTATAATTTTCCGGCAGTTTGTTCGTTTTATTGACAAGAACAGCGACGTCTTCCGGATTCGCAATGACCCGGATCGAAGAATCATCCCCCTTACCTGACGGCGGGAGGTTTGCCGGCGGTTTCGTCGGTTCCTTCGCAGCGCCCCCGGTTTCCGAAGATCCTCCTTGTTTTACTGTATCATCCGGTTGGGAAGGTACCGCGGCGGGGGGATCGCCAGGGTTTTGGGCAGCGGGAGCACCGCCGGTTTCTCCTTGTCCGACTTCGACTGAAGAAGGGTTTCCGCAGCCGGAAGCGGTAAAAGCGATGCAAGTCAGCAGCAGAGCGGCAGCGGCGGTTAGACGTAAATTCAATAGAAACAAATCCTTTCTCACATTGGCATATCTGAGTTGGCATGCGTCCAGTTCTATATGGTTTGACGATAAGAAACCGGGAAAAGTTGCATTTTTTGCAGGACAGACCGTCCCACGGATGATCAACGACCGTAATCTGCATGCTAAATGACGGGTGCTTTTTGATTCATCATTGTTCATTGTATCGCTCTTATCCGTCAAATGCCATCCTAAAAATTTGCAGTACGCTTGTCAGTATCGTAAAGTGGTAATGGAGGATATGATTGAGCTGTGGCGGCAGCCTGAGCGGGAGTTTCGGTATGCCGCGCCGTTAAACGATCGCAGCAAAGGAGAGGGAATGTCCATGAATGAAGCCATTCATAAACTGATGAATCACCGGTCCATACGCAAATTTAAACAGGAGCCTGTCACCAAGGAACAGCTGGTGACGATTATCCGTGCGGCCCAGATGGCCTCCACATCCAGCAATATGCAGGCGTATAGTGTGATTCAAATCAATGACCGGGATAAAAGAAGCCGGCTGGCCGCACTTGCGGGGAATCAAGCCTATGTCGAGGAATGCCCCGTATTTTTGGTTTGGTGCGCAGACTTGTACCGGCTCAAAACCGCCTGCGGGTTTGCCGAGGGAGAAGGGTATATCGGTACCACGGAAAATCTGGTTGTCGCCATAACAGACACAGCCCTGGCTGCCCAGAACGCCGTCGTGGCCGCGGAATCCATGGGGCTCGGAGCCGTCTATATTGGAGGAATCCGCAACCAGATCAAGGAGGTATCCGCTTTGCTGAAGCTGCCGGAATATGTGATTCCGGTGTACGGCATGTGTCTCGGCTACCCGGACCAATCCCCTTCGATCAGGCCGAGGCTGCCTTATGAGGCGGTTTTGCATGAGGATGTATACTCGGCGGAGAATTATGAAAATCTGATTCAAGCCTACGATGAGACAATGAAGCAATATATGCTGGATCGAACAAACGGCGCCAAAGATACGAATTGGACGCAGGCCATGGAGGTCAAACTGGGTACGCCGTCCCGATTGCATATGAAGGAATTCATCAGCTCGCAGCGGTTTTGGGATCACGACCGGGAAACTCCCGATTCCAAAGCGTAATGCGGCTCTGGCTTGTTCTCCAACCCCCGCTTACTTTCTTACTGCAAATCCGTTATAATAATAGATCAGCAAGCTTGAAAGGAGCTACAGCCCTATGGCAGGAAGAAAAGAGGACGAGCTGGAGCTGACGCTGCTCGGCAGCCAGCAAACCCGATACCCGATGACTTATGCGCCCGAGATGCTCGAATCGTTCGATAACAAGCATCCGTACCGCGACTATTTTGTAAAATTCAATTGTCCCGAATTCACGAGCCTTTGTCCGATTACAGGACAGCCGGATTTCGCGACCATCTATATCAGTTATATTCCGGACCGCAAGATGGTAGAGAGCAAATCGCTCAAGCTGTACCTGTTCAGCTTCCGCAATCACGGCGATTTTCATGAGGACTGCGTGAACATCATCATGAACGACCTGATCAAGCTGATGGATCCCAAGTATATCGAAGTTTGGGGCAAGTTCACTCCGCGCGGCGGAATCTCCATCGATCCGTACTGCAATTACGGCCGGCCGGGAACGAAGTATGAGCAAATGGCGGAGCACCGCTTGCTGAATCATGACCTGTATCCGGAAAAGGTAGACAACCGTTGACCGGTAAGAGACTCCGGGTTTACATGGCTTTGGAGACTCCCGGCAATAAAATGAACCGTGAGCCCGTTGGAAGCGGGTATCACGGTTTTTGTTTGCTGTCATATTTCCGTGTGCTGCGATGTTCCGCTTAAGGTCGGCTTCATTATCAAAAATTCTTTATCCCGCAAGGGTTTTAAGGCACTTTTGTTGAATTTATCTGCAGAAAAACATTGGAATACGGCAAAACTCCATTAAGTAAACAAAAGAGGGATGACGGATGATTCATCAACATAATAGACTGCCGCTTTATATACAATTAAAAGAATGGATTATTACCCAGATTGAAACGAAAAAATTTAAAAGCGGCGAGAAAATTCCGACGGAGCATCGGCTTTCGGAAATGCATGAAATTAGCCGCCCGACCGTCAGACAAGCGCTTGCCGAACTGGTACAAGAGGGTTATTTGGAAAAAAGGAGGGGGTTGGGAACCTACGTTGCCCGCCCGATGTTTACGGGAAAAGCGTCCATATTGCGCACATTCGGCGAGGATATGGAAATGATCGGACTAAACCATAGCGCAAAGATGATTTCCAAAAAGCAATATAACGCCTCCGTTCCATTGGCAAATGAATTGAATATAGAGCCGGACAGTCCGGTATTTGAAATCGTTCGTTTAAGATTGGCAAATGGAACACCTCTGGCCATTCGAACCTCCATTATCCCCAAAGCGTTTGATCCCGAATTAATGAATAAGGACCTGGAGAATTATGGGTTGTATGAAATGCTGGCTAAATCGAATCACTTCCCCAGCCACTCCAAGCAAAAATTCCAAGCCGTTGCGGCTACGAAAGAAGAAGCGGAACTTCTGCTCGTCAAAGCTGGAACGCCGTTGATGCTGTGGAAAGGGGTGGTATACACAACAAATAATCAGCCGATAGAAAAAGTGAAGATTGTCTACCTTGGCTCACATTTTAGCTTTGAAATCGATCAAATACGGCTTGAATCGAATGTTCATTTTACGAATATACCGGCGAATAACGAATAAGATACATTTCTCGGATTCTCATGTTAATAAATATAACATAAATATACGATCATAAGTTTAACTTAATAATTTATGTCATTATTTATTACAAATATGTTTACAAAAAATGCAATTGATATTATAATTAGGGCATATATAAACGGTGTTTCAAGTATAATGTATCAATATATGTAATAAAAATTAACAAAAACATGCTGAACCATCCATTATTTTTTTAGTGATAGTTGTAAAGACAACTTAACAACTTGGAGGGGAAGATCAATGGTCCTGAATTTTGTTGAGAGCCGGAATGAGAATGTAAAAACGAAAAGCGCCATTGCATTACAAGGAGTCAAGAAATGGTTTTATGATCAAGAGGGAAATATGGTTCAGGTAATCAAAGATATCACGCTTGAGATTAAGGATAAGGAATTTATCAGCATTGTTGGACCGAGCGGCTGCGGGAAAAGTACGATGTTTAACATCATTGCCGGTTTGCTCGAACCTTCGGAAGGCCAGGTCAGTGTTCACGGACATGATGTTTCATCATCCACGGGGCATGTCGGCTATATGATGCAAAAAGATTTGTTGTTTCCTTGGCGAACAGTAATCGAAAACGTAAGTCTTGGACTTGAAGTGAAAGGAAGATCCAGAAAGGAACGGGAAGAGCTAGCTTTGGAATATTTGGCCAAATACGGTTTAGCCGATTTTGCACACGCCTACCCTGCCACACTCTCTGGCGGTATGAAACAAAGAGTGGCATTAATCCGGACGCTCGTCATCAACCCCGACATTATTTTGTTGGATGAACCCTTTTCCGCATTAGATTATCAGACGCGGCTTGTGCTTGAGGAAGAAATCTTAACGATTCTGAGGGATTATGATAAAACCGTTGTTTTAATTACTCATGATATTGGTGAAGCCATCGCGATGTCTGACCGGGTAGCCGTTATGAGCCAACGCCCCACCTTTGTAAAAAAGTATATGATGTAGGACTTGCCCAGGAGTACGGTTCGGCCATGAAGGCAAGGACAGATCCGCGTTATAATTCGTATTTTGACCAAATATGGGCTGATTTGGATATTCAAATAGGGAGGGAATCTTGATGGCCACACTGGAAACGGGAGTAAAAAAGGAAAGCATTTCAACAGTGTATGTAAAACCAAAAGAAAAAAGAAAACACGCAGCCCTTTTCTGATTCTCAATTTTTATCGCATACTCATTATACTGGCCATCGTGGGATTATGGGAGCTTGCCGTTCGGTTCCAATTCGTCAATGCTTTCTTAATGGGTTCTCCGCAAGGCATATGGAGCGAAGCCATTCGACTCATCCAATCGGGGCAGCTGTTCACGGATACGATAGCCACTTTGTACGGGACGATTACGGGTTTTATTATCGGGAGCTTATTAGGTTCTGGCGTAGGGCTTCTACTATGGTATTCCGAGAGGGCTGCCAAAGTTATTGATCCGTTTGTTGTAGCTTTGAATGGCCTGCCCAAAATCGCGCTTGCCCCCATGATTATCATTTGGTTCGGCTCGGGCATCTTTTCAAAAATGGCATTGGCGACCATTGCCACCTTCATTGTTGCGCTTCTATCGGCGTACCAAGGTACCCATCAAATCGATTCCAGTCTCATTCATTTAATGAAATCGCTGGGCGCCACGAAGGGGCAAATATTCCGGAAAGTGGTCATTCCATCGACACTGCCATGGATAATTTCCGCATTTCGTTTGAATATCGGCTTTGCTTTGATTTCTGTTATCGGGGGTGAATTTATTTCATCGGATAAGGGGCTGGGCAGAATGATTTTTGTTGCCGGGAACCTCTTCAATTTGAATGTGGTATGGGTTGGGGTTTTGACGCTGATGCTTGTAGCGATCCTGCTGTATGCCATCGTGACGAAGCTGCAATCCAAATTGCTTCCATGGGAACAAGCTGAATTAGAAAAGACAAAATAACTTTCAACTGTGCGGGAGGAACCATACCATGAAAAAACCGTTTTTAATTCTTATCCTTTCGATTCTTGTGGCCGCTCTTGGAGCCTGTTCATCCGGAAATTCGGCTTCTCCTGCACCATCGACGAATGCGGCGGAAGCACCGGATCCGGCGAAATCCGATGCCAACAAGGAAATGGATACAGTGCTTGTGACAGAAGCGTTTCACACGCTCCTTTACTTGCCGCTGTACGTTGCGAACAAAGAGGGATTATTTGAAAATAATCATATCAAAATTTCGAATATCCGTTCTGCCGGTACAGGACCGACCGCCCTGGCCTCTGTTTTAGCCGGTGAAGCCCAATTTTCCGTACATGGACCGGAGCATGTCGGGTTTGCAAAGGAAAAGGGCGGTCATGCCAAGGCGGTAAGTGCCGTTGCCAATAGTGCTCCTGTATGGATTCTTGCCAATAAAAATGTAGCGTTTAACTCTCCTGAAGACTTACGGGGAAAGCGGATTGTCGTCGGTTTGGCGCCCGGAACCTCCAATACATTGCTGAAACGGCTGTTACGCGATCATGGTCTTGATTTTACAAAGGATGTAACGGTGACGGAAGTGCAAAATGGCTCTGAGCTAGGGCCTGTCCTGGCAGGGCAGGCGGATATCGCTGTTGCTTATCAGCCGCAGGTTGAACAAGGTTTATCTCAAGGACTTCAATTAATTTATAACTTTACGGAAGAATATCCCGAGTATGCCTTCTCCACATTTAATACGTCCATTCAGTTAATGGAAAAAAATCCCGACTTGGTCAAACGCTTTGTGAAGTCAATGGATGAGTCGCTGAAATTCATTCACCAAAACCCCGAAATTGCAAAAAAAGTGGCGCGGGCAGAATTTCCCGAATTAGATGGCGAAGTAGTAGACAATGCTGTACAGCGTATGATCGACAGCAATGTGTATCCGCCGAACGCCAACATCACGGAAGAGGCCTTTAAAGTTGCTATCGATATGCAGAAATTTGTGGGCAACATCAAGACGGATATGAAGTATGAAGATATTGTGGATGCCAGTTTTATCCCGAATGAATAGACAGGAGAATGAAACCCTATGACTTTTCAAGTGGCAGGATTGCAGATTGGACCGTACCGGGACGGTGATGCGTACAATCATCGAATGGAGCGGTTGTCCGCTCTATTCGACCAGACCTTGCAGGAAGACAGGAAACCCGATCTGATTGTATTTCCTGAACTTATGACCGTTCCTTATTTTTGTACAACAGGCAGTGAAACGTTCTTTGAGCTGGCGGAGCCGGCGGATGGTCCAACCTTCTCCTATTTTTCCAAAAAAGCAAAAGAAAATAATGTTCATATTATCGCTACCATTTTTGAAAAAGCACAAGAGAAGGATGGAACGCGTTATTTTAACACGGCCATCGTCATTTCAAATTATGGCGAATTGCAAGGATATTATCGGAAAACGCATATTCCGAAGCTAACCCTTCCCACCTTCACGACGGACGAAACCTATTATTTTAATAGGGGCACTCATTTCCCGGTGTTTGATGTGAATGGCTATAAAGTGGGAATATTAATTTGTTTCGACCGTTCATTTCCGGAAGCCGCCAGGGCGCTTGCTTTACAGGGGGCAGATTTGATTGTAATACCCACCGCGGCTTCCGGAGACGACAGAAAGAAAGCATGGCTTGCCGAATGTCAGTCCAGAGCCAGAGAAAACGGGGTTTTTGTACTAGGCATTAATCGCGCAGGAGAGGAGCGCGCTGCAAATGTCGGCCGTTCCGGATTGAAGTTCTTTGGCTTGACTTGTGCATTTGACCCCATGGGTAATTCTTTAAGCGATGGTCTTGACGAAAATCCTTGGCAAATCATGTCTGTAACGTTGGATCCTAATCTTATACGCGAGACCAGAGAGCGGTTGAACCTGTTAAACCATCTTCAAGTCGATGTATATCATGCTTATTCAAAGGAAGTCCAAAAAGTCAGAAGCTTTCCAATCGAAAGAGAAATTACCCCTCTTTTTGGGCCCAAAGGAGTTGTAGGCATTGATTAAGACACAGCTGCAGCATTTAACGATTGCCAGTACGAATCAAATGTTAAAAAAAAGGGAAATTTCACCCACTGAATTGATTTCTCTGTTTTTCAAACACATTGAAAAATGGGAACCGCATGTAAAGGCGTGGGTTACCTTTCAGCAGGAAACCGCTATGGAACAGGCAAAAGCTTTAGAAATGAAAATGAAGACAATAGAAGAACTTCCCCCGCTATTTGCCATTCCTTATGGGGCGAAGGATATTATTTATACCAAAGGAATCCGGACGGAAGCCGGCTCCAACGTACTTAAAGGGTTTGTTCCTGAGACTGATGCAACAGTCGTTCATCGGTTGCAAAAGGCAGATGCCGTATTGCTTGGGAAAACAACGACAACGGAATTCGCCAACTGGGGAGGAGCCCCTGAAACCCGAAATCCATGGAATGTAAATCATACCCCGGGTGGATCAAGCTCCGGTTCAGCGGCCGCATTGGCGGCAAATATGGCATTGATGACGTTAGGTACGCAAACTGCGGGATCGTTATCTCGTCCCGCGGCTTACAACGGGCTTACCGTCCTGAAGGCGACGTACGGACGAATAAGCAAAGCGGGTGTGATTCCCGCAAGCTGGAGCCTTGACCATGTTGGCGCTTTGACGAAGACGGTGGAAGATGCAGTTCACGTCTACAATGTGCTGTCAGGCCCTGACCCAGACGATACGGCCACTTGGACTTTGCCTAAGCAAGCATTGAAAGTGCAAACCAATAAGGATTATACGGTCGGAATTGTCGTCGATTCCTATTTTCAGGATGCGGATTCTGAAATGGCGGCGGCGATTGAGAATGCGGTTTATTTGCTGCAATCATTGGGAATCAAAACCGTTCCCGTCCGCCTGCCCAAAAGCTTGGAGGCGGGCAATGCAGCCCACCATATCGTTATGAAATGTGAAACAGCAAGTTATCATGCCGATCAGTATGCTAAAGACCCATCCCGTTTTCATGCCTATTTGCAGCAATTTATTCGTGAAGGATTACAAATTAAAGCAATTGATTACTTAAAGGCCCAACGTATCCGTTCTGTATTTCGCCAGGAGTTATGCGATGTATTCAAAGATGTCGATCTATTGGTCACTCCTGCGACACCGTCGCCGGCTCCCGAAGGAATTAAAGAAACGGGTTCGCCCGCTTATAATTTGCCATTCACCAATGCAGGTGTGCCGACCTTAACGCTGCCGGTTGGATTTTTAAAGGATAAAAACCTCCCTCTAGGCATGCAGCTCATCGCTGCTCCAATGCAGGAACAGAAACTGATTGATGTAGGCCATTTGTTTCAGCTGGAATCGGATTGGCACAAACAATCGCCTGATCTTGTTAATAAAGTCATATGATGATCATTGTGACCATGTTTGTTTTAGGAGTTGTGCTGGGATTTATTGGAGCGGGGGGATCCGGGTTTATTATTGCGGTGCTGGTAACCTTCTTTGACATCCCTATCTACCATGCTCTGGGAACAGCGGCTGCCGTGATGTTTTTAAGTGTTTTGACAGGGAGCTGGAGTCATTTTCGGGAAGGGAATTTGATCCTGAAACAAGGTCTTTTTATTGGCTTTTTCGGATCCGTCGGCTCTTATGTGGGTACTCGCATAACCAAAATCATTGACCCGGAAATATTAATGTATTTCACGGTAACCGCATTGGTTTTATCGGGGTTAATGATATGGTTAAAAACAAGGTTGAATTTGGAGCCTTCTGCCGCGGAAGAGGTACAATTATATCCATTAAGATCGTCCATCATCGGTTTGGGAAACGGAATGATTTCGGGAACGTTTGGCATAGGGGCAGCTCCTTTTATTCAACTTTCCCTCCTGAAATGGCTTGGCTATCCAATGTTTGCGGCTGCCGGCACAACCATGCTGGTGTTAATACCCATTTCATTAGCGGCCTCTCTGGGATTTATGCAAAATGGATTCTTCGATTCATCATTATTTTTGAAGGTCGCTCTAGGTACGATAGTGGGTTCATATATCGGTGCAAAGCTGACCAAAAGACTTCCGCGAATTATCCTGCGATACGGCATGGTGGTTACGCCGGTCGTAAGTGCGATGCTTTTATTAATTCATCAATTGGATTAAAAAGAGGATGCCCCTCAGCAGATTTATCTGCTTATGGGACAACCTCTTTTTGCTTAAGATTGATTCATGTATTTTATTTAGGCAGGTGGGTGACCCGCTCGATCCGAAGCATGATTTGTTTGTCGAGCAGCTCCGGCTTGATCTTCGGATTGCCCGCATTGATTCTTGGAATTTCCAGCGGATGGCTGGCACGGGTCGCCATTTCGTTGACGATCGTAAAGGCATAGCGGATTCCGGCTTCGCTAATCCATTGTTGAGCGGTCTTGGAGAAAATTCCGAACGGATACGCATAGGCGTTTACTGTACGGCTGCCGCCATACAGCTCGTTCAGCTTCTGAACGCAAGCCTGGCTGTCGCTCTGTATTCGCTCATTGTATTGTTCCTCCGTCTCACCGTCGAGTCTGCCGGTCAGTGCGGCAAGGTTGTCCTTTTTAAAATGGAGGTTGTCAGAATGGCATTGAAAATCGAACATGTCCTTGCGATAACTCAGCATTTCCCGAATCTGCTCTCTGGAAAGCGTTGGAATCATGGGAGCCGTCGGATCGTCCAAATCCGCAGTAATAATGAAATTTACGGCCGGGATATCCAGCTCTTTCAGGACGGGATAGGCATAGTCGTAGAAGCTTCGGTACCCGTCGTCGAATGTGACAAGCACTGCCTTATCAGGAACCGGAGCGCCCTCGTAAAATTTCTCAAACTCGCTTAATGAGATGAAGCGGTACCCCTTGGATTGAAGAAAGCTTAGCTGGTCGCGAAAAAGCGTGCTGGACACGGTGCTTGAGCTTTGGTCCGTATCGTGCACATGGTGGTACATCAGAACGGTGACTTGGTCGCTGTAGCTTTCCGTCAGCTTGGGGCCCCACGTGTCGAATGCGCTGATCAAGACAGCCGCGAGCAGCAGCGCGGCGAATATATTTTTGGTCATGAAGAATCTCCTTCAGAGGGTTGGAAGAAAATAAAGCCTATAGTAAGTTATAGCGATTCTTCGACCGAATATCAAGCGCTCGGACTCATGTTTTTATACTTATTTTAACGTTCTCACTCGGCAAACCGGTCGGCCACTGAACTGGCGCCGAAGGATAACGGCTTGATTCGTGCTTCGTACCCCACGGAGGTGACCCAGCCGCAAATTTCCTGGATCAACACTTTGGTCTCTCCTTTTTGACCGATGTCGATATGGATCTCGAGAGGCCATGCGAGCAGAAGCTCGCCCATGCCGTTCTTATTCAGATGCTCCACCAGCTCCAGGCTAAGCTCAGTTTCCCGATAAATCCGCGAGCGCAGGTCGTGAAGCGGCCGGCTGTTCAGCTTGCGGTAGAAGAAACGGGCACCCTTGCCGATCCGATGAATGATCAGTGCGGTAACCAGGGTCGTCGAACGCTTCGTGGTGTGCGAATCGGTACCGATGACAAGCTTGTATTTTGCATCCGGGTCTTCCTTAACGTAAACTTGAAGCTGCGATACCATTTCATCAATGGAAACGGTACCCCATGTCGGGCTGACGAATAACATAACTCCCAACTCCTTAAGGCATATACGAAGCTTTTATTATTTATTTTACTCTAAAAAGCGGAGAAATAGTTTGTCTTCAGCCAAATTGTGTTTTTGTCGGTGTAAAAAATTTTTTTAAAATTCTGAAAAATATATGTAAAATAACAATATTTCAGCATATAATATTAATGTAAGCGATTGCAGTCCCAAAGGAGGCTGGAAGCCATGGAGGGGAGATTGCCTGTCGGTTTGCTTATCGGAGTCATGCTCAGTATTCCGCTGTGGCTATCTATGATCGGATGGATAAGACTAATAGGGTCGCTTTAGTTTTTTTGTCAAAGCTTCGCTTTATTTAACGGATATACCGCAAGGAATAATACCAGAGATTTTCATTTGTTGGATTGTTTGCATGAGACTATCGGTCTTAGGTCAGGGGTTTACGTTTACCTTCACCATTCAAACGTACTGCAGTGAAGACAAAATGGCCGTTCGGCTTTTAAGCCGGGCGGTATTTTTTTGCTTCATCGAGGCTTCATAACGAAATGCCAGGTGCTCTTACAGTTTGTCTCCAAAACCGTACATAAGCTATACTTAAGTAAGTGGATTTTCAGTCAATCAAGAGGGAGAGAGACAGCTGGATGGATACCATTACACATACACTGTTCGGTTTAACGCTTTATGGCGCTGTAGATAAATCCCGCATGACCCGCAGGGAGAAGCAGGCGCTCCTGTTCACGACCGTAACGGGCTCGCAAATTCCCGATATTGATGTGATCTCCGCTTGGTGGGATACGGCGGGGCGCTATCAGATGTGGCATAGGGGATTGACCCACTCGGTCTTTCTGGTGCCGGTTTTTGCGGCCCTGCTTGCGGGAATGGCCCGGCTTGTGTGGAAGGTCAAGGGCTGGAGCTGGTTTGTCGTCGGCATGATTGCCGTGTTCATCCACAACATAACCCTATGTATAAAGACGAAATTAGTTAAACGAAAACAAACAATAAAAAACAGTCCTCGATGCTATATTTATATAGTATCGAGGACTGTTTTTTATTTTGTTTATATTTCTAAGAGGAATATACGAATAAACGTAGAACTTATAATTTATTATACATAATGATTAAGTCACTTAAACGAAATGGATTCATAATGCTTAATTAAAGGGTGAGGGTGTAGCCCAAGCGAAAGCGCGGGAGACTTGGTCTTAGACGGAGGATTACTGGTGGATAATGTAGTTCCCTTTTCTATTCACAGAGATTGGACGGAAAAGATTAAAAGCATTAGGTTCGGTAAACGCAAGCTAACGATTATAGATGAACGTGGAAATGTAAAAAATTATATGTTTATTACTGTGGAAAACACCAAAAATAAGAAGTTTAAAGTAAGTGGATATACTCGATATTTTTACTTTGAAGGGTTAGGTAAAACAAGGATTGAGACATTGGATTATCACGCCAAAGTTATCGTATCTTTTCTGAACTATGTGTTTTTTGAAAAGTATAAGGTTTACCGTATTCGAAAAATAACGGACTTAGATATAAAGCATGGGAATGAGTATCTTAGGGATTTAAAGGATGGAAGAATTGGGAACGACCAAAAGACTCGGCAAACGGTTGAAAAAGTAGAGCGGGTGCTTAATAAATTTTATCGGTTTTTATTGAAGGAATGTAAGGACATGGAATTTGTGCAAAAAGAGGATGTTCATGTGAAGGTATCCTATTCCAAGCAGTATGGCAATGTGAAACAGAAATTCAAACGAGAACAGGATATATATACACCCTGTTTCAAGTTGATTATTCTAGCATAACTGCATCACCACCGGAACGAATAAAGTCAATTTCCAGCTTTGTTTTCTCAGAGCTTCTTACTCTTTGTGACATTCATTATCCACAGCTCAAATTAGCGTTATGTTTACAGGCATTTGCGGGTTTAAGACGAGGAGAAGTATGTAATGTTTCACAAGACAAAATTCAATACAGTATGTACGGACTGGATATCGGTTGGTTTAGTATTAACCTGAAGGAAGTCACTCAATTGCGTACAGATGGCATAATTACAGGTGGAATCAAGAAACGAAGAATACAACCAGTACATCCTGTCTTCCTATCCATGTTTCAGGAAATTTACAACCAGCATTTGAAGTTAATTGAACATGTAAAAAATCCGTTTGGAGCTTTATTTCTTAACCGCTATGGTGAAGCGATGACATCTCAAGATTATGAAAATAAATTTACAAGGTTAGTTAAATTATTGATTGAGAGATTACTAAATAACGGCGACTTCTTGTCACTTAGTGAAGCAAATTTATTGATGAGCGGCAGAATGAATACGCATGTGCTGAGGCATTTTTTCACACAGTTTATATCAGAGTTAGAGCAAACGCGAAGTCCAGTCGAGATTGCTTATTGGAGAGGAGATAGCTCGTTAGAAACGGCAATTATATATCTATCCCACCATCCGTTAATTGACGATAAAATTTCTTTTATTCAAAAGAAGGTTTATGAAGATCTTAGTAGATAAGGGTAATTGTTAGTTATAACGTAAAATAAGTTCGGAAGGAAGAAGTGTATGAAGAAAGCTGATTCTGGAATTTCGGACGATTTTATAATACAGCTAGAAAAGGAGATTATTTGTCTCGAAAAAGAGCTTAATGATGTTCCGGATAATGCCTATTTGAAAGGCAAAATGGATGGGCTAAGGAGAGCGCTTCTTATATATCGTATGCTATTAAGATCAAAGTACAATTCCCATCCAGTTAGTATTGAGATAGACTAGCTCTAAGCTAGTCCTCCATAATGAGAGAAAACAAAGTCAAAATCGGAAATAAAGATAATACCACGGAGTAGAATGTATTATCGCGGGTCAATTGAAGTTTACCTGTCAATTGATTGTTTGTCCGGGTTAAAAAATAGATTTTGAAAGGTAAATAACTTTATGAAGATCTATGGATTATATGGTAAAAGCGGGACGGGCAAAAGTCACAAGGTTCAGGTTTTAGCGAACAAGCTAGGAGTAAATTCGATTATTGATGATGGCATTCTAATTGTTGGACAAACTCATGTGGCAGGAGTCTCTGCAAAATGCGAAAGGATCTCTGTTGATTCAATACAATCAACGGACGAAATTAGCTTAGCAGCAAGCAGGCGACAGGAAGGGCTACATGCTATTTCTATCAAACCTAGTAATGTGCCCAAGACGTATAGTGGCTGGTATGAATAGGAAATTGTTTCATTTGAAAATATAACTTTTGAAATTATCATAATCAGCCCTTACAGTAAAAATTTGTAACCATTTAATTTAGAGTAGTGGATTTGGTTGTATTCTCACTAGAGCTAAAGTTTAAAACTTATTGAACTCTAAGAAGAGGTAATAGGTGAAGGTATGTATGAAAATTATTACTCCATCGATGAAGTATGCGCCAAATTAAAGATTACTTTCAAAACTGTTGAGGCAGCTGTCGAAAAACAAATTTTACATCCTATATTAATTCCGTTTGGTTCGAAAACGAGAAAATTATTCCCGTATGAAGAAATTGACGCTATATCAAATCTTTTGGAACAAACCTACGGGATAAAAGAATTATTCAAACTGGCTCAGCAAGATGACAGGTTTTCGGATATCACCCTTAATACTCTGAGAAACTTCATTGATAGATACCCTATTCCCAAATTTGTGAATCCTATTGATTCATGGGATATAAGAAGAATTCTCAGATCTGATCTTAGGGGTTTATTTGATTACATTGATCAAAAATACAGAAGAAGAAAGTATGACTCGATTAAACAATGGATTAAACCCGGTGCAGAGATAAAATTTATTAGTGATGTAAATGGTTATTTGAATTTTGATTTTTTACGAGATTGTTATATAAACAAATATCATGCTAAAGGCTTCTCCAGCTTTCAGGATGTTGCGCGGCATACAATATACGTTGCTGAATATCAAAATGTGGATTGGTTTACTAATGAAAAATTCGATGATATTTACATAAAGTGTTCTGATGAAAACAAATTTTTGGAATTCTATGAACTCTGGGATAGAGTGAATAACCCGGAAGAATATTATACCAACAAAGAAGTTGCGCAAATGTTTGGCAGAAGGGTTGATACCATTGCCAAATTTGTTAATGCAATCAGAGTTGGTAAGTTATTATATTTAGAGAAATCCAAAGTGGACTACATATATAAGCTGGAAAAAGAGACGATTACGCTAAATGAGCTAGTTGAACAATTAAATTTGAAAACAGATCATGGAGACTGGTCGGATAAAAAAATCATCAGAGTCTTAGAAAAATTGGGAGTTGAGTATATTCCTCCAGGAAAACATCCCTTTGGACATGCGAATATCATTTTCCAGAAAGATGTACCAAAGATAAAAAAACATTTTGAAAATGAATTAACTCTTAAAACAAGCAGCCCATACAAAAAATATAAATTCCTTATCCAAAATATTAAACATAGTCATGTCCCCAGAACGATTGAGGCTTACGAAGATTTCGTGGTCGAAAGATTTAATGCAGTAACTAACGGAATTGTGTTGGTAAATGCTTTAGTATCCATTTACACAGAAACCTTTGGAACTCTAAAAAAAGAAATATTTGATTATGATAATAATGAATTGATGAACCTCTTGGACACGGTGGATACGAATACTGCTAAAGATGAAATGTCACGCTTTCTTAATTTTTGTAACCGTACTTTAAGTACGCGATATACAAATCAGTTCAAAATTCATAAAGGTACCAATGAAGAGGAAGTCCAGCCTTACTCGATTGAACAGTGGCTAGATTTTGGATTTCTTGTTTTTAATATACATCATGAGCATTACCCTATTTATCTGGAAAAAGCGCTAAACGTAAGAGGCTACGCTATGACCTGGCTCTATTGCTCGTTGCATTATGTTGTCGGTTGGAGGCACAGTGATCTTCTTGCATTGCCGTCCTTATCATTAGAAACTGTGCTGAGCATGAATGAATATGAGCTAATACAGAGCATTAGAGAAGGGAAATTCTCAAAAGAAATGGCTCAATTAATCATTAATGAAATGATGAGGATTGTTAAGGCCTTCCAAAGAAAACCTCAAAAAACAAAGAGAAAAAGTAATCAGCCATTGAAGGTGGTAGTTGAAGACAGCTATGTGCCAGTCATAGGAATGCTCATAGCTTTATGTGAGGCTCATCGGAGAATTGAAAAAAAGAAGACTTTGCTTACGGAAAGAGCCGGACGGAAAAACTCACATATAAATTTTTTTAGTGAACCATATCGTGAAATTTTCGGTGAAGGTCATTTTATGAACAGCAGAGCAGTGAAAACCTACCTAAATATTGTGCAAACCACAAGTCAAGATCAGGGATGGGGAATGGGTTACTATCTTGCCTCAATTATTCGAAGCCATAAACCCGATAAAAGAGGTATTGCGAGTACAACCCAAGTCTACTTGGAACATATCAATAAAAGCAATGATGTTGATCGGATAACCTTCGCTCTTTGCGAACGAGGGACATTTGGTTTTCTTCCGTATCTCATGTTGAAATTAATCGGCGGGGAACTATTTGTAAAAAAAGATATGCTGGAACAAAATGAGCAAATTTCAGAATTGTTGCCGATCAAACCGTATATGCTTGAGTGGTTGGTTAAAGGTGTTGTTGATAATCAATCAAGAGTAGCTGCTGTGATTAAAGAACTATTGGTGACTCCAAAAGAAGCAATGATGGAAATGCTAAGGAAAATATCATTAGGTGAAGCACCCTCTAAAATGGAACATTCACAATGCTTATTAAAGTCTGTTGATAGGTCGAAATGCATTTATCCAACTAGGACGGATTGTGTTGGATGCGAATATTTGATTCCCGAGATGTACTTTCTTTTACAGTTTAGGGATCTAATATCTCAAGTTCTAACAAACATTGAAACAGCCGTGTTTGAGTTCGATAGACAGAGATTTTCATATGCATTGCTGAATGCATATTTACCCATTCTTCAGGAGGCGGTGAATCTCTTTGGTCGAGAAAGGGTATCTGCTTTTATAAACTTAGTTGAAATTAAAATAAAATTTTAAAATTAGGGACTAATAATCGATTGCAATTTCAGAGGTGAAGTCATGCTAATAATCGAGAAAAAGCTTGACGGAGCAAATATTTCAAGTGTTCAAGTTAAAGAATTCACAGAAATTGATTTTAACGAAGTCTATTTACTCTTTAATGAGTATAAGTCAAAAATATCATACTTAATGAACATTTCGATGATTTAGTCTGGGAAGTGAGCAACGAGAAGAGAATTAGAAAAATGGATTTTGGGCTTAATGAAATTGTATTCTCCCAGGAATCAAAGAATCGGGATATTGGTCTATATATTGATTTAGTGAATTCTCTGAAGACGTTTGTTCTATACAAGCTCGGTTCTTCAGCAATGGAAACCATATATTTAATTCAAATAGCGATTAAAAATATATTAGAGAAAACGCACTACATCAATTTAACACAACTTCAATCACTCATGAATAGCGAGAATCAACCTTACGTTAGATATTACTATAATGTATTAGAATTCCTGGATTTTTATAATCTAAACGTAGATGAAACATGTATCGAAATCATAAATTATCATTATGAGTCTTATTGCATATCAGCTGAAGAAAATAGGTTTGACCGCCAAAGAAAGCTGGAGGATTTCCAAAGTATTTTTCGCTTGGGTGAAGCAATAGACTGGTATTGGGATATATGCGACCAGGATGAAAAAGAAAAGTATTATCCATTAAAAATTTGGTGGGAAATAACTACAAAAATTCCTTTACGAACTACTGAATTCTGTCTAACGCCTTATGATTGTACAAGGAAAGATGATGATAAGTATTTTCTGACTTTAAAAAGAACCTTATTGAAGGGAAACGTGCCTGCGGTATCTCATAAAATTAAAGATGACTATGAAGATCACGAGATAAGAATTGACGAGGAGCTTTATCTTTTAATACAAAATTATAAGGCAATTGTAGACCATTATGATTCAATGGAAAATTTCTATGACCGTGATTATCAGATTATTGGAAAAAGGCAGTTTCTGTTATCTCATCGATCTTATTTTAAATGTCTGGAAGATAAAAAATCTACTTTCAAGAATACAAAAATATTAGAGCAATTTAATGAATATCATCTCAGAAAGATTATTCAGCAGTTTTATGTTAATGTGCTACAAAATAAATTTAATTATCAGGTGATACCGAAAAATAACGGTAACGAGTTGCAGCCTTATCAAATAGAACTCATCAGTCCGATGGACACAAGGCATTACGCGTTTATTAATTTAGTATTGAATGATATTGAACCGATTATGATAAAGGAGATTGCCCGGCATGGATCCGTTGATAGCAGTTACCATTACTACAACCATGTGGGCAGCTTTGTGAAATGTTTTACCTACAGCATGGCCAAAAGAATGGCGTTAAAAAATCGTGAGAAAATGGGGATTTCTATAATACATATGAATTCCTTTAATCACGAATATGCTTATCGTACAGCCATTGAAAAACAAGAAGTGAGGTATCGTGAAGTAACAGGCGGCAGATGTATTAATCCTTCTGAAGGATTTGAGGAGTGTTTGAAAAATAATAACGACTGTGCAATATGTAGATTCTTCCGGCGTTCATCTACTACTAACAATCAAGGCATTTTGCAACGTATTAACAGTAATGAAGAAAAATTAGCGACTGAAATCGACGCGTTACAAGAATTAGTCAAGCAATTCAAAAGATCGAAAAATTTTTCGGAAGATTATGGTGTAATCATTAACAAGATTAAAAGTCTCGCGAATCAAAATGCGCTATTATTAAGTAAATATGTCATGTAAGGAAGTTGAATGATGGCTCGAACATCCATTTTTGATACAAATGAACTAAAAGAGATCCTTCATAAATTTTTTAAAGATAATAAACATAAAGTAATGCGGCTGACTTTCAGTAACCTGGCTGCATATGCAAGCCAAGACTTAGGGATCTCTAACATTAGGTATTACCACTTTGCCCGAAATGAAGAGATTAATAAGATGGTAGAGGAGTATAATCAAACATTAAAAAGCAGCGATATTATGTATACCGCTAATAATAACTTATTTACCACCTTAAATATCAAAGAGTTTGTAAAAAACAATTTAGGCAACGCGCAGCAGCTGACATTTTATTTGACCCAGCTTCAAGAAAATCAAAAGAAATTATATGACCAAACTATCGACGCGGAATTCCAAATCAAGAAGCTTCAGGATCAAGTTCGCAAGCTTACAGAACAAAAAGAAAAATATAGGAATAAAAATAAAGAATTGTCCAAGCTTTTCGATCAATTGAAAGAAAAAACGGACGTATATATTGAGGCATTAAATCTCAAGGATGAAAAGCAGCTGCTTAAAGCGTTGCATAGTACGAAGCTAGTTTATGTCATTAATGAGAATGATGAGGAAATGAGCACAATTCAAACAGATAACATCCAGCAATTAGATGAGACTAACGGTAAAGACTTGGAAAAATTAATGGAGCAATATGGAGATATTTTCTCCTAATTGAGAACTAATCCGAAGGGTTTGCCTCTGGTGTACAAAATGATCCTTTCTTTTGATTAAAAGAGAATACGTGTTTTTACTTAAATGTTAAAGAATGAGACAGTGGTGATTGGAAAATTACCCGCGGCGTCTTTGTTCAAGCTGGTTTCCCTCACGTGTAGAGTAGCTTTTTTGATGATGACACGGGATTATGGCCCCCTTTCATTTGAAAGCTTAGGCCGATCCTGATAAACCTAGGAAAAGAAGCTATTGTTAAATAGGCGATGGAGTTTAACTATACAACGCAGGAACGGCTAATGACTCTTACCAGAAGT
This sequence comes from Paenibacillus sp. JMULE4, assembly GCF_013337105.1. Lineage (NCBI taxonomy): Bacteria > Bacillati > Bacillota > Bacilli > Caryophanales > Paenibacillaceae > Paenibacillus > Paenibacillus sp. JMULE4. Next base: position 208,329 of record NZ_SGWF01000016.1, read on the forward strand.
TTATTTAACGTAAGCGTCAAATAACTCGGTGGATAGAAAAAAGAGCAAAACTCGAGTGAACAGAGCTTTGCTCTATTGGCAGGCTTCTTGGACTTCTGGGCTCCAGGGAAGGTAATCTTCAAGAAACTCCGGATGCTGTCCAAACTGAACCCCCGGCAATTGGCTGAAGATGAATTGAAGATATTTAAACGGATTAAGACCATTTGCCTTAGCACTTTCGATGAGCTGTAAACGGCGGCACTCGCCGAAGCTCCTTTCGGACTTCCGCTAAAGAGCCAGTTTTTCCTTCCAATTGTAAAGGGTCGAATACTGTTTTCGGCAAGGTTGTTGGATATGGAGCAGTTGCCATCCTGAAGATAATTCATAAACTCTCCCTTATGATTTAGGGCATAGGTCAAGGCTTCACCTAGTTTGGATTTGGGCAGCACCTTACCTTTGGTGGAATCGATCCATACCCAAAAAGCCTCCAAAACGGGTCTTTCTCGTTCCAGACGCTCAGATTTACGTTGTTCGCTCGAAAGGTCTTCAAGCTTTTTCGGTTTAAACCCGTAACTTTAGAGTCTTACACCCTTATTCACACGATTGCGTAATTTCTCATTGATTTACGTCGTTGTCGCTCGTTGTCGCCCTTGACATGGAGCCTCCAGCGGGCATGATTTTTCGCGATAGGGCGATGCGGATAACACATGCATCGCGAGGCTAACAAGCCTATCATGCCCGCCCCTCCATGTAAAGGGCTTTATCCATCATACCTTAATCACAAGCGGTTTTACGGCTTGCTGATGCATAGCTTGATGAAATTCCTGCGGGGATAGATCATACAAACTTCCATGGATCCGCCGCTGATTATAAAACAAGAGATAGTCAGATACGATACGGTATGCATCCTGATAACTCTCAAATTCATGCCTGGAGAGACACTCTTGTTCTAAAATGGCATGAAATGCTTCGATATGCGCATTTTTATTCGGCGTTTTCGGAGGAATACGTTCATGTTCTACACAATACTCCAGGCATGCTTCTTCAAAAGCATGGCTGATAAATTGCGGGCCGTTATCGGTACGAACCACGGGCAGCTGATCTTTCTCAAAGAGCCGCCGTTTCCATAACGCTCTCTGCAGGATTTGCGCAGCATGCTTCCCTTCACAAGAGAGGCCCATGTGGTAGTCGATAATCGATCGGTCGTAGACGTCAATCAGGCTGAGCAAGAAAAAGAAACGCTGCTCTGCTGCAATATAGCCGTATTTCACGTCCATCTCCCAAAGCTGATTCGAAGCGCAAATCTCACGGTTGTTCGCCAGCTTTCGGGGATATTGGATTCGCTTCCGGCGTTGTGGCTGCAGGATGCCCAGTTCCTGACACAGCCGGTATACTTTTTTCTTGTTAATGATCAGCCCATACTGTCGTTTCAGGCATACGGTTAATTTACGGTAACCGTAAGTCGCTTCTTCCCCGGCAATAAGCTCCATCAGCCATTCCTTGATCTGCTCATCGCTGACGGGACGCCGCTTATGATCCAAGGAAAAGCCGGGAATCGGCCGTCCGCCGTTATACACTCGCTCTTGCTTGAAGTGTTTCTTCCGGTAATAGTACGTCGCTTCACTGACGCCGACGATTCGCAGCACCACTGCAGCTTTATAACCCCGCGCAATCCATTTGTCGGCGATCTCTATTTTGTCCGATAGGCGGGGTTCACCTTTTTTACGAGATCACGAAGAATCGCAATCTCCAAATCCTTCTCGCCCAACAGCTTTTTCAATTTGTCGTTTTCCTGCTCTAACGCTTGAAACTCTTTGGATGATGGAGTGTAGGCTGCAACTTTTTTGGATTCTGGTGATGCGTTTTTCCAGTTTGCATGCTTCGATTGACGAATCCAACGAGCGAGCATTTTCCCGTCTATTCCATGTCGTCTTGCAACTTGGCTGGCATTGCCTGCTTCTAAGGCTTCTTGGATGAGCTGTTGTTTAAATTCAATGCTGTAACTCTTGCGCTGCATCTTTGATCCCTCCACTTTTGTTAATTCATATTGTAGTGGATAAGGAGAAAAGACTCAAAGGTAAATATGGGGCTTTAGAGTTTTTTCAATCTCGAAAAGTTTGTTACAGAATGTAATGCCTTGGCTTGGAAGGGTGGCTTCCGGGCTCTGTATATCTTTCGGAAGGGAATCTACGAATTTCCTTCGAAGATGTGTCCAACAGAGGCATCTTGTGACACCCGGAATCTTTGTGTACCCGGAGTATGCATCCGAGTGAAGGTACCCATTGAATCCCTTTAGGAATTTCTGAGGGTATTTGCCACTTCGGCCAGGTTGGTACTCGAAGATTCGAATGGGGTGTTTGCCATGCTGGCCGCTGCTGTATACCCACATATAGGAATCGGTGGTATTCTTCCGCCCTTCTTCATTCATGACTTGAACGACGGTTTCATCCGCATGTATATACTTATCCTGCAGGAGTTTTTGATGCATTAGCCCCACCAATGGAGCTAGCCAGTCGCGGGACGCAGCTTGAATCCAGTTGGCCATGGTCGCACGGCTAAGGTTTACGCCCAGTGTCCGCCACTCCTTTTCCTGACGGTACAGGGGAAGGGCGTTGACGAATTTCTGATGCATGACCCATGCCACTGTGGAAGGAGAAGCCATGGAGTGCTGGATCACCGGATAAGGCAGGGGTGACTTTTCCATGTAGGGTTTCCCGTTCTTACGACAGGTACGGCACTCAAAGATTTCACGGTAATAATCGATGGCTCTGACTTTGGCAGGAATGAACTCGATTTCAGTTCGGACGAACTCTTCGCCAACCGATACAAGTGCGGTGCTGCATGCTTCGCAAAAGCAGTCTTGTTTATCAAGGGTGCAAAGGCGTTTGTCGTTAGGAATATCCTTCAAGAGTTCCATCCGCTGACCTTGAAATTTCTTTCGCCGGTACCCTTGTATCTCCTTAAGGTCAGGCTCTGGCGCCGTCGGATCCGCTTCGATTTCTGCTTCATCAAAAAGAGACATCTGCCCCAAAGAAAGGGACGATGTCTTCTCAGTACTTCTGCCGAAGAGTTTGCGCGTTAGATATTCAACTGTATCGTGAAGCCGTTTGTTCTCCAGTTCCAGTTCGCCTATGCGTTTTTCGAGTACTTTTACCTGCTCCGCAGCGCTCATGAATACAGTTCCTTTACCGTTTTCTACTGTATCCATTATAGCATAAAAATGCCGAAAAACCCAGTAATAATGCGCATTTTCGGGATTTTTTACTGTTAAAGACAGGCCGTAATATGGAGTTTTTTTACGGCCTTAGGTTGATCTATGGACAGGCCTTCCAGAAGCCAACGAAATTCCTGGTAGGTGATGGAGCGAACGGCTTCGGCATTCATCGGCCATTGAAAACTTCCGTTTTCCAGTCGCTTGTAAAGGAGGACAAATCCATCTCCTTCCCAACAGAGGGCTTTCATTCGATTGCGTTGCCGGCCACAAAAGAGAAACAGACTGTTCTGGAAAGGGTTCAATTGAAAGTTCTGCTGGACGATGGCGGCAAGTCCATCAATTGACTTCCGCATGTCGGTATACCCACAGGCGACATAGATTTTCTCCGCTTTTGAGATATCACCGAACATGTTGCAATGCCCTCAAGGTGTTTTCGATCAAGGTTGCTGATGCATTGTTGCGAATCTCCAGTGTTACAGCGCCAAAACGTATTACGATATCTGACAATACTTCTTGATCACCGAAATCAGTACCAACTGTAGAGACTGGAATGTTTACGGGTACGATTGGATTGGCAATGGGGTTGTTTTGAGAATAAAGTGACGGGAGGGCTTCGCATGCGGCAGCGCGCACGCGCCTCAACCAATAATAATAAGTTTTAGGATTAATGTCATGATCAGCACACCACGCAGAGATCGTTTGTCCACTACTGCGACATTCTCGGACAATCTCAGTCCATTTGTTTAATCGATACTGGTTAGTAACTTCCCTGGTATTCAACTCTAAACCTCCCACTATAAAGTAATTTTTTCTCCTGTTTTCCCGCCCATTCTTAGTTTTTCAACTTTGACGCCTTGAGGATGTTGATAGACATTGGTGAACAATTGAATAGATTACATTTTTTTCTGTAAGGGCCGGTGGCGGGAATAGAGCTTGAACTCGATTTTATCCAAACTATGGATATATTGGTATGATCGCACAGTGGATCTCCACATTCACCCTTGGGGTTTACCCTCCCATGTCACGCTGGGTCTATGCCCTTACATTCCTTCGTTCTACCTCTCAAGGGGTGGAGGCCGATTCTTGCTCCCTTACTGGGTCGTTGCCCTTATGGTGTATTGTTCTTCGGCTTCTCCGGTGCTTCCGTTGTCAAAGTTGTACACATATGAATACGTGAGAATTCAGGATGACATTGATTAATTTTAAGCTGCACTCCGTTGTAGCTGGGCTTGTCGAACGGGTCCTAATACATCGATTGCATCATACTCTTTTTGCTTTGTCCCCAAGGTGTATAAGATTCGAATGAGTTTTCCACATAGGGCGATGATCGACTGTTTTTTCTTCAGCGGATTCTGACTCCGCGTGGTGTAGTGCTTGTGTAGAGCCTTGAACACTTCGTTCTTGGCCACCATCGGCATCATACAACGGAACAAAAGCGCTCGGAGGCGAGATCGCCCTCGCTTGGTGATGCCGGTCTTCCCTTTACGTTTACCAGAGCTGTTCTCTTTCAGGTTGAGACCCGCCAGGCGGATGATCTGCTGGCCATGGTCGTACTTGTTCAGGTCTCCTACCTCAGCCAGAAATCCAGCTACGGTGACTTCTCCAACCCCTGGGATACTTAGCATGTGTGCAGCTCCCGGAATTTTCTCCAGGATTTCCATCACCTTCTGCATCGTGGACTCCAGTTGCTTGATAAACAGATCGAACTGCTCTAATAGGGCGGATAATTCCAACCTTGCTGCCATGGTTCCTTCCGTTAATCCAATGGAGGACGTTGCAGCAGCGTAGAGTTGCTCTGCTCGCTTGATGCCTACGCCTCGCTTTACTTCCGTCTTCCAGTGTGTGAGAATGCCTCTGGCGCCTGTAGAGACAACCTCCTCTGGCGTTGGAAACCGTCGCATGGTCATAAGCGAGGTCTTGCCGTCCCATTCCTTAAATACGCTGGAATACTCTGGGAAGAAGCGATCGAACCAGTTCCCGATTCGTGCCTTCACTTGCTTGAGATTGATGGATACCTTCTCTCGAAAATTCATCAGAATACGCAAATCCGCATATTCCTTCGTCGGAAGACTGGGCTCAGAGTACTTGCCATTTCGGATTAAATCCGCAATGACTTTAGCATCCTTGTAGTCGCTTTTGGTCGGTGAATTGTCTTCCAGCTCTTTAGTTTTGTTTACATGATGCGGATTCACCACTACAACTTTGATGCCTTGCCCTTCTAAGAATGCAGCCAACGGGAACCAGTAGTGTCCAGTAGGCTCAACGCCAAATACAATTTCCGTTTTGGCATTAGCTTGCTGAAGTTCCTTCATCCACAAGGCTAGTTTCATTAGCCCTTCTTGATCGTTGTAAAAAGTGCATTCCTTGCCTAGTTCAAGGCCACGGAAGTCCACAGCACGAGCTACATGAATCTTCTTGGCAATGTCCGCACCGATGACAAGCGTTCTTTCGGAAATTCTTGTAATTCGTTGATTTTGCTTCTGTTTCAGCTTATACTTCATGGTAGAGCGTCCTCCTTTTAATTAGGGCAGTGAATGTGTCCCATTCCAAGACCCAGCATACAGGAGACGCTTTTTTCATTCAAACCTCAATTTACTTCATTACAGGAATGGCTCCCTTTGGAGTTTTTCGAACGAAGTCGAAAAACTCTACAAACTCCAATTAAGGGAATTGTCTCAAAGACTGAGGGAGGTTTCTATACACTAACTTATTAGACGCTTACACTCAAAACGTGTACCTTCCCTCCAAGATGTTTCATCTGTAACCTCTCCGCCGAAAAGGTATATGCTTTTTGCAGTTGGCGAAAACTTATCTAACCGATTGATATTATCCACTTTTGTTCCCATAGTTCTAAGATTAGGTTAGTTTATTTTTCTAATTTTAAACCCAATTGAAACGTACCGAATACCAACATACCTAGAACCCCGCTTTCCAATGCTTTCAGCCATTCAAAGGCCATCATGAATCCAACAGAAAAACCGAAAAAGAGGACAGTCAAAATAATTTGTATGGAATTTTCATGATTGATCAACATCTGGTGCAATATATTAAATTGTTGGTTCATAATCCAAAAACTCCTCTACCAAGTGTGGAAGTCGTATTAAATGCTCCTTTTGTTTACATTCTAGCTGAAAGTAACCTAAATGATTTAATTCTTTAATCAATTTCTTACAGGGTCCCAATTCCTTCTCCATCAAAGAAATGATTATGGGATAATCAATGGAGAACATATGCTCATTTTGCTGATCCGCCATCCAGTATATTCCGAGAAGCATAAGGAATTGCTCCCAATTAAGTCTTTGGGCAAAAACTTCGAGAACTAACCTTCCAGGAAATAAAAAGGTGCCATATTTCAGGAAAGCAGGTGCCTTTTCCTCAATAAGTTTGCTATTTAAGTCAAACTGCTGCCACTTCAGCATTTGCTGTAAATAAATCATTGAACAGAGCTTTCGAGATTCTTTCGGTAAAGGATGCACTATGAAATAAGAGGGTATGAATATTACACTGGGAATTCGAAGCATGTGATTATATTCTGCAACCATGTTAATTCTCTTCTAAGAAGTGCACGTTGTCGTACCCAGTTTTTAAAAAATGAAACATTACATCTAGTGGCTTGTCATCTGCTGCAATACGAAAGCTTGTTTGAAAACGTTCATCCGATTTAATCAGATCATAGTAATATGCTGTCATCTTATAAACGGAATCTTCTTTTGGAAACAAGGAGATTTTATTCAAATGTAGAGGATGCCGTTCCTTTAATTCAACTATAACATCTTCCTCATAGACAGCACGCAATAATTGATGATCTTGATTATTGATAATAAGAAATAGGTAGGTTACTTCTTTATCGCGTAGTTTTACGTATTGTTTATCAGTCAGCATGTAGAGCCCTTCGTAATTAAACCAAAACATTTCACCCTGTGTATCTTCCAAGACAACTTTGGCAATCCTGATAATCTTAGAATGGATCAATTAACACACCTCATTTATTTGTAATGTAAAGTTTGGGAAATATAGTTAATTGAGAGTTATTAATACAGTAATAATAACCCATAAACATTATAAATGTAAATAAAATATATATATGGGGATTAAAATGTTGCAAACTCTCTTCTATCTTTGTTTATGAGGTGTTTATTAAATGACAAAAGCTTATAACAAAGATGATAATGATTTATTATTTGCTGTTGGTCAACAAATACGTTATATTCGAAAAATGAATAACTTAACTCAAGAACAATTAGCTGAAAAAGCTGGTATAAAAACGTCTTACATAACAGGGATAGAAAACGGGAAAAGGAACACTTCCCTAGCCACTTTGAATCGGCTTACAAATGCTTTGGAGATTCATCCAACACAACTGTTTCAGTACCAGAATATTGAGCCTGTTAGTGGAGATAAGTTTCAGACAATTAAACAAATACAATCATACCTAGCCAGTAGGAGTGAGGAGGAAATCAATTGGGTACTAAAAATAACTAAAGAAACAATGGAAACATTTGATCGTATTAGAGAAAGCAGTATAAAATAAGTTACGCATTCAGAATATTTTTTGCGTATCGCTTTCTGTGCATGTCTAGCGGTTTGTTCATTTCAAACGGTTGTGCAAAGTGTTGCGATTTCTACATTCAGTGAATAGTCATGCGAAATGGTAAACCATAATATACACTTTTATTGGAACGACACTCAAAGTAGTAAGCAAGAGACAAGGGTTAACATATTGTCCCTTGCTGCTGGTCCATATCTGCCAAGACGCAGCCAAACAATCCTAATCCAAAGCCCCTCTAGTCTCTTACCAACGGCCTCATAATGACCTTGGATACAAATTGTAACCGTCAAATCCCTTTGAACACTTTTCGATAAATCAGATTGAACACTTTTTAGCTGAAGATAGTTTACCGATGATTAAGCCGATAACTAACCCCTTGCAACTGAATGATCTCACTTTTATGTAGTATGCGATCCAGAATAGCTGTCGTAATTGCCGGGTCGCCGAGAAGGTCTCCCCAGTCTTCGGGTCCTTTGTTCGAGGTCAGAATGATGGGTGTTTAATTATATAGTTTGTTGATTGGAAGAACAGGTTGGCTTCGTGCCGATCCATCGCCAAAAACATGAGTTCGTCTATGATTACAAGATCTGAGCGGTAGATATGTCTCATTTTGTACTGGGAGGCTCTTGAGATCGCCTCTGTCTTCAGCAGATGGATCAGACCGTCCATTGTGATAAAACTAACCTTATGTCCTTTCTTTAGGGCTTCAACGCCCAGCCCGATCGCAAGATGGGTTTGCGATACCTCGTAAACTCGTATCGCCATGGCAATTTAGCCTATCATGCCCGCCCCTCCATGTAAAGCCTTCCTGTGCTACTGTGGTTTTGGTAAAACCCATTTACACAAATAATTTACACTCCCTATATGCACAAGTTAGCTTTTAAATCGATTACACGAGTTAATCTATATTCGCGTCAGTTTTACTCATACACACAAAACGATCACATTTTTCTTATATAATTTTATTTAGATCAAAACACTCGAAGATCATGAGGTCCTATGTACAGTTTTTTTAGCGAAATCAGTTCTTGGTTAAGTGCTCCTTTTGCCCATACTGCCCGTACTTCTAATATTGCCTTCTTGGCAGCATTATTTTTCGGATTTGCCGGCTCCGTTGCGCCTTGTCAATTGACCGCAAACCTAGGCAGTATTACTTATTTCGGCAATAAATACATGCAAGAAAAGTTGGCCGGTCTCGAATTTCTTCTTTATTTGCTAGGGAAGATCATGGTTTTTTCCCTTTTTGGGATGATGTTTTGGCTATTTGGCAATAGCATCTCCATTGATTCGATTCCCGTTTTTGTTTATGCCCGCAAGTTGGTCGGCCCTTTGCTAATTTTTATGGGGTTGTTTTTTCTGGGAATCATAAAGTTGCGCGGCGGTTTCGGGTTTAAAATTTCTGACGCTGTGAAAAATATGGGCGAACGAGCTGGAAGGAAAAGCGGTGCGTTTTTGCTTGGGGTGGCATTTTCACTAGGATTCTGTCCGACGATGGTTCTGCTGTTTTTCGGCATGGTGATGCCGCTGGCTGTGCAGTCGACTTATGGTATTTATTTTTCGCGATTGTGATCGGGTTTGGTTTGGATCGGACGATCTTAAAAAAAGCCAGACAATGGGGACGTATTGTTTATAAAGTATCCGGGGCATTTTTAATTCTACTGGGTATCAGTGATACGATTACGTATTGGGGGCTCTAATCAAGATTTGATAAGACCTTCATATTTTCAACATATTTTGAAGTAAATTAGGGATCGAGGGAATGCCAATGCCAAAAATACATGCGCTAGTCGTTGATGATGAATGGAATATGCGAAACCTTTTACGCATTTACCTAACCAAGAGTGGTTTTCAAGTTTCAGAAGCCAGTAACGGCCATGAAGCACTTGCGTTAATTGAACAACAACCATTCGATTTAATTTTGCTGGACATCATGATGTCCGGTATGGACGGGTGGGAAGTGTGCAAACGAATTCGTAAAACGAGCCAAACCCCTATTTTAATGCTGACGGCCCGTACTGAAACGAAAGACAAGGTACAGGGACTTAATATGGGGGCCGACGATTATTTGGTGAAGCCGTTTGAACCGGAAGAATTGATCGCGCGCGCATTTGCCTTGCTGCGGCGTAGCAGTATGGCCGATGCCACCGAAATTCGTCCTGCAGCCATCGTTTATCAGGACTTGCAAATCGATCCCGATGCTAGACAAGTGATGGTCAAGGATCAGATGATTGAGCTTACCCCCAAAGAATTTGACCTGCTGCGTTTTCTGGCACAGAATCCGAACCGGGCGTTCACGCGGGAAATCTGTTTAGACCAGGTTTGGGGCAGCGATTATTTCGGGGATACGCGCACCGTGGATACTCACGTGAAAAATATACGGGAAAAGTTACGCGCTACAGGACTGTCTTATGTGCCGATTCAAACCGTATGGGGCGTGGGGTATAAATTCCATCCGGTCGAGGATTCCAAATGAATGTGAACCGGATCGTCATCAAACTGGGCTCCACGATGATTTTGCTGTTTCTGGTCGTCCTCCTTCCATTGGGCTATGTGATTAATCAAATTTTTTCAGGTTTTTATTACAATCAGGTGCAGCAGCATATCGAGCGATTGGCTGCGCGGTATGCGAATGAGGTCGCCACCAGTCGGAGCACCATGACCGTTAATATGATCGAAATGATGTCGTCATTTTCGGATGTGAAAATGATGGTCGTCGATGCGGAAGGAAAAGTTATGGCAAATTCCGGCGTTGCTTGGAAACCGCAGAGCTCACCCATTCCGGAAGAAGAAATGCAGGAATTGATAAGAGGAAGGGCACTTGAAATGGAAATGGTCGACCCTGGATCAGGCGAACGTTTCCTTGCCTCCGGCCAACCGATCATTGTTGGACAACACTTTTACGGCGCAGTCTATGTGCTGTCCTCTGTTAATGGAATTGATCAATCCCTGCAAAAAGTAAGGCAATCACTGATTCTATCAGGTATAGGGGCTTTTTTCCTCGCGCTCGGCTTTACCTTCGTCCTTTCCCGTAAACTTTCGGACCCGTTGGTTCGCATGGAGACGGCGACGCGTCGGATTGCCCAAGGGGACCTGAACACCCGGGTTCAGATCCCTTCGAACGATGAAATCGGCTCTTTGGCCAAAGCCATCAATGATTTGGCGGTTGATCTGCAGCGGTACCGTGATACGCGAAGGGAATTTTTTGCGAATATTTCCCACGAACTTCGGACCCCCATGACGTATTTGGAAGGCTATGCAAAGGTGTTACGAGACGGGTTGTACGAGACGGAGGAAGAGAAACAGAAATATTTGGACATTATCCATCAAGAGTCGATTCGGTTAACGCATATGATTCATGATTTATTTGAATTATCGAAGATGGAGGAAGGCAAGATCATCCTTCACATGGAATGGATCGATTTGACCGAAGTCATGGATCATGTCATTCAAAAAGTGAAGCCAAAAGCAAAAAGTAAGGGACTGGATATTCGCGTGGAACAACCGGATCGGCTACCGCTGGTGTACGCCGATGGCCTACGAATGGGGCAGGTGTTTATGAATTTGCTAGACAATGCGATCCGTTATACGGAAACGGGCACGATTCAGGTGCAGCTCAGGCAAGAGCCTAGCCATGTGGTTACGATCGTGGAAGACAGCGGGATCGGCATTCCCCCAGAGGAATTGCCTTCTATTTTTGAGCGCTTTTATCGGGTGGAAAAATCGCGTTCCCGAGAACATGGAGGTACCGGGTTAGGACTTGCTATCGTCAAGCAGCTGGTGGACATGCAGGGCGGAACGATTCAAGTATCCAGCGTGTTAGGAAAAGGCACTCGTTTCGAAATTACACTTCCGATTGGAGGGGATAGCCAGTGAAATGGATCGAGTGGGTCATTGCCATATCCCTTGTGGTGATCGGTGTATCTTGTTTAACAATGTCGGCGACGTCCATGATGAATCCTGCTACAGTGAATCCGTATCTATACAACTTATTGCGTATATGTATGTGGATCGGCATTCCGGCTCTAATCGCGGGATTATTGTATCTCATATTCAAGAGAAAAAAAGGGGATCCGAAATGAAAAAAGTAATGAGCAAAATTTATCCGCTCATGTTCGCGGCAATGACTGTCTTTCCGGCTCAAATTTTTGCACATGGAACGGAAGAGGAACATCAAAGGGAAAGCCTGCTTGGGAATTATGTTTTCTTTGGCATCGTAATTTTATTCCTCATCCTTCTACTCAGCTTTATTCTTATCAGCAAAAAGGTGAAGCAGCTAAACAATGCAAAAAATGAAGCAGACCGGGCAAAACGGAAGCAGCTCGCCAAAGCGGCTAAGGTATTCAAATGGACGGCGATTGGCGCATTCGTGGCTGTACTCATCAGCGGGTTCGCCGTTCTAAGCGGAGGGTCCAAAACCACTGCAGAAACAGAAGCCCAGCAGTTGAAAGAGGTCACGATGGAGCATGCGCATGGGATGAGCTACTCTCCTGACGGGAACAAGCTTTTCTTTGCCGTTCATGACGGTCTTCGTGTTTACGAAAAGGATCAATGGCTACTTCCAGCCGGTGAAAAGCATGATTACATGGGTTTTTCCATGGTGGATGACGGGTTCTACAGCAGTGGGCATCCAGCACCAGGTTCGAACAAAAAAAATCCTTTCGGCATTGTTAAAAGCACAGATGAAGGAAAGAGTTTTGAAGCGCTTGCCCTTTATGGCGACATTGACTTTCATGGCATGAGTGTCGGCTACAAATCTCACACCATCTATGTTTTCAATCCTGAACCGAATGCCAAAATGAAAACGACCGGGCTCCACTATTCAACCGATGAAGCAAAAAGCTGGACGAAAACGGCAATGAAGGGCATGGAAGGACAGCCCGTGGCGCTTGCGGTACACCCGACCAATGAGGCGGTGGTGGCCGTGGGCACGGAAAAAGGTGTATTTGTGTCGAGAGATTACGGACAGCATTTTGAACAAATCGGACCTACCGGGCAAATTACTGCTTTGTTCTTTAATGCACAGGGCAGCTTGTTTGTAGGTGGGATAGACAATAAATCGGCAACATTAATCCGTATGGACATCGATGCGAAACAAACCGGGAATATCAATATCCCAGCTATAACCGAAGATGCCATCGCCTTCATCGCACAAAATCCGGTGAATGAACAAGAGCTCGCCGTCATGACGTTCAATAAAGATGGATATACCTCATCAGACGGTGGCAAGCGTTGGACGAAAATTGTCGATCAGGGAAAGGGCACATCCACACAAAAATGAGGAAAGGGAGTGGTGCACATGATGGCGGATGATGGGACCGGGTTGGAGCCTCTTTATGATGGTGTTCTGGATTCTGATCATTGGGATGGTCATTTATGCCGTATTGCTGCTGGTGTCTAAAACGTTTCAGAAAAAAGAAGATCCGGCACTGAACATTTTGAAAGAACGGTTTGCCCGGGGAGAAATGGACCAAGACGAATTTGAACGGAAAAAGGCGGCATTAACCGGCAAATAAAACTTCATTGCCCCCTCATAGAATCATCACGTTTTCAACACATCTATGAATTAGACTATCCTTGTAAGAACAAAATATGGAGGAGGAGAATTAGCATGAAGAACAAAAAAACGTTGTTGATGGTTTCGTTTGCTCTTGCAGCGGTTTTGGTTGTGGGGCAAGGGGTGTTTGCCGCAAATGACAATAACATCGCCAACGGCAATATGAGCAACATGATGAACGAAAACAGCATGTCGGGCATGACGCAGATGATGGGGAACGAAAACATGCGGAAGATGATGAGTGCCATGAACTCCCCCGAAGGACAGGAAATGATAAGCGCATGCAGCACGTTTATGGATTCTTACGATGATAAGAAGAGAGATTGAACACAAAGTGCACATTGAGGGCAGAATAAGCGTCGAGGAATATGCGGTAACAAAAGCCGCGTTACTGCAAGAATGAAAATATATAACGCCAGTAGATCCCGGCATTTCCGGATACTGGCGTTTCAGTTATATTGGGATTATCTGAAAAGCGAGGGAGGAAGATCGATGAATTGGTTACAGTTGCTTGCTTTTTTAGCATGCCCTTTGATGATGCTCTTTTGTATGAAGGGCATGTTCGGTGGAAATAAAATAAGAAAACGGGTGCGGTAAACACCTCTGTTTCTCAACAAGAGTCTCAGCAACTGCAAATTAAGATGGCGGATCTCATGGAACAAAACCATAAACAGATGAAGGAAATTGAGGATTTGAAGGCCAAGCAGTCAAACAACGTGGTCCAGCTCGCCGATGAAAGATTGTCAAAATGGGAAATATCCTAATCATTTTTTAGGATGCTTAATAACAGCGATGGGGTCTAGCCTCGTCGCTTTTTGTTGCAGGGGCTACGGGATTTCGATTCAATTGGTGGAACTTCATCATTTCAACACAGATTCCCCACGTTTTGAACAAAACCTTTTTTTATAGTCATTGTTATTGATCATCAAGCGGTGGTCGCAAGGTTATGGAGACAGCAATCAACATTAGGGAGGGGATAGTCAGGGGGAATGCTACTTCATATGTTTCGATTCACAGAAATCGTACCACGTATATGTAAAACTAATCATTCAAAACAGAAGGGGTAACTTTTATGCAAATGAGTCATTTTATGCAACTACTTGGTGCAAATCATCCTTGGAATCTCATTATTTTTATGGCCATTCCGATGCTCATGATTGAAACGATCGCTGTTACCGAGTTTCACCTTATTTTTAATCGTAAAACTAGCGGTACTGTAAAGTTAATTAATAAGTTTTGCAGTATCTTCTTCGGATTTTATTTCACTGGCATTTCAATTTATCTCATGTTCAATGCAGTCATTCCGGTTACCCTTACCGGCGGTTGGCTAGGTTGGGTGGATGCAGCTGCGGTCATTATCAATGTGACAGGAATGTTGTTCACGCTTCCGCTGGCCTTGTTGGAATTAGGATTGATTTATAAGAAGAAATCAGCGGATCAAAAGCTGAAAGTTCATTTTATGCTGGTCAGCGGTTTCCTTATTATCGGCCATGTCGCTATGGTTCTAGGAATGGTTGATCCTGGTGTCATGAATCCGATGCCGATGAACGATAACATGGATATGAAAATGGACATGGAAATGTAAGCTACAGGTTCAATCATCAATGTTACGCTAAAAGTAAATGTGAAATTTCAACAAAGGAGAAACTGTTCATATGACGAATTATATGTCACTGATCATGGCAAACCAGCCATGGAATCTCATTATCTTTCTCGCCATTCCCATCCTGATGATTGAAGCCATTACCATTATGGAATTTTTTATTGTTTTTAAGCGTCAAACCAGCGGTACCTTAGTGCGGATCAATAAACTTTCTTCTATCTTTATTGGTTTCTATTTTACGGGCATTTCGATTTATCTCTTGAATACGTTAGTCATTCCACTTAGCCAAACAGGTGGATGGTTGACGTGGGTGGATGTCGTCGCGGTAGGGTTTTATATCATTACTCCGGTATTCCTTCTCCCTCTTGCACTTATGGAACTAGGACTCATTTTTAAACAGAAAACAGAGGAAAAACGGATAAAAATTCGTTTTGGGCTTATTAGCGCGGCTATCGTTGTCTTCTGTCTGATCGCAATGCCTTTCGGAGCGCTTAAGCCAAGTATGTTCAGTAACTCAACGGGGAGCGATAAGATGAACACGCAGATGGATATGAAAATGGATATGAAGATGGATCAACAGATGGACATGAACATGGATATGCAAAAATAAATCAATTCACTCGAGAAATTGATGGCTGTAATTGAAACGACCGCTATAAGCGTCCCGATTCGGGGCGCTTTCAGCATGTATTGGGCCGGACCCCATCTATTATTGTTCAGTACTACTGTTCAGCTTTACTGAATTTTCAAGGGTTGCCACGTCTCCGTATTTACTCCGTTCGCTGTTTGTAAGGCTGCTCACTTCAAATGGACGCAAAGGAGTCTTATTTTCCACACAGTTTCATCACATCTTTGCGCTAAAATCGGGAATGATCTTTGAGCTCTTTTGGAACATTGCAGGTGGGCTTCATATAAATAGAGGGGTGTCAAACATGATTCTAAACTCGATGCCATGGCAATGGAAATGGCTAGTAATCGTATCCGTTGTCGTTTTTTGTTTTGCTTATTTCTTTCCTGCAACGACGCAAGCACATTCCACTTTGGAGAAAACATTTCCTGCGGCTGGCGCCATCGTAGATAAGTCTCCTGCAAAGGTAGAACTTTGGTTTGAAGATCCCGTCATCGTCCACTCCGAATCCATCCAAGTGGTTGATGAAAAGGGAAATGAACTGCAACGGGGGAAACCATTTACCGATACTGAAGATCCGCGGCATATTATCTTATTTGTCCAGGAGAATCTTCCAGCGGGCGCTTATACGGTACAATACAATCTGATTGCTTTGGATGGTTTCGTCATTAGCGATCAGTTCAAATTTTTGGTCACAGAGTCAGAGGCGACCACCCAAACCGAAGATGAGTTTCGTTTAGTTAAATCGAACCCGATGGACGGGGAAATAGCTACTGTCGCGCCTGCACAAATGGATCTTTGGTTTTCGCACCCGGCCAAGGTCAGTGCGTTTGGGATTTTTGGTAAGGATACGAATGTTGTCACCAAGGAACCGTGCGCGGATTCCGCAGACCCCCGGCATATCATTATTCCTTTGGAGACGTCACCGTCTCCGGGTACATATCAAGTGACCTGGTATGCAGCTCCGCTCAATCCCGATGGCACAACGAACCAACGTGAATTCTTGGGGGTATTTTATTTTTCCGTAGGTGAAGTGACTTCCCTCGTGTCGAACCAGGACATCACGTTACCTCCAACCTTCAAAAATCCATTAGGTGTTAAGCATGCAGCGCATGAACTCACATTTCTTGGATTATTGACACTCGTTGGCGGCACTTGGTTTCAGGTGATCATTGCAGGAAAAATGGGGAATTACAGGCCATGGACAAAGGTTTCTTGGTTGTTATACGGCTCCAGTGTGTTGGGGCTGCTCTTACTGATTATCGTAAGGCGCTTGGAACTTGGCAAAATACCGCTGTCCGAGTTTATGTCGTTACAGTTTGTCTGGATTCCTATTGTGCAAATCATCCTCTTGTCGATCAGCACCTTCCTGCTGCGCAATAAACTACAGCTTGTAGGCTTGGTGGCTGCGGTTTTACTCTGGCCATTTTCAACCGGCCATTCCACCTACCCGCGTTATGGGGGATACTTCGCTGTGGGTATGGATATGGTCCACTTGCTTGCCATCTCGGTCTGGATGGGTGGATTATTGGCCCTTTTAGTGATGATTCCAAAAGATAATTCATTTTCCTGGCTGCAGCAGGCCGGCAGCAAATATGCCAAATGGGCGTTTTGGGCTATTATTTTACTCATTTTGACGGGCATTGGCATGACGCTTCAATACGTCCCATCTTTTACGGTGAGCAGCCTGATGGTTAGCGATTGGGGCAAAGCCATATTAATCAAGGTCCTACTGGTGTTAGCCATTGTCGCACTCGCGTATTGGCAGCGCCGCGGGTTGCAACGAATGTCCGAAAAAGCAATGAAGGCTTTGGTGCGCAGGGGAGTAATCGAACTCCTATATGCAATGCTTATTATTTTCGCAGCTACCGTACTCATTGAATCCTCGCCAAGCGCGGCAAGTCAGGGAATTTTCCCAAGCAGTAGCGTACAGCAAGATTTGAAAGTGAGTGTCGATATCTCTCCGCTCAGCCTGGCAACGAATGATATTTTTCTGCGTTTTGATGACAAACCTGCTTTAAAGCAAGTGAAAGTGAAATTATTTATGCCTCCGGATTGGACAAAGGAAAATACGGCGTTTGATCTCGGCGACGGCATGTATAAATTGACTGGAAACTATCTGCACGCTGCAGGCACGATTGATATGGAAGTGGAAGCCTGGAAAGCGGATGGCAGCAAGGTCGTTTTTCCCTTCCGCGTTGTCGTACCCGGCGAAATGCGGATGTATGAATAGTGGATCGATCATATGACCACATAAAAGATTTTCAGTAACATTAGGGCCATACTATGTTAGTTTGGAGTTGTTATTTGTGATCAAACGTCTCCTTTTCGCTTATTCATGCCCATTCTCCGATTGAAAAAAGGACTCCTGAAACGGATGCCCTTTTGGAACACGCGCCCAGCCAAAGCGATCTATACTTTGAAAGAAGTTCCGATTCATCATTAAGAAGTGCCTAACCGACACGCTACCAAAAGCTCTTGCACCCGTTTAATAGGGTATGACGCAGCTGCTCTATTACTCGAGTTCATGTTGTATAAATTGCAGTATTCTGAGGTCATTGTGCGCGATCTTTTCGGATTTAATTTTGTATGGACGCGATCATACAGATTGTATTGGTTGCCATTGGTTACGTTCTTATAACTAACACCATTTTGAGTGAATAAAAGTTCTTGACCCTGTACTATGGTACAGGGTTTATACTTTATTACGGGGTGAGAAAAGATGAAATATCGTACAGGAGACATTTCCAAACTATGCAACGTCAATAAGGAAACACTGCGTTATTATGAACGAAAAGGATTGATTCCCGAACCTGTAAGAAGTGATGTAGGTTATCGACTGTATCCCGAAAACACGAGGGACAGATTAATGTTCATTAAGCGAATGCAGGAGCTTGGTTTCACACTCTCCGAAATTGATAAATTGCTTGGCATTGTGGATAAAGAAGATGTTAGATGCGCAGACATGTATGACTTTGTTGTCGAAAAACTGCAGGACGTTCAGCAAAAAATTAAAGACCTTCAACGAATCGAAACGATGTTATCTAATTTAAAAAAGCGTTGTCCTGATGAAAAAGCGATTCATGAATGCCCCATCATCGAAACATTAATTCGTTAGATTATTCCTTTGCTTGCTGGTACAACATTTGGGACTTATAGCGCGTTCATCAAACAACCGCTGGGATAATTTTCGGAAGCCTCTTTTCCTTTTCTTTGTTCATGATGTTTAAACGAATAGGGAAACAAGAGAAAACCGGGAAAACTAGCGCAGCGATAGATTGTTGCAGTATTCCAAAGCAAAAATGAGGTGTATTGATGAAGGAAAAAATGTCGAGTTTGGCCACTGTTTTTAGCGCTTTTGTGATGTCGGGTTGTTGCCTGGGTCCCTTAATTTTAATCCCCCTTGGATTAACAGGGTTTGCAGGAACACTCGCGATTTTCGCTACAAAGTTCCAATCGGTGCTTATGATTATTACTGTCGTTCTTCTAGCGATCTCTTTTTATTATGTTTATGGACGGCAATGCAAAAAGAAAAGTACGATTATCACGTTATGGATTTCGACTGTTTTGGTGTTGGGCATGTTTACTTATACCCTTTTGGCTAAGGGATACGTTTAAGGAAGGTGAATCTTATGAAAATAAGTAAAATCGCCTTGTTCACTGGATTGATGTTATCTTTTGCGCTTATCGTTTCAGCTTGCGGAACACCAAACGAAAGCAAAAGCGCTGTTACAGTCGCAAACGCAGAAAATATTGAAAAGGCGTCGTTTGAAGTCACAGGGTTAACCTGTGCGAGTTGTGATTTTGTTGTAGAAAGTGCCATAAAGAGTGTAGATGGTGTCCAGAATGTACAAATTAAAAGTAAGATCGGTTCTGGAACGGCGCAAGTTGAATTTGATAAAAGCAAAACGGATCTAAAAACAATTCAAAAAACGGTGATTGATTTAGGATATGGTATTCAATAAGTTGTGAAAAACTATCGTTAAGGTAGGTGTTTGTTTATCATGAAAAAATATCGAATCCAAGTGAAAGGCATGACCTGTACGGGCTGCGAAGAACACGTTGCAACAGCACTTGAAGGTATTGGGGCCAGAAATATTAAGGCCAGTTTTCGGCGGGGAGAAGCCACACTTGAATTACCAGACGACGTAAATATTGAAACCGCAAAGCAAGCCATCAACGAAGCGAAATATCAATCGGGAGATGCGGAAGTCATGGAGTCTTATGACAAACCGGTTCTCGACGGTAAGGGTGATTATGATTTATTGATTATTGGATCAGGTGGAGCCGCTTTTTCGGCCGCAATTAAGGCGGTCGAACATGGCGCAAAAGTCGCTATCATTGAACGTAGTACCGTAGGCGGAACTTGTGTAAATATTGGCTGCGTTCCATCCAAGACACTGCTTCGTGCCGGTGAAATCCATCATCTCGCTAAAAGCAACCCTTTCTTGGGGCTAACCACATCGGCTGGGTCAGTTGATTTGGCACAATTGGTTGAGCAAAAAGATGAACTTGTTGGCGAACTTCGCCAGCACAAGTATGTCGATTTAATTGAAGAATATGGATTTGAACTCATTCGCGGCGAAGCCAAATTTATTGATGAAAAAACGATAGAGGTTAATGATCAAAAGTTTAGGGCTAAACGATTTTTAATCGCCACAGGCGCTTCCCCTTCCATTCCGGACATTCCAGGTTTACAAGAAGTGGATTATCTGACTAGCACGTCCTTGTTGGAGCTGAAGCAATTACCCAAAACCCTTGCTGTTATTGGTTCGGGGTATATCGCCATGGAATTAGGTCAGCTGTTTCACCAATTAGGCTCACAAGTCACGTTACTGCAAAGAAGTCCACGGCTCTTGAAAGAGTATGACCCGGAAATATCCGACGCAGTGACCAAAGCATTAACAGAACAAGGCATTCAGGTTATTACCGGTGTAACCTATGAACGCGTTGAAGCCATTGGCGACCTGAAACAGGTTTATCTTTTGGTAAATGGCGAATACAAAGTAGTGAAGGCCGAGAAACTTCTTATCGCTACAGGACGAAAACCGAATACGGAAGCACTCCATCTTAGTGTGGCTGGAGTAAAAACAGGTTCACGGGGAGAAATCATTGTTGATGAATACTTAAGGACCGCAAACCCCAACATTTATGCGGCTGGTGATGTCACCATGGGTCCACAATTTGTATATGTTGCTGCTTATGAGGGGGGGATCGCGGCAGATAATGCTATCAGGGGATTAGAACGTAAGGTCAACCTTGAATCCGTTCCAGGCGTTACATTTACTTCCCCGTCGATTGCTTCTGTTGGATTAACGGAAGCACAGGCAAAGGCAAAGGGTTATGAAGTGAAGACGTCCGTTCTACCTTTGGATGCCGTTCCGAGAGCGCTTGTGAATCGACAAACAACCGGTGTCTTTAAGTTAGTCGCTGATTCAAAGTCGTTGAAAGTATTAGGTGCCCATATTGTCTCTGAAAACGCTGGGGAAGTCATTTACGCCGCGACATTAGCAGTAAAATTCGGTCTAACCGTTGAGGATTTACGTGAAAGCTTTGCGCCGTACTTAACGATTGCAGAAGGATTAAAACTGGCAGCTCTGACGTTCGATAAAGACGTTTCTAAATTGTCTTGTTGTGCTGGGTAAATCTCCCCCCGTTTGTTTTATTCGGGTCTGTAAAATAAAACGTGGAACCTTTGAAAACGAGAAAAAAATGGGCCGGTTTCGATTGTAACGGCCATAGGTAACGCCGCGAGAAACGGCGTGCTGATTAAAGGCGGGATTCACCTAGAGGAAACGGGCCATCTATCGGTCATTGCTTTTGATAAAACCGGGACGTTAACGAAGGGTATTCCGGCGGTGACCATATCGTTACAATGACAGGCCGCAGCATAAGCTTGAAGCGATTAAGCAACTAAAAGAAACCGGCAAAGTCGCGATGCTTGGTGATGGTGTGAATGACGCTCCGGCTTTAGCTAGTGCAACGGTTGGCATTGCCATGGGGGGAGCCGGTACCGACACCGCATTAGAAACGGCCGATATTGCGCTCATGGCCGATGATCTAACGAAGTTGCCCTTTACGATCCGATTAAGCCGGAATACGCTGAACATCATTAAACAAAACATTGCTTTTGCGCTGATCATTAAGCTGATCGCCTTGCTGCTGATTGTTCCGGGTTGGCTAACGTTATGGCTTGCCATCTTTGCGGATATGGGAGCAACGCTGATCGTAACGTTAAATAGCTTGCGGCTACTACGAACCAAGAGAGAGTGAAAACACCTGTCACGTTCAAACAACAAAGGCCCCTGCATCTGCAGGAGCTTTTTTTGTCGTTTCCTAAAGGCGTTATTTTCGATTTACAAACTGTTTACAATATAATTCATTGATTATATAAGCGAATTCGTATATATTTATTGGTGTGAAATACAATAGTATGGATACACCGCTTGAGGGGAGGTATGACATGGAACAAATCAATGAAGTGGCAGAGAACTTGAAACTGCTCGGAGATAAAACTCGACTCACGATGATGGCCTTATTGAAAGAACGCGCCCTTTGCGTATGTGATATCGTGGAGCTGCTGGAAACATCACAGCCCAACGCCAGCCAGCATTTGCGTAAATTAAAAGCCGCGGGGCTTGTGAACGAAACACGTAAAGGCCAATGGATTTATTATTCGTTAAATATTGAAGATAAGCCCTATATTCAGGCGATTATGGGCTACCTTCCATCGTTAAAAGAAAAAATCGATCAAATCAAAAATGATTGCGATTAGTGCGGAGGATTACATGGCTATTACTGCATTTCTTATTTTTTTAGTGACCCTAACGTTTGTCATTTGGCAGCCAAAGGGATTAAATATCGGCTGGTCCGCAAGTACCGGGGCGATTCTTGCATTAATTTTCGGCGTAGTGAGCTTCGCGGATGTCGGAACGGTAACCGGCATCGTGTGGAACGCAACCTTGGCGTTTGTAGCCATTATTTTAATCTCCCTGGTGCTCGATGAAATCGGTTTTTTTGAGTGGGCAGCCTTACATATGGCACGGCTGGCACGTGGTAACGGTCTACTCATGTTTGTATTTATCATCCTGCTTGGTTCTGCGGTCGCGGCCCTGTTTGCCAACGATGGAGCGGCCTTGATCATTACGCCGATTGTGCTCGCCATGGTTCGGGCGCTTAAATTTGATGACAAGATGATCCTGCCGTTTATTATGGCGAGTGGGTTTATCGCCGATACGGCTTCATTGCCGCTTGTCGTCAGCAACTTGGTCAACATCGTATCTGCCGATTATTTCAACATCGGTTTTGCGGAATACGCGAGCCGTATGATTGTGCCGAATTTCTTTTCCATCATTGCGAGCCTGATTGTGTTGTATTTGTATTTTCGGAAAAACATCCCGAACAGCTACGATCTCACTCAGTTAAAAAAGCCGAAGGAAGCCATTAAGGATATGAGGCTGTTTAAATTATCTTGGGTCATTTTAGGGGCTTTGCTCGTCGCCTATTTCGTTAGTGAATTTTTCACCATTCCCGTGTCCATTATTGCCGGTATAGCCGCAATAGCGTTTCTTTTCGCCGCGAGAAAAAGTCCTGCGATTCATACCTGGAAACTCGTAAAAGGCGCGCCCTGGGCAGTCGTGATTTTCTCCATCGGCATGTATGTGGTCGTTTATGGTTTGCGTAATGCCGGGCTTACGGATGCACTAGGCAGCGTGATTCAAGCAGTCGCAGACAAAGGACTGTTTGCTGCTACCCTAGGCATGGGCTTTATCGCAGCGATCCTGTCGTCCATTATGAATAACATGCCAACGGTCATGATTGATGCACTGGCCATTCAAGGTACACAAACCGAGGGATTCATTCGAGAGGCGCTCATCTATGCCAATGTGATTGGTTCGGATTTAGGTCCGAAAATTACGCCAATCGGGTCCCTTGCAACCCTGCTTTGGCTGCATGTGTTATCCACCAAAAATGTCAAAATCAGCTGGGGCTATTATTTTAAAGTCGGCATTCTGTTAACCATTCCCACGTTGTTCATTACCCTCACCGGTCTTTATGCATGGCTTTATGTTCTCCAAACGCTACAGGTGAATGTATGGCTATGTATCGCAGCGATTGTTGGTGTGCTTGTGGTGGTTGCGATGATTATTAAGACTTTTTTGGGAAGTAAACAAGCTAAACGAGGGCATCAAGGCGCTTAACTGTTTCACCATTCGAACTCATAAAGGAGATTGTTCACCATGGAGAAAAAACCTTTAGTTTACTTTTTGTGCACCGGAAATTCTTGCAGAAGTCAAATCGCGGAGGGCTTTTTAAAGGCTTTGGGAGGCGACAAATATGAAGTGAAAAGCGCAGGTCTTGAAGCGCATGGACTAAATCCGCGTGCGGTTCAAGTAATGAATGAAGCTGGCGTGGACATTAGCAAAAACACTTCCGATGTAATCGATCCGGATATTTTGAATCGTGCCGATTATGTCATTACCTTGTGCGGCCACGCCGACGAGCATTGCCCTGTGATTTCCAACAAGAACGTCACCAAATGGCATTGGGGGTTTGATGATCCGGCAAAGTCTACCGGAACGGAAGACGAAATCATGAATCAGTTCCGCACCGTTCGTGACTCGATTAAGAGCCGGATTGAGCAGTTCGTCAAAGAAGGGAAATGAGGTGGATTCCATGATCAAACGAATGCATGTCGCATTAAACTGTACGGATCTAAACAAGTCCCTTGACTTTTATCGTGCTTTTTTTGGAGCAGAGCCCAGTAAGATCAAAGATAATTACGCCAAATTTGAATTAGAAGATCCGGCGCTGCATTTTTCGCTCAATGTCCGGCCGTTCGAGCAAAAAGGCGTGCTGAATCACTTGGGATTCCAAGTGAATGACACCGAGGAAGTGCTGGCGATGGGGGAACGGCTTCGTCAAAGCGGGCTGCTGCTGATTGACGAGATGAATACTACATGCTGCTATGCGGTGCAGGATAAAGTTTGGGTGTATGACCCGGACGGCAACGCGTGGGAGATTTTCTACACCAAAGAAGATTCCGAATTTGAATCAGCCGGCGAAGCCAGGGATTTGTCATTGTGCTGCGCGCCGCCAGCGGCCCCGGTTCCGATTGAATTTGGATCATTTAAAAAAGGAGTGTAGTCCATGTCGTCTGAAAAAAACTACCATGCTTTGATCCCGGATAAAATTTTCATGGGCGCGGCAGCTGACGTTGAGTCGATGGTGAAAAATGAAGGCATCGACGTGATCGTGGATCTGCGCGGCGAAGCAACGGAATGCGCCTATCCAGCGGCTAATGCGAAATGGATTCAAATTCCGTTAGCGGATAATGCTGCTGTGCCGCAAGAAAAAGCCTTTGAGCAAGCGATCCGGGCCGTCACCGAAGCTTATCATCAAAACAAGAAGGTTGCGTTTCATTGTGGCGGAGGAAAGGGACGAACCGGTACGGTAGCAGCGGGTACCTTACTTGCTTTGGGATTAAGTTCTACGCTTGATGAAGCTGAGGCAAAAGCAAAGAGCATCCGGAACATCATTGATATTAAGCCATCACAGAAAGAATCTCTGAAAAAACTAT
The DNA here is from genome assembly GCF_013337105.1 of Paenibacillus sp. JMULE4. Taxonomy (NCBI): domain Bacteria; kingdom Bacillati; phylum Bacillota; class Bacilli; order Caryophanales; family Paenibacillaceae; genus Paenibacillus; species Paenibacillus sp. JMULE4. The sequence goes on from NZ_SGWF01000016.1 coordinate 233,436, forward strand.
ATCCCGATAAATAAAAATATAAGGGGCTGTCCCATAAGCTTCTGGTTGGCCTATTTCCTTAGGTGCATTACGATGGCGGTAGCCGGGAGAACGTGGGCTTTTTTGGGGTTCGACCCCGTCAAAAAAACTGTTCTCCCACTGCCCCCAATGACCATGTTTGAGCTGGTTGAGGCTATGACCTCGCATCACAAGCGAAGCTATGGGTTTGGAACCATCGTGGGAGTGCCGGCGGACTATAATTCAGGAGGATGAAATGGAACCGGTTGTAGGTTTGGATGTATCGAAAGGGACAAGTATGATCCAAGCATTTCTTAAGCGTAATGAGGCCTATGGAAAATCGGAATCCATAAGGCACACAGAATTGGGATTTAGGCGACTTGGGGAAGTGCTGATCGAGCTCAGAGAACGTACGGAGAAGAACCGGTTGTCATTCTGGAGGCGACAGGCCATTATCACCGTGTCGTGGTGGCGTATTTGGCAACAAGCGGAATCAAACATATCATCGTCAATCCGCTTCTGTCCAAACGTGCGAAGAGCGCACAACTTCGAAAGGTGAAGACGGATGCGGCGGACGCTTGGCACTTGGCCGAGATGTATTACCGCGGCGATGTGCACCCGCATCGAAGCTGGAACGAGAATTATACGGAACTTCAGCATGTAACCCGACAGCACGAATTCGTCACCTCGCTTTATGTTCAGGCGAAGCTCAATATGCGGGCGCTGCTGGATCAGGTGTTTCCTGCCTATGAGGAAGTGTTCTACGATCTCTACTCAGTCACGGCTCTAAAGGCTTTGCAGGCTTGCTTGTCTGGTCAGACGCAAGAATTGGATGAACTCATCCGTCAGGTTGCCGGGAAGTCGCATTCCGAATCCTGGATAGGTACGAAAACAGAGCGGTTGGGTAAGATCCTGCAAGTGTGGTCAAGGGAGAAGAAGAGCGCCGCTCAAATTCAGATGCTGTCGAGTATGGTTTCGTTACTTCTCACCATGCGGGAACAGCTCCAAACGGTTGAAGAGCAGATGGATCGGCTAGCGGAATTACTGCCGGAAGTCGAACTCATAAAGAGTATTCCGGGGATAGGGAGATAAACTGGCAGCAGCCATAGTGTCGGAAATCGGAGACGCAAGCCAATTAGGAGATGCCAAGCAGCTTGTAGCATTTGCGGGGCTGGATCCTGGTGTATACAGCTCCGGACAATTTAGGGCCTCTAGCAACCGAATAATAAAGCGGGGCTCAAAACGCTTGCGTAGAGCCTTGTATATGGCAGCTCAATGCGGATTAAGGCGCGGCACGAACCCAAGGCTAAAGGCTTACTATGATAAGAAAAGACTAGAGGGCAAGCCCTACAAGATGACGGTGATTGCTTGCGCCAACAAGCTATTGCATCACATTTACGCCACCTTGAATAAGAACCAGCCCTACCACGCATAAACCATATTTAACCAAAAACCTCCACGCCAATGGAGGTTATTTGGCATGCTCAGAAAATTACATCAGCAATTCGATTCTAAGCCAAGATCTCAGAGCATGACAAACATTAGCTGGTTTTGCTGCTAGCTTGACAAATTTGTGAAATCAAGCGGTTTACGTTCCGATCTGCATTGAACCTTGGAGTGAGACGGTGTTGTGAACGGGGAGCATGGCAAATTATAGATTAAAGCAAAAGGCAACGATAATGATGCGGGTCTACTGATGTAATCATTAAGACTATTTTTCTTTGGTCTTGTTGTAGTCAAGGTTGAGATTATCCCGCATATCTTAGTCTTTTGGTTTACTGCTGGTTGAAGCATTCCAGCATAACTAAATAAATCATGGACACCGACTTGTAGGCATCCGATATTCTAACAAAATTAAGAATGGAAAGGTTTTTCACCGCACTTCAAACTCGCCTATATAGGAATAGTTGAATTCTTGCAACGCTTCCCTAATTGTTCTTAAGAGAGTCAGTTGCATTTACAAAAATTGTATATTTTCTTTAATACCATGCGCTTATGAACGATTATCAAAGTCTATGAACGTTCTGTGATTAATTTGTGTGAGACCGGTGAACAAAGAATGAATATGTTTTGACAAATGAATAAATAACTACTCAATATAGTTAAATTATTGTACCATCTTTTTTAAGCGGATCTAAGGTCATAATCCGTAAACTATGATTAGGAAGGTGGAATTCAGTAATTAAGAAAGGGATATGTTATGAACTCAAACTTCGCAGAGTGAATTCAACAAATAAGCCTTAATGTAATTGGGAAGGCCGGCGATCCATTGCTGAAGTTGAGTTTTGATTATTTTTTGGATTTCCTTGCTTGTCTTTTTTAGGGTATCTTCAAGAAGCTCGATTAATTGCTGTAAATCCAATTATCTAACTACAACCAAATCAAAGAAAGGGGAATCTGTATGAAAGTAAAATGGGCTTTATTTGTTTTCATTTTCACTATTATCACAGTGTTAACCGGTTGCGAAAAGCCGTTAACGGTCTTGGATCCTAAAGGGCCTCAAGCTCGAACGACAGCCGATGTCATTATGATATCGATTTGGACAATGGCGATTGTTGTCATTGTCGTTATCTTGCTTTACGTATTTATGATAATAAAATACCGTGCGTCTAAACAAAGAAAAGATTATGAACCTCCTCATATTGAAGGTAGTCTTAAACTTGAAATAATTTGGACGGCTATCCCGATTATAATCGTAGCTTTCCTATCAGTTGTTACGGTTAAATCGACATATGAAGTTGAGGCAATACCGAAAGGATACGAACAAAAACCATTAGTTATTTACGCTTCATCATCTAACTGGAAGTGGCATTTTAGTTATCCGGAAGAAAATATTGAAACTGTTAATTACCTGTTTATACCAACAAACCGACCAATTCAATTTAAACTTTATTCATATGGACCAATCTCCAGTTTCTGGATTCCTCAACTTGGAGGACAAAAATATGCGATGGCTGACATGGTTAACACGTTAAACTTGGCAGCTGATGTTCCAGGGGAATATATGGGTCGAAACGCAAACTTCACCGGTGAAGGTTTTGCTCAGCAAACGTTCAACGTTAAGGCAATGCCTCCAGAAGAATTCGATAAATGGGTAGATGAAATTAAAGCTACTGCTGAACCTCTTACTAAAGAAAAATTCTATGAATTATTAGAACCAGGTCACCTTGGACAGTCCACGTTCACTGGAACTCATTTAGGTTTCTCACCACCTCCAGAAGGTCATCATAACCAAGAATCATCTGACACTAAAGAAACTGACTCTGAGGAATCCGATGAATCTGACGAAGATTCACCCGAAAAAAATTCTGACCAAAGCAACATGAACAACATGAATCATTAAGATTTAACAATCGTTCGATAAAACAACTAGTTTTGCATTAAAGCAATATATTTCCTGAAAGGAGTCACAAAAGTATGGATTTCTTTGATCGATTTGCCGTACCTAATCCAGGTCCTACGATTTACGCATCGATGGTTGCCATTGCTCTTACTCTTATCGCGATAATCGTTGGATTAACCTATTTTAAAAAATGGGGCTATTTATGGCGTGAATGGTTAACGACAGTTGACCATAAACGTATCGGTATTATGTATCTGATATCTGCTTTGCTAATGCTATTCCGCGGCGGTGTAGATGCTATTATGATGCGTGCCCAAACTGCTGTGCCTGAAAACACGTTGCTAGGTGCACAGGAGTATAATGAAATTTTCACTACGCATGGGGTTGTTATGATTATATTTATGGCTATGGCATTCGTTATGGCCTTAATGAACTTCGTTGTTCCATTACAAATTGGAGCTCGTGACGTAGCGTTCCCACGTTTAAATGCACTAAGTTTTTGGTTTTACTTTTTCGGAGCGCTGTTGTTCAACATCTCTTTCGTAATTGGTGGATCTCCTGATGCAGGTTGGTCTTCTTATTTTCCACTTGCAGGTACTGAATTCAGTGAATCTGTAGGAACGAACTATTATATGTTTTCTCTTCAGATTTCAGGTCTTGGTACATTAATAACGGGTATTAACTTTATCACTACCATTCTTAAAATGAGAGCACCTGGTATGACATTAATGAAAATGCCAATGTTCACATGGTCTGCCTTAATCACTAACCTTATCATCGTTTTCGCTTTCCCTGTATTAACAGTGGCGCTTATAATGGGGACAATGGACCGACTATTTGCAACAAACTTCTTTACTTCGACTAATGGCGGGATGGACATGCTTTGGGCGAACTTGTTCTGGGTTTGGGGACATCCTGAAGTTTATATCTTAATCTTGCCGGCATTCGGTATTTATAGTGAAATTATCTCAACCTTTGCACGTCGTAACCTGTATGGCTATAAATCAATGGTAATCTCTATGGTGGCTATCTCTCTGCTTTCATTCTTAGTATGGGTTCACCATTTCTTTACAATGGGTCAGGGAGCACTAGTTAACAGTATCTTCTCGATTACAACTATGGCGATTGCTGTTCCGACCGGGATTAAGATCTTTAACTGGTTGTTCACGCTTAGAAAAGGTAAAATTGTTTTTACCGTTCCAATGCTTTATTCATTAGGTTTCATTCCGATTTTCACAATCGGTGGGGTGACCGGGGTTATGCTTGGAATGGCAAGCGCTGACTACCAATACCATAATACAATGTTCTTAGTAGCTCACTTCCACTTGGTAATTATTCCTGGTGTTGTATTCGCTATGCTTGCCGGTCTCACTTACTGGTGGCCAAAAATGTTCGGTTTCATGCTGAATGAAAGAATTGGGAAATGGGCGTTCTGGTTTATCTCAATCAGCGTTTGTGTAACATTCTTCCCAATGTTTATCTCTGGTTTAGATGGTCAAGCACGTCGTATGTACACGTACTCTGAATCAACTGGATTTGGTCTATGGAACATGATTTCTTTCATTGGAGCCATCGGGCTAGCGATCGGGTTTGCTCTAATTGTTTATAACGTTTACTACAGTATTCGTTACTCACCAAGAAATATTCATGCTGACCCATGGGATGCACGTTCTCTTGAATGGGCTACTCATAGTCCAGTACCAGAATACAATTTTGCAATTGTACCAACAGTTAATTCAACTGAAGCATTCTGGGATTCGAAGAAAAAGGGCTTTAAATTATTCAATGGTAAAATAGAGAAAATTCATATGCCAAATAACAGTGGCGTGCCGTTTATCATGGGTAGCATCTTCTTCGTATGGGGTTTTGCATTTGTATTCGGCATGTGGACTGTTGCAATCCTTACAACAATCGGTATCTTTGCTTGTATGGCCCACCGCTCATTTGAAAAAGATCACGGCCGTTACATCCCTGTTGAAGAAATTGAAGAGACAGAAAAAAAATTGCGAGGTGCTAACTAATGAAAATAGATCACTCGCTGCCACTTGAATATAGCACGGAACAAAATCGCTTAAATATCTTAGGATTCTGGATTTTTCTTGGAGCGGAAATTGCGCTTTTTGGAACGCTTTTCGCATCCTATTTCACATTAGTTGATCGGACTGGAAACGGTCCTACTGGAGCAGAGATTTTCGAAATTACCCCAGTACTAATTGAAACAATCTTGCTTTTAACAAGTAGTTTTACTATTGGTCTTGGTATTCACGCAATGCGTATCGGCAAGCAAAAAGCGATGATGACATTCTTTGCTATCACGCTACTTCTTGGTCTAGGATTCTTAGGAGTTGAAATTTATGATTTCGTTATGTATGTTCACGAAGGAGCAGGACTACAAACTAGTGCATTTACAGCTATCCTATTACTTACATTAGGAACGCATGGAGCGCACGTTACATTTGGTTTATTCTGGGGATTATTCATCATCCAACAAGTTAAAAAGCGCGGGTTGACTCCTGAAACAACCAATAAAGCATTCATCTTCTCTCTTTACTGGCATTTCCTGGACGTAGTTTGGATCTTCATCTTTAGTTTCGTCTACCTGAAAGGAATGATGTAAACATGAAAGAATTATTCCCGCGCAAACAAGTAGTGGGCTTTGTATTTTCACTGATCCTTACTGCAGTTGCTCTAACTGTTTACTTCTTTGACATGTCATTCACAGTAGGCTCGACGATTCTTCTTGTAACAGCATTCATACAGGCAGCCGTTCAGCTAGTTGTGTTTATGCACGCTGGTGAAACTAAGGATAAAAAATCAATCTATACGAGCATATATTATGGATTATTCATAGCTCTAGTTACCGTCTTCGGTACTTTACTAACATTGATCTGGGGATACTACTAATAATACGAATGTATCAAAGAGGGCGTCTATCCGGCGCTCTCTTTTTGTTCATGTAATGCGCAGCCACCATTTAATTTTATCTACTATTCCTCCTACACACATCTATATATGCAAATTACATATTCACTTTATTTTTTAATCTTTGTCACCATCTCTTCAGAAGCTACTAGAAACACCCCCATTAAAAAGATAAAAGCAGCGCCCATAACTGTACCGATACCAATGCCTGTTACTGAACTGTAATCGGTTACAAAAAAACCGTACAAGAAAATGACAATTCCAATTATTAGTACAGTACCACCTATATATTTCACAGCATTTAATATTTTTACATATGATTCCATTTCACTCATTCTCCTTTTTTGTATATTATTCATCAAGTTCACAAAATCGTCAAGTATTTCTGTCGTTTTTCTAAATTTTCCTGACATTCATATGAACATGAATGCGGAATGTGGATAACCTGAAGATAGCTATTTTAGTTCAGCACGAAATCGGCGAATTGTCTTGCTTGAGAAAATTAGACCGCTTTACAAAGATGGCGGTCGTCCTCCTATCGACCCAAGAGTCTGCTTTCGGATGCACTACCTTTACTTTACACGCCCGGAGATCTCCTCGTCTCGGGATCTGGTGATGCAACTAAAGGAGCCCAAAAACCAAGCATAGCGTAACTTTATCGGGGTCCCCAATATCAAAAAGGTGCCGGCTCACAGCTGCCTGAGCAACTTCCGAGCCAAAGTCAGTGCCGAATTGTTTTATGCCATTCTTTTCGATCTCATTGCCCAAGCGTTAAAACTGAAGGATTTTTTACTGCCGACGCTTACGGGCATCGATTCCAGGCCGATTTGGGCTAACGTCAACGGATACAAGCACAAACGCTGCTCTTGCCCGGATCAGAACAAGTGCGCTTGTGAGAAGACATACTCCGATCCGGATGCCACCTGCGGTGTGCAGCGAACGAAGGCGAACCAGAACAAGTTTTTCATTGGCTACCGGAAGCATTCTATCGTCTGTCCCAGCCCGAAAGGTCCAATTGTCTTGTTCTCTATCCTCCTCCCCAATGATACGGCGGACGTCAAAGTGATGCTGCCGCTCATTGAAATGATGAAGAAGATCGAAGGATTGAAGGTCGACTATCTGGTGGCGGATTTGGGTTATTTCGATGCCGACGATCAAAAGGAGGCGCTCCTGAAGCACGATGTGGCGGTCGTAACGGAAAACAAGAAAAACACCATCATTCCTGAACACTGCTCCCCCGAAGGAAAACCGGAATGCGAGCAAGGTCATGTCCTTATGTTCGACGGATTCGATAAAGATACATACACCGCCTGGTTTCGCGGAGACGATGAGAAATGCGCCGCCTGTCCGCTTCAAGGCCTTTGCGAGAAGCAGTTCGACTATTCCTTCACGGAACCCCCGGTTTTCCACGGCCCTGTACCACAGGGAAGCATGCTGCAAGAACACATGCTGAAATTCCGTAAGCAGGTGGAGTTGGCGTTTGCACAAGAGTCGAATCAGCTGACTTCCGTCATGAAGCATAAGAAGGTGCCGGTTCGTACAACCAAATGCGTCGAGAAATGGTTCATCCTGCGAGATGCGTTTCGGTTGATTGAGCGAATGATTGCGCATGTACGGGAGACGGTTCTACCACCGAATCATGTTGCAAACATGAAAAAGCTGCAAGAGATTCAAGTGGAGCAAATCTCGCTGCCGCTGGCAGGGTAAATCACCTCCAGAAGCAATTGAAAAAAAACTACGGCGGCATGAATAACTAACAGGATCTTCCTAACGGTTTGTCGAAGTAATTACGGTCAAAATTTCCAAAGGAGTTGACCCGCATTGCTTTCCAAAAACCGTCTGCGTCCACAACGGAGAATATACTTTAGACCTGAACATAAGAATTGTCCTCACTGCCAACAGAAATTACGTCGTTCACATACAGCATGGAATAAGAAAATCGCCACATTGAAAGAAGTCGTTCACGTTTGGAGCATGGCCTACCATTGCGAAAATCCAGATTGCCCGAAGCCAGGTGTATACTACAAATCGGCGGAAGCAGAAGCAATAAGCATGAAGCATTCTCCTTACGGCTTCGACGTTGTTTGCCTAGTTGGTGAACTTCGCTTCAAACGGCATATGACCCGCAAGGAGATTGCGGATGAATTGAACGCGAGAGGTGTTCAGACATCCGAACGGAGCGCACAAAATCTGTATGAACGGTATCAAACATTGCTTGCTGCTAGTCTTACTGAACATACGAAGAAAGTGCTGGCTGAAGTCACAGAACAAAACGGCGGTATTATCTTGTCTATGGATGGCGTCCAGCCAGAGAAAGGCAATGAGACACTTTATGTAATTCGTGAAGTATTCAGCGGTACTGTCTTAATAGCAAAAAACATGAAAAGTGGTTCATCTGCCGAGTTACAAACGCTCATCCAACCGATCATCGAGCAAGGCTATCCGATCGTCGGTATTGTTAGTGATGGACAGCAATCCATTCGTCTAGCGATGGAGACGCTTTTGCCCGATGTGCCTTATCAATATTGCCAGTACCATTATTTAAAAGACATCGCGAAACCGGTTGTTGATGTCGATCGAAAGTTAAAGACCGAGCTCAAGAAAAGCATGCGCGGCATTCGTGAAGTCGAGCGGAAAATCGAACAGTCGGATTCACAAGAAGCAAGCATCGCGAAGGGTTACGTTGCTGCCGTACGTGCATTGCTCTTGGAAGACGGAAATCCTCCATTAGATTTACCCGGTATGCGTATCTATGAACAGGCCCAAGCCATTCAAGCGTCCCTTCAAAAATGCTTGGATAAAAAAGGGGGCCACCCTACTTCAAAACGTTTTCAGAATATTTAGTAAAGTCGATTCCCTTCAGCAACAATACGAGAAAGTCGCTCGCTGGATGAAGCCAATCCGTCACATTGCAGAAATCCTTGAACCCAGCATGGATAAGACAAGCAAGACAGTTGAATGGGAAATGACAAAGCTGTTGGATTGGGTTCGGCTTTCCTATACCGAAGAGAATGATCTGGAAATGGTTAACAATCTCCTTAGTTACAGCAAGGGATTCTGGAAGGGACTCTTCACTTGCTACGATCATTATCATGTGCCAAGAACGAACAACGATCTGGAACGCTTCTTCCGAGCTACGAAGACACGACACCGTCGGATGACCGGGCTACGCAACTGGAACGAATACATCTTACGGAATGGTGAGATGGTTGTGCTCGTTGATGATGGACTTAAACAGGAAAACCTAATCGCCCGTTTAAGGATGGTCGACTACACAAGCTACAAGAAACAGAAAGAAAAATGGAATAACCGGTTGAGCGATAGTGTTATGCGCAAACGGTTTAAACGCGATCCACAAAATTATCTTAAAAATTTAGAAAACCAATGGCTCAAATAACATGTATGTTATTCATGCCGCCGTAGAAAAAAAAAGAAAATCACGGCACAAGGGATACGTCTGTCCAAAATTAAGGACTGAAATTGAATCGGTGCCGATGAAGATTAATCGATCCCATGGCACCCCTTTCATTTCCAATTTTGGAGTCTCTATTGGCTACTTATGCTGCTGTCTTCAAACTGAAATAGTGCTTTTTGAACAGCCTCTTAAGGGGAAATTTTATGGACAAATGGAAAAAACATCATTAAAGGAATATTGTGAAGATGATTTATACAAGTTTCAAGGTATTGTCATTAATATACTATCAAACGTAGTATTTAATAATGGATATATGTGTTATTTTTAGGTAGACGAAAATTATTCGTCAATCAAAGAAAGTCGGCACACGGAACGGATGACGAGGTGATCCATTCATACAACTGACATTATTAAACCTGAATTTCGAAAGCGCATAGGATCAATGCAAGCTACTGAAGCCATAGCGATTTGAGATGTAAAAATGTAGGAGTTTTCCGTGCCGGATGGAGCCAAGAACTCGTAGTGGATGGTCTTTCCCCCTCCCCATTGAAGAGGCCATCTCTATTTCCATGTGAAATTATGGAGAATCGTCATTCTAGCTGCGCCACTCGGGACTCGATTCGTTTCCAGGCATAGCGGCTGGCAAAGTCTTTCATGAGCTTCAGCACGACCGATCGGCCATGCCGGATGAGCGTCGCGGCGCAATGAAAAAATTCCAGGCGGAACCGGGCAATTGTGTAGCCTTGATGCACCGGCTCGCAGCAGTCGCGTTTGAAGCGTTCAAACAGATTGTAGGCGAACAGCTTGATCAGCAAGTCCAGTTCGTTGGCTTTAAAATCGCTTGTCGCGATGCGATCGATGGAAAAACCGTTCTTGGCTTCCTTGATGTAATTTTCCATGCAACAGCGCTGATTGTAGAAGCGCCAGAGGTCGTTCGCCTCCCATTCCAGGTTGGTCACGATCGCTTCGTACCGCCAGTCGGTATCGAACACGATCCGGCCTTGGTCTTGGTCAAACACTTGCGCCTTGCGGATAACCGCCACCCGACGTGCCTTGTTCCAGGAGGTCGCTTTGTAGATCATGGAAATCCCTTCGATGATCCAGTCTTCATCGACATAGCGTTTCCAATAGCGGCAGGTCTGAACTTCCTTGGCCAGCCGCTGCGTCCATTTCAGCTTGCCAACATAACCGATGTCTTTTTGCTCCCACAAGCTGTAGAAGTCTTCGCCGCCAAAGCCCTTGTCGAACCGGGCGTACTTCACCTTGTGTTCGCCGAGCAGTCCAAAGGTTTGCTGCAGGAAGTCGGTCGCATCGGTGGAAGAATGCGTATTGCCCGGTCGAAGCGCGGCGTTCAAGCTAAGCCGGGACTGGCCCTCAAAAGCGAGTAACGGATGGTAGCTTTTGCGTCCGGGTTTGTGCGGATTGGTGCCCTTGGCCGCGCCGGACTGATCGCCGTACACCGTCTCCACCGTGGAATCCAGATCGAGAATCAGGTCGTCTGGCAAGCAGGGCCCGATAACCGCAAGGTTCAGTGTCCGCAGCTCGTTCACCAGATCGGGGCAAGAATGACCGAGCCTGGTCAAATCCTTGTAGAGCAAGCTGTGATGCGGGCAGCGGCCACCGAAGAACCGTTTTAGCAGCGCATCGCCTTGCAAACGACGGAAATGGAAAATCCGTTCGCAGCCGAGCATCCAACCGACGATGAGATAGAGCAGGATACCGTGAACGGGAAAGAGCGAGTTGCGTGCTTTGCCGCCGGAGAAACTGCACATGGCGTCAGCCAGCTTGATTTTTTCAAGAAATGACAAAAAGATTTTGACGCCTCCGAAGCTGATGGCGTTTTGTAGTGAAAATTCGGTCTTGATTTTGCCGATGGCTGTGGTAGACTTCACCTAAAAGGTGCTCCTCTCTTTGGGTGATGTTGTTCCGACAAACACCATTCTACCAAAGATTAAGGGCCCTTTTTCATATTTTCAAAGTGCGGTACTTTCGAAATTCAGGTTAAAATGTGCTTATTTGCTAACTTCTATGGTATGAGGAGAATTCAATATGTTAACAATTGTTTGGATCCTGGTTTTGGTGGTCATGGGATCATTCTTTGGCTTGGCTTTTGTCCGCATTTTTCAGGGCAAAAAACTTCAAGCGAGCATTTGGGCTGTTTTGTTAATAATGAGTATGTTTTTGTTTTATTTTGCTATAGCCAAAGGATATCTGATGGTACCCCCACAATACATGGGGTGATTTAGAGATAACCTCATTGTTTAGTTTGAAAAGCCATTAGATTATTTATTGAATTGACTGCAAAAAAAGGTAGAAAGAGTCGAATTACAAAGCTGACTCTTTCTACCTTTTTTACTTATACCCATCCAAAAATTCTGGCGAGTTGTGTTGTGGCAAAAACTACGAAAATGGCTATAAAGGTAGGTATCAAGAATGCCAGGAATGTCCATTTTGGACTACGTGTTTCTTTAAAGATATTGATTAATGTTGTGCCGCAGGGATAGTGAAGGAGTGAAAATAACATCATGTTCAGAGCGGTCAACCACGTCCATCCCTGATCGAGAAAGATACTTTTGATATTCTCAAAACCATCTGCGTCCACCATTGCCCCTGAAGAAAGGTAACCCATAAGCAAAATCGGTAGCACGATTTCGTTTGCCGGAAGGCCGAGAATAAAGGCCATCAAAATAAAACCGTCGAGTCCAAGTAATTGGGCAAATGGATCAAAAAATGAGGCCATATGATTTAACACACTGGTACCGTCAATGAAAATATTTCCGAAAATCCAAGTGATAACTCCAGCAGGTGCAGCTATAATAATCGCACGTTTTAATACAGACCAAGATTTGTCTTTGGATGAGATCAAAATTGTTTTTAAAAATTGAGGCCGGCGATATGGAGGAAGTTCGAGCGTATAATGGGTGGGAACACCTTTCAGCGCTGTCTTGGAAAGCACCCAAGATATAGTCAATGTAACCACAATGCCGAACAATACCATTCCCATAACGACCAGTGCGGTGGTCAGAGAATGTAGTTGACCAGCTACACCAGCAGCCATAAAGAGGGAAGAGAGTAATATCAAAGTAGGCCATCTGCCATTGCATGGCACAAAATTATTGGTCAGAATAGCCAACATACGTTCACGCGGCGATTCAATAATTCTTGTTGACATAATGGCAGCTGCATTGCATCCGAATCCCATAGACATCGTAAGGGCCTGTTTGCCATGCCCGCCGGACTTCTTAAACAACCGGTCCATGTTGAAGGCAACACGGGGGAGATAGCCGAAATTCTCCAATAGGGCGAAAACGGGAAAGAAGATGGCCATCGGAGGGAGCATCACGCTAATAACCCATGAAGTGCCGCGGAACAGTCCTAAGACCAGCAAACCGGTCAGCCAAGCTGGAGCATTGATAGCTTCAAATCCTGTAACTAAATAGCCTTCAATCCATCCAAAGAAAGTAGCCAGCATGGATGAGGGAACATTTGCACCGGCAATGGTAAGCCAAAATACGATGCCGAGTATGGCGAGCATGATTGGGTATCCCCAAATCGGTGATGTCAAGATTTTATCCAAATGGTACGTACTCATTAACTTTTTACGATCTTTATAAATCAGGATATCCTGGCATAATTCTCTTGCATTGGCATAAATATCGCTGACCATCTGTTCACGGATGGTTTCGTCACCTGTAAGAAACTTTTGTCTTAATTGATTTACAGCTGAATTATGTGTGACAGCTTGAGTTTCCATAGGTGTTCAGCTCCCTTCCAACACCACTGCTTTCAAATCTCTCCATGGCGTCCAGAATGCTTTGATCACCTTCCAAAATACGGAGTGCCATCCATCTTGAAGGATAACTGTCGCCAAGCAAATTTCTAATTTCACTCTCTATAGCTCTAATTCGATTTTCTATTTCTTCTCTGTATAGAATTTGTCTGGGTTTAGGTACAATATTTCCTGATACGACATCATAGATCGATGATTTTAAGCTTTGGATTCCTTCTTTTTTGCGGGCCGATATCTTCACGACAGGAACTCCTAATTTTTCGGAAAGCTTTTTTCATCAATTTCAATTCCAAGTTTTAGAGCTTCATCCATCAAATTAATACAAAGGATCGTTTTGCTGGTCATTTCGAGAACCTGTAATGCGAGATTCAAATTTCTTTCCAAAGATGTAGCATCAAGGACCACCACGGTTACATCCGGTTTTTCTAAAATAATGTAGTCACGAGCTACTTCTTCATCCACGGAGTTAGTGAACAATGAATAAGTACCCGGGAGATCGATGACTTTGTAAGTTTGATTCTGATATTCATAACTCCCTTCGGCTCGAATAACGGTTTTTCCTGCCCAGTTACCTGTATGTTGACGCAATCCCGTTAATGTATTAAACAAGGTGCTTTTTCCCGTATTAGGATTTCCTGCTAAAGCAATCCGGAAGGTCACCATATTATTCTGCCTCCTTTAGTTCGCCAAAAATCAGATTTGCTTCTTCTCTTCGTAGTGCTATGGTTGTATTGCTTACACGATAAGCAACGGGGTCGCCTAACGGACTTTTTTGCAGCACTTTAACTATTGTGCCAGGTACAAATCCAAGGTCAAGCAGTCTTCTCCGCAGCACACCGGGCACTTCACACTTTACTAATTGAATACACTGTCCAGTTTTACATTCAGATAGAGGGATAAGATGGGGAGCATTCATGGATTCATCCTCCTCGTTAAATTGAGCAAACCGCCACAATGTTTGCCTAGGGCAACTTTTAGGTCGTAAAAAACCAATGAATAAATGTTCATGTGTATATTTTATGATATCACAAAAAAGTGTTACGAGTACAACAATTTTTTCCTAAGGCAAAAAATGAGGGTGTCAAAAACTGTACGCAAAGTGTTTGTCTGTATAGTGGAGAACAGGGTGAATAACAAGTTTTACAAGGAGGAATTTTCAAAAGGGAAGCGATGGTAAATAGGGCTTGCTGAACGGGTCACATTTTACGGTAGCAGGAGCAAGCGGACTGCGAGTCTCGACAACAGCCATTGCAAAACAGGCAAAAAGAGAACCCGGAGTCTCTTTTCGAGGTTCATCACCAGCAGTTGCAGCCCGATTATGGTCTCGCTCGTCGTCTGAAGGTGCGCTCGAATACGGCCAAGCCCGTAGCTGCGCTTGCCCTCGCCGAACTTTCCTTCCACCGCATTGCGCGCGGTTGTATCCGCCTTGGCGATTTTCTTCTGCTCTTGCTGATCGGCTGACGGACGACCCAATTGCGGTCCGCTCAATCGTATTCCCTTCTCCTTGCAGAAGCGCAAGTTGTCCCGCGTGCGGTAAATCTGATCGGCCAGCACCGCTTTCGGATAAGTGCCGAACCGAGCGCGGTAGCGTTCCACTGCAGCCTGCAACGTCTGGCCTTCGTTGTAGTTGTCCCAGGACAGGTGCTCCCGGAACGCATAACCGTTCACCACGCTGATCGCCAGCTTCGCCCCGAACTCGACGTTCGCGCGGGCTTTGCCGCGCACGATCGGCCTCACGTGCGGCTGCGCGATGCTGACGATCCGATCCGGTACGCTGTGCGTACGTTTGTCGTACATCGCTTGCTGCTGGCGAACCAGTTCCTGAATGACCAGAAGTTCCTTGTACATGCGGCGTGGCAGCCGCGTCAGGCCGCCCGTGGAGGCAAGTTCGGCGATGATGCGCAGATCACGGGACACGAACCGCAACTGCTTGCGGATTGCTTTGCGCATCGTGCGCGGCTTCACGCGCCTTTGCTTGGCAACCGCCAGATAGGCTTTGCGGGCACGCTCCCGGTATATTCTTGGCTTGCGAGTCTTTCCGCGTTCCGGTTCATGCAGGATGTCGATGATTTGCTCCAGCTTTTCTCTGGCCTGATTCAGAAGAGACAGATCCGTCGGGTAGGCGATGTCCGCCGGCGCGCAGGTCGCATCCAGCAGCAGTTCGCCCTCGTTCGTCAGTTCTATCTGCCGCGGCTGCGGTTCTGCCGATTCGTCGGATGTGTGCGCGGCAGCTCCGCCGCTTGGATCATCGTCGTCGTCCGATTGATCTGGAGATTCGCTGTTATTGCGCGATTCTTCGAGTGCGATCCACTCATTCACTTCATCGATGATCTCGCCGCCCAGCCGCTTGCGGAAATGCGTCATGAGCGAATGATGAAACGGACGTCGGTATTGGTATTCCGGAAGACCGAGGAAGTACTGCAAATACGGATTCTCCAGGATCTGCCGAAGCGTCTCCCGATCGTCGGTGCCCAGCCGCTCCTGGATGATGAGCGCGCCGAGCGCGACACGGATCGATACGGCTTTTTGACCCTTGAGGCTCTTTTTGAAGTTTTTCGCATACTTCTCCTCGATTTTCCACCAGGGAATCATCTGGGCCAGAAGCACCCAGCGGTTATCTTCTGCGAGCTTCCCGCCGAACGGCAGGAAGAAGTCGCCTGGCATGATCATTTGGCTCTCGGTTCGCTGATACAATTCGGACGCCTCCAAGTGCAAGGTTTTTCACGGTAAGCCTCTGTTTTCCTTGCACTTCATTTCGACAAAAGAGGCGCCAAACCCTTGCTACTATTGGCTTTTTCTTTCGTTCAGCAAGCCCTAAATAGCCTTGCTTCCCTTTCGATATTTGGTAGACACAGTATTCTGATTGCTTATTCGGAAGGTAGTAAATTTACCTAGACATGACGATATGGGTCACTAGTTCAAAAATGATTCTGGATTTATTGCCTTTTCATTAACCCGAACTTCAAAATGCAAATGAGGTCCAGTGGAACGGCCAGTAGAACCAACTTCACCAATGAGTTGGCCGCGTTTTACCAAATCCCCTTTTTTCACTTTTATGCCGTTCATCCTCATATGAGGATATAGGGTCCAAAGACCGTTTCCATGATCGATAACTACCGTATTTCCATAAGTGCTCCACCACTGAGCAACAATTACTGTCCCTGCTTCAGCTGCGAGGATGGATGTTCCTGAAGGGGCGCCGATATCGAGACCATTATGAGAAGCCCCCGATTTACCAGTTATAGGATCGATACGAGTTCCAAAATTCGATGTAATGGGGTACTTTTTAGGAAGAGGCCACTGAAGCTTGCTATTTGACGATTTTACACTAGTATTGCTTCTGGCTTTCAGCAGTGCAGCTTGCTTACTCGCTAAAGCCATCAATTTCTTTTCTTGTTCTTCCGATACTTCCTCCAGATATTCTTCTTTTTGATTTAGTGACAGGATAGCAACTTCTTTGTTTTTTTCTTTTAGAGCGAGCTCGGACTTTACACGTTCTGCTTCTTGTAATAATAGCTTTAATGATTCCTGCTGCTGCTTAATGGCTAAATTGGTTTGAGCAATCATTTCACGGTCTTTTTCCAAAGAATCTAATAGCCGCTTGTCCTGCTCCAGAATAGACTTGAGGGCTTCAAATCTTTCGATAAAATCCCCGAAACTAGTTGAGCTGAAAAGAACGTCGAAATATGAAATCATTCCATTCATATACATCACTTTCAACCGAGTTTCCATTGATTTTTTGCGTTCATCAACTCGTTCAATGGCTTCATTTAACCGGTTCACATTATCCTGAAGTTCTGAATCTTTTATTTTCAGCTTCTGCTGAAGATCAAAAAGTTTCTCTCCTGCAGCATCCATCTGACCCTGAATAGCTGTTATTTCCGATTTTATTTTGTTTTTTTTGTTGCTCAATTTGGTTAATTTCTTTCGTTATTGTTGATGATTTTGCTTTTTCTTCGGTGATAGACTTATTAATTTTATTTAGTTCTTGATTAATTTGACTTTGATTCATCTGAGCAATCCCGGTATTAGGGAGAATGGCAGACAGTATCAAAGTCGAAATAATGAAATAGTAGCTTTTTCTCATGTTTCCTCCTCTGCAGCAAAGATTCAAAAGAACTACCATAATAAAAACTACAATACATCGTTTTTAAAGTCAAATTTTGTCGGAATAAGCTATAGTTATACGGCTCCAGTGTCGTGGTGCTTTTCTTACTAATTAGTTACCCCTGAAAAAGTCGGGCTATTTTGACAAAATAAAAAGGAATTCGGCACCTCAAAATGGAAATTGTTATTGTCCAGATAACAATCCATCCATCCCCGAGGGAAGAATTCCTTTGTTTAAGGAGTTCAACGCAGAGCCTCGGGAATCCTTCCTTGAGGTGATGAAAATGTTGAAACTTCGTGACGAGCAAATAACGATGTGGGATGCGATTCTTCCGGAAGCTGTTAGAACGCTGCCGGCCGAACTTGCCATCATCGATCGCTTGCTGGACGACGAAAAATTTCTTCAACCATTCGCGAAGCTGCATCCGAAAGGCAAGAAGAGCGGTCGCCCTACGCTGGCGATCGAGAAGTACATCCGTCTTATGGTCTTGAAACACAAATATAATTTGGGCTACGAGTCGCTCGTGAAGGAAGTTGGCGACAGCATCACCTGGCGAATGTTCTGCCGTATTGCCATCGATGAGAAGATGCCGGATCCGTCCACGCTCATCTATGCCCGCAAACGCTACGGCGATAAAATCGCCCAGGACATCAACGCTGCGCTTATCAAACAGTGTGAAGAAAAAGCGATTCTGAAAACCCGTAAATTCCGTACAGACACGACTGTCGTGGAATCCGACATTCATCACCCGACAGATGCTACGCTATTGCAGGATGGTGTGAAGGTCATCACGCGAATGATTCAGAAAATCCGCAAGGTCGCTTCCCACGCCGTTCAAGGCTTTGAAGATCGTACGGCTGAAGTTAAAGAAAAGATTCTGTCCATCGCCAAAGTACTGCGGCGTCGCACACGGGAATCGTGGGAAGAAGTTGACAAGATTACGCAAAGCGTAATCGAAGTAACCGACAGCGTCGTAAAGGGTGCACAAAGCGTCGTAGAAAAACTGCAAGACAAGGGCAAAACGGCCGTTCAGCAAAGCAAAGCAAAACTGTCGGCGGCGGTCGAGCTTACCGGGAAACTGCTGGAACAAGCCAGACAGGTCGTCTCCGGCAATCGTATCATCGCCGATCGTATCGTCAGCTTCTTTGACCCCGAAGCCAGGCCGATCAAGAAGGGCAAGCTAGCCAAAGGCACGGAGTTCGGATACAAGGTGCGAATCGACGAGACGGAAAGCGGCTTCGTCACCGGTTACGCCGTCTACGAGGGAAATCCCTCTGATGACGAATTGCTTGTTCCCGCCATAGAAGCACATATCAAGCAGTTCGGCAAAGCACCGCAGGCCGTAGCCACCGACCGCGGCTTCTCAAGCAAGAAGAATGAAGCAGCCATTACTGAACTTGGTGTAAAGCGAGCCAGCTTGCCGCGAAAGGGCAAGAAAGGCATTGCCCGCACGGAGTACGAAAACGAAAAATGGTTTAAGGACTTGCAGCGTTACCGTGCAGCCGGAGAAGCGAAGATTAGTCTTCTCAAGCGCAAGTACGGTTTGAACCGCAGCAGGTACCGGGGCTTTGCTGGCTCAAAATGCTGGGTCGGCTTCGGAATCCTGACCCACAATCTGCAAAGAGCAGCAAAAATGCTTCAAAACTAAGGTAGAAATAGAAATCCGGGGGAACCGACATCCACAAAACCACTCGGCTCCCCGAGACCATTTTTAAAATTGGACTTTTTCAGGAGCAACTAATTATTCTGCGACGTTTGGAACTGCAGCAAATGCCGCTGTCTGAATTTTTAGCTTTGCAGTTTGTCTGGATTCCAATTTTGCAAATCATCCTTTTGTCGACCAGCACCCTTCTGCTGCGCAACAAACTTCAGCTCGTAGGCTTGGTGGTCGCGGTTTTGATCTGGCCATTTTCTACCGGCCATTCCACTTACCCGCGTTATGGGGGATACTTCGCTGTGGGCATGGATCTTGTCCACTTGCTTGCCGTCTCGGTTTGGATGGGGGGATTATGGACACCGATTCAATTGAAATTCACGCCGGAAAATGGACAGGTGCAAGTTGAAGCTGTCGAGGAACCACAAGACGTGCTGATTCGCGTGCAGGATTCGGGCAGCGGCATTGGGCAAGAGGATTTACCGTATATCTTTGAGCGATTTTACCGGGGGGACAAGTCGCGAAACCGGAAAACCGGCGGCAGCGGTTTGGGGTTAACTATCGTAAAGAAGCTAGTCACCGCTCATGGCGGGCAAGTGTGGGCAGAAAGCAAGCATGGAACAAGTTTACTATCCGACTGCCTAAAGAAAACCGTTCATTTTAAGCCAAACACCTGTACATCTACACAGGATCTTCACAAGTGCTGGTTATACTTATACTATCCAGCCAATCGTCTGACTTGGCGCGGAGATCAACACATAGAAAATCGGTTTAGGGGGATGTTTTCCTGAAAAAAATCTTCACACTCGCGATGGCAGTTGTCATAGCAGCAGCGGTCACAGCATGTTCCAAGAAAACGGCCGACGATGGGCATGGCTCCCACGATGCGGGGGGTACAGCATTTACGCACATTCATGGCCTTGGTTACTCCAGCGACGGCAAACGTCTTTTGATTCCGGCACTTAACGGGCTAAAAGTTTATGCCGATGGCAAGTGGAGTGACGCCCCAGGGGAGAAGCATGATTATATGGGTTTTTCGATGGCCGATAACGGTTTTTACAGCAGCGGTCATCCTGCAGTCGGTTCCACCTACAAAAATCCCATGGGCCTGATTAAAAGTACCGATGAAGGGAAATCCATTACCGTTCTGGCTTTGGAGGGTGAAGTGGAACTTCATGGCATGAGCGTGAGTTACCGAACGCATACCGTTTATGTCCTGAATTCCGAGCCAAAATCGAAAATGAAGCATGCTGGGTTGTTCTACAGTCGAGATGAGGGCAAGACGTGGGTGAACAGCCCAATGACTGGTCTTTCCGGGCAGATTACGGCGTTCGCAGTTCATCCGACACAGGACACGATCGTCACCATCGGCACAACCTCGGGTGCTTATCTTTCGAAGGATAACGGTCAAACGTTTGCCGCTGTTTATACCGACCAGCCGGTTTCTGCATAAGCTTTTACGGATCAAGGGGAGCTGCTGATCGGTACCAGAAAATCCGAACTGGTTAACGTTAATCTGGAAACGAAACAACCGGTCACCATTAAAACGCCGGTGCAAAACGGTGACGTGATTGCGTACCTATCGGGGAGCCCGACCAGTCCGAAAGAATGGGCCTCCGCCACCGAAAAAAAGACGTTTATGTTTCCACTGATAATGGTGTCGCTTGGCAGCAAATCGTTGATCAAGGACAAGCCAAAAAAAACCATGAATAGGAGGTTGTGAAATGAAAAAAAACATGGCCAAGATAATGAAAGTCGGAATCGTTTCTGTGGCTACGGCCTTGGCTTTGACGGGCTGTTTCAACAATAACGATTCGTCCTCGCAGCAAGAGGGACATAATACGGGTGTGGGGCAGCAGGAGAGTACCACCCAAAGTCAACCGGCGACAGCGGTTAAAAGTCCATGGTTGGCATCGAAAAACACGACGCGCATCAACACAAACGATCCGGCCGAGGCTGCCGCCGTTATATCGCAAACCCTCTGGATGGCCACAAGTGATGATAACCGGCCGGGCGGCGTGGTCCTTGCGAATCCACAGGATTGGCAAACGACGCTGGCTAGCGCGGATTTGATTCACCATCCGAATAACGGTCCTGTGTTATTCGTGAATAAGGAGGGGATTCCCGACGTCACCTTAAACGAACTCAAGCGGCTAAAGCCGAAAGGCGTGGAGATGAACAGCGGCGTTCAGGTCGTGCTCGTCGGCGATCTCGGTCAAAAAGTAGAGGATCAAGTCAAGGAGCTTGGACTGAAAACGGATAAAATCGCAGGCGGCAATCCAGCAGCGGTAGCCAAAGCAATTGATGCCTATTATACGAAAACCGCAGGTGAGAATCCGCCTTCGGTCATCGTTGGTTCGATGGACAGTCAGGAATATACGATCCCTGCGGTAAACTGGATCGCTCACATGCCGGAGCCATTGCTTTATGTCAAAAAGGATGAAGTTCCTGCGGAAACTATAGATGCCCTAAAAACGCGTGGAGGAAAAGCCAATATCTACATTCTTGGACCGGAATCTGTAGTATCCGCAAACGTGGAAAAGCAATTGGATGAATACGGGAAGGTTGTTCGGATTGCCGGGAACGATCCGTATGAAAATGCCGTTGCGTTTGCGAAATACAAAGACCCAGCAACCGGTTTTGGATGGGGCATTACCACGCCGGGACACAATTTTTCGTTTGTAAGTAAGGATACGCCAGCCTTGGCGCTGGCCGCTGCGCCGTTCTCCCATTTAGGTAAACATGCGCCGCTGCTTTGGACCAATAAAGCTAAGATGCCGGATTCCGTTATGTCGTATGTGATGTCTATTCAACCGAAGTATAAAGAATCTCCCACCGAAGGGCCTTACAATCATGCTTGGTTAACCGGCGGCGATGACGCACTTAGCGCCGCGGCACAGGGCGAGATCGATACGATGCTTGAGATCGTATCCGCATCTGGGGAAGGCCATGGAGGTCATGGTGGTGGCACAACGAACACAGGCACCACACAGCCAAATACTACCGGAGGATCAGCAGGACATGATATGTTTAGCATGCCGGGCATGAAACATTAATGAATGGTTTTACTCTCAAATGGGGTAACCATATAGAACAAACAAAAGGAGGCTACTACCCATGTCGCACGAACAATTTCAATCCTGCATTGAGGAATGTATCCGTTGTATGCAAGGGGGTGCAATCACTGTTATGACGCTTGTCTAAAAGAAGATCATGTCGCGATGATGAAAGAATGCATTCGTTTGGACCGGGAATGTGCCGATATTTGTGCCTTCACCGCGCAAGCAATGTCGATGAACAGTTCCTACGCGAAAGAGCTCTGCCGTATCTGTGCGGAGGTTTGTGAGGCTTGCGGGAATGAATGCAAAAAGCATGAACACGAGCACTATCAACGTTGTGCCGAAGCGTGCTTCTCCTGTGCGAAAGCTTGCAGGGCCATGGCCGCGTAACGGATTGATATCAGCTAAGTAATTTGCTCAATCCCCCTATGCAACTGAGGCCACTGAAAAAGTCCGCCATCTAGAAAAAGGTACAGTTCTTCAAGAAAATTGAAGAGGCTGTACCTTTTTTGCCGTATAATGGAGTCATCACGAAAAGCGGGTGAGAGCGGATGATTCGGCAACAACAAACCTTAGTTCTGAGTCCTTATGCGGCACTGTATGACATCGTCGTTCCAAAGGACAATATGCTCCGTCAAATCAACGAACTGGTGGATTTCACTTTCATTTATGAAGAACTAGAAGCGAAATACTGTCTGGACAATGGACGTAACGCCATTGATCCCATTCGCATGTTTAAATACTTGCTGCTGAAAGCCATCTTTGAACTGTCTGACGTAGACATTGTCGAACGCTCGAAGTACGACATGTCGTTTAAATACTTCCTCGGCATGGCACCGGAGGATTCTGTTATCGACCCGAGCTCCCTGACAAAATTCCGCAAACTGCGGTTAAGAGATATGAATTTGTTGGACATGCTCATTGGTAAGACGGTGGTTCTTGCTATTGAGCAGAATATTCTGAAGAGTAACTCCATTATCGTGGACGCTACGCATACGAAAGCACGTTACAACCAGAAGTCACCGCAAGAAATCCTGCAAGATCGTGCGCGGAAATTGCGTAAAGCGGTGTATACCATGGATGAGTCGGCTAAATCGAAAATGCCAGCAAAGAACACTACCCATGTACTTGAAGACGAAATCGAGTATTGTCAGAAGCTCGTCGCCTTCATCGAAACCGAATCCGGGATCGCACAAGTGCCGAAAATTCTAGAGCCTCTTAACCTGCTGAAGGAAACCGTAGCGGATGACGTTGAACACCTTCGTCTGGCGGCGGATCCGGATGCGCGGGTCGGACATAAGAGTACAGACTCTGCCTTCTTTGGATACAAAACACATCTGGCGATCACCGAGGAACGCATCATTACAGCGGCTGTTATTACAACGGGCGAAAAGAATGACGGTAAACAATTGCAGACACTCATCGAAAAAAGCAAGGCAACCGGCATGCAGATCAAAACCGTCATAGGCGATACAGCTTACTCCGAGAAAGATAACATTGTATACACGAAGAATAATAAGATTGAACTGGTAGCCAAGCTTAATCCACTCATTACGCAAGGCAACCGTAAGAAAGAGGACGAATTTCTTTTCAACAAAGATGCCGGCATGTACGTATGCCCGGCTGGCCACATGGCCATCCGTAAAGCTCGACAAGGCAAGAAAGGCGTCGGTAAAAACCAGGTGGACACCTATTATTTTGATGTAGAGCGATGCAAGCGTTGTCCGCTCAAAGAAGGCTGTTACAAGGAAGGCGCCAAAAGCAAGAGCTATTCCGTAAGTATTAAATCTGAAGAACACTCGGAGCAAATAGCTTTCCAAGAGACGGAGTATTTTAAAGAAAAGTCCAAGGAGCGCTACAAAATTGAAGCGAAAAACAGTGAGCTCAAACACAGGCACGGGTATGATGTAGCCACATCCTCGGGTCTATTTGGCATGGAGCTTCAAGGCGCTATGGCCATATTTGCCATAAATCTCAAGCGAATATTGAAGTTAGCTGATTAAAACTTCTAGCTCGAATGACCGGATATGATCTAAAAAAGAAGACATCCGTCCCAATATTGAGGACAGATGTCTTTTTTGTGGTTGTTCAGGCTATTGAGACAAAAAAACGATAGTTCTTCAGTGGCCTCATGCAACTAGGGGGATTTTTAAATGAATCCACTACATAGAAGCAGGGAGGGCAGATGAAACGATGAATGGTTCCATGATGAACGGTTCTATGATGTTTATGATGTGCATGATGAACTGATTCAGCCTTTGGGAGTATTAAAAAAGCACTCCGCTTGGGAGTGCAGAATATTATTGAATTCCTAACATTAATGCAGTATAAGCGGTACAGACAAATAAAATCCCAAAAACCGTTGCCAATCCGCTGTTTATTCGCTTTTGGAATAATATCAGCATTGAGAGCAAAAAGAGTACTGCAATAAATGCTAACAAAATGCTGGTTTCGTTTGGCACCAAATGTATTGAAGTTGAAGGCTCGATTGTTTCCTGATAAAAAGTTTGGAACAATGCAGATGGCTTCTCAAATTGGATGACAGCCGCGAGATTCTCTGTTGGAGATTGCTGTCCCATTACCGCCATTGCAGAGAAAACCAGTAAAGCAAAAATGCTTTCTGCCTTGACCCACGGTATCGGATTAAATTGTGGATTAGAGTATAGTTTTCTTTTTACCAAAACACCATTTATAAAGGCAAATGTCAGCAAAGGTATAATAAATAAGTGTTTAAATAGTAAAGCTTGACCATAAGGAACGATCCACGAATTCACGTAATCGGGTACTAAAAGCGTCATTAAAAAGAAGCCAGCACTTATTGTTGCGACTAAGCAAATTAAAGCAACTGGACTAAACCATTTTAAAAAAGCTAGCCAATTATCACTGTTCTTGGAAAACCAGGAGACGACTAATAAAGTACCTATCCAAATGCATACGGCCAGAAAATGAATTCCGTGTGGAATAAAGCCCTTTAACTGATAACTGGCTGTGCAATGGCTGGCCCAGCCAAATGCCAATATTAAAGCAAATGTAAATATTGATGTTATATATTCAAGTTTTGGTTCATTTGTATTTTTCTTAATGTAGCGTACACTTATCAATACAGCGGCTAATACTAATGTTATCAGCCAAGCGTGTCCTATATTAAAATCAAACAGTATTCCTTTAAAAATAACTCCAAACTCAGCTTCAAATTCTCCTGAAAGCATAGTCGTAATCCTCAGAAGTGGGAAAAAGGATAAAACAGCTATTCCGACTATAGATACGTTCACTAACCAATCAGGAACTATAATTTCAGGACGCTTATGTTCAGGTACAAATGTTAATATTTGATGTCCGACTAAGATACAAAAGCAACAATATAAAAGGAATTCAGTAATATATACCATTTCTTCTCCTTAAAATAGTCATGATGAAGGCCCCGAAAACAAACACGGCCCTTTCACAAAACCAAATCAAAACTGTAACGCTATTGTAAAATGGATATCTCGAACTTATTATACAAGAAAAAAAAGGCAGTTAGTTAAATAAATGAAGCGATATTTTGAACATTCTCAATAGAACTTCCTCTAATCTTTTGGTGCTATACTAAGAGTCTCTAAAAGTTTCATGAGATTGTCATTAATATACTACATCGCATAGTATTTAATCAATAATCGATGTGGTACTTTATATATAATGATATGATCATTTATTAATTTAGTAGGCCTGCATACGGATAAACATTACGAGGTGATCTATGTTTACAACGGATATTACAATTTGGGTAGCATTAGGAGCGGGAATTCTTTCTTTCGTGTCACCATGCTGTTTACCGCTGTATCCAAGCTTCATTTCGTATATTACCGGTGTTTCTGTCAAGGATATTGAAGAGAGAAATCATTTGCAGAAAAAGAGGGTGCTCTTACATACGCTCTTCTTTATAATGGGATTTTCAATCATTTATATCGCTTTAGGTATGTCGGCAAGTTTGATAGGACAATTGTTTACGTCAAATCAAAATTTACTACGACAGTTGGGCGGAATTTTGATTGTGGTTATGGGGCTAACAATGGTAGGGATTTTCAAGCCAACATGGATGTTGAAGGAAAAGAGGGTTCAGTTGAATTCAAGACCGGTAGGGTATGTAGGTTCATTCCTTGTTGGCATTACCTATGCAGCAGGTTGGACTCCGTGCATTGGACCGATCTTGACGACAATTATGACACTCGGGGTTACAAATCCGGAGCAATCGGTGTACTACTTAACGGCCTATATGATCGGATTTGCCGTACCATTTTTCATTATGAGCTTTTTTATTAGTCAGATTAAAATATTCCTGAAATATTCGGCCTTGATGATGAAAATTGGGGGAGGGATGATGGTAGTCGTCGGCATACTTCTATATACAGATCAGATGACGAAAATTACCATTTTCTTTATTCGTTTATATGGAGGATTTACGGGATTCTGATGTTAACAGAATGGCCTATTATATAAGAACCGAAAACCGGGTGGTGCGCATGGAGGTAATTTCAAAGCTTATAGGAGCCGTGGCACCGGGGGTGTGCCTGCTTGCTTATTTTATTTAAAAGACCAGTTAAAACCAGAGCCTTTTAAACTGGTAATCAAAGTGTTTATCATTGGCGGATTAGTCGTGTTTCCGTTAATCGTTGTGCAGAGTATACTTGCTCCTTATAATGGGGGCATATGGATCGAGTCCTTCCTGCTGTCGGGATTGTTTGAGGAGTTCATCAAATGGTTTCTGCTGTACTTTTTAATATACAACCATACTGAGTTTGATGAATTTTTTGATGGAATTGTGTACGCCGTAGCGATAGCGGCTGGTTTTGCAACGGTTGAAAACCTTTTTATGTTATTCTAGGGAACGGAAACGAGTTTTCTGTAATCTGGACGCGTGCACTGCTTCCTGTTTCCGGACACGTTTTGTTTGGGATTACTATGGGATACTATTTTGCTAAAATGAAAAACAATCCGAAAATACGGTACTATATTCTTTCCATCCTCCTCCCAGCTTGTTTTCATGGTGTATTTAACCTTATGAATCATTTGGAAATGCCATTTGGCCGTGGATTACTTATTACATTTATGAGCTTCCTTTGGTGGTTTAATATTCGAAAAATGAATCTCAGTATTGGCAAGGGTGCGGTGGGTCTTGCAGAAAAATAGGAGCCATTCCTGTAATGAATGAATTCGAGGTTTGAATGAAAAAAGTACCTTCTGTATACTGGGGAACGTTCCGACCAAAGAACAAATCCCAGCGCAGGAGGCACTCTACAATGAAGTATAAACACGCCAGGAAACAGAATCAACGAATTCAACAAATTACCGAATCAACTCTTGTTGTCGGAGCCGACATTGCCAAGAAAACACATGTCGCCAGAGCCGTCGATTTCCGCGGAATCGAGCTCGGTAAAGACTGCGTGTTCGGCAATGATCATCAAGGCTTAACGAAACATGTAACGTGGATGAAGGAGCTTCAGCGGCGACATCACAAGACGGAAATCGTCTTGGGGATCGAGCCCACCGGACACTACTGGTTTCCACTGGCTGAATATCTGCAGCGTGAAGGCGTAAGAGTCGTCGTTGTTAACCCGCATCACGTAAACAAGAGCAAAGAGCTTGAGGACAACTCACCGACCAAGAACGATTACAAAGACGCCAAGGTTATCGCCGATCTGGTGCGCAATGGGAAATACAGCGAGCCTAAATTGCCGATGAACGTCTACGCAGATCTTCGGATCCTGATGAATCTTCGGGAGAAGGTCATGGTTAACTTCGGCCAAGTCCAGCGCCGCATTCAGAATTGGTTAGACCGCTTCTTTCCGGAGTATGGCCAGGTGTTTAAGGACTGGGAGGGCAAGGCTTCGCTGATTACGCTGAGTGAATTCCCGACTCCGAGCGAGATTGCGGCGCTAGGTGTGGGCGCAATCGTGCGTCGTTGGAAAGAAGACGTAAAGCGCGCCGTCGGTCCCAAACGAGCGTCGCAGTTGCTTGAAACGGCGAGAACCTCCATCGGCCTTAAACAAGGACTGGCAGCAGCGAAAATCGAGCTGAAGACTCTTCTGGAGCAATACGAGATGTTCGCCAAGCAGCTTGAGGACATCATGATGGAAGTGGAGCGTTTGTTAGCTCAAATTCCGGGAACGAAAGAAATGCTGACCATCCCTGGTGTTGCCATCGTGACGCTCGCCGGCTTCCTGGCTGAAGTCGGGGACCTTAGTGGTTACGACCACGGCCAGCAGATTATTCGGCTCGCTGGCTTAAATCTAAAAGAAAACAGCTCTGGCAAGAAGAAAGGCAAATCGACGATTACAAAGCGTGGCAGATCCAGGCTTCGGGCTTTGTTGTTCCGAGCGATGATGCCGATGGTGGCGAAGAACGCCGAGTTTAAGGCGTTGCACCAGTACTTCACGAAGCGAAGTCACAACCCGCTGAAAAAGAAGCAATCCATTGTGGCGCTCTGTGGTAAATTAATCCGAGTATTGTACACGCTAGGCACCAAACGCATTCCGTACCAGCCATCCGATGTTCTGGGGCCGGTACGTCAGGCCCAGTTACAGATGGCAGCTTAATTCAAACCATTTTCACGTTTCTCACACAGAACTTGAAATAAACCAACGACAATTGAAGCACGGAGCAGCCGTAGGATCTATTTCCATAAGGGCAACGACCCAGTAAAGGAGCAAGGAAACGGCGTCCACACCTCGAGAGGCAGAACGAAGGAATGTAAGGGCTAAGACCCAGCGTGACATGGGAGGAGGGTAAGCCGTCGGGGGAATAGAGTGGATATCCAGAGTGCGGTCATACGACTCATCCATAGATTGGGAACAGCGTCCCAACCTCTATTCCCGCCTCCGCCTCCTCCAGATAATTATGTCATAGCTACATGACTTCTCCATCTTTCAGGATGGTCGATGGTTGAAAATCTAAGAACGAGTGAGAAAACGCGAGAAAACATTAAATAATAGTGGGAGGAAACAAACAATGGAAAATCCCAATGGTCGTTTTTTGCTTAAATGGGCCAGCACGCGGAAGTTGGGTAGGCAAAGATATGTCTTTCGAAATGGTTTCATTGGCTTTGGAATAACACTGACTGTTTTGTTTACGCTTGTGGAATTCGTGACAAGAGGGTCGCTCGAAATGAGTTACTTAATCTCGAGAGTAGTGCTGCTCCCAACCCTCGGTATTATTATTTTTAGCAATCGATGGGATTCACAAGAGAAAAAATACAACAGGCTTCAAGTCTAGCGTGTAGGTGGATATTTGTATTCAGTTTGTATTTATTTTTCAGAGGAGCGTGTGGTACGTTGCGCAGACGGTGGATTCAAATGGGGATCTTAATGTGTGTAATAGCGGCCGGGGCGTTTGCATTTTGGAGTTCTGCCGCGAAGGACTCGGAAGAAGTGAAGAAAGGGGCAAAAGCTCCTGATTTTAAATTGGCGTCTTTGGATGGGAAAACATATGAGTTATCGGATTTTAAAGGGAGTGGTTTGGTCCTGAACTTCTGGGGGACGTTCTGCCCGCCTTGTGTAAGAGAAATGCCGGCCTTGGAGAAGCAGAGCAAGGTTTGGAAAGATAAGCAGGTACAGATTGTTGGTATTAATCTGAATGAAAGTCCGATAACAGTACGTTCGTTTCTACAGCAGTATAATATAAGCTTCCCTATTCTTATGGACCGAGATGAAATAAGGAAGAAATACAAAGTCTCTTCTTATCCGACAACGTTTTACATTGATGCAAATGGAATCATACAAGACATATTTGTCGGAGAAATGACGGAACGTGATATTCAAACCCGTATTGAAAAAATAGTAAAGGCAGATAAAAATTAATAAAGCTCTAATCAAAAGACGAACCGTCCAATGGAACAGTTCGTCTTTACTCTTGCTCCTCAGACCTTACATTCAGCGTGTTGTAAATTTGATTTCTCCACTTGGATCGTCGTGTGTTGGATTTTAAACGTTTGTTCAATTGCTTGAACAGCGCTTTGTAATACTTCTTGGCTGTCTTTGGAATCTTCAATTAAGATATGGCAGCTTAATGAGTCCAGGCCTGAAGTAATTGTCCATACGTGAAGGTCGTGAACATTAATTACGCCATCGATTTTTTCTAACGTATGTTTCACTAGATTTAAATCAATCGTTATCGGTGTACCTTCCATGAGGATGTGAACAGCATTGCGTATGACCCCCCATGCGCTTTTCAGAATAAGTACCGCAACGAGGACGCTAATTATAGGATCAGCGATATACCAATCAAAGAAAAGCATTAGCAATCCGGCTAGGATGGCGCCGACAGAACCTAAAGCATCTCCGATGACATGCAGATAAGCACTGCGTACATTAATGTTATCTTTGACATCACTTTGCTTGAGCAGCACCCATACGCTCGAAAGATTGGCCAGCAATCCAAACAAAGCGATTAAAATCATCGATCCGCTGGAAACGGTTGGCGGATCGAAAAATCGTCCATACGCTTCTTTGATGATGAAAGCTGCAATGACAAACAGCGTCACTCCGTTAAATAACGCGGCTAATATTTCAAATCGATAGAACCCATACGATTTCCGAGGAGAGGCAGGCTTTACAGCAAACCACATAGCAATCAAACTTAGAGCTAAAGAAGCGGCGTCACTGAGCATATGGCCAGCATCCGAAAGGAGGGCCAAACTGTTAGTGATCAAACCTCCAAAAAATTCTAATAACATGATTCCGCTCGTTATAATAAGAGCAATTGTTAATCCTTTTTTATTATTGGGTGCATGCGAATGTCCATGCCCGTGAGCATGTCCGTGGTTATGTCCATGCCGATGAGCATGGTTGTGATCGTGGTGGTCATGATCATGATGCGAATGAATATTGTTTGACATCGTACATTCCTCCATAATAACATATGAACAACTATTCATATGTTATTATATTCCACATTGTCGTGAAAGGCAATATTTAATGTTAACATACCTTCTTATTCTTATTGCCTTTGGATAAGCCGTTTGTTCTTAAGTATGGTAGCCATATTCTTTCTCGTACTTTTATTTTTATGTTTCCCCTGCCGTTGACGTCCCATCCTTGGAAATGGTTTATCTTTTGTTATTCCCGGATATTCATGTCTAATGCTGGCGGTAAAATAAAATGATTTCTGTTATAATAAACTAATCGTAAGTTTTATCGTCAAAAGGTGGGAAACACAATGGAGAATATCATTCAGGAGCAATGTGAAGATACATGTGGGGGAACATCGAATATCCATGTGCTGCAAGAGCAATTAATATCGGAACAAACAGCGTCAAGTTTAGCTGAAATTTTCAAGGCTCTAGGGGATCCTACACGCCTTAAGATCATCCATACCCTTCTCAAACACGAGCTTTGCGTTCATGATATCGTTCAAGTATTAGAGATGGGGCAATCCGCAGTTTCTCATCAGCTCAGGTATTTGCGAAATCTTCGTATCGTCAAGCGGCGAAAAGTAGGAAAAACCGTTTTTTATTCACTTGACGACGAACATATCGAACAAATTTTTGTACAGATGCTTCAGCACGTTAAACATAGCTGAGGAAGGGAGCGAATGAAGATGAAACAAGTTGGATATCGTATGCAAGAGGAAGGGGTAAACCGATTTCTGGGCTCTTTAGAATCACGCATCATGGAATTAATGTGGGAATCTGAGGACTGGATGAATGTTCATCAACTTCGGGAGGGTTTAAAGGAAGAATACGACTATTCGGTTAATACGATTATGACGGTTTTAAATAGACTAGCCGATAAAGGTATTATTAAGAAACAAGCTGGGGGAAGAGGCCGAAGTAAACTTGCTCAGTTTAAGGTTGTAGTATCCAGGGAAGCCTTTATTAAAGAGCAAACAAGAAATGTAACAGAAGGTTTAGTCAAAGATTTCGGAGAAGTGATTGTAGCTCATATGATTGATGTTCTGGAAGAGGTGGACCCTCAGCTGCTGCAAAAAGTCGAGCTGAAATTACAAGAAGCGAAACAGAGGAATCAGCATGAAAAAAATTCAAAATCCAGCTGAGTTCGCTTTTGGTGTCTTCGTGGCCGTTGCTTGTATTATATGGATTCAGCTCGCTTGGTCCTTCTTTCATCAGTTTAATGACCTCAATTGGATACCTGATTTTATGCGGCTTTCCCGCTTTGTTTGGCAGGATTTCTGGTTTGCCCATTCCTTTGGGGAAGCGGTTTTAACTTTTATTTCAATCATCACAATTAGTGCCCTGGTGTTTAACGGATTCAAGGATGTTTTCGATCATTTGCGCTGGAATCGGTTCGTCCGACAGCATAAGGATGAAAGGTTATCTGAACATTGGAATCGGAAATTTGCTTTCCTGGGAATGCCGATCCTCGTTATTAAGGAACAACAGTTTTTGGCATTGACATCGGGTATAAGTAATCCAAAAATAATACTTTCTACAGGACTAATTCAAGGTTTAGATGAAAAAGAAATGGAAGCCGTTCTCCTTCATGAAGCTTACCACGTTACTTATCGCCATCCCATTAAAAAATGGTTACTGAAACGATTAGCGCGAGTAATGTTTTATATCCCTGTTCTTAAAGGTTTATCGAATTATTACGCCATCTGGATTGAGCTTTTGGCCGACCGATTTGCGATTGAGAGAATGGAGGATTCAACACCAATTGCTTCCGCACTTGTTAAAATGATTAATTTGGGCTCTATACATTTCGTTCCAATTTGTGCTGATTTTTCAAAAACGGCGATCAATTATCGGTTAAAGCAAATTTTAGATTTGGAAGAACGACAAGGTGTGGAGTTGTTCTCTAACAAAACTTTAGTATCATCCGTTGGAATAGGAATGCTTGTAACAACTATCGTAATATTCAGTTGTTTATAACTAAAGCGAGGACAAACCTCGCTTTTTTATTTGTCCAAAAAAAGAACATATTCCCAAATGTTCATATGACGTATTGACACTCTCCTTGGAATTGAAATAACATTAAAACGATGCGTTGTAGTTATTTCGAATGGTAGAGGATGATTAATTTGAGCAAGTCTTTAACTTTCTTGGATTGGTGGAACCCCTATGCTTGGCTTGTGGTGATTTGCTTACTGATCGGTTATTTACTAATTACCGGACCTCTCCACAAAGAATTTAAAGGAGGAGAACCGGTACCGACGATCCAAAGGTTTTATTTTGTCTTAGGCCTGATCGTCGCAGGAGGAGCGCTGGGAAGCCCATTAAGCACTCTCGGACATCATTATTTGTTTAGCGCCCATATGCTCCAGCAGTCTCTGCTTTATTTCGTCGTCCCTCCTTTATTATGGGCAGGAATCCCAACTTGGTTGTTTCGAAGCATACTTCCACAGGCTTTTAGACAAAAAATATTGCCTAAGATTACAAATGCAATTTTAGCAGTTTTTTTATTTAATGGTTTATTATCTTTTTACCATTTTCCAGCGATTTACGATTGGATAATGTCAGGAGAACAGCCGTTAGCTGCTGTGTTTGCTCATACTCTTTTATTCCTGACTGCTATGCAAATGTGGTTTGTCGTAACATGTCCTGATCCGGATCTCAACCAACTAAGTCATTTGAAGAAGATAGGTTACGTTGTGTTAAACGGTTTTTATTATACCCAGCATGTGCACTTATTATTTTTGCTGATAATCTCATTTACAAACCCTTTCATGCTGTACAGCCATGGTTTCCTTTTTTAACGCCTCTTGGAGACCAGCAATTGGGTGGAGTCATCATGAAAATTATGCAGGAGGGCGTATTCGGTATAGCTCTAGGTATTCTTTTTTCTAGATGGTACCGAAAAGAACGTTCTGACGAGCAGGAAGAATAAGGAATATTTAAGCAATTCATAAAATCTTAGCTGGAGGAAACTGAGATGTCAAAAAATAAACACATGAATTACTCGTCGAAGCCAACCGGAAACTCTACCAAACCTCTTGTTATCATAACGTTAACAGTTATTGTTTTACTTATAGCTCTATTTATATTCTCAAACATGGCGTCAAATAAAAATCAACCATCTACAGTATTTCAAGAGCCACCTTCACTTGTAAATCAGCCAGTTCTCGGAAACGATGATGCTCCTGTAACCCTTATTGAATTTGGAGACTATAAATGTCCGTCCTGCAAAGCTTGGAGTAATGTTGTTTACCCACAGTTGCAAAAAGAGTACATTGATACCGGTAAACTGAAATTTGCGTATATCAATGTATTATTTCACGAGCAGGAGTCCGTACTGGCCGCTCTCGCCGGGGAAGCCGTTTTTGCGCAAGACCTACAAGCGTTTTGGATGTTCCATAAAGCGTTGTATGAAGCTCAACCCCAAGCAAATCATGACGGACTATGGATAACGGAAGAGAAAATTTTGGAAGTTGTCAAAACGGCAGCTCCAACGATTGACCTGACAAAACTGAAAGAAGATTTGAAAAATCAAGAAGTAGCCTCAAGGGTTAAAATAGACAATGAATTGGTGCAGAAATTTGGGGTTAAACAAACGCCTACAGTCATGATCAACGGTACGGTCTTGGAAAATCCGTTTGATATAAATATGATCAAAGAACTGATAGATAAAGAAATAGGGGATAAACAATGATGGAAACAGGTAAACCATCTTTTATTCAAAATTATTTAATATATTTTGCTTGGATCGTATCGGTAGTTGCAACGTCAGGAAGTCTTTATTTTAGTGAAGTATTAGGTTTTATCCCCTGCGATTTGTGTTGGTATCAACGAATTTTTATGTACCCTCTAAGCGTGATCCTTGGTATTGCTGCTTATTACAATGAAAAATCATTGAAAAAGTATGTGTTGCCGTTGTCCATCATCGGTGGCTCCATTTCTTTATACCATTATATGCTTCAGAAAATACCGGGATTTGTAGAGATTAAACCGTGTACGCAAGGAGTTCCTTGCAACGTTGATTACATCGATTGGTTAGGTTTTATTACGATTCCTTTCTTAGCGTTGACTGCCTTCTTGCTTATAATCATGTGCATGCTTTTATTGAAGCCATCAAATTCGCAAAATAATGAAAATTAGACATAAGCACGATTGACATTCAACTTCAAAGAACATATGATAAAATTAATAAATGAATAAGTGTTCATATGTAATGATTAAGGAGTTGGAGAGTATGAGCGACAAAGCGTGTGACGCCCGGATCTCATCAGAAAACGAAACATGTTTGTCGGAAAAAGAATCTTGTGGCTGCGGTCATGATCATAACCATAACCAAGTTACAGCAGTTGAGCAACGTACGACTCATCAGCATGAAGCTTGCTGCGGTTCTCACCATCATGAACACTCAGATCACTCGGAACATGCCAAACATTCGATTCACTCGACGCTAGTCCTTCAAGGGATGCACTGCGGGGACTGTGCCGCGAAGCTCGAAATAGCTGTCTCACGGCTTGCAGGAGTCGATAAGGCCTCTGTGAATTTCGCCACGGCAAAGATGAAAGTGGAGTATCAGGATGAGGGAGTTATTGACGTAATCAAGAAACAGGTAAGCCAGCTTGGCTACAGCGTGGATTATCATAATGATGATCACACGGTGAAAACTATTTTCCGAATTGATGGTATGGATTGTGCCGACTGCGCTCAAAAATTGCAAAAGCGGGTAGGCGCACTTCCAGCTGTAAAGGATGTATCAGTTAATTACGGTGCCGCCAAAATGACGGTAGTTCACGATGGTTCAGCTATCACGGATATAAGCGAGGCTGTTCGAAAATCTGGGTATTCAGCAACAGTTGAGAGCGGCACGTCTTCGCGATCTGTTGAAGAAGCAAGTTTCTGGAGTCGAAACCAAAAGGCGGTTCCGACGCTTATATCGGGTACATTATTTATTCTCGGATGGCTTCTCTCATTCTTTGAACTCATTCCGGAATCTACATCGAATGTGTTCTACGCAGCTGCCATGATCTCCGGAGGTTACCGGATTGCCAAGACAGGATTGTATGGCTTGAAGTCCCGTACCATCGGTATGGATCTTCTAATGACGATTGCTGCACTTGGAGCGGCGTTAATCGGGGAGTGGGAAGAAGGGGCCGCCGTCGTATTTCTGTTCTCGCTCGGTGAAACGTTAGAAGCTTATACCATGGACCGAACAAGACGATCGATCCGCGGTTTGATGGATCTTTCTCCAAAAGAAGCTTTAATTCGTAGGGGAAGCCACGAGATGATGCTTCACGTCGATCAGATTGAGATTAACGATATCATGATCGTGAAACCGGGCTCAAAAATCGCAATGGACGGGGTTGTTGTCAAAGGGGCTTCAGCGGTCAACCAAGCACCAATAACCGGTGAGTCCATTCCGGTAGAAAAGCAAACGGGGGATGATGTGTTTGCGGGTACCATCAATGAACACGGTTCCTTGGAAGTAAGGGTGACACGCCGGTCCCAAGACAACACGCTTTCGAGAATCATTCATCTTGTGGAAGAAGCGCAAGCCCAGAAAGCACCGTCTCAACGATTTGTTGATGTTTTTGCTAAATACTACACTCCGATTGTTCTAGTTGTAGCATTAGGAATTGCCATCATTCCTACCGTATTCTTAAATCAACCGTTCGACGTTTGGTTTTATCGTGCGCTTATGATGCTTGTTGTATCTTGCCCCTGCGCTTTAGTGATTTCTACTCCCGTGTCCATCGTTTCGGCCATCGGCAATGCAGCCCGAAACGGGGTACTAATTAAGGGCGGCACTCATCTAGAAAGATTAGGCGCTGTAAACGTTATTGCATTTGATAAAACCGGTACGTTAACGCGGGGCATACCTAAATTAAACCAGATTGTGGCTTTTGGACAATACAAAGATGACGACGTGCTTTCCGTTGCGGCGGCGGTTGAGAAGCAGTCGGAGCATCCTGTGGCTAAAGCGATAGTAAAACATGCTCAAGAACGAAATATTGAAATCCTGGAGAGCTCGCATTTTACTTCGTTTCCCGGAAAAGGAGCCAAGGCAACCATTCAAGGAACAACGTATTATATCGGTAATCCACGGTGGTTTATACATGAGTTGAATGTTTCTTTGGAAACAGCAAAAACTACGATTCAAAATATGGAACAACAGGGTCAAACCGTTATGATCCTTGGTACAGATGTTGAAGCTATCGCGGTATTTGCTGTATCGGATGAAATACGTCCAGAGAGCCGGAAGACACTGCAGGTTTTGAAACAAGAAGGAATAGAAAGAATGGTCATGCTCACAGGGGATAATCGAGGCACGGCACAAGCCGTAGCGGCGGAATTGGGGGAGATTGATGTCCAATCAGAGCTGCTACCCCAAGCAAAGTTAACTGCCGTCCGTGAGCTTATGGAGCGGCACGGGTCCTTAGCCATGGTAGGTGACGGTGTGAACGATGCTCCTGCACTGGCGACTGCAACGGTCGGCATTGCCATGGGGGCTGCAGGCACAGACACGGCCTTGGAGACGGCTGACATTGCATTAATGTCGGATGACCTAAGCAAACTACCTTTTGCGATCCGATTGAGCCGCCAAGCACTAAATATCATCAAACAAAACATTGCATTTTCACTGTTGGTTAAAGCGATCTTTTTAATCCTTATTTTTACCGGAAGTTCAACGCTTTGGATGGCGGTGCTGGCTGATACGGGAAGTTCACTTATTGTTATTGCTAACGGGATGAGACTTTTAAAGAGCAAGCCTTAATAGATCGTTCCATGCAAAACGAACTCCTGTCTATGGACAGGAGTTCGTCCATAACTACAAGGAGAGAGACAATTCATGCATTTTCATATTTCCGGAGTGTTGGACTTTAAGCAAGTAAGAAACAGTGCAATCCAGATCATTATTGTATTGCTGATAGCATTTGCGGTAGACAAATTTATCGGACTTCCTGAAAGCATAAGATTGTTTGTGTATCTGGCACCGTTTGTATTACATTTATTATTGTCCTTCTTCATGAAGAAGAAAGAGTCTTGGTTACTCGGAGGTATTTTGGGTACGTTGGTTTCAATGGCAGTTATCGTTGTTGTGCTGCTTGCTTCATAAACTTGTCAAATAAAACTATAAAACATCGTTTTTATTCCAATGGCCATGTGATATGTTAAGAATAAGGTGAAAGAACAACATTGTTTACGTACTGGAGGTTGTTGTGAAATTATCTGTCGATCTTTTCAACTACCATCGTCGAAAGTGGATTTTCACGCTAATTGCACTTATTCTCGGAGCTGTTGGAATTGTTGCCTATGTTAATGCAAGCGCGATTGATAGATATCGTGTGTATCTTGATCAAACCTATATTGGTTCTGTAAGCAATCAAGAAATAGTACAAGAATGGATCAAAAAGAAAGAACAAGCTTTATCCGCGCAATTCCCGCATGCCAGCATGAAGCTGCAAGGCGGGCAAGTCCGGTTTGAATTGGAGAGAACGATCCGAAAGGATTATGATAATAACCTTGTCATTACCGAACTGGAAAAACGTTTGACGCCAGCTGCAGTAGGTGTTGAAATACGTATAGGCGGCAAAGCCATCGGGGTTGTCAAGGATTATGATACAGCCCAGGCTTTACTTGAAGGGATTAAACGTAAATATCACCCAGATACATTAAATGCGAATGAAGTGCGTTCGCTTTCCGCGGCGGATAATGACGATAAGACAGGCAAACCTGTTTTAGAATCGCTTCAGTTTGTACAAGAAGTGAGTTTGCAAAAAACGGTAACATCACCGGATAAAATCAGTGCGGTTGATCAAATTCGCAGCACATTGGAAACAGGCGGGGTAGAACCGGTGAAGTATACGGTACAAGAAGGAGACTGTGTCTCTTGTATTGCGAAAAAGTTTAATATACCTTTGGCCCTTCTTTATAAAAACAATCCTTGGATTCAAGATGATTTTATTAATATCGGGGATGTATTGGATTTGACGGTATCCAAACCAATTCTCTCGGTGCAATCGTTGGAAAAGCGTACGGATACATTAACCATTCCCCGTGGTACACAAGTTCAGAACGATCCGTCTATGAGAGTCGGCGTTTCCCAGGTAGTCCAGGAAGGAAAAGACGGTATCAAGCAAATTACATACCGTCTGACAAAAATCAATGGTGAGCTGGTGGAGGAAGTACCTGAGAATGAGGTTGTGCTTGAAGAACCAGTCGATAAAATCGTGCGACAGGGCACGAAAGTGATTCCTGGTAACGGGACAGGCAAGTTTGTTTGGCCTATAGTTTCGCCGAAACTGACAAGCGAGTTTGGAAAACGTTGGGGTAAGCTGCATGCCGGAGCCGATGCAGTTTCGTCCAATCGTTCTATTCTAGCTTCTGATCGTGGTAAAGTCGCTTTTGCAGGGGAAAAATCCGGGTACGGAAACTGCATCATTATAGATCACCAAAACGGATATCAAACCTTATACGCCCATTTAAGTAAGATTGAGGTGAAAAGCGGACAAACGGTTGAAAAGGGCGAAAAGATCGGCGTCATGGGAAGCACAGGGAATTCAACCGGCATCCATCTTCACTTTGAAATTCGAAAAAACGGTACGCAGCAAAACCCTTTGAAATATTTGAATCGATAAACGGAGGAATAAGCAATGGCTATGTTACTTAAAAGTCGACAATTCAAACAAACATTTTGGTTAACCCTGCTCTCTTTGTTTCTTTCCTTGATTCTTTCGGTTAGCGTTACGGCTCACACAGGACTTGAAGCTTCTAATCCAAAAGATGGAGAAGAGATTACTACCGAATTAAAGGAAATTTCGTTGACCTTTGCCGGTAAGGTGGAAAACTTGAGCACGTTTAAGCTCTTGGACAGCAGCAATCAAAATGTAGACGTAACGGATATACAAATAAAAGAAAAAACGATGTCGGGGAAATTGGCCCAACCTTTAGCGAATGGAAGCTATCAGGTTCAATGGACGATTGTCGGAGAAGACGGTCATCCGATTAAGGGGCAGTTTTCTTTCAATGTAAATGTACCGGAAAGCAAACAGCCCGTGGCAGAACCGGCAAAACAACCTAAAACGCCGCCTCAAACACCAACGGAACCAGAGCAAAAACAACCGGATACGACGACTGCCCCGGCGACGCCACAGTCCAGCGGGGGCAATACCGGACAGATAGATCACCCTGAAGATACAGCACCGTCTTCTAACACAGTCGTGTACTTGCTTGGAGCCCTTGCGATCTTGGTTGCCATCTCACTGGTTGTCTTAACCAGGAGGAAGAAATAATTGATTTATGTTCTTTCTGAAGCCTTGCTCTATGTCTGTTTCGCTTTGTTAACAGGAGCATGTGTGCTTGCGATCGTTCCGGAACGGAAGAAGCCTATCATTCAGATGTCCGATACGATATTAACGTGGGCAGTACTCGGAATCGTCGTGTTATCATCGGTGCAGGTTATCAAGCTTATAATATTTTTTCGAGTTAACTTGGGGTATGAGATCGGATATATTACGTTCACAGTCCTTAGCGACTATAAAATCGGCAATGCATGGTTTGTTACAATATTTGCGGCGATGGGAATCTTGTATTTTCTGGGCTTAAAGCCCGATTCCAAAATGTTGAGCTATAAATGGATAGGTATCTCCGTCTTTAATTTTTTCTTGGTTTTGGCCATGGGGTGGGCGAGTCATTCAGCAACTGTCCATGAATGGATTGGTTTTGCCGCACATACATTACATTTTTTAGCTGCAATTGTATGGATCGGGGTCATGCTGGTCATCGGTTGGTTCGTTAAGGAGGTTGTTCACTGGAAAGCCTTCCTGCGTTGGTTTACGCCGTTAGCCATTGGGTGTGTCTTGGTTACAATAGCTGCCGGCCTGTTGCTGATGAGCAAAGTAACCCCCAATTATTTAAACTCTTGGATATCATCTTATGGCCAGGCCATGTTGATAAAACATTTGCTGATTGTTCCTATATTAGGATTGGCGTTACTAAATACGTTCCTGTTCCGCAAAGTTGCCTCCAATCCTTTACCTTGGTTGAAAACGGAAGGCATATTCGTTGTTGTTCTCTTTGCGGTTACGGCCTTTATGGGCCAGCAATCTCCTGTGCATGAAGATCTTGAGGAATTTATAAAAGAGGTGGGGCCGTCGCCTCTGTTCTTGTCTGTGGCGGGAAATGATTTGAAGCAAGTCATTCCGCTTTCATTTTCTCCTGATGCTTTAAGTATAACTCTCTTTCTTATAGCGGTTCTTGGATTATACATCGGTTTATATATGGCTTGGAAAAAACAAAGAACCCTTTGGTCGTTGGCAGCTTCAGCGTTCTTTGTAGTATGCGGATACCTCTCATTGATGTTCGCCGTAGCATAGAACACCACCATGTATTAATTTATAAACAATCTCGCATGAGATTGTTTTTTTGTTGACAACCAGCAAAAATTTAACAATAATTATACATGAATAAATTCTCATATAATAAAATAATCTATTTGAAGGTGATGGAATTGCAACGTGAATATGATGTGGTTGTAATTGGTGCCGGTCAGGCTGGACTCGCGGCGGGTTATTATTTGAAGAAAAATAATTACAGTTTTGTTGTTCTAGATAAAGGGACTTGCGTCGGGGATAGTTGGAGAAATCGTTATGATTCATTGGTTTTGTTTACTCCCCGCTGGTACAGTTCTTTGCCAGGGTTAAACTTAAAAGGCGATCCCAATGGGTATGCAGGTAAAGATGAAATTGCAGATTATCTAGAATACTACGCAGAATATTTTTCAATACCGGTTCAAATGAATACGGAAATTATCCTCTTGGAACAAACATCTACTGGATTTAGAGTAATGACAAATCAGGGCCAATATACAGCCAAGCATATTATTGTCGCAACAGGTCCTTTCCAGAAACCGATTATTCCCAAGATGGCTGAATATCTAAGT
Source organism: Paenibacillus sp. JMULE4 (assembly GCF_013337105.1). Classification (NCBI taxonomy): domain Bacteria; kingdom Bacillati; phylum Bacillota; class Bacilli; order Caryophanales; family Paenibacillaceae; genus Paenibacillus; species Paenibacillus sp. JMULE4. The sequence continues at coordinate 275,547 of NZ_SGWF01000016.1, forward strand.
AATGATATTTTCCAAGTCCACAGTTCTTCCTACATAAATCCTTCTCAATTAAATGAAGGAGAAGTTCTTGTGATTGGAGCTGGAAATTCAGGCGCACAAATCGCAGTCGAGCTTGCGAAAGAACGAGAAGTAATACTATCTGTCGGTCACAAAATGAAATTCCTTCCCCTTGAGTTTTTTGGTAAAAGTATTTTTGAGTGGTTCAAAAAGCTGGGAATTCTAAGTGCAAGTATCGATTCTAAGCTTGGAAGATGGATCAGTAAGCAGTATGATCCGATTTTTGGATATGAGCTAAAAAAATGTATTGAGAATGGCGAAGTCGTTCTAAAACCGAGAACGTACAAGATGACAGAGGATGTCGCTTTATTTGAAGATAAAAGCTCGGTTCAAGTGAAGAATATAATCTGGGCCACTGGATTTACTTCTGACTATAACTGGATCGATATAAATAAGGCATTCGATGATAAAGGAAAACCGATTCATCAGAGAGGTAAAAGCTCCATTCGTGGACTTTTTTTCCTTGGGTTACCTTGGCAATACCGTAGAGGTTCAGCTTTGATAGGTGGAGTTGCTGAAGATGCTCGGTATGTAGTGGATGCGGTTAAACTCCCTTAGTCTGGACACTGCACCTCTTATTCATTTCATCCCATAATGCTCCGAATTGCTCGTTATTACCCGGTATTTATTAGACCTTAACCTCAATCGGCTTTACGGAACCTGCTTTCAAAGCTGCTCTGTACTCATAGGGCGACAGATCATAAATGCTGCCATGTATGCGATTTTGGTTGTATTCTTGAATGAATTCACTCACAATTTCATAGGCCTGCGGATACGTTTCAAATTCATTGCGCTGGTAGCACTCTTGTTTAAGGATTGCATGAAACGCTTCAATATGTGCATTTTTGTTCGGTGTCTTTGGAGGAATGCGCTCATGTGTCATTTTGAACTCCGCACAAGCCTCTTCGAAGCGGTGGCTTATAAACTGTGGGCCGTTATCTGAGCGAGTGATCGGCTTGGCCTCTTGACTGAAGAGCTGTCGCTTCATGAGCGCTTCCTGTGTGATCTGCACGAGATCTTTTGCTTCACAGGTCAAGCCAATGTGGTAGGAAATGATCGTCCGGTCAAACACGTCAATAATGCACATCAGGAAGAAGAAGCGTTGTTCGCCGGCAATCCAGCCATACTTAATGTCCGTCTCTCACAGCTCATTGGACGTGGTTAAGACGCGGTTATTCGCGAATCGTCTCGGATGCTTCAACTTTAACTGCCGCTGTGGACGAAGCACCTCGAGATGCTTACACAGCCGGTAAACCTTCTTTTTGTTTATTACCAGCTCATGTCTGCGTCTAAGCAGTACTGTTAGCTTTCGATAGCCGTAGACCGATCCTTCTCCGGACAGGAACTCCATAATCCATTCCTGAATCTGTTCGTCACTTACTGGTTTCCCAACTTGTGTATACGATAAACCAGGTACGGGACGGCCTTTTCTGTGGATTGCGCCTTGCTGGTGGCTCGACTTTGGAAGATGTGCATAATACGTCGATCGTTCCACTTCCAGCACACGCAGCACCTGACATACCGAGTGTCCTTCACCGATGTATTTCTGAGCAATCTCTATTTTATCCTTAAGTGAGGGTTCGTTTTTTTTAGTAGGTCTTTGAGAATCTCACGCTCCAGTGCTTACTCGGCATAGAGTTTCTTCATGCGCTCGAGTTCTTTCTCAAGCTGGGCGTAATCTTCTGCTGTTGGTACGTACTTTGGTTGTTTTTTACCATCACCATCTAATTGATCTATGTCCTTGCGTTTCAACTCTCTGGCCCAACGCAACACCATCTTGGGATCCAGCTCATGCTGCCGGGCCACCGCTGTCATGTTCCCGTTCTCAAGCCCTTTACTCACTATGCTTTTCTTGAAGTTTAGATCGTACTGATTTCTCATCATCCTGTTCCCCTCCGGCTACTTTTATTGTATCGGAATAAGGGGTTGACTGTCCAAGTTCAAAAAGGGGCTAAAGAGGATGAATTGATGAAGGAAGATATATGGGAGTGATCCAAGAATTGAATGTAATACCAGTTTTTCTTGATGGAGCCACATCGAGAAGACATTGGTGAGTTATGATGAACGTGAAACAGCTCCGTATTTGCTGAGAATCGTAGGTTAAAATGGAAAGTAAGGAAACCAACCATTTCAGAGCTACTAAGCAAAAGGAGCTGTTAGTATGCAGTCTACCACAAAATTCATTGGTTTAGATGTCTCAAAGGAAAAAATTGCTGTTGCTGTTGCTGAAGCAGGTCGAGAAGAGCCCAGATGGTACGGTACGATTCCACATACCGCTTAGGCGCTTCGAAAATTGATTAAACAACTGGGAGATAAAGAAACGCTGGCCTTTTGTTATGAAGCCGGACCAACCGGCTATGAAGCCTATCGGTGGATTACGTCGATGGGGGCACAATGTTGTGTAATCGCACCTACACTGATTCCCAAGCGTGCAGGGGATCGCATTAAAACGGATCGCCGTGATGCGCTGCAGTTGGCGCGGCTATTTCGTGCCGGGGAGCTGACATCTATTTACGTCCCAACTCGTGAGGATGAAGCACTGCGCGATCTGATTCGAGCACGATCTGATGCAAGGGAGGACTTACATCGTGCCAGACAGCGATTAATCAAGTTTTTGTTGCGTCACCAAATCCATCCTCCCGTCACGATCAAACGACGCTGGACGCAGAAGTACCGGAATTGGCTGGACACGCTCAAGTTTGAAACGCAACCCGCCCATCAAGCCATGTGGAAAGAATACAAATATGCTGTCCATGAGGCTGAACAACGGCAGAAACGACTGGAGTCTGCCATCATGGAAGAAGCGTCGAAAGGAGCAAAAGCGTCGGTCATTCATGTCTTGCAATCGTTACGTGGAATTGCCCTGTTAACCGCCGTTACGATTGCGGCAGAAATTGGAAGTTTCGAGCGATTCCGATCTCCTGCGCAACTGATGGCGTATCTGGGATTGGTGCCCCGGGAGCACTCCTCGGGTCAAACTGTACGGCGGGGATCAATGACAAAAGCAGGGAATTCCCACTTACGCAGAGCCATCGTTGAAGCTTCCTGGAGTTACCGTTATAGCCCAGCCGTCAAAGGAGAATTAGCAGAACGACTGGATGGACAGTCCGCCGAAGTTCAAGCAATATCGTGGAAAGCGCAAGAACGCCTACATGGCAAGTATAAGCGGTTGGTTTATGGGAAAGGAAGGCCTGCGAATGTAGCAATCGGCGCTGTAGCACGGGAACTGACAGGATTCATCTGGGCCGTTGCGCGCACATTAGAGGATGCTTGAATGTTAGAGGAAGCGAAGCCCCCTTCCGTCCCCCGCTGGGGGATACGCAGGAGGCGTTGCCCCCTGCACTCCCACACTCGCCGTGTGGCGTCTCACCCGCAAAACGGGGTGAGGGAATTGAAAGTGTCGGTAAAATTAATCCACTTGTCAAGGAGTTCGCTTGACAAGCTCCCGTTAGAGCATTGAACCCGAAGGCAAAGGACAGGTATAAGGGAGAACCCGCGGTTTGACGCTGCATCAGGATGAAATCTTTCCTGAAATGCGAAGTGAGTTAGCGGCAGCCCCTTTGACGTAGGCTTACCATGTGGTACCCAACCCACGGATAGCAGTGTGCCAACCGTCGCTCACATTTTGCCTTCGTGCTCAGTGCTCTAGCAGATCAAATACGGGGACTTGACAAGTCACGTTCATAGCAGCGTCAAATAGCCCCCACCTAGCAGTCAGATGGGAGCGAATGTATGATGGATAAAGATTAGGTGAGGCGACAAGAGTCCGGAAGCGACGGGGACCACGGCATAAAGGGCTCCAGTGCCTGAGGATCCAACGGATTGGCAAGCTGCGGCAGTTGCTCGAACAGGTACATGAGTTACCGGAACGGATGCAGCCCGTTTTCTTTCGCCGTCTCGATCACGCTGTAGATCGCTGCGCTGGCCGCAGCACCTCTGGGCGTGTTGGCGAACAGCCAATTTTTACGCCCGATCACAAACGGCTTGATTGAACGCTCGCTGCGGTTGTTATCGATCCCCAGCCGCCCGTCCTTCAGGAATGCCGTAAGCTTTTCCCATTGGTTCAAGCTGTAAGCAATCGCCTGGCCGATCAGGCTTTTTGGCATCGTCCGGGATTTTTGTTGGCGCAGCCACGCATAGTAAGCATCCAGCACCGGACGGCTTCGCTCTGCGCGTGCCTGGTGACGTTCTTCCGGCGCTGCTTTCAGCGCTTCATCATATTTGCGCCGCGCATGCGCCCAGCACCCCACCAGCGTGACGCCCGTCACCTTGTGGTAACCCGGATAACCATCGACATGCAGATAGCCGTTGAAGCCCGAGAGGAAGTTCCGCGGATGCTCCCCGCCTCGCGTCCGCTGGTAGTCATAGACCACGGCGGGCTGTGCGTCACGCCCTGTCCGATACAACCACAAATACGAGGCGGATTCTGCCGACTTCCCCGGCTCTCGCAGCACCTGCAACGTCGTCTCGTCCGCATGCAGCATATCTTGCTTCAGCAAGTACGCCTTCATTACCGCCACTACCGGTATCAGCCACTGCTCCGCGCCGTAGATCATCCAGTTTGCCATCGTTTGCCTCGACAGGATGTACCCTAAGCGGGCAAACTGCTGCTCTTGCCGATGCAGCGGCAGGCTGTCCACGTATTTCTGGCACATCACATACGCCAAAATGGACGGCGAGGCCAGACTGCCCGGATACACCGGTTTGGGCATCGGCGCGGTGATGATTGGCGTCTGCAGTTCGTTACGTTCACAGTGGCGACAGGCGTACACCTGCCGCACATGCCGAATGACCTTCACTTGCGGAGGCACGATGCCGATTTCGCTGCGCGTTTCCGTACTCATTTCATGTAGTGATCCGCCGCAGCACTGGCAGATTTGCTCTCCTTCTTTCAGCGTGTACGTCACCGTTTCAACCTGCAGTTTGGACAGATCCGCCTCGCGCTTGCCGTTTGTTTTGCGGCGTTCGTAGGTGACCTTCTCCATTTCAGGTTCTTGCCCCTGGGGCGTGGCCAGCACTTCGGCCTCATTAAACAGGTTCAGTTCCAGTTGATCCGGATGTGTCTTCTCGCTGGAAGCGCCGAAGCGCTTCTGCTGCGCCAGACGAAACTGCTCCTCGTACCATTTGAGTTTGGCCGACAGTTCGGCATTTTGTTGTTCCAGCCTGGCATTTTGCTGCTGGAGTTGTTCCAGAGTAAGGGATTCCGCTTCTGTTTTCATAGCTGTACATTTCGACAGCCAGTTGCCCATATCCTGCTACGGTTTACCCCATGTTTCAGATCACCGCTTCTGGCGATACGACAGGATGGGCGTGCCGCTGCTTGAGCGACAGGCCATCAAGAAGCCAGCGTAGTTCCCGCTGCGTCAGGCAGAGCGGAGCAGATCCGTCCGAGGGCCACTGAAACGTTCCCCGTTCCAGACGGTGGTAGTAAAGCCAGAAGCCGGCATGATCCCATTGCAGGATTTTGAGTTTGTCGCGTTTCCGATTGCAAAACACAAATAGCGCCGTGGAGAAAGGATTCAGCGCAAACTGTTCTTGGACGACCGCCGCCAGGCCATCGATCGATTTGCGCAAGTCGGTATAGCCGCAGGCAAAATAAACCTGCGAAGCAGCAGCCGGATTCAGCATTCAGGCACCAGCGCGGCTACCACATCGCGGAGCAGATGCGGATCGAAGCCCGGGCGCACGGCAATGCGAGCGGAACCGACCTGTATCCATAAACGGTCGTTTTCCGGCTCCGGGGCTGTGACGGCCACGGCACGGAAGGTCGCAGAAGATGCCGCCCGGGAATGCGGTCTCTGGGCTTTGTACAGCCAATATTTTAACTGATGCACCGTCAGGTTCTGCCCCGCACATCAGGTCTTCATCGTTTGCCCGCTTTCCTGATAGGCCGCAATGCGCTTCGTCCATATTTCCTGCAACGTCTCTTCCATCATAAGTCCATCCTCTCCAGGTATGATGGATTCATTGTGACAGGCTTTGTTTCCTATGAACAGGTGTGCTGGGTTTGACGCTTACAGACATTGAGTAATTTGGATAGCGGTAATCTCCCATAAGGGTACAAGACAAAGTGTTGGCCGCTTTAGAAAAAGCTTTAGACAAAAATATTTTTAAAAATAATCCCACCCACATTGGGTGGGAAAATCAGATTTAAGTTTTAGGTCTGTAAAAAATCATGTAACCTTAACCGGGAAAAATGCATACTTTTTATTATAGACAACCCTATGGAGCTACAAAATGCGTCTTGTTCATTCAACACATTTACGTGAATATTATCGTCGTGTAGTTGGAGGCTCTATTTCATGCTTATACGAGAACATACGTTTATTACATCCTAAGGGGAAGTATTAACCTGGTATAATTTGAGGTGCCTAATCTTTTATACTATGAAGGCTTCCCGCGGCAGCTGTTTTTTTGCTACTCCACTCCACGAACAAAGTAGGTTACTTATCCGCCTATTTCAAGTTAGGTTTGAAATTCCAACTTTCAAGATGGCAATTAGACAATTTTTCTGGAAACCCCTAAAAACCCTAAGATCGCCTGATTGTCGATAATGTTTAATCAATATCGTTTTTGCCTTCGCATCTTCATACCCAAGTATTTCAAGTTCCCTTAAGATATCCCTAATATCATCTCTGATAGTCTCCTCTTTTGATTAACTGACTGGCTCCAAAGCTAATTCCCACTTTATTCATCACACTTTTATATGATAACATCTATATAAAGACAAAATTCGTCAGTATTCAAAGAGGTGATCTCGTTGTTTGATATTCTTTTGATGAAATATAAGCAAATTAATAGAGAAAGAAAAAATTTGGAGATCTATTGAAGTGTGAATTTCATATACATACACCAGCATCTTATGATTATAAATTAGTACCAGGGAAAGAATATAAAAACCTGACAAGTATTGATGTGGTTCATATAGCTAATCAATTAGGATATTTTGATGAAGAACAGACGAGCCATTTTGTACAAGAAATATCGGCCGGTTATTATGATACTGACGAATACAAAGTGTTATTAAAAAATACACCTTATCAATCGATTAAAGAATATATCACCTATAAGCTGATTGCACATAAACTGTATTTATCAGGTGTAGAGATTGCGGTTATCTCAGATCACAATACGATTAATGGATATTTCAAATTGAAACACTCACTTGAAGAGTATTTTAAGGAACGTATAAAAGGTAAAGATGAAAATAGGAAAATCATAAATTTGTTACTTGGTATTGAGATTTCTTGTTCTGAACAGTTACATTTAGTCGGTATATTTGACGAAAAATATTTATCAAAAGTACAAAAGTTAGTGGACAATAATATAATTTCTGAAGAAAAAGGCACCTATGAAACAAGTCTTTCTATGATGGGTAAAATCCATGAAATCGGTGGAATAGGGTATATTGCACATATTAACTCTGCTGAGATAAATACTTCAGGATTGTATAAACATACGCTTTTTAACTTGCCTTATATGAATGTTATTGGAGTTACTAATAAACGGTGTATAAACAGAGAATTAGAACGTTTAAAATCATTTGACATAGTGGATCCAGAAGAAAAATATTGTTTTATTTTTGAAGGTGATGCTCATACAATCAATCAACTAGGATTAAATAACACTTGGATTAAAATGAGTGATGTGAGTTTTAATTCTTTGAGAAAGGCCTTTCTGAATCATAAGTTTTGTGTATTCATCGATAAACCATCTATCACAAATAAATTTATCAAAGGAATCTTAATTGAACCTGGTTCGGATGGATATCTTCGTGGTAAAAATGACAGTTCATTTTTAGCGGATTTTTCAAGCGATTTGAATTGCATAATAGGAGGTAGGGGTACCGGGAAAAGCACTCTTCTTAGTATCTTGGAAATTATTTTTACATTAGAAACTGACTCTGATAAAAAGCTGCGCTTTATTTGTAAAAATAAGATGATCTATGTTCTCTTTGTATATGATGATAAAGAATATATGCTTCGATTTATTCCGCAAGTTGAAGAGGCTGCCCGTTATTCAAGCGGGAGACAGTTTTATTCATCTAAGGCATTTGTTCAGTATTATCCGAATCAGGGTTTAATTAAGTTAGAACATCATTGGGTAAATCTTTACGAAGTAATTAATCAGACGGATGTGATTTCATTTAATGAAATCAGTCAAGAAGAAAAGTTGTTAATAATGAGTGGTTTTTACAGAAAGAGCTATTCTATAAATAATATTATTAACCAAATAAACTCTGATGATATTGGAACATTCATTCGAGAGGTTGTCTTTAATGGATTGCCATTCCCTGAGAAAGATCGGGTTTTAAAATCGATTGCTAGTATTAATAGAATGCACCTCAAAAAGTTTCTTGCCACTGAACTACCTAGTTTAAAATCCAGTATGTTAACGAGGGAATCTTTTATTGATGAAAAGATAGGCTTGTTCAATACTAACTATAGTAATCAGCTTCAAATTATCTATTCCCCAAAAGAGAAAAATCACGCGTATTACCTTGATGATTTAACAGCTCATTTTATAAGTAACTCTTATCTTCCTAAAATAAATATTACTTGGGGTGATATTGAACGTTTTATTCAAACTCAAGTGGAACAAGTGGGGCTTATAGATTTTTTAATCTTAATAATGAGTGACCAATTCAGGAAACTAGAACAAGTTGTTTCTATTTTAAAATTTTCCTCAAGTGAAGAAAGAAATTTTGATGACGTCGATGAGGAAATAAGGCAACTGACATCGAGTGATATTCCGTTTGTTTATAAACGTATTAAGGACAAGCTTGTCGAGAACAAATTAAATCTAGAACTTTGCTTAGGTAAATACTTTGAAATTATTGATGATTTTACACTCCAATTCAACGTTAATTCGAGAGAATCAGTAAACTCAATTGGAGTAAATATGAAGGACATCAGCTTATTATCCCTAGGTCAGAAAGTGGTCGCAATTCTAACTTTTCTTTTTGAATATGGTAAATTTACTGCCGATAACACACCTTTAATCATTGACCAACCAGAGGATAATCTTGATAACCAGTATATTTATAAAAATCTTGTTAACAGCTTACGACAAATAAAAAACAACAGACAAATAATTGTTGTTACACACAGTTCGACAATAGTAACCAATGCGGATGCAGAACAGGTAATAGTGTTAGAATCCAATAATGCACACGGATAAACCCCCGTATTATGGACAACGCACCTCTTATTCGATTTCACTCTTAGCATTGCTCTGAATTGCATCGGTTTACGCTGAATTAGACCTTTATCTGCTTTGGCGTAACAGTTCTTTGCTTAACGGCCTCCATGTATTCGTACGGAGATAAGTCGTAGATGCTGCCGTGGATTCGAATGCGATTATAATCCTGGATAAACTGACTGACGATTTCATAGGCCTGTGGATATGTCTCAAATTCATGGCGGCGATAACACTCTGCTTCCAGAATGGAGTGAAACGATTCAATGTGCGCGTTCTTGTTCGGCGTCTTTGGCGGTATACGCTCGTGGATCAGTTTGAACGCTGCGCACGCCTCTTCAAACCGATGGCTAATGAACTGTGGGCCGTTGTCTGAGCGGATGACAGGCATGCTCGCTTGGTCAAAGCATTGACGCTTCATCAGAGCTTCCTGTGTGATCTGGACGAGATGCCGTGCCTCGCAGGTTAATCCGATATGATAGGTGATAATGGCCCGATCAAACACATCGATGATGCTCATCAAGAAGAAAAATCGCTGCTCGCCATGAAGCCAACCATACTTAATATCTGTTTCCCAAAGCTGATTGGAGCCTGTAATAACGCGATTGTTAGCCAGTCGTTTGGGATACTTGATCTTGAGCTGTCGCTGTGGACGAAGCACATCCATTCGCTTGCAAAGGCGGTAAACCTTCTTCTTATTGATCCTTAGTCCATGGCGTCTTCTGAGCAACACGGTCAGCTTACGGTAGCCGTAAGACGAGCCTTCGCCAGCCAGAAGTTCCATTAACCATTCGCAGATTTGCTCGTCGCTAACCGGCTCGCCATCTTGTGTATACGATAGGCCAGGCACCGGACGACCGCCGCTGTGGGTAGATGCTGGCAGCGCTTGTAGCCTTCGATTCACATAAGCGTAGTAAGTGGATCGCTCCACTTCAAGCACACGAAGGACAAAACTAATGCTGTGCCCAAGCGCAATATACTTCTGGGCAATCTCTATTTTATCCGCAAGTGCGGGTTCGTTTTTTTTAGTAGGTCTTTGAGAATATCCCTCTCTAGGGCTTGCTCCGCATAGAGCTTCTTGAGCTTTTCATTCTCTTTTTCCAGTTGTGCATAATCCTCAGCTGTTGGAACGAACTTTGATTGCTTGACGCTTGTCCCATCCAACTCATCGAGATCCTTACGATTCAGTTCTCTGGCCCATCGGAGCACCATCTTCGGATCCAGATCGTGTTGCCTTGCTACGGCGGTCATATTGCCAATCTCTTTCCCTTTGGCTACCACCATCTTCTTGAAATTCAGATCATACTGCTTCTTCTTCATTTCGTTCCCCTCCGCCTTAATATTATTGTATCGGAGTAAGGGGTGTACTGTCCAAATTCATTTGGGGGCTAAAAAGCACATGGATGGATTGAAAAAAGTGGTTATCCTAGTAATAAGACTATAATGAAACATATTATCAATTACTTAGAAGGTGGAGAACCTTCATTTAAACACAAAATGAATATGTACAAAACAATTATTCATAAATTGGATGCCTAAAAAGACAAGGATCGTTGAATATTACAACGATCCTTGTCTTTTATATAGCTCTAAAGCCCCGAAATTACCTTTGAGTCTTTTCTCTTAATCCACTAGAATGTGAATGAAGTAAAGTGGAGGGATGAAAGATGCAGAGAAAAAGTTACAGCATAGAATTTAAACAGCAGCTCATCCAAGAGGCGCTTGAAGTGGGAAATGCCAGTCAGGTCGCAAGACGCCATGGAATTGACGGTAAAATGTAATGCTCCCCGTTGTCAAGACACAATTTCGGAAAAAATAAGTTATGTCCTCCTTCGATTGTAGTGGGGGAGCGGACGCGATCAAGCGGTCCGCGCATACACTTCATCCGGCTTGGCATAACCCAACGACTGGTGCGGACGCTGGGTATGGTAAAAGCGTAGATAGGCCGTAATGGCTTTACGAAGCGCCCGAGGGTCTTCGTACTCGTTCAAATAGATCTCCTCGTATTTGAGCGAACGAAAGAAGCGTTCCGTACGGCTGTTGTCTCGCGCTCGGCCCTTACCATCCATAGACACTTTTACCTGGTGCTTCACCAATAAATCCAAGTAATCCGGATTCGTAAAATGACTGCCCTGATCGCTGTTTATGATCTCGGGCTGACAGCGCCCCAGCGCCCGTTTCAGGCACGTCAGGACGAAAGCCTTCTCCAATGTGCTGGAGAGCTCGTAATCGATGATTTTGCGGCTGTACCAGTCGATAATCGCAAAGAGATACATAAAGCCTTTGCCCATCCGCAAATACGTAATATCAATTCCCCAGACCTGGTTCGGACGATCAATGGCCAAGCCGCGCAGAAGGTAGGGCCGAATATACTGGGCATGATATCGTTTGCTTAAGTTCGGTCCCGGATAGATCACTTCAATTCCCATCAGGCGCATCAGCCGCTGGATGCGTTTGCGGTTCACGGCCCATCCCTGTTCCCGCAATTTGCTTGTCATCCGCCGATAGCCGAAATACGGATGCTTCGTGTACAACTTGTCGATCTCATGCATCAGTTGTACGTTCTCCGGCGCTTCCTGCCGCACATCCCGCCGCCGATACACGTTCGTACGATGGATCCCCAGCAACTCTGCTTGGCGCTTGATGCTGATCTCCCGGTTATCCCGTTCCACCATGGCTTGCCGATCTCTTGTCGATGTCTTAGAGACCAGATTTTTTTTTGAGCCAATTGACTTCTAGCGTCAGTTGGCCGACCAGTTTCTCCAGTTGCTCTTGCTTGTCCTCATAGTTCCTTTTGATCTTCTCGGCTTCCTTTGTTTCCCGGCCGAACACCATGGAGGCTCGCTCCAGAAACTCTGCCTTCCACCGGCTCAACATGACTGGGCTGAGTTCGTACTTCCCTGCGATCTCATTCACCGTCTGCTCTTCTCTCAGCACTTCCAGGACGACCTTCGTCTTAAACTCTGCGGTATATCGGTTTCGTTTCTCCATGGCTTCAGTATAACTTATTTATCGCCTCCCTGTGTCTCACCCTATGGGTTCATTGTAGACGTCCATTCCCAGGGTTTTCCTTTAACCAACAACAACGCCCTATCAGTGACGAGCAAATCAAAGAATGGCTAATGGAGCTTATTGCTGGGGAAGAGTCAACGTACGGTTATCGAAAATTAACCGTATGCCTCAAACGGCAGTATGGATTGATCATTAACATGGAACATGAACGGATTCCGCCGAAAACACCGAATAAAAATGCTCACATTGAGGCTTTTCACGCCATCTTGGAACAAGACTGTCTCTCCAGGCATGAGTTTGAGAGTTACCAAGATGCATACCATGTCGTTTCCAATTACCTCTTGTTTTACAATCAGCGACGAATACATGGCAGTTTATATGATCTATCCCCAGAGGAATTTTTTCAAGCTGTTCTTCAACAAACCGTAAAGCCGCTCGTGATTAAGGTGTAGCTGTAGATAAGTTTACGAATCTCTGGGGGATACTTGAAAAAGGTAGAGAGTTCGTCACAATTATTGCGCCAGGAGCGGATAATAAGGGGGTATTTGCTACCCCAGATCTCCTCAAAGCGATCCAACTCTAACCAGGCAGCTTCTTCGGTTGTCGCCTTGTAAATCGGCTTCAGATCAGCCGTTACCTTCTTTAAATCCTTGTAAGAGACGTAACGGGTAGAGTTGCGGATTTGGTGGATGATGCACTTTTGGATCCCCGTGTTCGGATAGCAGGCGGAAATGGCCTGGGAGAAGCCCGTCAGATTATCCACACAAGTGATGAGAATGTCTTGAACGCCACGATTACGCAGGTCGTTCAAAACGCTAAGCCAGAACTTCGAGGACTCGTTCTCACCAATCCACATGCCCAGCACGTCTTTATTTCCGTCTAAATCAATGCCGATGACCATGTAGGCAGCCTTGTTCACAATGGCGCCATCTTGCTTTACTTTGTAGTGAATCGCGTCCATAAAGACGACGGCATAAATACTTTGCAGCGGCCGATTCTGCCATTCTTTAATGAGAGGGACAATTTTGTTTGTCACATTCGAGATCATCGTTGGCGAGACGTCAATTCCGTACAGATGGTTAAGATGATCCTGAATATCCCGTGTGCTGACACCCTTAGCGTACATGGCGATGATTTGGTCCTCAATGCCGGTCACAGTGGACTGATGCTTCTTGACGATAACAAGCTCAAATTCACCATTACGGTCACGTGGCATGTTAATCTCCACGTCGCCATATTCGCTCGTAACGGTCTTTTTAGACTTGCCGTTGCGGCTGTTAGTCGTTGTTTTGCTCTTCACATCATGCTTTTCATAACCAAGCTCTGTATCGAGCTCAGCTTCCAGCATGGACTGCAATGTCTCTGCAAACAGCTCTTTCAGGGCAGACTGCACGTCGTCCATCGTCTTGAGGTTGTTCTCCTTTACAAACGCCTCACTTGTTCCTTACTGAATCTAGCCATAGGTGCCATCCTCTCAAACCAGCCTTTTTCTTATTGTATTATATTTTCGGTTTGAGAGTTTACACAGAATATTTTACAGACTCTATCGGTTTAACCCCGCAAATTTAGAGTCTTATACCCTTATTCTAGCGAATGCGTAGTTTTTTATTGATTTTACGTCGTAGCCGCCCTTGACACGGAGCCTCTGCGGGCATGATTTCTCGCGATAGGGCGATGTAGGGAAGCAAGCATCGCGAGGCTAGCAACCTACCATGCCCACCCCTCCATGTAAAAGTAAACTTATCTACACGACCAATATGATCGAAAGCTACCACAGACAGCTTCGTAAGGTAACTGTAACCGTCAAGCCCTTTTGAACAATTATTGCTAAGTAATATTGAACAGTTTTAGCTTGCGAAAATAGTCTGCCGGTACTTCAGACGATAGCTGTCGCCACTTAATTGGATGACCTCGCTCTTATGCAAGATCCGATCCAGGATCGCAGTGGTGATCGCCTGATCTCCCAACAGTTCACCCCAATCCTCCGGCCCTTTGTTTGAGGTGAGGATGATTGAAGTTTGACCGTACAGCTTATTCACAAACTGAAAAAACAAATTTGCTTCATTCCGGTCCATGGCCATGAACATCAAGTCATCCAATATGACCAGATCAGAGTTATGAATACGCCGGAGCTTATGCTGGGACGATCGGGAAATCTCTTGTGTCTTCAGTAAGTGAATTAAGCCATCCATCGGCACGAAGCTCACTTTGCAGCCGTTATGTAATGCCTCTACGCCCAATCCGATGGCGATGTGCGTTTTCCCTACCCCGGGAGGCCCGAGCAAGATGAGATTGTAATTCTGCTCAAGCCATAGAAGTTCCCGTAGTTGCTGAAATTGGCGTTTGCTTATGGATGGTTGTTCTTCCAAACGAAACTCATCCAGCGTCTTCACTTCAGGGAAGGACGCCCATTTATAACGTCTGGCGAGTTGCTTTTCTTCTCGTCGGACTAATTCATAACGGAGCAGCCGTTGCAAAAACTCACTGCATGTCCATTGGTGTTCTTCAGCCTCCATTAAGCTTTCATCAATGATCTGGGCCGCTTCCGTGAGGTTGAGTGTTTTTAAGCTTTGTTTCAGGTGTGTTATGGTCTCGTTCATGTTTAGCCTCCTCTCAAAATGCGCCGGTAGATCTCCACATCACGAATTTGAGGCTTGGCTTTCCATTTGGCCGGATCCACTCCGCTCAGCTGTGTAACATGGCTTCGATCCGATGACGTTTTTTCGCAAGAATTTGAGAAGTGGTTCACGGCATCAGCAAAATCCACGGCTCTGTATAATCGGTTGGCCACACAGTAACGGAGAGCCTGATCCACGGATTCTTGAAATGCCTGATCCAGCGTTTTTTGAATGAGTTGGAGCTGATCACGGGTATACCGCGGATGCAGCCGGCGAATCTCTTCCAGATAAGATGAAGCCAGATCAGGATCAGGAAACTGTCTCCTCACACTTTCAAAGTAAGCAGCAATGCCCTTCTGGCGATCTCGCCGGTGATTCGTGTTCTGGATGAGCTGGCCCCGCCTCTGTGAGCGTTCATGTTCAGCGATGATTTCACCGGTATCCACATCGTGGATTTGAAGCGTGGACTCATTGACCCGGATCCCAACTTCTTTCGAGGTGCCATCATACGTCCCGAGGGGAACGGAATACCGACTCCCTTCATACCAAATGGTGTTGTCCTTCCGCACAGTCCTTGTTATACTCGTACTAGGAGTTTGCATTTTTTCTGGGACCGGGCGAAGATGTTGCTTCTCAAGGGCGAACACTTCGGCTGGTATTTTTTTGGTCGTATGATGGATCAGCGCATTCCCTGTCCGGTCTAACCAAGCCAAGCAGTCCTCATTCAACTTATCCACGCTGATGAAGATCCGATGGCGTGCAAAATTTCGTTTGACGTATTTCACGACATTTTCGATGCGACCTTTGCTCTCGGGGTCTTGTTTTCGGCACATGTGGACATGAAAGCCTCGATGACGCACATAGACCGCAAATTCGTGGGTCAGGATTAGATTCCCGTAATTTTCACTGACGAGCAGCAGATGATCCTGATCATAAACGATTTCTTTCGTCATTCCGCCATAATATGCAAAAGCTAATTCATGAGCATCGATCACATCCTTCGTTACAAATGGCCGATCTTGCCAATGAACGAATTTCTGCCTGGAATGGGAGAGAACGAACGTCATGAACCAGCACTTGACTAGATTCCCTTGAAGGTTCTTCATTTTCGTCTCCCCGAAGTCCACCTGCATTTGTTCACCCATTGGAGGATCGGGAATGGCTTCATACTGCCTTTGCTGTACCCTCTTTGGGATCCCGTACATCTTCCGCATCATCCGGACATAGCTTCTCACGGTACTTTCCCCAACTTCAATGTCTGGATGGTGCTCTTTTAGCCAATCCCATATTTGAGCGGCAGAGAGGTCGGGGTACTCCCTCAACCACTGAATGATTCGCTGCTCATAGGGGTCTAATTTCTTTTTCCTGGTCTCCATACCTTCCATGAATTGTTTGAATTCATCTGGATTCATGCTCAAGTACTTATACACCGTGTTCCTCGAAACATTTAGTTTTCTAGCAATTTGTGAGATCCTTAATCCTTTCTCTTTCATCTGATGAATGGAGAAAAACATATGCCACCTTTCTAAGCGCTTCATACTCTTCCTCACCCATGATGATTATTCTAAGATGAATGATAGTTAGGGGAGGAAGGAGCGTAAAGTGTTCATTATTATCTAGCGATTTCTGATGTCTATATTCTAGCGGTTACAGTAACCAAGGGAAAGAGTATTTTCCCAACCGATGAAGCCCTGCTTAAGATGCTGTACCTGGCGACAATGGACGTTACCCGCAAATGGACGGGACGTGTGCAGAACTGGGGACAAATGCTCCTCCAGCTGTCTGTTTTCTTCCCCGACCGGATCGGTCATTATTTGCGTTAGTATTTTGCTTCAAGAGGGTTTACACAAAATACTGGACAGACCCTTTATATATAAGTGAATAAATTGAACTCAATTAAGTTACCATGTGGTTTTATATTATAAACTTCTATAAATGGTAGTGTTGGTAAGTGGATATCTACACTATCGTAAGCTAGGAGGCTTATAGGAGAGTACGTGTCAATATTTTTTGTGTACTCTCCCTTTTCCGAGTCTAGTAAGTGAGCCGCGGCTTAATTTGGAACCTCCGGCAGGCATGTTGTCCTTGCGAATGGGTGAATAGCTAAAGACTATTCGCACCGGCATCCAGCCTATCATGCCCCCCCTCCAAGTAAAGCCGCTTTTAGCGTCCATGAATGCGTTCTGGATAATATACCGTGAGTTGCAGCCAAATCTGTCCCTAGTGAGAGTGTATACAACCGTATACCGATAGAATTCCGAAGAGATTTTTCGAGAATAATGAAACAAATATTGACAATTTATACTGAATTAAGAGATTCTATTGTTAGATAGATTACTTATTGAAGGGCGGATGGAAAATGAATTTTACACATTATGATTTAGGAACACTTAATGGCGGAGCGACTGTTGAAGTAACGCTTTCCGGGAATGCTGCAAATGTTCTCCTACTTGATAGCTCTAATTTTAATAATTATCGTAATGGTAGGCAGTATAAATACTATGGCGGTCATTTTACAAGATCACCAGTCAGAATTAATGTCCCTCACACAGGTCATTGGCATGTGGCAGTCGATTTAGGTGGTTATAGAGGATCTGTGAAATCGTCTGTTCGTATTCTGAATTAATCCAAAAGAAAATAGTTGTTTAATAGTTCACGTACACAAATAGGAGATCTGAAAAAGCTGGAACATTCAAAGGGTACCGCAGTCAGTTGAAAGCTGACTGCGGTACCCCCAGACTGTTGAGAAAGTCTCAACAGTCTTTCTATTTACTAATAATTTATCACGACACCGCGGTAATGTGGTATAATATAGGCAATGATATGATTAAGCAGAAAGCGCGGTGTTTCTCATGTTGTATACACATCAACCTAATCCTCAGTTGAACTACGAATTGGTATGTATTGAACATATGGTTCCTGAAGATCACTTGCTGCGGCACATTCATAAACATATGGACTTCTCATTTATCACGGAAAAAGTACGCCCTTACTACAGTGAAACGCACGGACGCCCTTCCATCGATCCTGTGATGTTCTTCAAAATGCTGTTCATCGGTTACCTGTATGGCATTCGTTCGGAGCGCCAACTCGAGCAGGAGTATAACTTGAATGTGGCATATCGTTGGTTTCTGGGCATCGGTCTCTCCAAAAAAGCACCAGATCATAGCACCATCAGTTGGAACCGAAAACATCGCTTCGAGGGAACTACGGTGTTCCAGGATCTCTTTGACGAAGTGGTCCGTATAGCCAAAGAAAACCGTATGGTAGCGGGCCGTGTCCTCATCACCGACTCTACTCACCTAAAAGCAAATGCCAATAAGCGCAAACATAACGTTCAAGTAGTGGAACGTTCACCACAGGAATACATCGAGGAGCTGGAAAAAGCCATCGAAGAAGATCGGCGGAACCTCGGAAAAAAGCCGTTGAAAGACCGGGAGGAGGTGCTACAGACCAAGGAAATTAAGGTTAGCACGACCGATCCGGAGAGCGGCTACATGGTTCGCGATGGCAAGCCGGAAGGATTCTTCTATTTGGATCATCGCACAGTTGATCACAAGTTTAACATCATTACGGACGTCCATATTACGGCCGGCAATGTTCACGACTCTGTCCCCTATGTCGAGCGGCTTAAGCATCAGGTCGAGAAGTTTGGCTTTACCGAATCCCTTGAAGCCGTTGCACTTGATTCCGGCTATCTAACGCCTCACATTTGCAAAGAACTACAACAAATGAAGGTATTCGCAGTCATTGGCGGACGAGCATACACGCCAGTCAAAGGACTCATGAAAAAATGGCAGTTTAAGTTCGACGCTGAAAGAAATGTATATGTCTGTCCGGCCAAACACGAACTCAAGTATTCTACAACGAACCGGGAAGGCTACCGGGAATACAAATCGAACCCGAAACATTGCAAGGATTGCCCGCTGCTGGAGAAGTGCACCCGCGCCAAGAACAAGCAGAAAGTCATCACCCGGCATGTATGGGAAGATAGTAAAGAGTGGGTTCGGCTGAACCGGCTCAGCCGATCCGGTAAGTATTTGTACCGCCTCCGATACCAAACCATTGAGCGAAGCTTCGCGGATGCCAAAGAGCTCCACGGGCTTCGCTATTGCCGGTTCCGCGGCAAGGAGAAAGTCCAGGAACAAGCCCTGATGACTGCCACCGTACAGAACATAAAAAAGATCGCCCTCCACCTGGCCAAGAAGGCAAAGTAGAGGGCGATTGATGTTTCAGAGGACGAAAGAATATTTAAATACGTCCTCTCGTCACGTATCTTTTGAATTCAGAAGCAAAAAAAACCACTTTTCTCAACGATCTGAGGGTACCGCAGTCAGTTGAAAGCTGACTGCGGTACCCCTTTCGTAATTCAATTTGGCTGAATGCGCTTTAAAGGATGAATGTGATAAACTATCGGATTACTAACCCCAGACTAATGGGATCAGTGATAATTAAAGCTGTAAGGAATTATTAAAGTTAGTTGATGGATATTCCAAATTAGGTCAGTATTAACGATATAATGGAGGAGGCTCTACCAAGCTCATAGCAACGTTTGTGAAATACTTTATAGGCAGCTAACATAAGGGAGAAGATCATCATAAAGCTATTAGGTTTTGATATCTTTGTAGATTAAGGGAAGGGGATGATTAATAAAATATGGCAACTATAGATACATACAGAAGTAATATTATGCGAAAAAAGAAAGACGTAGCAAAACTCCTATCGGATAGAGCTAATGAAGCGAAGAAAATATCAAGCCATACAAAGAAAATACTATCAGCAAAACAGGCTATTTCTCGAACAAAATCATTGTCAACTTTAAAGTCTAAATCTGGAGAGATAGATCGTGCAGAAAAAGCTTTAGCTAGTATAGAGAAGAGGTTAGCGGAAATAGACGGCAAAATTGCCAAAAAGAATAAAGAGATTGCTGATGAGGAACGTAAGTTGATACAAGCAGAGGAACGTGAAGGAAAGATAAGGTTGCAGGAGGCGGAAAGACAAATGAAAAGGGTGGATGATACACTTGGGCAGCATAGTGAATTGCATTTGCAAACACAGCAAACATTATTGCAATTACAAAGCATACCTGAAAAAATATCGGTTCTCTTTATGGCATCCAATCCTATTAATGTGCCACCGTTGAGATTGGATGAAGAAGCGAGAGAGATTGGAGAGATGATAAGAAAATCGGAACATAGGGATTCGGTTTCTTTTGTTACAAAGTGGGCGGTTAGACCGCAAGATGTATTGCAAGCAATTAATGAGGAGAACCCTACAATAATACATTTCAGTGGTCATGGCTCAGATGAAGACGAAATAGTTTTCCAAAATCCTCAGGGTAAGGCAAAATTGGTTTCAAAAGAAGCAATTGTTCAGACGATGATGAGTTCTTCAGATACAATCAGGCTAGTATTTTTCAATACATGTTTTTCTTATGGACAAGCACAGGCAGTGATAGAGCATGTTGATGCAGCGATTGGTATGAATACTTCAATAGGGGATGAGGCAGCAAGGGTCTTTGCTGCACAATTCTATTCGTCCATTGGGTTTGGTCGATCACTCAAAACAGCGTTTGAACAAGCAAGGGCAGCTCTTATGTTGGAAGATATTCCAGAGGAAAATACGCCAGAGCTTTATGTTAAAGAAGGACTAGATGCAAGTGAAATCATTATCGTTCGACCATAAAATTATTAATTGGTTCAGAATGACAACAAAAATCGCAATATAGAATTCTCATTCTGAGTTTATACTATCTTTCTTTATGTAACTATTAAAAATACTTGCCAAAGGAAGAGGAGGGGGATGTCACGGGCAACGAAAAAGGATCTGCTCATCGCTGACGGGATGCTGCTTATGATCCAAGGAAAAGCCGGGAATTGGTCTTCCGCCGATATACAGTCGCTCTTGCTTGGTTATAGTCTCAAGTAGTGGTGTAAATTTAAAGGCTCCATATTGACAAAGGAAGCCACGATGTGATTTCTACTAAAGTGACGCCAATCAACTTTAGAAGGAGGAATCCATCGTGACTTCTATCAACAGAATGTCACTTTTGGAGCTGTTGCGCAAGAGTGGAATGGATCAAGATGTAGACTTTTTGAAAGAAGGATTGCAGCTATTGGCGCAAGCCCTGGTGGAGGCGGAAGTCACCCAGCAGATTGGGGCGGA
Organism: Paenibacillus sp. JMULE4; assembly: GCF_013337105.1. NCBI lineage: Bacteria > Bacillati > Bacillota > Bacilli > Caryophanales > Paenibacillaceae > Paenibacillus > Paenibacillus sp. JMULE4. The sequence continues at coordinate 296,597 of NZ_SGWF01000016.1, forward strand.
TCGCTACGAACGCAGCGGGGAACGAACGACTCAGCGCAACGGGTTTCGGACTCGTGAATGGGACACCCGCGTCGGTACCTTAGATCTGCAGGCTGTCCACGTATTTCTGGCACATCACATACGCCAAAATGGACGGCGAGGCCAGACTGCCCGGATACACCGGTTTGGGCATCGGCGCGGTGATGATTGGCGTCTGCAGTTCGTTACGTTCACAGTGGCGACAGGCGTACACCTGCCGCACATGCCGAATGACCTTCACTTGCGGAGGCACGATGCCGATTTCGCTGCGCGTTTCCGTACTCATTTCATGTAGTGATCCGCCGCAGCACTGGCAGATTTGCTCTCCTTCTTCCAGCGTGTACGTCACCGTTTCAACCTGCAGTTTGGACAGATCCGCCTCGCGCTTGCCGTTTGTTTTGCGGCGTTCGTAGGTGACCTTCTCCATTTCAGGTTCTTGCCCCTGGGGCGTGGCCAGCACTTCGGCCTCATTAAACAGGTTCAGTTCCAGTTGATCCGGATGTGTCTTCTCGCTGGAAGCGCCGAAGCGCTTCTGCTGCGCCAGACGAAACTGCTCCTCGTACCATTTGAGTTTGGCCGACAGTTCGGCATTTTGTTGTTCCAGCCTGGCATTTTGCTGCTGGAGTTGTTCCAGAGTAAGGGATTCCGCTTCTGTTTTCATAGCTGTACATTTCGACAGCCAGTTGCCCATATCCTGCTACGGTTTACCCCATGTTTCAGATCGCCGCTTCTGGCGATACGACAGGATGGGCGTGCCGCTGCTTGAGCGACAGGCCATCAAGAAGCCAGCGTAGTTCCCGCTGCGTCAGGCAGAGCGGAGCAGATCCGTCCGAGGGCCACTGAAACGTTCCCCGTTCCAGACGGTGGTAGTAAAGCCAGAAGCCGGCATGATCCCATTGCAGGATTTTGAGTTTGTCGCGTTTCCGATTGCAAAACACAAATAGCGCCGTGGAGAAAGGATTCAGCGCAAACTGTTCTTGGACGACCGCCGCCAGGCCATCGATCGATTTGCGCAAGTCGGTATAGCCGCAGGCAAAATAAACCTGCGAAGCAGCAGCCGGATTCAGCATTCAGGCACCAGCGCGGCTACCACATCGCGGAGCAGATGCGGATCGAAGCCCGGGCGCACGGCAATGCGAGCGGAACCGACCTGTATCCATAAACGGTCGTTTTCCGGCTCCGGGGCTGTGACGGCCACGGCACGGAAGGTCGCAGAAGATGCCGCCCGGGAATGCGGTCTCTGGGCTTTGTACAGCCAATATTTTAACTGATGCACCGTCAGGTTCTGCCCCGCACACCAGGTCTTCATCGTTTGCCCGCTTTCCTGATAGGCCGCAATGCGCTTCGTCCATATTTCCTGCAACGTCTCTTCCATCATAAGTCCATCCTCTCCAGGTATGATGGATTCATTGTGACAGGCTTTGCTTCCTATGAACAGGTTTGCTGGGTTTGACGCTTACGAATAAAAATAATGGATGAAATCGTGAGTCCGTCTGGTATTTTGTGAAGAAGCACGGCAATAAAGACCGTAATTCCCAAACGAAAATCGACCTCAAAACTGGCTGCGATCGACAACCCGTCAAAAAATGTGTGGATGAGCATACCGGTCATCGCGCCGACTGCCGTACTTTTTTCGTGCTGTGAAGCATGCGTTTCCTCGCCGAAGTGAAAATGACCGGCGACATATTGCTGGAAAAAGTAAATCGCCAGTACACCGATCAGGATGAAAATCGGGCTTGAGGAATCATGCTCCAAAGATTCCGGAATAAAATCCAAAATGGCGATAGCGATCAAAAGTCTTGCGCTTAAAGCCATCAAAGCATTCAGACCGCTACGCGACCAATCACGTTTTAACACAAAAACGAGACCGCCGATCACATTGGCGGCCGCCGCCAGAAATACATAAAGCAAACTGCCCCAATTCAGCACAACCACCCCGATCTACTCCTGCAAGCTCTGACTCGATGCCTTATCCGCTCTGGATGCCCGGAGCGTGTCAATCATGACCATAATAACCCCTGTCGTGATGAAGACATCCGCCATGTTAAATACCGGATAATTGATAAATGTTAACTCAAGCATGTCCACGACTTCGCCATGCAGAGAGCGATCTACAAAATTACCCAATGCCCCTCCAAAAATCAGCACTAATGCATAAGCGAGGAATTTTTTCCCGCGATAGATTTTGCGCAAGTAGATGATAATACCAATAAGCACGATGGCAGTCACCAAGATAAAAAACAGCCGCTGGTTTTGCAAGATACCAAACGCGGCACCCCGATTTCGAATGGATGTCAGTTGGATAAAACCCGGAATCAGCGGTATCTTTTGACCGATATCCATATAAGTCGCAACACTCCATTTGATCAATTGATCAACGGCAAAGGCGATAATGGCCACAACATAGTAACGAAGCACAACACACTTCCTTTCAAAGTAAAGAGTCAGGGGTATCACCCCTAACTCAACATGAATGTTCTAGCCTTTTCCTTTATTCTTTGACTCTCATTAGTCGTAGACCGTTTAACGCAACCAGGAGCGTTGCCCCCATATCGGAAAGGATGGCAATCCAAAGCGTTAACCAACCCGGGATGACGAGCAGTAAAGCAATCAATTTAATAGCAAGTGCAAAGGTGATGTTTTGCTTGATGATATTTAAAGCTTTGCGGCTTAGTTTTATCGCGAATGGAAGTTTTCTTAGATCGTCCCCCATTAAAGCAACGTCTGCCGTTTCCAGTGCGGTATCTGTACCGGCTCCACCCATGGCGATCCCAACTGTAGAAGCCGCTAGTGCAGGCGCATCATTGACACCATCGCCAACCATGGCTACGTTGCCGTAATCGGCTCTCAACTGTTTAATAAAGTCTAATTTATCCTGCGGCATCAGTTCAGCCTGAACATCCGATACGCCAACATGTCCGGCGATCGCATTTGCAGTACCCTTGTTATCACCGGTGAGCATAATGGTTTTTTTGATGCCAAGTTGATGTAACTTTTGAATGATTTCCTTACTGGATTCACGCACTTCATCGGCTACCGCAATAACCGCGAGAATTTCTTTGTCCGTTCCGACGACCATAGCCGTTTTGCCTTTGTTTTGCAGTGTGGTAACCAGTTGCTCTTGTTCGTTACTAAAATGAGCAGTAGCTAATTCTTTAAAGAGTTTGGGATTACCAATATAATAGCTTGTTCCGTTTACCGTACCCTTAATTCCTTTACCGGTGATGGAAGAAAAATCAGCAACCATGACGTCAGAATAAGAAATATTCGCTTCTTCTGCTTTTCTCATGATGGCCGAAGCAAGCGGATGTTGGGAACGATACTCTAAAGCTGTGATGATCGACAACAACTCGGTTTCATTTGTCTTCTTGCTAAACACGTTGAAATCCGTTACAACCGGTACCCCTTTTGTGAGCGTACCGGTTTTATCAAATGCAATGGCCTTTAAGGCACCCATTTCTTCGAGGTAAATACCGCCTTTCACAAGAACGCCATTTTTTGCTGCATTTCCGATCGCTGACACAATGGAAATCGGCGTGGAAATAACGAGTGCACAAGGACAACCAACAACAAGAACAGATAATCCTTGATAAACCCAGGTGGCCCAACTGCCATCAAAGAAAAGCGGAGGAATAACCGCAACTAAAGCGGCAACCACCATAATGATCGGTGTGTAGTATTTAGCAAACTTATCGACAAACGCTTGCGATGGGGCACGTTCTCCCTGAGCTTCCTCAACCAAGTGAATAATCTTTGCAATGGTCGTATCATCGACCAGCTTAGTTACTTTGACTTCAAGCAAGCCTTCTTCATTTAAAGTTCCGGCAAAAACGTCATCATCAATCGTTTTGCCAACGGGAACGGACTCACCGGTAATCGCTGCCTGATTGACGGCAGAGTTGCCACTGACAACCACACCGTCCATGGCAATCTTTTGACCGGGTTTGACAATCATGATATCGCCAACGGTGATGTCATCGACATTGACCACCATTTCTTGCCCATTTCGTCTAACAAGTGCTTCTTTTGGTGCGATGTCCATTAACGAACGAATGGATTGTCTTGCCCGGTCCATGGAGAATCGTTCTAACGCTTCACTGATTGCAAAGAGAATAACAATTATCGCACCTTCCGCCCATTCCCCAATAATCGCAGCTCCGATAATGGCCACAGTCATGAGCGTCTTCATATCAAATTCAAATCGCATCAAGTTCTGAAAACCAACTTTAAAGAGCGAGAATCCCCCGATCACAATGGAAGCTGCAAATAACAGAGAAGTGATCAGGTTTTCTTCTCCATTTACATATTGAGAAAGATAACCGAAAACGATTATTAAGACTGCATTCAATAACGTGCTGTGCTTTTTATAAAATGGTTCTTTCGTGCCTTTGTGTACCTCTTGTTTAGCTTCCCGCATCGGTTTTACGGGGGTCACTTTTAGATTTTCAAACGCACCGGCTTTCTCCAGTTCTTGAATTGTGGCATCGCCATAAACAGCAATTTTAGAAGCACCAAAATTCACTTTGGCATCCCGAACTCCCGGAAGCTGCTTCACATTATTTTCAAACTTTCCGGCACAATTCGCGCATGTGAATCCTTCAACGCGGTATACGTTTTTGTTCTCTAATGGTTCAGCCACTTTACTCAACGTCAACAACCTCCTTTTGATGCTCAATGGCGAGCCTTATCATTTGTTTGAGCTGCTCATCCTCCAATGAATAGAAAACAAGCTTTCCTTCTTTCCGATACTTGGCAATCCCCATGTTCCGTAGCAGCCGTAAATGATGGGAAGCCGTCGCCATGGTGGAGCCGATGATATTGGCCACATCGCAGACGCATAACTCATCCTCATCGCACAGTGCATAGGCAACCTTTAGCCGCGTATGGTCCGCAAGCACCTTAAATATTTGAGCCATATCCTGAAAATCATTTTTGCTTAGCTTTTCCTTAACCCGATTGACCTTATGCTCGTCATAACAAAAGATCTCGCATGTATCTTGGTTCTTCATCAAATCACCTCAATCTAACAATTATTTGATTATCATAATATTCCTATGCCATTGTTTTGTCAAAGGGAAAATCCTCAAATATGAATGGGATGGCCGAGAGCCACCTCTGCAGCTTCAGCTGATAGTTCCCCAAGTGTCGGATGCGCATGGATGGTAAGGGCCAGGTCTTCGATGGTCGTTCCCATTTCGCTCGCCAAGGCAATTTCCGGAATCAGATCAGACGCGTTTGTGCCTACGATTTGCCCGCCAAGGTATGAGCCCTGTTTTCTTATCGCCTACCAGCTTGACGAATCCCTCGGACGCACTCAAAGAGAGAGCACGCGCATTTGCCGCAAACGGAAACTTGCCAACCATGATGTCGTATCCCTTCTCCTTGGCTTCAGGTTCGCTAAGTCCTACGGAGGCAATTTCCAGATCGGAAAACACAACCGCCGGAATCGCTTGATAGTCGAAGGCGCTTGGCTGGCCAGCTATTGCTTCGGCAACCACTTTTCCTTCGTATGAGGCTTTATGCGCCAGTGCAGGGCCAGGGATGATATCACCAATCGCATAAATGTGAGGAATAGATGTTCGCCCTTGTTGATCGACTTCAACCAGTCCCCTGTCGCCAATTTTTACTCCAATACGGTCAAGACCGAATTCGCCATCGGTATTGGGACGGCGTCCTACTGTCACAAGAACGTAATCGGCCGTCACTTGTTGTTCTGCCTGATCCACCGTAAAGGTAACCGCGATTTCATCAGTCGACTGTTGTGCGGATTGAGCCATGGCGTTCGTGTACACCGTAACACCAAGGGAATCAAGATTTTTTCGCACAATACGGCTAATTTCACTCTCGAATCCGGGCAGAATCGACGGTGAACCTTCCAAAATGGTCACTTTGGTGCCGAACTTAGCGTACATTTGACCCAGTTCGATGCCGATATAGCCGCCGCCGATGACGACCATTCGTTTAGGGATTTCAGTAAGGCTCAGTGCCTCGGTGGAGGACAAAATTCGGTTCCCATACGGGAATGCTTTTAATTCAATTGGACGCGATCCGACTGCAACAATACAGTGGTCAAATTGGTATCGGAGCGATTCTTGTTCATTATAGAGACGAGCTTCCCGATCATTAATGAAAAGCGCCTCTCCTTTGAAGACCGAGATTTCATGCTTTTTAAGCAAGGATTGGATACCCGTTTTGAGGCGATTCACCACTTTCGACTGTTTCCACTGCTGAATCTGTGAAAAATCAAACTCAACGCCTGTCGCTTTTAACCCGGATATGCCGCTTTCCAGCATTTGTTCATACCGATGCGCCGCTGAAATCAACGCTTTGGACGGCACACAGCCGCAATTGAGACATACACCGCCGAGTTCCGATTTTTCCACCAGCAACACTTTCTTGCCAAGCTGCGCGGCTCGTATAGCTGCAACATAACCCCCAGAACCACCGCCGATCACCAACAACTGAGTGTGCTGGCTAGCGTCACCTACTACCATTGTGTTTCCCTCCAGTTCGTGATTTCGATTTTCCTTAACGTTACCCAAACAGCCTCATGAGATATGCAAATGAATCACCGTGCAGCATGATTGAAATACCTAATGCGATAAACACCAGTGGAACAATGACACTTCCGTACTTTTGCAGAATCCTTAGAATGGCCGGGAAGCTTGCCAGCCGATACGCAAGGAAACACCATACCGCGACCATCAAAAGGAACATAATCGCGATGTATAAAAGTGACGCGTTCCCCTGGGTCGTAAAATACGGGATGTATATGCCCAGGTTATCCCCGCCGTTGGCAAAGGTAATCGCAGCGACCTTACCGGTTAGTGGTCCAAACAAACGGTTCTTTGAAGGTTGTGACTTTAGATCGCCCAATTTCTCAAGCGCCTCTTCCGCCTCATCTTCTTCCTTTTTTTGAGGAACATTCGGATACCGAGATAAATGGGTATCAACCCAAGAAAACCGGCCCACTCGGTCGGCAAAAATGTAAAGCCGAAAGCCCCCAGTAAGCTTAGTACAACCAGCAATCCGAACCCCAGATATTGCCCTAGAACAACTTGTGCGTGCCGCGCTTTCTCGATCTGTGCGAAAAAGATCATCAGCACAAAAATGTCGTCAATGTTTGTCACGATGAATGTGCCAATAGCGGAAAGAATTAATGTGAGTGACATTGTGATTTACTCCATCCATTTGTATATTTCTTTAATCTACATGTTCTTATATCCAAATAATTATTTGATTAAATATCAATATTTATCAAAGGTTTAGTGCGGTTAGCCATTCAACCATTCGATATGCTACACGCTGCCATTCAGCCATCCAACATCATATCGTGTGCCATATTCGCGAAAACCTCCGGATTTGTACCGTACGCGCGAGCCGTCTGTTCAAGCTCATGGCTGTCAATGAGGAAGTCGTTTGCTGCGCCGAGCACAAGCATGGGGGTCTTGACCTTGTCGCTGGACCGGGAATCGTGCCATGTCCATAAAGGCCCGTAACGACTCATCTTGCAAGGAGCTGACGTACCGCCTGACCTGTTCTTGGGGCATGTTTGCTGAAAAGAATGCCTGAACCGCTCAGGTTTCGTTATTATAGAGATTCACTCGGCCTGTGATCAATGACTTCATCATCTTGCCAGGATTGCGAACGGCGGTTTTCACAGTGTTTTTCGCGTGCCACCCGGTGGTGCCGAAGCGAGCAGAACGCCAGCTGGGGCCGAATGGTCCTCCAAATACTCCCAAGCCCAAGAGCCATGAAAAGCGCCGTGGATAAACAGGATTGGGTTTGGTCGACTATTGGTTGAAGGGGAAAGTGAAACAAGATCACAAGTTGCCATAGTATGTACCTCCAGTATGTATCAATGCTTAGGCTATTTATCGCTCGGGCGATTTTTTAGTAATTCAACAATCTAACAATCATTTGAATATGAAATTATTATACTTCCGATGTTTAATACAGTCAAACGATTATTTCAATGTTATAATTAGAAACAAAAAATATCGCTCGTCTATCCAAGGTGGCCTAAATTCATCGGATGGCCACCGTTCAAACAAAGATCCCTGCAATTTGCAGGGACCAGCTTCGTTATTTCTCATGCTCATTGATTTGCTGCACAATAAATTCGGCATCCTGGCCAACTCCACCAATCAAAGCGGAGCCTCTCCGGTATTCAATGAATTATATTGTGAACAGTTTGTAAACAGCTAGAAAACAGGCGACGTATGCCAAAAAAAGCCCTTGCAGATGCGATGAAGTGCACCCCTTATAATGAACATTGGAAAAACCCCTGGTTAATCCGATGAATTATAGGGGGGGCATTTTTTATTCCAGCTAAGAAGGGTCAAAAGTTTAAACATTATCCTGAATCTCTAAAAATGGAAGCCGTAAGGTTACATGAGGAAGATGGTTGGAGCTATAGAAAGATAGCAGAACATCTAGACATCCAGGATTGGTATCGGGTCAGGGTTTGGGTGAGAAAGTATCACGTAGGTGGAGAGGTCGCCATAGAGGATAGACGTGGAGATCCACACCGAATAGAGACGGAGCAAGAACGTGAAATTCGACGTCTCCAATTGGAGGTAGATGTTCTAAAAAAGTGGTTACACATCTTGAATCGGGAGGGTTGCAGAGCCGATACACAGTCATTGACGAACTAAAGAATGCAAGAAGTAAAAGGACTTGTGTACATATCTAAATATAAATAGAAGCGGTTACTACGCCTTCTTGAAGCGTAAAAAGGAAGATCGGGACGGCGAGTTAAAGCGTAAAATCAAAGCGATTTATGAAGAGCGAAATAAGATTCTGGGTTACCGTCGTATACAAGACGAACTGTACCGTCAGCACGATCTTATTGTCAATCACAAGAAGGTACTACGCCTTATGCAAGAGCTTGGTATCAAGGCAATTATTCGTCGAAAGATCCATCGGACGAGTTATGAAGCAGCTGTATCAGACGGGAGGATAGCTGAGAACCTGCTGCAGCGGGATTTTAAGGTGAATGGCCCTAATCAGAAGTGGGTAACTGATGTAACACAAAAATTCGTTAAATTCGTTTCTTCAATAACAGCATCAAGTATTTCGTTTATAAAATGAATTAGTTAAAAATCAACAAGTAGGGTTATGGCGCGACCAGCGATTTGTTCAACGCTTGGGGAACCGGCTATCTGGAGCCGTTTTCGACGGTACGCATTACCTTCGGCACCATTCCGATCGTCGATCTGGTATTCTGGGCGCTCATGCTTGGCGGATGGCTGTGGGTATTTTTTCGCAAAAGAAGCGGGCGGTTGAAGGTGCCTTCGCACCGGGTGTACCGTACCGTATGGCTGCTGATTGCGCTGCACGTAGGATTACAGTCTTTCCAGGGCTATACGCTTTATCAGCAGGTGAACCATCAGTACGAACAAGTGGCGCTTGCCGCGGATTTTGTCCCCGGGACGTTTACGGTCATCGGAAAGCACGGCAATACGGTTGAATTGTCCAAAGGAACCGTATGGACAGGCATTCGGCCGGTGACACAACTGAAATCGAATGAAGATGCCGATCTGGAGGCATTGTTTGCCGCTAACCCCAAGGCCAAGACGCTGTACGAGTGGGCGCCGTTCGTGGTTGTTGTAGAGGATGACAAGCGTTTGGGCTTGTACGACCCGCGCTTTTACCGCAACGGCCAATCGTTCCTCTTTGAATATATGGACAAGCAGGCGCTGTGATCACTCCTGTCATGCATTATCTAACAAAAACCGCCTCTTTTCCAAGCTGATGCCATGGAAAGAGGCGGTCTTTGTTGGTTCAAGCTTTAAGGCGTGTAAAAATTTTGTGTGTAGTAGATGTTCAATTTTCCGCCAAAGTAAACTCCGACACCCAGGTTTTTATAGCTGCCGAGTATATTTTTGCGATGGCCTTCCGAGTTCATCCAACCATGATGGGCGAAGATAGCGCTGGTTTGACCTGCGGCGATGTTCTCGGCAGCGGCGCGGAATTTGAGACCGTCCTGCTTCATTCGGTCGAACGGGCTTAAACCGCTTGGATTCGTGTGGTCAAAGTAGCCCTTGGCAGCCATATCCTGGCTGTGTTTGCGCGCTGTCACAGCAATGGCATCGTCCCAGACAAACGGGGACAGTCCGAGCTTCGCCCGTCCTGCATTGGCAAGGTCGAAGCTTTGCCGCTCGTACGCTCTTGCCAGCGCATCGCTGGCCTGAGGATAGAAGGTTTCCAGCGAAAGCTCCGTTGACTTGCCGATCACCTGAACTCCGGTGACGGCATGGTTCCGGTGCACGTCGTAGAAGAAGGTAGCATAGGCGCCATTGATTTCATAGGTTCCGTACTCGCCTTTACCGTAATTCATCATAAAACGGGTGCTGCCCTTCTGAATGAACGAGACCGGGGCGCCGTACTGCTTTTCCACTTCGGCCTGGCTTGAACCGTCCGCTATGCCGCGATCGGTGCGCCAGTTGTTCGATGGCGAGTATAACGCAACGACTTTATTTCCACTAATGCCGATTTGCACGTAATCTTTGTAATCCTTGTTGTAAATATACCATTGGAAGCCGTACTCGCTTGCGTCTTTACGGGCGGGAGCTCCGAGCTTCTGCGTCACCGAATCGACAGAGTCGCCGAGCGCAATACCCTTGACGGATATCGGCACGTCCGCAACCACTGAAACGCCGGGTTGCGGCTGTGCCGGTGCCGGCGCCGCATTCAAGCCGACGAATTTTTGCTTGATATTCCAAACAAACTGAACCGCTTCGGCGCGGGTTAGTTTGTCCTCTGCCTGATAGCCTTCGATCGTGGCAGCGGTTTTCCCTTGCGACAAGCCTTGATCCAGCAAAAAGCGGATGGAATCGTTCAAGCCCATCGTCCCTTTTTGGGTGGCGGCAATCAATCGGGCCACATATCCCCGGTTATACAAGTTTCGGTCAGGGCTGTTAAGAACCGGCCATTGCTGCTGCCGGGCATAATCATAATAAGGCTCGTACCAATCAGCACCGGGTTGCGCCGAAGGGACTGGCGTTTCCGGATAAGCACGTAAAAGCATCGCAAGAAACTCGGGCTCGGAAACGACTTGGTCAGGACGGAACGTACCGTCCTCATATCCGTTGACAATACCATTGGCAGCTGCCCATGCTACAGATTTAGAGGCCCAATGGCGGGACATATCCTGAAAGCCGCTTAAACCTGCAGCCGCGGATGACGAAATGATGGATAGTATAGAAGTAACGCTTAGAACGACAGGCAGCGCGAAAGACAACCATCGTTTATTCAACTTGCATTCCTCCTCTTCCCAATAAAGTTCGTGTCCGGCTTGCCATATTAGTCGGTTTTCTATGCATATACAACTATCTACCATTTATTGGTAAAATTGTATTAGATTCATAGAAGCTCCGCGATTGGAGCGGAAAACAAAAGAACCGTCTGCTGCGCGGGGCAGCAGGCGGTCCTCGGTTTTGTTCTATAAGTGGCAGCGCTATTTCTTTTTGCGGGTTTTGCGTGCTTCCGCGGCTTCACGGGATACCGTGTCTTCCGCCAGCTTGCCGCCGAATTGATCAAGGCGGCTGGGGCTGCTTGCAGGTCCGTCATTATCGGGTTTGCTGTTTCTTCCACTCATGAGCGATCACCTCCATGCGTTAGCGTGCCTAAACTCCCGCCATATTATAACAGTTGAGGGGAATTCCGTATAACGGAACGGGAGCCTTGTGAGGGCGCTTGCCGCGGATTTAAGATGAAGCTATGAAGGAGGAATAGCAGTGAATGTGATCAAGAGCGAATCCTTTGCTAACCATCTGGCCCAAGCGGAACAAACGGGAGCCGGCGTAGAACCGTTAACGCTTCTGGAGCCGAATATCACGATTGAGGAAGCCTATCATGTCCAATTAAAAACCATCGAACGAAAAGTCGAGGCCGGGGCCAATGTCGTCGGCAAAAAGATCGGTCTCACATCGCTTGCCATGCAAAAATTACTGGGTGTGGATCAGCCGGACTATGGCCACTTGTTGGATACCATGGCGGTGGAAAACCAAGGGATGATCCCGTTCGCCCGTGTACTTCAACCTAAAGTGGAGGCGGAAATCGCGTTCAAATTAAAGCGTGATCTGATCGGGCCCCGAGTGACGGTGACCGATGTCCTGCTGGCAACGGAATATGTGATGCCTGCCCTTGAGATTGTGGACAGCCGGATCAGGGATTGGAAAATCAGGCTTCAGGATACCATCGCCGACAATGCTTCTTCCGGTCTGTACGTGTTGGGCGGCAAACAGGTGAAGGTGCATGAAGCGGATCTGGCGCAAATCGGCATGGTGCTGTACAAGAATGGCGAAATGGTCAATACCGGCGTAGGCGCGGCGGCTCTTGGCCATCCCGCCCGCTGCGTAGCGTGGCTCGCAAACAAATTATTTGAATTCGGCATTGTGCTAAAAGCAGGCGAGGTCATTCTTTCCGGGGCGCTGTCAGCGGCGGTTCATGCGGAACCGGGAGATGCCTTCAACGCCAGATTGGCACATCTTGGCGAAGTCGGCGTAAGGTTCACGGACAAACATGATGCAAGGGGGAAGGAACGGCATGTCTAAGGTAAAGGCAGCTATTCCAGGTTCAGGGAACAACGGCAAATCGACAAATAGAAAAATAAAGCAGCTTCGTTCTAGGAGGACGCTATGGATCGAAACCAATACATCAGCATAGCCCAACGCTTAATCGATGCGGAAGTCGGCAAAAGGGAGGTTACGCGGATCACAACGGAGCATCCCGACCTGACGGTTGATGATGCCTACCGCATTCAAGAGGAGCTTGTCGGCATCAAGCTTGGGCAGGGATACCGGATCATCGGTGCCAAAATGGGGCTGACGAGTCCTGCCAAGATGAAGCAAATGCGTGTGGAAGAACCGATTTACGGTTACATTTTTGATTACATGGTGGTTGACGGCAATGTGCTGAAGCTGAGCGAGCTGATTCATCCGAAGGTGGAGGCGGAAATCGCTTTTATTCTCGGCGAGGATCTGGAAGGTCCGGGGGTAACGATCGAACAGGTGTTGGCTGCTGCGGAGTACGTAGTTCCTGCTCTTGAGATGATTGACAGCCGGTATGAGAATTTTCAATTCACCCTGCCGGATGTCATTGCGGACAATACCTCTGCGTCGCGGGTGTTTATCGGTTCAGCGATGAGAAAGCCCGCGGATTTGGAGCTTGATTTAGTCGGTGTTACGCTGGCGGTTAACGGTGAACTGAAGGATTTGGGCGCGGGAGCTGCCGTGCTGGGCCATCCTGCCCAGTCGGTTGCGATGCTGGCCGGCATGCTGTCCCGCAAGGGGCTCAAGCTGAAGGCAGGCCAGGTCATCCTTACCGGCGGAATGACCGGAGCACTGATGCTTTCGCCCGGAGATACGGTTACCGTGAAGTGGGACGGTCTGGGAACGATGGAATTCAGAGTAGAGGAATAGCCAGTAACCGATATGCCAGGCAGCTAAGAGAGGCCGCTCCATAAGGGGCGGCTTTTCTCGTGGCCATAAATTTTGTCAATGGGTGCCGATTGACACTTTCAATTGGAGCATTGAAGAGAACTGCCTTATTATTGGAAGTAGAGAAAAGACCTTAGAGACTGGAACAAAAGGAGGAATTCCGATTGACATGTAAACGCTTTATCATCGACGATCCGGAACGCATGCTGTTTAAAGTAAGCCGTTCCGTTTTTACAAGGCCGGAGTTGTTGGAGAAAGAGAAAGAAACGATCTTTAATCAATGCTGGATTTATGTGGGACATGAATCGGAAGTAACGAAAAAAGGCGACTTCGTCACGAGAAATGTCGCGGGCAGACCGATCATTTTTAATCGGGACAGCAGCGGCCGGGTACATGCGTTCCTTAATACCTGCTCCCATCGCGGTGCGCTCGTATGCCGGGAAAGAGAAGGCAACTGCAAAACGTTCCGCTGCTTTTATCATGCGTGGACGTTCAGCAACAATGGGGATACCATAGCCATCCCCGGCGAAGACTCGTATCCGCCCGGATGGGATAAATCGCTTATGGGTCTGCACAGCGTTCCGCGCTTGGAAAGCTACAGGGGCTTCTACTTTTTGAATTTCGACAAGCATGCGGTTTCGTTGGACGAATATTTGGCCGGAGCCAAGGAATATCTGGATTTGATCGTGGATCAATCCGAAACCGGTGATATGGAAATCATTCAAGGCACACAAGAATATGACATGAAGGCGAATTGGAAGCTGCTGGTGGAAAACAGCTTCGACGACTACCATGTGGTGCCTACGCATATCACTTATTTGGATTATTTGAAGGATTCCGGTGTGGAGGTTGCGCTGCCCAAAGGCTTGTTGATGCCGGCGCACGGGATCGGCAAGCCGCTTGGCTACGGTCATGCCGTCATCGATAACAAAACCTACAGGGGAAGACCCATTGCAAGATGGATGCCCATCTACGGAGAGGATGCCAAGCCGATGATCGAGGAGAAGCGGAAGGAGCTTGTGCAGCGTCTTGGCGAAGAGAAGGGGATGAGGATAGCGGAAACGAACCGGAATCTCGTCATTTTCCCGAATCTCGTGATCAACGACGGATCCTCGATTACCGTGAGAACCTTCTACCCGGTTAGCTATAATCACATGAAGGTCACGGCTTGGGCCTTAGGTCCAAAAGAAGAAAGTCCGGAAGCGAGAAGAGTCAGACTGGACAGTTATTTGACCTTCTACGGACCGGGCGGATTTGCCACCCCCGACGATGTGGAAGCATTGGAGGTTGCCCAGCAGGGGTACGAAGCGTATCAAGAGGTGGAGTGGTCCGACATTTCGCGCGGCTTGCACAAAGAAGAACAACTGAATACGGACGAAATCCATCTGCGGACGTTCTGGAGAAGATGGAACGAATTGATGACAGGCGAGACCACACCGGGTACAAACTAAAGTACATGCGGCCAGGAGGAATGTTCATGAGCGCAAGGACGACAACGCAGGATTTTGAGCGATCTGATATTGAAGATTTTTTGTATCACGAAGCTTATTTATTGGACGAATGGCGGCTGGACGAATGGGGGGAGCTGTTGACGGAGGATGCCTGGTATCTTGTTCCTCCCAATGATGTGCCCAGAGGGAACCCGGAAAATACGCTGTTTCATGTCGCGGATAACATTGACCGCATCCGTTCGCGAATCAAAAGATTGAAGAGCCGCCACGCCCATGCGGAAAATCCGCATTCCCGTACAAGAAGGCTGATTACCAATGTGCGGATTACGGCCCGCGATAGCGAGATGATTTCCGCCTCCGCCAATTTTATGGTCATGCGGTACAGGAGGAACGAACAGATCAGGCAGTATGTCGGCGTGTACGAATATAAATTGGCGGTCCGGGACGGGCAGTTGAAAATTGCTGAGCGCAAGGCGATATTGGATGCCGAGGAATTAGGGCAACTGGGATCGGTAAGCATTTTACTGTAAATCGTTAGCGAAATCCTGAACGAAATGGGAGGATGATCTATGCTTCGCTATACAAAGCTTGGCTATATTGCAGTCAATGTAACGGACGTTGAGCGCAGCGCGAATTTTTACCGGGACATGGTTTGTTTGGATCAGGTGGGGGAAATCAGGGAGGATATCGCCTTCCTGTCGTCCAGCTCCGATTACCACAATCTGATTCTGAATCAATCCGACAAACCGGGACTCAAGAGAATCGCTTTTGAAATGGAAAGCACGCAGCAGCTCGAAAAAGCCTTTGAACTTCTGGAGAAATCCGGATGTCATCCGGCGGAGGTAGATCAAGCGGAAAGATCCCTGCTCAAAATCGATAAGGCGTTCCGGTTCAAGGATCCCAACGGAGTCACTTTCGAATTGTACAATCGGATGCTGCAAAGAGCCAAGCCTTATCAACCCGATCCCATTAAAGTGTTGAAGCTGGACCATATCGTGCTGCGGGTGCCTGACTTTCAGGAGACGGTGCGCTTTTTTACCGATGTGTTGAACTTTAAAATATCCGACACGCGCCATAAACCGGATGGCGAGATGTATTTTGCCTTTATGCGCTGTTTTCCTAACCCGTATCATCATTCCTTCGGCATAGCTCAAGGCGATGACCTCCGCATGTTTCATATTGCCTTCAAGGTGGCGGATATCAACGATGTGGGAACCGCGAGAAACCGACTTCTGAATTATAACGTGCCGGTGATTTTCGGGCCCGGCCGTCACTTGGCTTCAGGCAGTATTTTTATGTACTTTCTGGATCCTGACGGCTTGACCCTGGAATATACGCTGGGCATGGAGGAATTTCCGGAGGAGAACCCGCGGGAGCCCAGAATGCTGGACAACACGCTGCGCACCACGGATATGTGGGAAGGCGCTTCCGACCCGCGGATCGGGAAAGTGGGTCACGTAGAAGTGTAATTCGAGAATGAAGGAGATGAATGACCCTTGTCCAAACGAAATTTAAAAATCGGAAGTACGTTTTACCTGCATACGATGCCTTTGCTTCACCATGCCATCGAAACGAAGGGGTTCGATTATACCGCGGAGAATGTCAAAACCATTGACGAATGCACCTTGCGGACTTTAAAAGGGGATTTTGACATCGGAGAAATGTCTTTGGCGACCTTCCTCAAAGTACAGGAAACCGATTCGAGCTTGAAGGCGCTGCCGGTATTTGCCCGGAAAATTCCTCAAGTCTATGCCTTTTGCTCCAGGGAATCCGGATTAAACAGCTATAAAGATTTAAGAGGGAAGAAAGTAGCCGTATTTCAATATTGGGTTACCGCCTCCATTTGGCACAGATGGCTGCTGACCCATCATTACGGAGTAGACGCGAAGGATATCATTTGGTGCCCGCTTCGTAAGGACCGAATGGATAACATGCCTTATCCCGAGGATCATCAGATCCATTGGGACTATGTGGAGGGGACGCCGGAAGAGCTGCTGCGCAGCGGGGAGATCGATTGCTTCTTTTATGCACGCAAACCGGATCGATTCGACGGCCTGCGCTGGTTATTCCCGCCGTCTCCTGAAGAACAGATTCAATTTGTTCACCATTCCGGAATCACTCCGATTACGCATGTGATGGCGATCAAAGATGAAATCGTGCAAAGCTCTCCGGAAATTATCGATGAAATCATGGAGGTTTACGAGAAATCCAAGGCGATGGGTTACCGGGAAGCGGCCCACATGGCCAGCCTGTACCTGCCGTTTGCCGATTGGCATCTGCACCAAACGGAATCGGGCCTGGGGGGAAGGGATTGGAACGAGAACGGGTGGTCCGAAAACAAACCTATTTTGGAAACCTTCTATCAAGCATGCATTGAGCAAGGGTTTATTCAGCAGCCGTATGATTTGTCCGACAGCTTTATCCCTTATGATTATGAGAAATAGCATTCGACAGCAGGACTCCCCCATCGCGCAAAAAACCGGCTGCGGGATCACCCCAGCCGGATGCCGTAATGAGCTCATGCTATAATTGCTGAAACAGCTTCTTTGCGGCACAGACTACTGTTTCCCGGATTTCTTGCTGCAGCCGGGTTCCGAGCACCAGATAAATAGGGGCGCTCGGAAGCGGAAGATTCATCGGCAGTTCGACAATCGTTCCGTTTCTTAATTCTTCGCTGACGATCATTTTCTGCAGGAAAGCAACCCCGAGCCCTTTTCGGACCATCATTTTGATCCAGCCCAGGTTGTTGATTTCCACCGTCTGAATATCCTTCAGCCCGTTTTTTTTCAAAAATTGGTCTACCAGCTGGGTGGTCAAAAACGGCTTGCTGTACGTAATAATACGTTCTTTTTTCAGTTCCGCGGTGGTAATGGTTCCGGTTTGAGTCAAAGGATGCTCCGGCGCGCAGACCAAAATATTCTGTTCGTTTACAATATGGATGGCATCCAGGCCTTTGGTATCGGAAGCGGACTGTATATAGCCCAAACCGATATCTACGGCGCCTGAGCGGATATCCTCGAGTATTTCTTTCGTCGTGCTTATATTTACAGTAAAATCGATTTGCGGAAACACATTATAAAGCGCTTTCAAAAGTTCGGGCATAATTTCCACTCCCATGTGATTGGGACATGCGATGGTAATGGTTTTTTGTTCGTACGGCGGTTCCTTCAAGGCCAGCATGCATTTTGTAATATTGTCGTAAGCTTCGCGGAAATACGGCAGCACCTTTTCGCCTGCAGGGGTGAGGATGACCTTTCGTCCGCTGATTCGGTTAAACAGGGGATTCTGCAATTCCTGCTCCAGCATTTGGATGCGGACGCTGATTGTAGGCTGGGTAACGTATAATGCTTCTGCAGCGGTGGAGAAACTGCCCTTTTCGACAACCATCAGGAAGGCCTCAATGTTTTTTAACTCCATGGGTTAGGGATCACCTCTGTTGTGAAGATCATGCATCAGGGTACTGTCTTTTAATGTAATGCGCAGGACCAATGAGGTAAATACGGTTGTTCCTGTATGTGAAATCAAACTGGCGGGGAGGAAACATGTCATGGCCAAGCAGCAGGAAACGCTATCTTCCGTGCATAATGCGCTCCGCATTTTACGGGTCTTTACCTATGAAAATCCGGAAATGGGAATCAGCGAATTGAGTGCACACCTGGGATTGGCGAAAAGCACGGTGTTCCGACTGCTTTGTACGTTAAGTGAAGACCATCTGGTCGAGAAAAATAAAAAATCGCAGAAATACCATTTGGGATTGGCCGCATTGGAGTTAGGCTTCGCAGTATATCATGAAATGGAATTGCGCAAGGTTTCCCTGCCTTTGCTTGAGCGTTTGACGAAATCTCTCCGAAAGGTCGTGCATATGGGGGTCTATGATAACGGAGAAGTCGTTTATATTTGTAAACTGACTCCGGACGATCATTTGGGCACCATTACGCAAATCGGCCGCAGAGTTCCGTTCCACTGCACCTCTGTCGGCAAGGTCCTGCTCGCTCATCAGAGCGAAAGCGAAATATCCAGATTACTGCGGAACCGGTTAACCGCCCATACGAATAAAACGATTACCGATCCCGACCGGCTAAGAAGCTGTATGGCCGATGTTCATAAAAAAGGCTACGCCGTAAGCCATGACGAGCTGAAAGCCGGTGTCAGCTCGGTATCCGTTCCGGTCATTAACGATAACGGGGAAGTCATTGCAGCGATCAGCGCAGCCGGATCGACGGCGCATTTTTACGATAGTCAGGTCCAGCGGTATATACGCGAGCTGAAAACGTGCAGCCGGATCATCACGGAACGGCTAGGGATGCAGGGATAAAACGTCTTTCTGACCCTCAAGGCGCATAAAGTGCGCCTTGAGGGCTTAATTTTTCGCGGGGGAAATCACGGCGGATTCGTAAGTCGTCGGATCATGTACCCAATGCTCCTCCAGCAGAAGGGTCTGAAGAACAGCCTGCTCCACCTCTGATTCCCCCCAGCCCAGCATGAGTTCAATGGCTTCTTCATTATCCATGACCTCAGTGAATACGTTGTGGGCACTAAACCAATAGCTGCGTTTGCCGGTCTGTTCGTTATAAAAACTGACGATACCCGGCCGAAACGGATGTTCAATGATTTTCATAACGGAATCCCGCCTTTTTGCGCTTTGTGACTCGTCATCGTAAAGCGTATATCTTTATCATAAGGGCGGCATCCGGGCTTGGAAACCGGTCTGTTCTTTTATACGGAATGAGTCCCGGGGGGAGTTTGTTTAAGATCCCAAATGTCTGTTGAGAAAATCCAGACTTCGCGAATAGGCGTCTCTGGACGCTTTGATTCGGTACGATTTGCGCGTGTCATTAAAAAAGGCATGCGGAGTCTCGTCGTAAACATGATATTCGAAGGATTTGCCGTGCTTCTTCATCGCCTCGGCAAAAGCAGGAATCTTCTCCGTAATCGCCGTATCCAGCTGCCCGTAGAAACCGATGACCGGACATTGTACCGATGCAGCGGTCTCTATTGCCGGCGGATTGCCGTAGAAGACCACGGCACAGGATAAACGGGGTTCGTGAACGGCAAAGTAACCGGATAAAGCACCGCCCATACAAAAACCTAATGCTGCGAATTTGGCTCCCTTGGTTGCGGCATATTGCTCTTGTACAAAACGGCTTGTCGCGAGCATCTGCTCCAGGTGCTGCGCGGGCGCAGTGGCGGCGAACATTCCTTCAATCGTCTCCATGATACGGTTCTGCTGTTCCTGAGGGTAAACGGAAAGTGCCTGATTCCTCACATGGATGTCCCGCCAACCGGGGGAAGGCAGCTGCTCCATGAAGCTTTTGGCGGCTTCAATCCGTTCTGGCATCAGATGCGCCGGACGTTGACCGTTGCGGGAGAAAAGATCCGGTGCGAACGCTGCATAGCCGGCTCTGGCCAACCTGTCGGCCACATCCTGAATATGCTCGTCCACACCGAAAATCTCCTGCAGCACCAAGACCGCAGGCAGGCCGGATGCAGGCTGAACCGGTTTAGCGGCATATCCGGTATATTCCCTTCGTTCGCCATATTGCACCCACTCCGAAACAAAACCCATGTCCAATTCCTCCTTTAAAAATCCATAGCGTTGATTTCATTATTTTACCATTAATGTTTGCGCTGTGGCACACAAAAGTTCATAATTAATCTGCGAACACATCGACTGGAGGACTCGAATTGGAACAGAGCGAGAAAAAACGCAGGCTATTAATTATAGCCGTAGCCCTGGGCTTTATCTTAAATCCATTGAATACGACGATGATATCCGTAGCTTTTTCCCGTTTGCAGGACGATTTTGGGCTATCCTTCGCGGATATCTCCTGGCTGATTTCGACGTATTACCTGGCAAGCGCCATTGGACAGCCGGTGCTGGGGAAGCTGAGCGATATGTTCGGCAGAAAACGGATGTTTATCCTGGGCTTACTGCTGGTTACGGCGTCTTCCATGCTGGCTCCGTTATCCCCGGGCTTTCATTGGCTTCTGGCCTTCCGTTTCGTTCAGGCTATCGGGACTTCCGCGGTGTTTCCTTCAGGAATGAGCATGATCCGCAGCGTAGTTACGGAGAATCAGGCGCGTGCGCTTGGGATTTTATCGGTGTTCTCTTCCACTTCAGCCGCTTTTGGGCCTTCCATAGGCGGATTTTTGATTCATTATGGGGATTGGCCGGCCATTTTTTTAATTAATTTTCCCGTCATTCTCGTTTCGTTGATCTTGGCTGTCAAAGTCATGCCCGCGGATACGCAGCAGCCGGTGAACATGAAAATCGATTCATGGGGGATTGTACAGTTTTCTTTGCTGGTGTTGGTTTGGCTCCTTTTTCTGCTCTCCGTCAGCAGCGGGGGGCAATGGTGGCTGCTCGGTGCAGGCATGGCATTGGGATATCTCTTTTACCGGTTTGAGCTTCGTCAACCGCAGCCCTTTATTGATGTTCATTTCCTAAAAAGCAATCCTCATGTGACCCTGATTTACATTCAAAATATTCTGGTGAACATCGTGTTTTATTCCGTCACTTTTGGAATTCCCATGTATTTGCAGACGGCCCGGCATTTTGATACCCAAGAAACGGGGCTGTCGATGCTGTTCCTTTCGGGCTTCGCCGTGCTGATTACCCCCCTGGCCGCAAGATGGCTGGATGCCAAAGGATCCCGGTATCCTCTGTTCATCGGAACACTGACCGTCATCCTGGGAATGCTTTTGTTGATGACCGTTCAAGACGGCTCCGGACTGACCTGGTTCTTTGTCGCGCTCTCTTTTCTTGGCATGAGCACGGGACTCAATAATCTGGGCTTGCAGACCGCTTTATATTCATTCGTATCCATGGAAGAAACGGGGATTGCTTCGGGTCTTTTAATGACCTCCCGATATATCGGAACCATTTTTTCATCCAGCTTGCTCGGCAATGTTTTCGGTACGGAAATCGCTTCGAAGGAACTCCATGCCATGGCGCTCATCTGTGCTGTTATCGGCGGACTGATGCTGATTTTAACGGTCCGGTTACATCGGGTGAAAAGGGAAGCCCCTTCTTTTTTTCGATAGAAGATAGAAAAGTGGGTATATGGAACTTATAGATTTCCTTAATACGTTGGTATCGAAATTATCAATTTGAATGTGAGGAATTTATGAAATATCATTAGTGACATACTTGGAAATACAGCATTCAAGCATGCCCCGGGTTTGAACGGGGGCATGCCGGCCGAATATGAAGCGCTTGCAGTACGTGGCGATATGGCCGAACCTTGATCTCCGGAAAATCCGATTCAACAGTTAAAAAAGCCGCCGTGTTCCCGTTCGGGTAACCGCTTCCATTAACGGAATGAAGTCCAGCGGTAATATGTCAAGTCCCTGATTCGTGGAAATTGGAAATTATTTTGGCCCAAAACGCGATGACTCAGGGAAAAAGGCAACACCAAACTAAACCCAGTCGAAAATCGAGTTAATTACCAGATTTTAACTGGGAATCCGTGAAGGACTTTGGCAAAGGAGGCGTTAATCCTTCGCAGTTGTCACCTTCCTTCCAGGCGTGTAGAGTTGGCCGTTGCGTAGCAGCACATCGACCAGACGCACAAGTTTTCTTGCCGTTAAGACGAGGGCGCGTTTGTGTTGATGCTTAGGCACTTCAACGTACTTCTTCCGGTAATACTCGCCGAATTCCGGTTCGCGGTTTTTCACCGAGTTGGCAGCTTCAACAAGGTAATAACGAAGGAATCGGTTGCCGGAACGAATGCGTTTGGTATCTTCGGCCTCAAAGCCCCCGGACTGATGTTTACGCCATGTCAGGCCTGCATATTTAGCTACGGCGGCCTGATCGCTAAAGCGTTCGATGTCGCCGATCTCCGCCAGAATGCCGGCGGCGTACACCCGGTCGATGCCCGGAATGGAGCGCAGGCACTGAGCGCCGGGGATGCCAGCCAGAATGCGTTCGATCGCCTTGTCCAGCTCTTTCAGTTGGCTCTGAATACTCCGGATGGCCTGTATGGAAGTGCCGAGAACCAGATCAATGGAATCCTCTACGACCTTTGAAAGGCGGTAGGACGCTCGTGCAGCCTTCTGGATGCAGCGGGCGACATGCTCCGGGTCAGGGAAACGGTTCTTTCCCTTCTCCTTGAGATAGTCGGCCAAGTCGGCGACTTCCATGTCGGCAATCTCATCGAGGCTGAACTTTTCCGAGAGCATCTCCATGATGGCGTGGCCGAAAACGGAGCTGTCGACTTCGGAACGAAACGCATTGCATTTGTAGAACAGATTCTGCAGGAAGTACTGCTTCTCGCGTGTCAGGTTGTGAACCAGATGGTACCGCATGCGCGTCAGGCGCTGAAGCGCGATGTACTGCTCCTGCATGACGATGGTCGTCGTGAGACGGCCGAAGCGCAGGCGTTCGGCGATGATCCAGGCATCGATCCGATCGGTCTTGTCCATATCCGCGTAGGCTTCCCGGAACTTGTTGATAAGCTTCGGGTTGATCGTGAACACCTTGGTTTTCCGCTCTTGAAGCGAGGCATCCTCATGCAGGTACATAGCCGGATGCCAGCTATAGACCGAGGTTGCTTCAAGGCCGATATGGATTTCGGAAGCCGGCAGCTTGTCCGCAGCAGCCACGATGCGGTCGCGCAGATGCGAGGCACCGTGTAGATTGTTTTCTACCTTGAGCGTTTCAAGCGTATCGCCTTCCGGATTCATGAAACACGCTTCCAGTTCTTCTGAACTGACGTCAATACCGACAAATAATTTCAAGGGTGATCCCTCCCTTCTGGATTCGGGATTTAGGGAATTGGACTCTTCGGGATGCCCCCAGCGCGCTCGCCGATCAGTCACCCTCGCATATGAGAACTTCCTTCGGTCCATGAGCTGCCTCGAAGCTGCTATCTTCGAGCATGGGTTGCCGAAGGGGACAGCCAGCGGGTAAGAAGTTCAAACGAGTGCTGGGGAAACAGACTTTAGATGTAGTCGAACTACAGGAGTGAGACGAATTTCCCCAAATGACCCTAAGCTCATTGTCTGGGAACATCACGAAAAGTCCAAGACCCTAATTGTATTTTTTAAAGTTGTCAAAGAGCGGTTTTCTCTCTGGACCCCGACTTCCGCTCCTTGCCCTTCGGGCTGCGGTGCGGGTCGGCTACGTCCACCATAGTTTCACTGCAGATTAACTGGAAATTCTTCAAAAAGAAGATTCTAAACATACTATACGAGGAGTGTATGGGATGAAAGGATTGGAAAGACTCGATCAAACCGTGGTGCAGGAATTAAAAGAAAAGATCGCTCTGGGATGTAAAATTTTAGCGAAACTGGAGCTGTCCGATTATCTCGGACACGTCAGCGCCCGCATACCCGGAACAGACCTTGTGTTCATTAAAGCAAGGGGACTGGACATGGGAAACTTGCTGGATATGACGGCAGATAAAGTCGTGATGGTGGACTTGGAGGGAAGAAGGGTCGAGGGTCAGGACTTGAATCCCCCCGATGAAGTCGTACTGCACACGGAAATTTTCAAAGCGCGTCCGGAGGTGATGTCTGTTGTCCATACCCATCAGCCGATATCCACCATACTCGGTGATTTAGGATTGCGCATCCTGCCGATGCAGGGGGTCATGGCCGCCGTAGCCGCAAGAGAGATTCCTGTTTTTGAATCCTCGCTGAAAATCGTGACACATGAGCAGGGCAGAGGAGTGGCTCGGGCCCTGGGAGACCATTGGGCCGTTCATCTGCGGAATCACGGAATTTGCACGGTCGGTGACAGCATCGAGCAAGCTGTGGTGTTTGCCATATGGTTGGAGCACCAGGCCAAATTAACCTGGCAAGCCTCGGCGGCTGGAATTCCTCGCGGCATGAGCCAAGAAGAAGCGGAACTCCAGATCAAAGACGCTTTGGGGCCCATGGCAAGCCGGTGGAGATATTATTGCAGTTTGCTGGATAACTAGTTTCGGCAAAAATGTTTGCGCTTTCAATCATGTGGGAATGGAGGTTTTTTATGAGAAACGTCCAAAGACTGAAACTCTTTACCTTCATGTGCATATCGCTTGGCGTGCTGCTCCTTGTGGCAGGCTGCGGCAGCAGGGGGCAAACGTCGGGCTCACTGAGCGAAGGACAGCCGGAAGGTTCGCCCGGTGAAGGAAAACCGGCAGGGCCACAAGTCTCGGTCAAGAAAATGCCGGAACAGCTGACCAAGATCAAAGTAGGCATTCCGACGCAAAATATCAATTTTTTGCCGTGGTACGCAGCGGTTCAAAAGGGTCTGTTCAACAAATATCATCTTGAAGTCGAGCTTCAAAGAGTGGAAGGCGGCGTGGTTGGTTTAAGGGGTCTGCAATCAGGAGATTTTGCTTTTCTGGGAGGCTTGCCGGAAGCCGCGATCACCGGCGTTTCGCAAGGCGCGAATGTAAAATTGATTGGCGCATTAACCTCGCAATCGATGTATTCGATCTTCGTTACCCCGGATATTCAGGACATTCAGGAATTAAAAGGGAAAGCGGGAGCGGTAGTGCAGCCGGGGAACGGAACCGATGTTATTTTGCGCTGGTGGTTGAAGCAGCATGGACTGGAGCCGGATAAAGACATACGGATTGTGTCGGCCGGCGGTAATCCCGCACGGGTGCAGGCGATGAAAGCCGGTCAGGCTCAAGTGACCCTCCTGAGTCCGCCTACCGATTTGCAGGCGGAAGCTGCCGGATTTAAGAAAATCGGCTTGATTCGCGATGAACTGAAGAGCTATAACCATGATGCTATTGCCGCCAACGGAAAAATGCTGACCGAAACCCCGGAAATCGCCCGGGCGTTTATGGCGGCCACTGCAGAAGCCATTGACTTTATAAAGGATCCGTCCAATCGTTCCGAAGTGATTCAGATCGGGGTCAAGGCATTGGATTCCAGGGAGCAGGATGTGGCCAAGTCGCTTGAATTTGCGCTTCCTTCTTATGGGGATAAAGGAAGGCTGAATCTGGAAGGGATTAAATGGGCCATCGACACGGCCAGAGAAGCGGGAACATTGACCGAGGATATAAAGGTGGAAGATGTGGTGGATGAACAATATTACATGGAATAATTCATTTCATGACCAGGTTATAACATAACAGGAGGGGGTCCGTTTGAGAAGAAAAGGTTTCATCGGTTTACTTATCTCATGGATAGCGCTTGCGTGCGTGCTGGCTGCCTGTGGATCAACTGCGGCGCCGGTCGACAACTTGAAGGTAGGTGAGCCCAACTCAAAAAGCAAGCCGGACCAAGTCGTAGAAGTAAATATCGCTACCGTATCCAATACGATCGATTTTCTGCCGTGGCATGTAGCCGCCCAAAAAGGCTATTTTGAAAAACATCATTTAAAAGTCAATATCAAATCGGTGGACGGCGGGATGGTTGCCTTACGGGGTCTGCAATCGGGGGATTTCCAGTTTATTGCAAGCCTGCCTGAATCGATCATCACTGCAGTATCCGAAGGGGCCAATGTAAAGGTCGTTGGCGCATTAAGCAATAAAACCTTATTCTCCATGTTTGTCTCTCCGGATATCAACAAGCCTGAAGATTTGAAGGGGAAGGCCGTGGCGGTTTTGCAGCCGGGCAACGGTGTGGACATCATTACGCGCTGGTGGCTGAAAAAGCATGGTCTTGAGCCTGATAAAGATGTCCGGATTGTTTCCGCCGGGGCAACACCGGCCCGATTAACCGCTTTAAGAAACGGTCAGGTGCAGGGGACGCTGCTTCAACCGCCTAACGATGTAAACGGCGAGAAGGCCGGAATGAAACGGTTAGCCGTGATGAGTGAAGAGCTGTTGAATTATAATCAGGACGTGATTGCCGCTAACGGTAAAGTAATTCATGATCAACCGGAAGTGGTTCGGGCTTTCATGGCCGCTACGGCGGAAGGTATACAATTCATTAAAGATCCTGCCAACCGGGAGGAGGCGATCAGCATCGGAGTGGCGTCGCTTGGAACCGATCCGGAAGTGACGACGAAATCTTTTGATTTTGCTTTGGACGCCATCCCGAAGAAGGGAAAGCTGAATGTTGAAGGGATGAAATGGGCTATCGATGCCGTCAAAGCCATCGGCGGAATCCGGAATGATCTGCCTGTGGAAGAGGTCGTGGATGACAAATACTATGCCGAATAAAGGGGGGACCGCCCCCCTTGAACGATAATTTTTAGCAAAGGAGCAATCGGATGACAGCAGCAGCGCCGTTAATGAACTTTGAGAATCTGAATGTCATATATAATCAGGGCGAGCCCAATCAGGTTCATGCCCTTCAGGATGCCTCGGGAGAAATTTATGAAGGCGAGTTTATTTCCATTATCGGTCCGAGCGGATGCGGTAAAAGCACCCTGCTGCATACATTGGACGGATTGATTCGTCCGGTGACCGGTTCCATTTATGTGAACGGACACCGCGTTGAAGGTCCGGGTGGAGAGAAGGCCATGGTTTTTCAGGATTTTGCATTAATGCCCTGGCATACCGTTTTTCAAAATGTGGCTTTTGGGCTAAGGCTGCAGGGCAGATCGGAAAAGGATATACGCGATCATGTCATGCACTATATCCGGATGGTCGGGCTCGAAGGCTTTGAAGGCAAATACCCTCATCAGCTCTCGGGCGGTATGAAGCAGCGGGTGGGAATTGCACGCGCTTTCGCCGTGAACCCCAAAATATTATTAATGGATGAGCCTTTCTCCGCCATTGACGAACAGACACGCGAGATTATGCAGGAAGAAGTATTGAAAATTATGTTTAAAGAGAAAAAGACGGTCATTTTCATTACCCATTCTATCGATGAAGCGGTGTTTTTATCCAGCCGGATATTCCTCATGACCGTACGTCCCGGCCGAATTGTGGAAGATTTAAAAATTGACATCCCTTATCCCAGAACGCTGGAAACCAAATTGCTTCCCAAATATCAGGAATATAAAGCTCTAATTTGGAACCACCTCAAAGGGGAAGTTACCAGACAATATCAAAGGGGGGAAGTATAGATGGCAAAATTGGAATCGCTGAAGCCGGCTGCGGCCAGTCCGGTTCCCGCAAAAAAATCAAAATTAACCCCTGCCTGGTCCTATCCTCTAGTTACGATAGCCATCATTTTATTGGTATGGGAAATCTGTGGACAGATAGGGATGATCGATCCCTTTATGTTCAGCTGGCCCAGTAAAATCCTGGTGCAAACCTGGGGATTTATTATGAACGGAAGTGTGTTCAGGCATTTGGCCATAAGCGGTTTGGAAGCGGCGATCGGTCTGGTCATGGCTATGATCGGGATACCCTTGGGTTTGGTTCTCGGGTATTGGAAAAAACTGGAGTATTCTTTTGATCCGATTATTACTGCGCTGTATACTACACCCGTAGTAGCCTTGACGCCGCTATTCGTATTGTGGTTTGGTTTGGATATTTTGTCCAAAATTATGATGGTTTTTACGATGGCGGTTTTTCCTATTTTGATCAATACGATGTCGGGGGTGAAGACAACCGATCCGTCTCTGATCAAAGCGGCCCGTTCCTATGGAGCCAATGAGTTTCAGATGTTCAAAGAAGTGATATTCCCTTCCACACTCTCTTATATCATTACCGGAATACGGTTGGCTATCGGACGTGCGCTGATTGCGGTCGTTGTGGCCGAAATGCTGGCGGCCAATAAAGGGATAGGGTATGCCATCCGGCATGCATCCGAGCTGTTCCGTACCGCGGAATATTTGGGTTATGTCGGGGTTTTGATGGTCTTTTCCGTACTGCTGACGCAGCTGCTGAAGGTGGTTGAACGAAAAATCGCTCCTTGGCGCAGCTAGCCTTCATCGATAAAGCTTGTCATAAAGCCGCTCCGCGGTAACCGCCGGCCCCTATCCAAAGCTCCGGAAGAATCGATCTTCCGGAGCTTTTGGCGCTGAGTATTCCATTTCTATCTTTTCTCTTCCATTCTCAGCAGCAGAAAACCGCTCACAAACATCCACAGCGAGCCGATATAGAAGATCAAATCCAGCGTGAAGAAGTCGATCAGAACGCCTCCCGCGATAACCGCAAGACCGGAAAACAGGCCTATCCAGCCGTGGTAGGAGCCGATTTGCCGTCCCCTGACCGGGCCTTCCGTCACATCGGCCAACAGTGCCTTTTCGCCGGTTTTTTGCATAGCTCCGAACAGCCCCATCAGCACCTGCAGTACGTAAACCTGCCAAATCCCTGTCACCACGGGGAAAAACAGAAACAGCACTGCCATTCCCCAAGCGCTCCAGAGCAGCAGCGATTTCCTGCCGTATCGGTCGGACCAGGCGCCGAGCCTGGGTTGGAGCAGGGAGGAGCTGATGGTAAATAAGCCGTAAGCCAGCCCGTATTCGGTAAATCCGGCTCCGATCTCCTTGATGAAAATAAGGTAAAACGGAAAGACCAGTCCGCTTCCGAACAGCGCCGCGCTTTGCGACAGCATCAGACTGCGGATGGCGGGTCCGCGATTTCTGGACAAGGGGTTATTTTCCATGATCGGCATACCTCTCGTAAAATAAATTTTGGAAAAGTCCGTTCGGATCATAACGCCGCTTGGCGTCGAAGAAGCTGTCCGCTTTGGGGTAGACCTGCCTCAATTGCTCCGGAGTCGGATACAGCTGGTAGGTTAAATAATACGTGCCGTTGTTTCGGATCACCGCATCCACAAGCTGCTGCGTGACTTTCTCGATGTGTGCCGTCCCTTGATCCGACAGCTTCTGATTGATTAAGATCACAACGGCGTAGCCGTCATGCCTTGCATAAGAGAGATGAGCTTCATCATTACTCCGGATATACCGAACCGTAGCATTCAGCAGATTGACCTTCTCCTGCCGCACGATCGTTCTTAGCTCGTCAACAAAAGCGGTAAAGCGGTCGGCGGGTACGAAATATTCCTGCAGGATGTCCGTGTCCGTGGGGGACCGGTGCTCCAGAAACTCGATATCGGGCCGCATCGCGTTGTTGCGCGTAATCAGTTCTCCCTTGGGCGCATCGGCAAACATCTTTTTTTGAACGCTCCAGATGAAGTCCTTGCCCCAATCCCATTTGCGCGACAAACCGAACAAAAATTTGTTGCGCTCTACGAAACGCTCCTCCTGCAGCTCGGCTAGCGCCGGTGTCGCTTTCATGTCGGTCCTGGTATATGTGGTTACATACATTTCGTCCAGCAGGCTGTCCGAAGCTACGGACAATCGCGCGATGGCCAGCTCCGTTTCCGGCCTGGACAAGATTTCATTCCGGAACCAGCCGGGGAACGAGCGGTAATCGGTCATAAACGTATCGATCCGGTAGACGGGATTATCCGTCACCCGGAGGTCCACATCGACAATGACGCCAAACAATCCGAAGCCCCCGATGGCAAGACCAAACAGCTCTTTATTCTCTTCTCTGCTGACGTTGAGCAGTGTGCCGTCGGCCGTCAGCAGCCGGAAGCTTTCGACCGTCTCAATCACCGGTCCGTGGTGCAGGTCTCGCCCGTGCACGTTCGAGCTGAGCGATCCGCCCACCGTAAAGATATTGGAGGATTGCATGACGCGGACCGACAGGTTAAGCGGATTCAAATAGTTCTGAATGTCGGCCCAGGTGGCACCGCTTTGTACGCGAAGGATGCGCCGCTTTTCGTCCAGGTGCAAAATCCGGTTGAATGGCTTCATGTCCAGTACGACCGCATCCTCATAGAACGTATGGCCGCCTTGGCTGTGGCCGGCACCGGCAATGGAGACGGGCAGTCCTTTTTCCGCGGCTTCCCGAACCGTATCCTGCAAGCTCTTGAGATCATCTGCCGGAACGATTTTCGTCACCTTGCGGGATAGAGTCCGGCTTACATCCGTCATCAGCAGTTCCGGTCCGCGGGACCAGCTTCCGTATACCGAGAAAGCAAACGACAGCAGATAGACGGCGATAAAAAGCAGATACCTCTTTTTCATGAAGGGATCTTAATC
This sequence comes from Paenibacillus sp. JMULE4, assembly GCF_013337105.1. NCBI lineage: Bacteria > Bacillati > Bacillota > Bacilli > Caryophanales > Paenibacillaceae > Paenibacillus > Paenibacillus sp. JMULE4. The sequence continues at coordinate 327,406 of NZ_SGWF01000016.1, forward strand.
CTTTCCGGTAAATTGGGCTTATAAAGATAGATTATCACATGACCGGCCGGGGTAAAAAGTGTAATTGGGGAATAATGGATCTAATTAGGCAAGAAGTCGGGGGGCAAATGTAGGAAAATGAGGGGACGGAATCATGCGCTGCAACCTTTTGGCGAGCGGATACGTTTAGAAAGTACTCCGGAGTGAAATAAAAGCAAAGGTGGGATTATCTGATGTCGGTCAAAAAAATAGTTACTCTTTTGTCGGCCACGGCGCTTTTGGGCAGCTTGACGGCTGGCTCTGCATTTGCGTTCGATGATTTGAATCAGGATCAGAAAGCTCCGATATTGGCACTGAAGGATCGGGGAGTCGTCAGCGGTGTAGACGGCAAGCATTTTGTTCCGACGGGTAAAGTCAGCTATGCTCAAGCCGTTCACATGCTGGTTAAAGGGCTGGATCTCCATATCAACACCCTGCGGTTCCCTAAAGTTCCGCAGGCATCGGATTATTTTACGAATATTCCGAACAATGCCTGGTACGCCCAGTCGTTTGTGAAAGCGCATTTGAACGGTCTGCCGATTCCCAAGGATGTAGATCCGAACGGCACCATTACTCGTGAACAGTTTGCGGACCTGGTCATTCACGCTATAGATACCAAAGGGACCTTCCCTGTGATCAAAATGCTGATTATTATCGAGGACGGGAATGAAATTGATCCGAAGTTCCATGAAAGCCTGCAGCGGATCGTGCTGCATCAAATCGTCAAGCTGGGAGAGGACCGCAAATTTTATCCGAAGCGTGAGCTGACTCGCGGGGAAGCGGCGGTATGGGTGTACAAGGCGATCCGCTTCGTCGAGTCGCATGCGGAGCGTCCAGTGGAGCAGGAGCAAGTCACTGTATCGGTGGAGAAGGTGAACGACGATGTCAACAAAGTCATCCTGTCCAGAGGCCAGAAGCCGACTGCAGGCTATGGCATTACGATTGACGGTATCCGGTTCGAACAGGACGGACGAGCGGTCATTACTTATTCACTGACCGATCCGAAGCCGGACAGCATGAACGCGACGGTGATTACGGAGCCTAAAGCAGAAACATATGTCTCCTCCAAATATAAGCCGGTGGCCGAACCAAGCTGGTTCAGCACGGACACGGTTGTGGAAGAAGCGGATAAATAAAAAGATTGAGGGTTGTTTACAAGCCGGCCGATTACTGACGAATATCGTTCGTGATCGTCCGGCTTTTCTCGCCGTCAGATGCGGGAATTCATAGAGGAAACGGACGGGGATAACGGGTATAATAGGTTTTAAAGCTGAATTACATACTAAACTTATCAATGCTGCAGATCACATAAGATATTTTAAAGGAGTGACCCGGGATGGATAAGCGGAATGAGAATGTAAACGGAGTCAAGCTAGCCTATATCGAGCGTGGAGAAGGGACGCCGGTGGTGCTGCTCCATGGCTTTTGCGGAAGCTCCGCATATTGGGAGGAGGTCATACCGCTGCTGGAAGGAAGCTGCCGGTTGATCGTGCCCGATCTGCGCGGACATGGGGCTTCCGCATCTCCGGAAGGCGCATATACGATGGAGACTATGGCTGAAGACATTGCCGGACTGCTGGAGAAAAGGGATTGCAAACAAGCTGTCGTTCTGGGACATTCACTGGGCGGCTATGTGACGTTGGCACTGGCAGAAAAGCATCCGGACAAGCTGCTCGGCTTCGGGCTCATACATTCTACGGCATTTCCCGATGACGAGAAAGGAAAGGAAGGTCGGTTAAAGGCGATGGAGACGATTAAAGAGCAGGGGCTTCCCGTTTTCCTGGAAGGCTTGATCCCCAAATTGTTCGCGCCGGCTCATCTTAAGACAATGCCGGAAACGGTCGAAAAAGCCAGACAAATTGGCCTTGGCACAAGTCCGGAAGGGGCGGTCCGTACGCTGGAAGGCATGAGGATCAGGACGGACCGGAACGCCGTATTGTTCGGGGCGAGGGTGCCCGTACTGCTGGTGGCCGGAGCGGGCGATCAGATCATTGCGCCGGAGAGAACTTTTTCTGTGAGCGGGGAACATATCACCAGCGTAACCTTGGACGGCGCCGGCCATGCGGGCATGATGGAAACGCCTCAAGAGCTTGCTCAAGCGATTCTTGATTTTACAGCCAAGCTGTAACGGCAGCATGGAAGGAGTGAACAGTGACCGCATGGGAGATCGGATGAAGGAGCAAACGATAGAGGAGCTTACGGCAATGACGGACGGGCATCCGCTGATTTTTTATGACGGGGTATGCGGATTTTGCCAGCGGATCGTCCAGTTTATTCTTCCCCGCGACCGGAATGCCCGATTCCGGTTTGTCGCCATACAGTCGGATATCGGCAGGAAGCTGCTCCTTCATCACGGGATGGATCCCGATGCGTTGGGCACGTTTGTTTTATTGGATCGGGGCAAGGTGTACACGCGGTCAACCGCGGGTCTTCGGGTGCTCCGCGGTCTTGGCGGAGGTTGGCCGCTTTTGTACGCTTTTATGGCTGTGCCCAGGCCCATACGCGATGCGGTGTACGAATGGATTGCACGGCATCGGTACCGCTTCTTTGGCCGGAGCGATGCATGCCTGCTTCCTGATTCGAAGGCAAGGGAGCGTTTCCTTGACTATTGATTGTAAATCTTCCGTCCGTTTCTTGTTTCCTACGGAATGCGGATCGTCAAAGCTTCCCGGGGAACATCGGCATATACTAAAGCAGCTGCCTGCGGACAGCTGCTTTTGGCGGATGAAACGGACCGTTACAGTTTCTCCAAAAAGTCCGTGACCCGTTCAACGTATTCTTCTTTCAGCGGGGGATAATTTCTGGCGTGCCCCTCCGCAGATGTTGCCCACATGTCAAACCGGTCCTTGTGCTTTTCCCAGAGCGATTCGCTGTTTGAAATCGGAATGGAAGCATCCCTGGTGCTGTGAATGAAAAGGATCGGTCTGGGGTAAATGCGGTCTACGGCCGCGAATCCGTCCACATGATCGGGGTCTACGCCGACAAGCCCCGGCAAAATGCCCAAAATGAGCGGAGTGAAGGGAAATTGCGGCAGGTTGGACCATACCGAAAGATGATCCTCCAGATAAAGTCTAAGATGGTTAAAAGGACTATCGGCTATGACCCCCGACACGACGGGCTCCTCGGCCGCCGCTATAAGGGACGTGCTCGCTCCCATCGAGTATCCCAGCAAAGCTATTTTCCCCGGATGATTGGCTTTCATCCAATCAATTGCACCAAGCACATCATCATATTTTCATCAAATCCGATGGTGGTTTTGCTGCCCTCCGACTCTCCCGAGTTCCGGAAATCGAACATGAATACGCTGTACCCGCGATCCGTGAGGCGCTTGGCCAAGTCCAACGCTTCAGCACTTTTTTGCAGCCGATTCGTTCTGTACCCGTGGGTCATGATGACTCCGGTCTTGCCGGAACCTTCACGATCTATGGTTTTGCCTGGCAGAAACCAGCCTTTTAAAGTGATATCATCTCCCCGGCTTTTGAATTGAACATTCTCATAGGCCAGACCCAGTCGATCCGGCGAGTCATCCAGCGCGGCCGGTCCGGGATGGGTCAGCTGCCATCCGACATAGGCGGCTATGCCTGCGCAGGCCAGGAATACGGAGAGAAGCAGTCCGGCGGTCCACAGCCATATCTTTTTCCGGCTGCGGCGTGCCCCCGGAACTCTAGTTATTAGAGGAGTTGTTCTCATGCCGCAAGATTCCTTTCTGCTGTAGGGCTTTGATCGGTATTCTTTCACACATTATACGATATGCCGGAACCGGACAAAAGACTCCCAGGCCCGGCTTATTTAGCTCTCACGCCTCATTATACCGTACAGATAAGGGACACCCCATCCGATCAAAAACAGCCCTGGCGCATATAACGGTTCGGGCATCGTGCAGAGAGCGGGAACAGCAAGTACCGCCATACAAGCGGTATGAATCCGAAATCGGATGCTGCGGGCCGAACGGGCGCGTAAGTCCGCCGGCAGAGGGTAGATGAAGGACCAATCGGAATGGCGATGCATTTTTGGCAGTTCCTTCAACTGGAGGGCTAAGAGGCCTGCAAACAGGACGAACAGAAAACCGGTCATCCATTCGTCCCGGGCAAAAGAAATCAGCACCGCTCCCAGCAGCGACAGCCGTATCGTAATGCCGAACAACTCGGAACGAAGCCAAACTAAAGTATACATATAACGATACGTGTCCTGCGAAGCAAACCGGAATCCCCCAAGCAAGCGAAGAAGCTTCATCGGTGCAGGTTTGGGCCGCGGACGGCTTTGCACCTCCGATACATCAATGAATTGGTTCAGCAGACGAAAAATGAACGCGCGGTGCTTTTTCTCTGTATCGATCAACCGCGACCAATGGAGGCTTGGTTTATCAAGCCAACGCAGGGTGCCGAATATCAGGAGCAGCGACGCCGTAACGATCAAAGTCCCGGTCCAAAGCGGCAATCGCAGAATCAGGTAGGCCAGACCTCCGGCAACGAGCCAGCGAAGCGCCGACCAGGATAGCGTTTGTAAGCGCTCTGTCTGTTTAAGCTCCTGCCATCGGCTGAAGAGCATGACTTTTTTTAGCGCTGCAAGTACGAGAAGAATGACCACAAAGCTTTTTCCGTCTCCGCCGGCCGAGAGGGCATACATCGGCCATACCGCCGTCCAGACGGCCAGAAGGGCCAGTGTCTGTATCCGGAACGCACGGGCGGTGGCCTTCTGCATATACGCGGACATCTCCGTCTCCATGGGAACCATATAGATGAGATCCGCTTCCTTCAGGTACGTCCGGATTGGAGACAGTGCCAGAAAAGGCAGCAACACAAGGGCCGCAAGCTCTCGGAAAGGGAAATCGGGAGGAGCCTCCGACAAAAGCCGGGTGTAAAAATAAGCTCCGGCCAGGATCAACAGGACAATCAAGAGGGCCGCGCTTTGCAGCGCATACCCGATAAAGGGCCGGATTTCAAGCAAAAAATCGGACGTTCGTTTGTTCCACAGGCGGTCCGTATCTATGGATAGCTTGTGATGCTCCTGTTTGCTCATTCCACTTTCACATCCCGGGTTACCAGGCTGCAGAAGATATCGTCAAGCGAGGCATCTGGCATACCCGCTTGTTTGCGCAGGGCGTTCATGTCCCCGGCGGCGGTCATACGCCCTTGATGGAGCAGGAGAAAGCGGTCCCCGTACCGTTCGATGGTAGATAGGATATGGGAGCTGATCAGAATGGCCGCCCCGCTTTCTTTTACCTTGACCATCAATTCCAGAAGCGAACGGATGCCCAGCGGGTCCAGGCCGAGAAAAGGCTCGTCAATGATATAAAGCTCCGGCTGGACAAGGAAGGCGCTCATGATCATAACCTTCTGCTTCATTCCTTTGGATAAATGAGCTGAAAGCCGGTTCTGATAAGGCTTCATCTGGAATTCTTCGAGAAGCTCGGAGGCCCGCTGCTCGAAAGCGCCGTTTTCTAATCCGTAAGCCATCGCAGCCATTTCCAGATGTTCTTTTACCGACAGTTCTTCATATAACAGTGGGCTTTCCGGTACGTAAGCGTACGTTCGCCGATAAACCGCGGGGGCGGTATCCAGGCGGATTCCGTTCAATCGGATTTCACCGGAGTGCGGCTGCATCAGGCCCAGAATATGTTTAATCGTGGTGCTTTTTCCGGCTCCGTTAAGCCCGATCAAGCCGACCATTTCTCCCGGACGCACCGAGAACGTCAAGTCATGCAGTACGGGCCTTTGCCGGCTGTAGCCGCCGGTCAGCTTTTCCACCTTCAACAATGGCTCCATGAAAGTAAATCACCTCGGTTTCTATTGTACCTTGTTTAGGCGGGAAAAGAAAAAAGCCGGACGGCATCTGTCATTGGGGAAATTTTCCTTCCTTCATTTTTTTACGGTGGAGGTCAGGAAAGATGGTTCATCCCGGCGTCGGATATGGTTTATAAAAAAACAGTTGCAATGTAGAGTTGTTTTGTGGTAAATTACATTTCGCTGTCAGTTGCAGCGCTTTGAAAGATTCTGAGCTATCGGGTTCGTCCCCTAGAATGGAAAAAAGAAGTGCTTGCCAAGCAGATAGTAAATGTGGTAAATTAGATTTCGCTGTTTGATTTGAACTGTTTTGAATAAGGCAAATTAAAACAGTTGCTAAACGATACGGAGTTATGGTAGATTGATTT